>JAJEEK010000007.1 GCA_022821065.1 Candidatus Poribacteria bacterium
TTAAATAAATATTTCGGTAATTCTATATCTTCCCCAGGCCTGGTAGGGTTTTTGCTGGGGTGTTTCTTCTGTTTCTAACTGCGCCGGACTTCCCTAAAAATTACCGAATTAAATTCTTAAACTTCATCCAACCGAACCGGATACTACGTGGAAACCTTGAATACTTCAAAAAAAGTGATTATAAAACATATATGAACTGCCAAATACACTATGATCGCTATCTACAAAACATATCGCGTTTGCCTCCATCGTAAATAACAAATAAAGTTGACTGCCCACATTATATATGTTATTATATGAATACTAATTGAATTATATTAAGCAGTCAAAAAACACGAAAATAACCCTTCCTTGAACAGAAGGAGGAGAGAACGGAGGCACAATTAAAACGAAACCATTAACCGACACACCCTAACCCGGCGGAGAAAAAAATATAACGCAGATTTTTGCGTACAAAAAAAATTAAAGCGCCTTCTTGTGCTTTTTCTACGAGTTCGCCCACTGCTCAAAACTCGTAGAAAAATAGAACGTCCTTGAAAACACGGAAACCCAAAACGGGCAGAAACTGTCCAAACTATTGTATAATCTTTAGGAACACGCGTTTATGCCACATCTCTTTGAAAAACTACGTGACGACACACTAAACTGGCGTAAAGAAGGATACCCCTGCCAAGATTACCCACTCATAGGAGAAATACTACGTTACCAATTTGAAGGTGAAGCAAAAGATCGCGTCCAACTCAAATACCTCCGCGAACCACAATTCCAATCCTTGGAACTCTATTGGTATCTGCGATTAGTCCTAAACACCCCACATATTGTTGATCTCTATAAACACTATTACGATACCGGTGATATACGTGATTTCTGCGAAGCATTCGGCATCCCAATCACTCTCGAAGAGTTATTATTGATTCGTAAAATTGACCAACTCATTGAATTAGTAAAAGAAGAACCTGAATTCGTTAAAAGGAAGAAAATTGATCCCGTTTACGAGGCTGTGACGCTTGATTATCCGAGTTATATCTTCGCGCTTGCAATGGGCACGGGTAAAACGGTTCTCATCGGTACCATTATCGCAACTGAATTCGCGATGGCACTCCGCTATCCCGAGAACAACTTCATGAAAAATGCCCTCGTCTTCGCCCCGGGCACAACCATTATTGAGAGCCTCCGTGAAATCAGCGACATCCCTTTTGATCAGATTCTACCCGCGAGCCTACACCGTGATTTTCTCGCCAACCTGAAAATTACCTATCCGCAAACAGGTGCGAAAGATATTCAAGTCCAAACCGGTAGCACTTATAACATCATCGTCACGAACACTGAGAAAATCGCGCTTCGGGCAAACGTCAAAAAGCGAAGCAATCAGACAGAACTGGACTTTGCGGAAAAGAAGGAACAAGCAGAATTGGAGGCAAATCTCCGCCTCCAGAAAATCACGAGTCTACCAAGTTTAGGGATCTTCTCAGACGAGGCACATCATACTTACGGAAATAAAATAGACACAGAACTCAAGCGGGTGCGCGAGACGGTTAACTACATACATGAGATAACGCCTCTTGTAGCTGTTATCAATACCACTGGCACGCCTTACGCTAAACGACAAATGCTCAGAGAAGTCGTCGCATGGTATAGCCTCGGTGAAGGCATTAAAGACAATATCCTCAAAAGTCTTCACAACGGCATCGTTCAGTATCCTATCGGAACGATTCCTGACCAAGACGTAATACGTAGCATTATCGACGACTTTTTTGAGAACTACGGCGATGTATCGTTACCCGATGGGGCAAAAGCGAAAATCGCCTTTTACTTCAGGACGCAAGAACATCTGGATACTTCCCATCAACACATTCAAAACGCACTTACCAGAAGGGGAGAAAGTACCACGCAGATACTCGTCAATACCCAAAAATCGAGTCCGCAGGAAATTGCCGAATTCAATCGACTTAACAATCCTGACAGTCAGAAACGTATCATTCTCCTTATTGGCAAAGGGACAGAGGGGTGGAACTGCCCCAGTCTATTCGCTTGCGCGCTGATTAAGGAACAGACAACCAGTAGCAATTTCATCTTGCAAGCCTCAACGCGATGCCTCCGCCAAGTGAAAGGCAACACACACACGGCGAAGATCTTTTTAGATACGAAAAACAGTACGATTTTAGATAAAGAATTACAGGCAAACTTCGGAACCACGCTCGGTGAACTCCGCACACAGGACGCAGAGACGGAAGAAATCGCACTCCGCATTCAAAAAACCGATTTGCCGCAATTACAAATTATGCAATTGGTGCGCCGCGTTGTGCCGCTGGAAAATACACCTAAAGCGATTCAGTTGCATATCCCTACGGACATTAAGGAGACACCATCTGCTTTTCGCAGCATCCTGACTCCCGACTTTACACAGCGCAGTGCTTCGCCACTAACAGCGTTAGGCGCGCAAGACGAGGTTGAGATTACGAATCGGACAACGGATTGCTACACACTTGCAAGACGACTTGCAACTAACTATCATCTTTCTGTGATGGAGACCCTCAAAAATCTCAAAAAACTGTATCCAGAGGGGCAAATCCCGTACACACACTTCGATTCACTGTGCAAACAAGTAGAAGACCAGCAGCAAAATTACGAAGTGATTGAAGAACAGATTGCAGAACACCTCGCGCTTATCCGTATCCACGATGCCGAAGGTAACCTACTTTTTGAAAAAGATGAGACCGACGGCTCTTACGTTCACAAGGTACGTCTGCGGAAAAGTAAGGCTGATCTGCTCCTCAGTGAAGACGACTTAGATGACAACCACGATGTGAGTTATCACTATACGCCCTACGATTTTGATAGCGGCCCCGAACAGAATTTCTTCAAGACGATTTTGGCAACGCTGAACCAATCTGCTGCAGATGTTGAAGTCTTCCTGTTTACCGGAAGTTTAACGAATACCAAAAAGACTGATTTCCACTTTGAATACAAAGGTGATGATAACAATTACCACCGCTATTTTCCTGATTTTGTTATCGTCAAGAACACAGGGGAATTCTACATCGTTGAGATTAAGTCCGAAAGCGAACGCGGCGACCCAAATGTGATTGCGAAAAAGAAGGCGGTGAAGCGTCTGGCAAAATTACAACCCGACGCTCACTTTGAGTATAAAGTCATCTATACAAAAGATGCATTCCTCCAAGAAAATTTAGACGAAATGCAGACGATCCGCGAATGGATTTATGGGAATGAACCCTCGAAAAAGGTTGAAAATTTGCCCAAAATGCCTTATACTTAATCAGGCTTGCAATCAGATCAGATGCTTGCACTTTACCATAGCGTTAGTATTGCTAACCACTTTTTGTATGGAGATATCCCCATGACAACACGCCTTGAACAAGCTTTTACAGAAGCATCAAAACTCTCGCCGAAGGAACAAGATGCCTTTGCAGATTGGGTACTTGCTGAACTCCACTCGAAAAAAAAATGGGATAAATTATTCGCTAATTCTCAAGAGGAATTATCCAAATTGGCTTCTGAAACACTTGCCGAACATCATAAAGGTCAAACGAAGAAACTTAATCCAGACCGACTATGAATTCAAGAACGACAAAACGCTTTCGTCAGATGCTCGCGAAATTACCAGCTAACATCCGACAACAAGCTAAAGAAGCTTATAGACTGTTCATCGAAAACTCACGCCATCCAAGCTTACAATTCAAGAAAGTACACAATACTGAGTCAATTTACGCTGTTCGTATCAACATCAACTATTGAGCAGTTGGAGTTGTTGATAGTGGAGAAATCGTTTGGTTCTGGATCGGTCCACATACAGAATATGAGAAGTTGCTTGATCAACTTTGACATTGAGAACAGATGTAATGATTTGATTTATGGATAATGTCGTATTCTGACAAGAAAGGAGCAAAAACATGGCAATTGCCAAGATGCGCGAACGAGGACAGATAACTATTCCTAAACAGATCCGAGAAAGTTTAGGACTCAAAAAGGGTGATGTCGTGGATGCACGAATTGAGGGTGATTGTGTCGTGATTATGCCACAGAAATCTACGACACCTGAAAATTGGGCGAAACTTTTGCAACTAATGAAAAGTGTCCACGAACAAAATAGAGGGATCAGCGAAGAAGAAGTCTATCAAGATGTTGAACGCGCTGTTGCTGAACTTCGACAGGAAGAATATGACCAACAAAAAAAAACTGCACGTCGTACTTGATAGTGTTGTTGCCGTGAGTGCCTTTCTCACCGAAGGATTGACAGCAGATTTAGTGTCTCAGTGTCAGGAAAACATCAATCTTTACACGGCGACAGAAATTTTACAAGAAATCCGCTATGTCCTTTTAGAGAAACCACACATACGAAATCGGTATACATATTCCTCAGAAAAAGTGGAAACCTTTATCAATTATCTGAAGGATATTAGCATCATAGTTGCACAGTTACCGGAAATTCGTGTGATAGAACGCGATCCTAAAGATGACATGATTATTGCTTGTGCTGTTGCAGCGTCAGCTGATTATATCATCAGCCGAGATCGAGACTTATTGGATTTAGGTAATTATCAGCAAATACAAATCGTTACCCCCGAACATTTCATGCGAATTCTGAGGTCGGGAGATGGAACACAATGAAAATAAAGCCAGTTAAAGGCAGACCCATGCTCCACTGGGTCGGCAAACGTCCGATAGACACGGTAAGCAATTATCCTGCTCAATTGATAGACACCTATAACGTTGAGAACCCTGAGAAAGAACCAACCTATGACAAATTTAAAAACGGTCCTAACCTCCTTTTTCACGGCGATAATAAAGAGATTCTCTCAACACTTCTCGTGCAAGGTTTTCGCGGAAAAATTGACTTGATCTACATAGATCCGCCATTTGCCAGCGGTGCAGATTATGTGCGGGAAGTGGCATTACGCGGTGAAAGAGAGAAACTTGACGCAGAAGGACACTCTATTTCCGAACAGATGCAATACACCGACATTTGGGCAAATGACACCTACCTGCAATTCATGTATGAACGCCTCATCTTGATGCGGGAATTGTTGGCTGATAATGGGTCAATCTACGTGCATTGTGACCAGCGGATGAATAGTTATCTCCGCCTTGCAATGGACGAAATTTTTGGGAGGAGTTTTTTTGTAAATGAAATAATATGGAAAAAAATTAGGTCTTCAAAAGGACAAGCTAATGGGTTTGGTAATGTTCATGATACAATTTATTTTTTTTCTAAAAATGCTGACTATTTACACAACAAACAATATACATCACACGATCCAAAGCTGTTGGATTCTCATTACAATTTGATTGATGAAAAAACAGGACAAAGGTATCAACTGGCAGATTTTACACAAAAAGGAGCAGGTAAACCAAGATATTTTGGTGATAAAGGACTTATGGTTCCGCCCCCTGGCAAGCATTGGATTTGGTCACAAGAGCGGATTAATGAAGCGTTAGAGAAAGGTTTGATAGTTTTCACACAATCAGGAAAGCCAAGAGTAAAGAGATTCTTAGATGAATCCAAAGGGAAACCTGTAGAGGATATATGGATTGATATTTTTCCTATTAACTCGCAGGCTAATGAAAGCATAGGTTACCCTACCCAAAAACCTGAGAAACTCCTTGAACGTATTATTGAAGCATCAAGCAATGAAAATTCTATCGTTCTTGACTGCTTTGTAGGCAGCGGCACTACTGCTGCTGTTGCGGAAAAACTCGGCAGACGCTGGATCGCTGCGGACATCAACAAAGGTGCCATCCAAACAACAATAAAAAGACTACAGACGCTCCCGGAAACACAACACGGCATTGTCCACTATCGCGTCAATAACTACGATGCCAGCACCCATTTAGAACGAAAGGATATTGTGATTAAAAAGTATGGCGTGCAATCCAATAGGCAAGAAGCATTTTTTGATGGCACGCTGGACGGGACACTCGTCAAAATCATCGACCTCACAAAACCCCTCACGCCGTTAGATATCCAAACGATTAAAGACGAACTTGAAAATCGTCCGGAGGAGTCGCGCAACATCACGGTATTTTGCTACGGTATCAATAGCAGCATTCAGGCAGAACTCAAAGAGGAAAACAGGCGGCGCGCAATAAACAAAATCTTCGTGCGTGACATCGGTAGTGAAGGAATCACCACATTTGAACCTGCCGAAGTAGATGTCAAGTTTGAAAAAGAAGGACTAAACGTCACAATTACGATCACAGATTATATAAGCCCGACCATCTTAGCACGGATGGATATAGACCGCACCATTTTTGACGAACAGATTGACGATTTCCGCGCACAGATTGATTGCGTCCTAATTGATACCGACTACACCGGAGAACATTTCACAATAACTGAAAGCGACCTGCCCGAGAAAAAGACCGATTTTGTTGACGGAAAATACACGGTATCACTACCGCGTCCAGATGCCCGCGTCGCCGTGAAGATTATTGACATGCTTGGGGAGGAGACGGTTGTTACAGATGTTGGCACCATGAAATCCTAGATTCGGAAATACTTGACATCCGAAAACAAAAATGCTACACTTCTTCCAAACACAAACACTTTTCTTCGCAAGGCAGCCGTAAAAACGTATCACAGCATCACAAAGGAAGAGAAAATGGGATTACTTGAATTCAGCTGGGCGACTATTACCCTAATAGACATCGGCGTGCTTAGCGTCAGCGTCCTCGGTTTATGGTGGCTGAAAAACCAAGTAGAGCGATATAAAGCCCTCTCTGAAGAATTAGAGAAGCAATATAACACCTTGCACCGTGAACACGAAACGTTGCAGCAGGAACACAACACCGTGCTGCTCACATACGAAAACTTACAGCAAGAGTTTAGCAACTTCCAAAGTGCCGCTGACCGACGATACAACACCTTGCAAAAAGAATCGGAAGAACGATACAACACTTTACAGGAAGAATGGATAGGACGATACAACACCCTAAAAGCAGAATGGGAAGGACGATACAATGCCCTACAGCAACAACAAGAAATCTTGAAGGAGGAAAACGCGACGCTCCGAGCTGGGCTCGATGCTCTCACCAGAGAACACAAGGCACTTCAGACAGCACATGATCGTTTGTCCGGACGACACGCCGAACTCGTCGAAAGAGTGATGCCGGTCTTTGAAATATTGGCCCGTGAAAAACTAATGGAAATAAACGCCCAGAATGAAAACTGAATGCGTCCGGACTGTTCAATTTTCAAAAGGAGTTTTTTACAGATGCCCCTAATATTTCTTTTGCCATCCACCCCCAAATTATGCTAAAATGAAATAGCATGAACCAGCACAATCTCAACCACACGCATAAAGAACTCCGCGCCCTGCTCGGAACACGTTTCAGCACAGATAACGCTGTCCGAGACGCGCACGCACGCGATGCCTCCTATCACCGCGACACGCTCCCAGATGCCGTCGTATTCCCGAAAACAAACGCCGAAGTCGCCGAAATCGTCAAAATCTGTACGAAACACAAAATACCGATCATCCCCTACGGCACCGGCACCGGCGTTGAAGGTGCAGTCGTCGCAACCGAAGGCGCGCTCTGTATCGCACTCAACGAAATGAACCGCATCCTGCGCGTCAACCGAGACGACAGGGATACCACCGTCCAAGCAGGCGTGACACGCTTACAATTGAATACACACCTTGAAAAGATCGGGACACAACTCCATTTCCCTGTCGATCCGGGGGCAGACGCTTCACTCGGCGGCATGGTCGCGACCCGCGCATCCGGCACGAGTGCCGTCCGATACGGCACAATGCTCGATAACGTCCTCGGCTTGACAGTCGTCACCGCCGACGGTTCTATTATCGACACCGGTGGCAGAGCCAGAAAATCCGCCGCAGGCTACGACCTCACGCGTCTCTTTATCGGTTCGGAAGGCACACTCGGAATTATCACCGAAATCACACTGAAGCTAACACGTCTACCGGAAGCGGTTGCCGCAGCAGTCTGCGCTTTTCCGAGCATCGCCGCCGCAGTAGACACCGTTATCAAAATGATGGACACAGGTATCAGCATCGCACGCATTGAACTGTTGGACGAACTTCAGATGGATGCCGTTAATAAATATGCTGGATTAGATTACGAAGTCGCACCGACACTTTTCCTTGAGTTTCATGGTTCCGAACACACCGTCGCAGAGAGTTCTGAGATTGCCGGTAAAATCGCAGCCCGACACGGGAGCGGCGATTTCCGATGGGCAACAGACGAAACGGAACGTAAACGCCTCTGGCAGGCGCGATACGATAGCTACTACGCAGCACTCAATCGTCGTCCGGGTTCCGTCGGGTACGTAACCGATGTCTGTGTCCCGATCTCCCGACTCGCTGAGTGTATCGAGAAAACGAAAGCACGCCTCGCGACATCAGACCTCGAACCGTCAATCCTCGGACACGTCGGCGACGGCAACTTTCATGTCGTCTTTCCGCTTGAACCCGATAACGCCGACGAATTAACAGAGGCACAACGGCTCAGCCACGAAATTGTAGACATCGCCTTAGAAATGGACGGCACCTGCACAGGCGAACACGGGGTCGGCATCGGTAAACGCAAAGCATTGGAGAAGGAACACGGAGAGGCAGTCAATCTGATGCGCGCCATCAAACACGCTTTGGACCCACGCAACTTAATGAACCCCGGTAAGGTTTTCTTATAGCCCCAATTGGAGGAATATCTTATGAAAAACCTAATCTGCATAGGCATGTTGCTATTTTTCGCTACGCCTGTCTTTTCTGAACTCAGCGACTCGGATCTTCAACGCATCCGGGAAGTTGTCCAGATCACTGTAGCCGCTGAAGGAAAACAGATACGCGCGGAAATAACCGCAGCAATAGAGGCATCTGAAAAACGGATGAAGGAGTACGTTGACCTAAAAATATCAGAAGTTAAGTCAGAAACTAATTCACAGTTTGCACAAGTTAACTCACAGTTTGCACAAGTTAACAACAGTATTGACGAAGTGGGTAAGCGGCTGAATATTGCTTTCACAGTGTTAGGATGGCTCTTTGCGTTAGTTATAGCAGCGATTGGTATTCCACAACTGATTATAGCGTTTAGGCAACGCGGGCAAGAACGCCTGCAAACTTCAGTCGAAGAACTCCGCACCGCGTATGCTGAAGTATTAGCCGAACTAAAACAGTTGAAGACGGAGAATGAAGATCTTAAACAACGTGTGCTGTCGCAGTCTAAATCGTCGTAGTCTACAGTTTTGTAGCTCGATATCTAATAGGACTTACGCATGCTGCGCTTTCGTACCACAAACTGTTAGTTTGTGCTGCCAAAACGCTGTGTTTTCCGAAAAATTTCCTATGACAGAACCGCCTACACTCAAAATTGCGTAAGTCCTGTCTAAAACAAAACATGCAAAACAACTGGAAAACCCTCATCACCGACTATGTATGGGCATCTATTGAACCCGAACGACAAGTCCTCGCCGAAATCGGTGCAGAACTCATCGCCGCGGAAACTGGCGACGCAGCAGAACTTCAAACGCTTGCGCCAATGATGGACGGTATTCTTACCTGTTGGAATCCAGTACGTGAACCCGTCATCGCCGCCGCAAAGAGGTGTCAGGTCATCGCACGCTACGGCATCGGGTTGGACAACATTGATGTCGAAGCCGCCACCGCACACGGTATCGTTGTCACGAATGTCCCCGCCTACTGCATCGACGAAGTGTCCGACCACGCCATGGGACTCCTATTGGCGTGTGTCAGGAAAATTCCACGCTTTGATCGGGCGGTCAAAGATGGCGTATGGGACCAGAACATCGGCCCAGAGATGCATAGAATCCGAGGCAAAACACTCGGCATTGTCGGGTTCGGGCGGATTGGACAAGCGGTGATCCCGAAAGCGAAAGCGTTCGGACTTACAATCAACGTCTGCTCGCCGCGCACGGATCCCGAACTAATTCGGCAACACGGCGCACAAAAAATCTCATTCCAAGCACTCCTGGCAACGTCTGATTTTATCACGATCCACGCACCGTTGACACCAGAAACGGAACACCTATTCAGCGTCACCGAATTCCGCGCAATGAAACCGACAGCATTCTTAATCAACACGGCACGCGGTGGTATCGTAGACACATCTGCACTCACGGCTGCACTTCTAAACAGAGACATCGCCGGGGCAGGTTTAGATGTCTTGGAAACCGAACCCCCTGAATCGGACACCGAACTGCTGACGCTTGAAAACGTCATCGTTACACCGCACGCCGCATTCGTCTCAAAGGACGCAATCCTTGAACTCGAGGTCACCGCTGCGAGATGTGTAGCGCAAGTGCTAACCGGAGAACTGCCGGAATCCGTTGTTAATCTATCGGTCTTGAAGCAACCAAACCTCCGCGCAAAATCATTAAAGGAGTAGGCACACACCGCTGGGCCGTAATATTCAAATAGAACAGACGCACGACCGAGATAGTCTCAATGGAAAGATAAAAATATATTGACATCTACAAGTGACCCAATTCCCCCCTGATAAGGGGGGTTAGGGGGGTTTGTGCTTGCAGAAGATGTAAAAGTAATTCCAAAATCTACTATAAATGGTTCACTCGGTAAGATTTGTGCCTTCTTACGTAGCATAGGCTGTTAGCCTGTGTGCCTTCTTACGTAGCATAGGCTGTTAGCCTGTGTGCCTTCTATAGAATAGGCACTTAGCGAATAAACCACTAAAGTATTAGACACACCATATTGTGCTATAATCATTGGAGAACTCACATGCAACAATTACCTGACGCAACAGGGCATTTCGGGCAATTCGGAGGCAGATACGTCCCCGAAACCCTAATGCCCGCACTCTTAGAGCTCGAAGACGCATACAACCAACTCAAAGATAACACGGATTTCCAAGAAGAATTCCGATATTACCTCCGAGAATACGTCGGACGACCGAATCCGCTCTATTATGCGGAACGTCTCACGGAGACACTCGGCGGCGCGAAGATATACCTCAAACGCGAAGACCTTAACCATACAGGCGCGCATAAGATTAACAGTGCCATCGGTCAAATCCTCCTCGCACGTTGGATGGGCAAAAAACGGATTATCGCTGAAACCGGTGCCGGACAACACGGCGTTGCAACCGCCACTGTCGCCGCAAAATTCGATATGGAGTGCGAAGTCTATATGGGTGAGGAAGACATAGAACGGCAGGCACTCAACGTCTTCCGGATGCAGTTGATGGGAACAAAAGTCGTGCCGGTTGACTCCGGTTCCCGGACGCTCAAGGATGCAATCAACGCCTGCTTCCGGGATTGGGTCACGAACGTCCGCACGACGTATCTGCTGCTCGGTTCAGTCGTCGGCGCACACCCGTACCCGATGATCGTCAGGGATTTCCAAGCCGTCATCGGCGACGAAGCGAGAGCACAAATCTTGGAACAGGAAGGCAAGTTACCGGACTGCGTCGTCGCTTGTGTCGGCGGTGGCAGCAATTCGCTCGGTATGTTCTACCCGTTCTATGCCGATGAAGCTGTCCGAATGATCGGCGTAGAAGCCGCAGGCGAGAGCATCCGGAGCGGACGACACGCCGCACCGCTCACCGCAGGCAGCGTCGGTGTTTTCCACGGTGCCAAGTGCTACCTATTACAAGAAGACGACGGACAGATAACCCCCGCACACTCCATCTCTGCCGGATTAGACTACCCCGGCGTCGGACCGGAACACAGTTTTTACCGTGAAACGGGTCGAGCGGAATACGTCCCGATCACCGATACGGAAGCGGTGGAAGGTTTCCAATTGCTATCGGAGACAGAGGGTATCATACCGGCATTGGAATCCGCACACGCCATCGCGTATCTGCGGGAACTCGCACCGAAACTCGGTAAAGAGCAGGTCATCGTCGTATGCCTTTCCGGTAGAGGTGATAAGGATGTCTATACCATCGCAAAAGAATTAGGCATCAGCCTCTAATTTTGAAAGGGCAGTGTAAAAACAATTTGCTATCCAATCCGATATATGCTATAATTCTGTCGTTTATCGAAAAAACAGCAAGCGAGGTGGCACCGTCAGTGACCCCGTCCTAAAGGGCGAGGCGTGTCCCATACGCCAGCCAAAGCTATAGATGGGACGCGGGAAACTCATTGACTACAGTAAAATATCGCGGTATCTTGGTGTGGCAGCCAGCAGAATGTTTCGGATGCTCCCCAAGTCTGATTCATCTTAGATACTGTGATCTGGATGGGGAAATATACACTCGAAAGAGGTTTATGTCGTGTTAGTTGTCGTCGTAGATAAGAATCAACACCCCCTCATGCCTACCAAGCCTTCACGGGCAAGGCGTTGGATAAAATCAGGCAAGGCAACACCGTTTTGGAACAACGGCATCTTCTGCGTCCGATTAAACGTTGACCCATCGGACACTGAGTTCCAAGATATTGCTGTCGGTATAGACCCCGGTAGTAAGAAAGAAGGGATTACTGTTAAGTCAGAGAAGCATACCTACTTGAATGTGCAGGCAGAGGCTCACAGCAAAGTGGGTAAGAAAGTTGAAAAACGTCGTGAGTTGCGGAGAAGCAGACGCTCTCGGAAATGCCCGAATCGCAAGAACAGAACGAATCGTAACGCAGGCAAAGCGAAGCTACCGGCAGGGACGCGTGCGAGGTGGGATTGGAAACTTCGTATCCTTGAGTGGCTTTCAAAGTTGTATCCCGTCACACACGTCTGTGTAGAGGATATTAAGGCACGCACCATAGAACGTGCCAAGAAATGGAATCAATCGTTTAGTCCACTTGAAGTCGGTAAGCAGTGGTTCTATACCGAAATCCGAAAGCAGTGGCAGTTGCGAACCCTTCAAGGGTGGCAAACCAAAGAGATACGCGATCAGTTAGGACTCAAGAAGTCGTCAGAGAAGAAGTCAGAAACCTTTGCCGCACATTGTGTAGATTCTTGGTGTCTGGCACATCACGTTGTAGGCGGTTGTGTTTTGGACAACACAGACTTATTCTGTATATCACCGATACCGATCGTCAGACGTCAACTCCATAGGCAGAATCCCCAGAAAGGTGGCAAACGCTCCCGATACGGCGGCACTGTTCTCGGGGATGGACTTATCAAAAATACGTTGATAAAGCACGTCAAATACGGTTTGACCCGTCTTGCGGGTGTCAACGCAAAAGGTAGATATTCCATCTACACTTTAGACGGTATACGACTGACAACACATGCAAAACGTAACACGTTTAATGTGCTAACACGCCTCAACTTCAACTATAGGAGCGGGATTTCCTCCCCGTCTTAAAAGGCGAGGTTTCCATCCCGAAGAATTCGATGACCAGCGAAACCGCAGGCTCTGCCTCAAACCAGTCGCCCCAGCAAAAAGTTCGTAAGTTCATCGGTTGGATCCTACATCGAGACGGTCCCGTTCGGAACTGGCGGTACATCCCGACACACGTGTTGCTGCGAAAACTACGGTCAGAATCCGCTGAGATGCGTGCCTATGCAGCCGAAGGATTAGGAGGTATCGGCGATGGGCATGCAGTTGTCCCGCTCATCAACGCCTTAACCGATACCAACTCCACCGTCCGCCGCTTTGCCATCTCCTCGCTCGGAAAAATCCGAGACGCACGCGCCGTTGATGTCCTGATCCCGTTCCTACAAGATGAGGAAGCAGACATGCGATGCGCCGCCGCCGTCGCTCTCGGAGAATTAGGTCTCAGCGGAGACCGGTTTTCAACGCCACCGACCCAGATTATAGAAGCACTCATACACAGCATAACAGACAGTGACAGGGGTGTCTCCGCCGCCGCGATTGTCGCTTTAGGTAGAATCGGGAACCCGCAAGCCGTCTCCGCACTCAAAGCACTCGAAGATACCACCGAAAGCGAATGGATCCGCCGATACATAAGCGAAGCACTCCATCAAATCGAAGAACAGAACGCTTAAAAGAATTGGGAGAAACCAATGGATCGTGAACAATACCTACTCACCGGCGATGAAGAATACGAGGATGTCTATGACGAATACGAGTTTTTAGCCGCGCAGGAAGTGGAGGAGCAAGAAGGCGCGATTATCCAGACAGAAAATGGGGCCAAAGCCTCTGTATGGTTAACCGAAGACGAAACCGAAATCGTCTTAGACTTGGCTGAGGCACACGGTGTTCCACCCAGAGACCTGATTCAAGAATGGGTTGTCGAACGCATTAAGGCATCCACAAAACAGACGACTTAACAGCCGGATACCCGTCCTTGACAAAACTATAACTAACAAGCAAGCGACTTGATCGAATTTTCCTTTTTGCTTGCTTTTTACAACTGAATCTTTTATAATAGTTGTAGAACTTACGCAGGCGGTTCTTTATGTACCACAAACTGTTAGTTTGTGAAATAAAAATACTGGATTTTGCGAAAAAAAGTCATCTAACAGAACGATTTGCATCCAAAATTGCGTAAGTCCTAAATTGTTGACTCTAAAAATGGGTTCTGATTTCATCAGCACGTGCTACGATAACCTACCTACCAACAATAACTATGAACGAAATCCAAAACTTCAAATCTGGCTACGTCAGTATTATCGGTGCCCCAAACGTCGGGAAATCGACGCTCCTGAACACCATTCTCGGGCAGAAATTAGCCATCGTCACCCCGAAACCGCAGACGACGCGGAACCAGATACGCGGCATCCACACCACCGACACCTGTCAGATTATTTTCGTTGATACCCCCGGACTGATGAACCCCAAATACCGCCTACAAAGCGAAATGGTCAGGACCGCATACGGTGCGCTCGGAGATGCCGATCTCGTACTTTTCGTCGTTGACGCAGCGCACCGAGACCCAGACATCGAGGACACGATCCTAAAACGTCTCAAGCGCACCAAACAGACGACAATCCTCGCACTCAATAAGGTAGACCTCGTCGATAAACCGACCCTACTCCCGCTCTTGGAGGACTACAGCCAAAAATTTGAATTCGCACACATCATTCCGATCTCTGCCCTAAATGCTGATGGGGTCTCGGTACTGCTTGAGCAGATCGAAGGCTACTTACCGCCAGGACCGCTCTATTTTCCAGAGGATCAACTCAGCGATCTCCCAGAACGTTTTTTTATCGCTGAAACCGTCCGTGAAAAAATTATGATCCTGACGAAACGTGAGATTCCCTACGCATCCGCTGTCGTCATTGAAGAATTTGAGAAACGCCAGACAAATAAATCGGAAGAAATTATCTATATCCGTGCCATCATCTATGCGGAACGACAAACACAGAAGCAAATTATTATCGGTAAAAGCGGCAAGTTAATCAAACGCATCGGTCAACTTGCGCGACCTGATATCGAAAAATTCTTGGATACCCGCGTCTTTTTAGAACTGTATGTAACGGTCAAAGCCGACTGGCGCAGAGACATCCGTCAACTCAAAGAATTAGGCGGATTTATGGATATTTGACTTCGTTCTTGGAAATAAAAAACTTGAAAGGAGTTAACAGTAGCCAGTAGCCAGTTAACTTAATGAATCAGATTGCTCTCTTAACTGGTAACTCGTAACTGCAAACTGGTAACTGCAAAAAAAAATGATAGAAGAGTCAATTCACGTACAAGGTGCGCGAGAACACAACCTACGCAATATTGACATCCAACTGCCAAAAGATAAACTCATCGTCTTCACCGGCGTTAGCGGTTCAGGGAAATCTTCACTGGCTATTGATACCGTTTATGCTGAGGGGCAACGGCGATACATCGAATCTCTATCCGCTTATGCCCGTCAATTTTTAGGGCAACTCGGAAAACCAGACGTAGACGAAATTATCGGACTCTCACCTTCTATCGCTATTAGCCAAGGGTCAACAGGACATAACCCGCGCTCCACCGTCGCTACCGTAACCGAGATTTATGACTATCTCCGTGTCCTCTATGCCCGCGTTGGGCAATTCCATTGTGTTGAATGCGGAAGTGAAATCGGTTCACAAACCGAAGCGGATATAATTAAGGCACTCCTCGACTATCCTGACCGTACAAGGCTCATCGTCTTAGCACCCATCGCCAGAGGCACCCGCGGCGCACACCAAAAAGAATTTGAGGACCTCCGAAAAGCCGGGTTCGCAAGATTAAGAGTGGATGGCGAGATACACGAACTGCGCCCCGGTTTCGCTCTCAGCCCAAATCAACGCCACGATATTGATCTCGTCATTGACCGGATCGTCATTAAAGAGGGAATTGAGGCGCGGGTCACCCAAGCCGTAGACACAGCACTTTCGCGTGGGGACGGTATCATGCTCGTTCAAACGGTTTCGGATGCAAGCGAAGCATCGCCATTCCTGCCAGAGGAAGATGACCGCATCTTTAGTAAAAACTATACCTGTTTAGAATGCGGGATTAGTTTCGTAAAACCGGAACCACGTCATTTTTCTTTCAACAACCCTGATGGGATGTGTGAAAAATGCAGGGGTTTAGGCGTACAGATGGGTATCTCACCGCAGCGAATCGTCTCTGATGGAACGCTCTCTATCATGAAGGGAGCAATCACCCTCTGGGGACCCCTCAACAAACAGAAGCGCACCACAGAAAAAGCCATCGCTGAAGCCGTCGGAAAACACCTCGGATTTGACATCAAGACACCTTGGAACGAACTCACACAGGAACAGCAAGACGCTATCCTTTACGGCACCGGTGACGCTGTCCTCACAATTACGGTCCCAAGCACAAGTGGACACAAAAGACGAAAACAGCGACGACGACATCGTGTCCATTTTCACGGTATCATTCCAGCCGAAGAACAGAAATACTATTTTGAAGATAGTGCTGAGGTTTCCGACGAAGACAACTTTCCTGACCATTTCGTCAAAATGCAGTGTAGGGAATGCGACGGCACCCGGCTAAACTCGTGGATAAAGTCCGTAACGGTAGCGGATACACCGATAACCGACATCCTCGAAATGTCTATTCAGGACGCAACCGAATTCTTTAATAAAGTAACACTCCCAGAACGTGAAGCATTCATCGCCAAGGAACTCCTGAAGGAGATTCGAGGCAGACTCGGTTTCCTTATGGGAGTAGGATTGGGGTACTTGACGCTTGCGCGTCCGGCACCGACACTCTCCGGCGGCGAAGCACAGCGCATCCGTCTCGCCAGCCAAGTCGGCGCAGGGTTACGTGATGTCACTTATGTCCTCGATGAACCAAGCATCGGATTACACCCGCGCGACCACGCCGGACTCCTCACAACGCTCCTAAATCTAAGGAACCAAGGCAACACCGTTATTGTTGTTGAACACGATGAAGCAACGATGTTAGTCGCCGATTGGATCGTCGATTTCGGGCCCGGCGCAGGGATTAAAGGCGGGAAGATAACTGACATCGGAACACCCGCACAGTTCATCAAGGAGAGCAACTCACTTACGGCACAATATCTCCGCGGCGATAAAGTGATCGTCCAACCCGAATCGCGGCGTCCCGCAGGAGATAGATGGATACAGATCTGCAACGCACGGCAAAACAACCTTAAAGAGATTAGTCCGAAAATACCGATCGGGACCCTCTGCTGTGTAACAGGGGTCAGCGGTTCCGGAAAGAGTTCCTTAATCCACGATATTCTCTACAACGCACTCGCTCGCGACCTCATGAAGGCGAAGACTGTACCCGGAGACTATGACGAAATCCGAGGGGTCATTGAAGACAAAAACGTTCCTATTTCTGATGTCATTGACAAAATTATCAATATCAACATGGCACCCATCGGACGAACACCACGTTCTAACGCCGCAACCTACACAAAGGTGTTCGATGCGATTCGGGCACTCTATGCTGGCTTGCCTGACGCGAAACTACGCGGCTATAAACCCGGACGCTTCAGCTTCAATGTTAGCGGCGGTAGATGTGAAGCCTGCAACGGCAACGGCGCGAAAAAGGTCGATATGGGACTGCTCTCCGATGTCTGGGTAGAATGCGAAGTCTGCGAAGGGAAACGCTTCAACAGCGAAACGCTCAGCATAAAATATAAAGACAAAAGCATCTCTGAAGTCCTCGAAATGGATATTGATGCCGCACTCGAACATTTCGCCGATATCCCGAGAGTCGCAAGAGGGTTACAACTCCTCCACGATGTCGGTCTCGATTACATTAAACTCGGACAACCCGCACCGACACTCTCCGGCGGTGAGGCACAACGCATTAAACTTTCAAAAGAACTCTCCAAACGCGGAACCGGTAAAACACTCTATATCCTTGATGAACCGACAACAGGGCTACATTTCGACGACGTAAATAAACTGTTGACGATCCTTCACAGACTCGTTGACGATGGTAATACCGTTGTCGTCGTTGAGCATAACCTTGAGGTTATCAATTCCGCAGACTATCTGATCGACTTGGGACCAGAAGGCGGTGTCGGCGGCGGAACAATCGTCGCTACAGGCACACCAGAGCAGATCGCTGAAACCCCAGAATCTTACACCGGACAAGCACTCCGCGGCGATTTCGATATCTGGAGAGACGCGAAGCGACGACTCATGAAACCCGAACTCGCAGACATCTTCGGACAGGAACAAGACAGACGGACAGCAATCGCTGTGCAAGGGGCAACAGAAAATAATCTCAAGAATGTCGATATCGACATCCCGCATCGTAAAATGACAGCGTTGACGGGCGTCAGCGGCTCCGGAAAAACATCACTTGCACTCGACACCATCTACGCCGAAGGGCAGCGCCGTTACATTGAGACCCTTAGCACTTACGCACGCCAGTTTATAGGGCAGATGGAGAAACCGAAGGTCTCGAAAATTGAGGGACTTTCACCCGCAATCGCTATTTCGCATGCAAACGCAGGGCAAAACCCGCGCTCAACAGTCGCAACGATCACCGAAATTCACGACGGACTCCGAACGCTTTATGCCAGATGGGGCAAACCCTACTGTCCAGATTGCCGCGAAGAGGTCCGACCACAGAGCGCAGAGGAAATTGCAGAGAAGGCTTTTGAACTATTCCGCGATAAGCGAGTGGATGTTCTCGCGCCGCTCACAAACTTTATGCTACTTCCAGATGCTCAGGAAGGGGCAGTCCGCGGTAAAATGATTGACATCAACGCCAGCGAATCCGCATACGGGTTGAAAGGCAATGAAGATTACGCCGATCTCTTCAGCCGGTTGCAGAGAGCAGGCTTCGCACGCATCCAAATTGATAACGAAATTCATCGACTTGACGAAGCACCCAGACTGAGTAAAATCATCCGACATGAAATCTTCATCGTCATTGATCGCGTTGAACTTGTTGACGAGGAAAAGAGCCGGTTTACTGAGGCAGTCGAGTTGGCACTCGTCCAAAGTGGCGGGTTCGTACTTCTCCAAGAGACCAGAGAAGCCATCGGCAAAGAGGTTTCCGAAAGCCGAAAGCCGAAAGCCGAAAGCCGAAAGCCGAAAGCCGAAATTAAAAAGTTCTTCAGCGAACACGCCATGTGCGCTTCTTGTGGTAACAATTTCGGACAACTCACACCACGCCACTTCTCCTTTAACAACAAAATCGGCGCATGTGATGTTTGTGACGGACGTGGGATGAATATACACCCGCCTTATGATCGATGTCGCCATTGTCACGGCACACGCTTGAAATCGTTCCCAAGTTGCGTCATGTTTGAGGACACAACTATCTCCGAATTGATGGAGATGTCTATTACCGAAACCATCGAATTCTTTAACACACGGCTGGCACAGATTGAAACGTCAGTCTCATCTCCTGTGGGTGCTGACGGTTCCCGAAGCGGTGAAGACGATCTCGCTGCGGCGAAAGGTGTGGCTACCTCCAGGGCAACGCATCCTGCACTCCATATTCATACCTCGCCTGAGTTTGAAGCCGAAGTCCTTCACCAAATTCGGATACGCCTGCAGTTCTTAGAAGACATTGGTCTCGGCTATCTCGCATTGGATCGCGGGGCACCGACACTCTCCGGCGGTGAAATGCGTAGGATTCAACTCGCAAGCCAACTCGGGAGCGGTCTTACTGGCGTAACCTACATCCTTGACGAACCGAGTATCGGATTGCACCCACGCGACCAAGAACGCCTCATTTCCGCACTTAAGGAACTTCGGGACATCGGCAATAGTGTCCTCGTTGTCGAACACGATCGAGACACAATATTAGCCGCCGATCACGTCATCGACTTCGGCCCTAACGCAGGCAAAGGCGGCGGTGAGGTCATCGCGACCGGCGCACCGGAAATCTTCACGCACAAACCGCCTGATACAGAGGAATCGTCCGTCAAATCATTGACGCAGGCATACCTCTCTAATGAAGTAGATATACCGGTTCCCAAGACTCGACGCGAAGGCACAGGTAAACAACTCGCGTTATACGGAGCAAAAACGAACAACCTCAAGGATATCGATGTTAAGATCCCACTCGGAACACTTACCTGTGTAACCGGTGTTTCAGGGTGCGGAAAGAGCTCGCTTGTTGAAGGCACCCTAAAACCAGCACTCGAAAGCAGTAACGCTATCAAAGCCGACGGTGCCAGAGACCGCCTCCATACTCACTATATCAGAGATAGCAGGCCTGAACCCGTGCCTAACGATTATGGGACACCGGAGTATCGGAGCATCCGTGGCGTCAGTCATATTAAACGTCTCATCAATGTTGACCAGAAAGCGATCGGCGAAACACCGCGCTCCAATCCGGCAACCTACACCGACCTCTTCACGAAAATTCGGGAACTCTTCGCTGAGCAAAACGACGCAAAGATGCGAGGTTTCGGTATCGGGATGTTCAGTTTCAACCTCGCTTCGGGACAGTGCCATGTCTGTGAAGGACACCGTTTCAACCGCGTCGAAATGCATTTCCTACCCGATGTATGGATGCCGTGTGAAGCATGTAATAGCACCGGTTATAGTCAGGATACCCTCGAAATCCGATATAACGATAAGAATATCGCTGAAGTTTTGGATATGACGGTAGATGAGGCACTCGAATTTTTCAGCGATGACTCGCGTATCTGTCGGACGCTCCAGATGTTAGCAGATGTCGGACTCGGCTATATCCAACTCGGACAATCCGCACCGACGCTCTCCGGTGGCGAAGCGCAGCGCGTCAAACTCGCGAAAGAGTTGGCACGGCGTACAACCGGTTCAACGCTCTATATCATGGACGAACCGACGACCGGACTCCATTTTGACGACATCCAAAAACTCCTCAAAGTCCTCAACCGTCTCGTCGATGCAGGCAACACAATCATCGCCGTGGAACACAACATTGATGTCATCAAGTCTGCCGATTGGGTCATCGACCTGGGACCGGAGGGCAGCAAGAACGGCGGAGAAGTCGTCGCTATGGGCACGCCAGAAGATGTCGCAAAAGTCCAAGAATCCCATACCGCTCGTTTCCTACGCGAGGTATTATAGGAATGGCTGTTAGTTAAGGGTTGCTTCTTTTTCTGATTCACACCTCCAAAGCGATAGTCGCAACAACGTTGCGACGGACAAGACCTAACGACGTATTGGCCGCGAGAGCCCTGATTAACCGCAAGGAAAATTTAAAAATAGGAATAGTTGTTAGTTAAGGGTTTCTTCTTTTTCTGATTCACACCTCCAAGGTGATAGTCGCAACAACGTTGCGACGGACAAGACCTAACGACGTATTGGCCGCGAGAGCCCTGATTAACCTTAACCAACAACTCGTGCCTTAGTCAAAGTATCGGAGTCGAGTTGTTGGTTAAAGGAAAATTTAAAAATATGATTTACATTAACGAAGAACTCTGTGTCTATTGCGGCGCATGCGTCGCCGTCTGCCCCGAAAACATCATTGATCTGGTAGACACGCACCTGAAAATAGACCAACCTAAATGCACGGATTGTATGAAATGCGTCAAAGGATGCCCGATCGGTGTCCTCTCTATGGAGCGAAACGGAAAGATTTACGCTTTCGACTATCCCGACAGAGGACTCTTGTGATAACAAACACAGCAGAAGGACGTATAGATGCTACATTCAGAATATGATGTCGTTGTTGTGGGTGCCGGACCGGGCGGTTCGATAGCAGCAAAAATCGCCGCTGAAAACGGGTTGCGGGTGCTACTGTTAGAAAAACGACAAGAAATCGGGACACCCGTCCGCTGAGCGGAAGCAATCAGTACAGAGGCTCTGTGCGAATTTATTCAACCAAACGCAGCTTGGGTGTCACACGATATACACGGGGCGCGCTTCTTTTCGCCAAATGAAACTTTCGTGACATTCCATCACCCAGGGATCGCCTACGTCCTGGAACGCAAGGTTTTTGATCGAGCCATTACAGAGATGGCAGCTACCGCGGGGGCCGAGGTCGTCGTTAAAGCACGTGCTACTGGTGTCACTACAGCTAATGACGGGACCGTGAACGGTGTCGTGTTCCGACATTCAGGACGCGACTACACGTGTAAAACAAAGACAGTCATTGCAGCAGATGGCGTTGAATCCCAAGTTGCACGGTGGGCAGGTATTGATACCACCCACCGACTGCGCGATGTAGGGGTCTGCGCACAATATCTTATCTCAAATGTCGATATCGGAACTGACTACTGCGACTTCTACTTCGGACGCGAGATCGCACCGCGGGGTTACGTCTGGGTATTTCCAAAAGGCGATGACATTGCCAACGTTGGTGTCGGTATCGGCGGTGCTATTTCAGGCAAAGGTGGCAAACTCGCGATTGATTATCTCAACGAGTTCGTCAAACGGAAGTTTCCGAAAGGCAAAATTTTAGGGTTAGTCTGCGGCGCAGTTCCAGTTGCGGAAAGCTTACCACAGCTTGTCGGAGATGGGATCTTAATTGTAGGTGATGCCGCACACCACAGTGATCCGATGTCCGGCGGCGGCATCGCTAACGCAATGTATTCGGGAAAATTCGCTGCCGAAGCCGCAGTCGAAGGCATTCGCAGGGGCGATGTCTCCGAAAAAGTACTCGCCGCATATACAAAACGTTGGAATAGCGAATTCGGAAAACATTTTAAAAATATCTGTCGCATCCGAGATGGGATCATCAAATTTAGTGACGAAACGCTTGATAGATATACAGAAACGCTCTCTAAAATCCCCAGCGAACAGATAACAATGGCAAAGATTTTTCAAACATTACTAAGACACCAACCCAGTTTATTGCTCGAACTCCGCCATCTCATCTTAGCAGGATGGATTTAAAGCGCAACAGATGTTGATGAAAAAAATAAGCACTATGCCGCTTTCCCAGTAACGCGCGGGGCCCCCTTCCACCCACTTCTCCATTACCCCAGCGGGACCGCTGAAAAAACTTAACATACACAAATGTTCACCGGATTGTCCACGATTTTTTTCGCGTGTTGCACCCTTTCAGAATTAAAATTCGTCTTTAATTATAGAGGCGTAAAACGTAATCTTTTCATCAGGAGGAATCGCGTGGAAAGAGAAAACGATGTACAACTGATTCAGAGAACCTTATCGGGTGACGATACCGCATTTGGAGCCTTACTCCAAAGATACCAGAAAAGCGTCCACGCGCTCGTATGGCGAAAAATTGGGGATTTTCACATTGCTGAAGATATTACCCAAGACACATTCCTTCAAGCGTACAAAAAACTCTCAACGCTCAAGAATCACAATCAGTTTGCCGGATGGTTGTATGTCATCGCAGATCGGCTCTGCATCGATTGGAGCCGGAAGCGAAAACTCACAACGCAATCGCTGGAGGACACACCTGTGGAAGAAATCGAGAGAGCCTCTTATACACATCACGTAACGGAACAGCGAGAAGCAGAACGCACTGAACGGCACCGTGAACTCGTCAAAAAACTGCTTGCAAAACTCCCAGAGAGTGAACGCACTGTCGTGACACTCTACTACCTCGGCGAAATGACGACCAGAGAGATCGGGAAATTCTTGGGCGTGTCTGTGGATACAATTAAAAGCAGACTTCGGCGCGGACGAAAGCGTTTGCAAGAGGACGAAGAACTGATGATCCAAGAAGTTTTCGGTGGCGTTCAAATACCGGCGAGTTTAGGTGCAGACGTCATGCGACAAGTCGCTGACATGAAACCCACACCGACTCCGCCTGCGAAACCGTTCCTCCCATGGCTGGCTTTAGGGACAGCTGCGGTTTTGGTTGCCTTACTCCTCGGCGCGAGCAACCGATACCTCACCCGTTTTCAGAAGCCCTATAGTTTTGAGGCACAATCTGAACCGACGATTGAAATCGTTGATGCCCCTATCATCCTTGATATAGCAGCGAAACCGGCTGTGCGAAATCAGGTCGGACGGGATACCAGCCCGAATGAAACTACCCGTGCCGGCACCCAAGTTTCTAATGTAAGCTCGGTATCGGTTGCCTTGGAAAATGCTACCAAACAGTGGATGCCGAGAGCAGACATGCCAACAGCCCGATTTAACTTTAAACACGACCGAAGGATGGAGAGAAACATCTCGTTCTGAGTCAACAAGTTGCCTTCGGATTGAGATCACATGATTGTAGAGGTAGGATCAGTGAGAAAGGTCAAGTGTGTTCCTATGGTTCAGTATATCTTGAAGGCGCAGCGTTCGGTATCACGGGCATTGATGCTGTCATTGAGATGGATCAATGGAACTATATGGCGGTCATTTTCACGGACAGCACGTTTCATTTGGCATACAATGATCAAATCGTTCGAGGAGAGAAAGAGGACTTTTTGCACGTAATAGCTGGGGATCTGCGTGTCCGTGACAAGTTCAAAGATTTCGTCGTAGGCGGCCATGCTGAAGATCGGTTAATAGTGAAAGATGGGCAACTGTTAGTCCGAGGCATTCGCTTTCATGGTGAGATTGATGCGATAAGGTTTTCCAATATCGCTCGGTATGATTTACCTGACAAACCGGGGTTCTTTCCGTTTGAACCGCCGCATCGTTTTTTCTCCGATGTACACACGTTGGCTCTCTGGGATTTTAATGAAAGGGAAGGTGTAACTCGTTTTGAAGATACGTCGGGGAATGGAAAGACACTAATAGGCATGAATGGTGCGACTAACAGTGCCTCACTTGCTGTTAATCCAAGGAACACCTCCATAACCACGACATGGGGGCAAGTCAAGTCAGAAGCGTTTTGAGATTTATAGAGAGATTTAGAAAGGAACTTACGAAGATGAAAAATCTACTAAATCTGCCAATTTTTACTTACCTTGTTCTGCTCGTTTTAATGCCGATGCCTGCTGAAGCGATGCCACCGCCTTCACCTGCTGGTGGCAACTATTTAGCACTTGATGGGGTGGACGACCACGCGGTTTTGGACTTTGAAATTTTCGGTCTTCTCTTGCCAAAAGACACAGATGAATTCACCTTTGAAGCGTGGATATATCCAACCACGCTGCCTGACCGGAATATACTCCCAATAATTCTCAGCCAACAAGCGCGGATGTATATCTGGCCCCATGATCAGCAGGGAGATTTCAGACTAATGGGTGCAGTACACCTTGATCACCCTGCCGGGCTCGGTGGAGTGGCGTTCGGCATGAGAGAGATTTTTTCCCCGAATCAATGGTATCACGTCGCCTTTCAGGCAGAAGCAGGACAGAGGATACTCATCATTAACAATGTCGTGCGCATCTCACGAGGAGGAACAACGCTCGCAGACGATCTCTCACACGCCAAGCATCCACAGGATTTTACAATCGGCGGATTTGGAGAGAAAATTGTGTCTGATTGGCACGGCGGTCACTTTTGGGGTCATTTTGCGGGCTATATTGATGAGGTTCGCATCTCAACAGTTGCGCGGTACAACACCGCCAACAAACGCAATTTCACACCACAGAAAAAGTTCGAGAATGACGCAAAAACAGTTGCCTTGTGGCATTTTGATGAACCGAACGGAACACGGGAGTTCTCAGATACATCAGGCAACGCTTACCATCTAATGGGCAAAAATGGTGCAAAGACCGGAGGCGAATTTGCAGTAGTTGAAGCACAAGGAAAACTTGCGACGATATGGGGACGACTTAAGGAATAAAAAAACTGATGTTCTTGCTGCGGTTGGTTAGCTTGGAACATGCTGGATTTGAAGAGTTTACGGAAGTGTGCTGTTTCTGTAGGTCATCAGTCCTGTGTTTTGAGTTTGCCCCACGTGGTCGTCAAAAGGGACGGTTGCGGTGAAACCTGCAACGCAAACGCTGGATCAAACCAATCCGCGTTGAAGTTATCTCCTTGCCGGTGTGTGAGTTGTTCTGGGACACCGCCATCCAAAACGACTTTGAAGAGGTCTCTGACTCCACCAATCCCCTTGTTGTAAATGAGTTCATTCCCATCCGGGGACCAGGTAGGGTTAAACGCTGCCATACCATCTCCAGCATCAATAACCTTCCTCAGTCCGCTACCATCTCGGTTCACAACATGGATACCCATACTGCCCCCTAACGCTCTACCTCTCCAAGAAAAGGTTATCTGAGTGCTGTCGGGTGCCCAAGCAGGGTCAAACATTGAGGCCTCCCCCGGAAGAAGTTCCTCTTCTACACGCGTTTGTAGATTGATAATTTGGACCCTGACGTTCGGTACTTGGAGATTTCCGTTTTCACCCCAGACAAACTTGGCTGCCATAAAGGCTATCTCAGAGCCGTTGGAAGACCACGCGGGCCATAAACCCTCCGCAACTTTTGTCTCATCTTTTCCGTCACTTGATGCAGTGTAGATAGAGAATGTATGAAATCGTTGATAAGCGAGCGCCTTGCCATCAGGCGACCAAGTCGGAAATTCTCTGCCTATTAATCTTTTGAATACCTGACGTACATTCGTTCCGTCCGGATCCATAAGATAGAGGTCCTCTATCCCCCCTCGATCCGAGACGAAAAGAATCTGTTCACCTGTCGGAGACCAGGTAGGCGCGGAATCCCTTGCTCGGTGCTGGGTCAAGTTTTTCTGATCAGAGCCATCCAGATTCATGCTATAAATCTCAAAATTGCCATCACGCCTTGATGTAAATACGATTTTAGCAGTTTCTGGGGCTTTTGCGAGAACAGCGGAGAAGGACGCAAAGATAAGGAATGTGCTGAATGCGTAACATAAAAACTTCATAATACTTCCTCCATAGTGTCTGCTATAGAAAGTGGGCTGGAAAAGCGTGCTTACCGTGAAACTTCCTCAATGCGAATCTGTTGGTTCGGTTCAACGTCCTTACGTGTGCTGACTGTCCCGCTGGGCCATCGGACTTCGATCGTCTCAATAGTGGTGTCCTCATCTATGCCGAAGATGGCGGTGAGTTCGCTTTGTGAACAGTAACTGGAGCCGCTCTTGACCGTCCGTGTCTGTGTGCCGAGTGCGGAGGTAACGCGAATCTGCGCACCGATGCCATCACGATTACTTTTTTCCCCGACGAGTTGGATTTTGATCCACGCGTTACGATTGCCGCCATCGTTTCGGAAAAGGTACGCCGGTCCATTGGAGGTCGTAATCAGCAGGTCCCAATCGCCATCGTTGTCGATGTCGCCGTAGGCTGCGCCTCTACCGACCATCGGTTTCGCCAAATCTGCACCGACTTTGTGAAGTGCTTCGGTAAATCTGCCTTGCGAATCGTTATGGAACAGGTGCGGCGGTTGCGCATAAGTGACTTGACTCTGAATGGTGTTGATGTCGGTTTCGACGTGTCCGTTGGCGGTGAAGATGTCGAGATTCCCATCGAGATCAAAATCGAAGAAGAAGCATGCGAAGGTGAGCGTTAACAACGTAGCGTTGCCAATCTGTGCGGCGGGTGCATCGTCAATGAAGAAGTCGCCTTCGTTATGATAAAGGTTGAGCATCTCGTTGGAGAAGTTACCGATGACGAGGCTCTCCCGACCGGTGCGATCGTAGTCGGCAGCATCAATACCCATCGCGCCGGTTGCGACACCACTTTCGTTATAGGCAATTCCGGCGAGCATTCCGGTTTCGATGAAGGTCCCGTCCCCATTGTTTTGATAGAGTTTATTCGGTTGTGTATCGTTCGCCTCGAAGATGTCCGGCAATCCGTCAGCATTGTAATCGAAGATAGAGACACCGAGCGATTTGCTGGTATTGTCCTCAATCCGTGCGATACGCGAGACATCGGCAAATGTACCGTCCCCTCGGTTCCTAAAGAGTTTGCTCGCCTGTCCGGTGTAGGATTCAGGCGTGCAGTAAGATTTGTTGATACCGTCGAGCGTACAGAACAAGTCGTTCTCTCTGCTCCATTCAACGTAGTTTGCGACGTAGAGATCGAGGTGTCCGTCGTTGTTGTAATCAAACCATGCGCAGCTCGTACCGAAGCCAGGATTGTGGATACCAGAGGCTTCTGTGGTGTCAATGAAGGTGCCATCGCCACGGTTTTGGAAGAGTCGATCGGTTTCGAGACAGCTGATATAGAGGTCTGGGTCGCCATCGTTATCGTAATCGCCGACAGCAGCGCCCATACCGTAAAGCGGAACAGCAAGACCAGCGGATTCGGTGACATCAGTGAAGCTGCCGTCCCGGTTGTTTCGGTAGAGTGCCATCGTTTGTCGTTTCTGCGTCCGATTGCCCTCCCAATCCTTTCCGGTAACAAGCAGGATGTCCTGCCACCCGTCCGTGTCGTAGTCGATAAAGGCGCACCCCGACCCCATCGTTTCTGGGAGGTACTTCTTTCCAAAAGCACCAGAGTTATGGATAAAGTCGATGCCTGCTGCCGCTGTGATGTCGGTGAATTGCGGCAGACTTTGTGCGAGACAGTAACCAGTAACCAGTAACCAGTAACCAGTTAAGAAAAAGACTTGGTAAATTCTTCCACTCTTTAACTGGTAACTGGTATGCTGGAAACTTCCTATTATGCGTTTGGTATCCATTTTCGTCTGCTCTTTTTTAATTCTTTTTCAGATTTCCCCATGTTGTTGTGAGCTTGGTTTGTGGTTCGACAGGACGCGGTTTGCCAGGACCGCCGTTCGGGACGTTTTCGCCTGTGACTGCAAAGTCATCAAAGTGTGCACGCCCGTCTGCGACAACGAGACCGGCTTGCCCGCCTTTTAAGATATCATCGTCAATAGCAGTGAACACGGCATCGTCAATTTGAAATTCGAGGATACCCTCTTCGTAAATGGTGGCAGTCAGTTCATACCATGTATCAATCTCCGCATCAAATACGTAGCTAATAACGTTCCAATCGTCTTGAACTGCCTTTACAATTCGGACGGTGCCGAAGATATAATCTAAGAAGAAGAGGTAGCGGCTATCCTCTTCACCTCTATCGTGGAGGGTCAGTCCGATGGTTGGCGGCTCGTTTTTGTCTTCCACTAACTTCGCTCGACAGGAGACGGAGTAGTTCTTCCATGTGAGTTCACCTGTTAGCCAGAGACTCATAAAGCCAGGTAGAAAGATTTCGCCGACGGCTTCACCGTCGTCAATCCACCACTTTTCGACCTTCCGGTCAATATTAAAGATTTTCCATTCACGGGTGTCGTTGTCTTCAAAATCGTCGCGCCAGGTCCCCGCAAATGTCCGTTGCGATTCTGCTATTAAAAAGCAGGCAAACGCGATAACTGCGATCATTAACATTAATTTTTTCATTTTTTTAAATTTTCCTGAGATCGAAAATATCGACAATAATGTTATTTGACAAAGGCACGATATTTTCGGTCTCGGTTAATCAGGGTTCGAGATGGTTATTGTTTATTTGTTATCGGTGGTTGGTTAAGAGATGTTAGAATCACCGTAGCCCGCTTTACCAATAACTTAAAGCGCAGCGTACTAATAACTAACAACTGTTATGCACTGGTCGTCCTCAGTGGCGTAAGGACAGAAACTGCAATGCTTGAGATTTTTCTCGTAAATGCCCGCTTGCAACGCTGGGATTTTTTTTCGCCACCGTTCTGCGGCTGCCTCTAATTCTGCAGCACTGAAGTGTCCCTTTTCGCATTGTCCGTGTTCGGTAAAGAAGATATTTATTTTTACCGTGGGTTGTTCTGGATAACACCGATGGATCAATAGGCTATAGAGTTCCATATCTGGCGCGCACACTGTCGGATGCTGAGCATCGCCAGTTTCGTAGATGATTACTTGCCAATGTCCTGTTTCATCTCTAAAGAGCCTGTCAATCCTACCGTCAAGAATATGACCGTCAACATCGGCGTAGATATGCTGATTGGTTTCGGTTTCTGATGCTCGGAGTGCCGTTTGTCCGAGTTCAGAATCGAGGAAACTATTGATATGTTTCCGAAGTTCTGTTTCCGCATCCACTATTTCTGAGAAGTTTTCAAACGCCTGTTGAATTAACGGGTCGAGATCTTGTTTATCTGATAGTCTGCTGATTTGCCTCAGGACAGAACGAATCGCCGCACTCATTTCATCTTCATTCGGATCCGGTTCTGCCTGTTTGATTGATGGAATTCGTAGCACATTTTCTAACTGATACCGTAGGGGGCAACGTGCATAGTTAGCGAGTTCAGACACCGAGAAGGCAGCAGGAACTTCGGTCGGCTGTAGTGCTGATGGCAAAACCTCTGGAAACTCGATAGGTATCGTTTCATCTGTAGCAGCGTCCGTATCTGTCGTATCCCCAAGTGTCCGAGAAATCGGGATTTCGAGTCGAAAGCGTTGACCTCTTGTGCTGCCGTTTGTGTATACATTCTGTTTAACGTCTAAATTCAATAAATTGTCTGCTTCACCGATTTCAAGATATGTGTGGAGCCAGTCGAGCATCTGTCGCGGGTTGCCGCTATCTGGGAGAGTCCCCGATAAGATCAGTCGATCCTCAGCACGTGTAGCCCCCACGTAAAATAGGCGTTTCTTTTCGGCAACATTTTTCTCGTTTGCGCGGTTTTTCATGAAATTAACGATCGCCGGCTCGGTCTTTTGATAGTTGTTATCCGGATGAAGCGGACTAAAACCGATCCCGAATGCCTCGTCGATGAAGGGTTCTCGATCTGTTTGCCCCTGCCGATCAAGTCTCGGAAGCATGACAACAGGAAACTGTTGCCCTTTGGCAGCGTGAATTGTCATAATCTGTACCGCACCGCTGCTCGCCTCAATCGGGGCCTGTCCTTCGCGCGGCTCTTCCGTAATTAAGATGTCCAGAAATTCAATGAAATCTGGCAGGATTTGCTCGTTTTCATCGCCATCAAAGTTTCTCGCAAGGTCTAAGAGTTTCTGATAGTTTGCCCAGCGTTGTTGCCCATATTTTCCAGTTTTCAGCGTTCCAATCAATCCTGTTTCATTAACGATTGTCCCGATAAGTCGGTTTACAGGCATACGGTGTGCAAATTCGGTATGCGTCTTTAAGATGTCTATTGCGCGCCTAAGTTGATCTGTACAGCCTTGGTAATCCAGCGTCTTGTCCCAAAAAGATTGCTCTTCCTGTTTTTCCGCTGTCTGTTTTGTCCTCTTTTGTAGCGAGATTTCATAGAGTTCAGTATCAGAGATACCGAAGGCAGGGCCGCGAAGAACAGCAGCGAGGGATACGTTGTTTTGGGACGGAGCGTTAAGAAAGTTGAGGTAATTCCAGATGTCGTAGATTTCTTGTCGTTGATAGAAGCCGATGCCACCTGTGGTCAGATACGGGATCCCCGCTTCAAGTAAGGCATGTTCGAGGTCGGGAAGATGCGTTCTGCTACGGATGAGGATAGCGATGTCACCGTACGCAATTGAACGTTCCGACATCTTTCCATCCTCGCCGCGCACCCATACGCTCTCTTTTTCGTCTGCTACCATATTTTCGATGCGCCGCGCAATGAACTTATACTCATTTGCTGACGGATCGCCATCTTGTCCTATCAGGATTTCAATGCCACCGTTTGTCTTGGCGTGGCGTGCTTGGGTGAGGGCTTCATATTCTACCTCAAATTCGTTCCCTTCTCCGGAAGCCATCAACTGCCCGAAAAAATAATTCGCGAACCCAATGACATCGCGTAGCGAACGAAAATTTTCTGTAAGTGAGATACGCTTACCGCCCTCCCCAACGATTTTTTCTTTCGTTTTGTTAAACACACGGACATCCGCATCGCGGAACCCATAGATACTCTGTTTCGGGTCACCCACGATGAAGAGGTTCGCACTTTTGAGCTCGTTTGTCAGGAGCATCACTAACTCGTATTGTAACTCGTTTGTATCCTGATATTCGTCTACCATGTAGTACTGATGCCGTTTGACTAACGCCTCTCGGATTTCTTCGTTATCGCGGAGCAGGTCTCGGGTTTTCAGTTGTAAGTCATTGAAGTCCAGCATGCCTTGGGAGAGTTTCGCAGTATTGTATTCGTCTAAGATTCGATTGTATAGTTTGAGTAGGTCACCGACCGTGCTAAGCAAAAAATCGTCATCAGTTTCAACAGTCCCTGTTTTATCTCCGCCGTTGTCGGTCTCAACATCGGATGTCCTATCGTTCACCTCCCCTTGTTCAAGGTCTGGTAGGATTTTAATCTTTTTCACAATTGATACCAAAAAATTAATCTCGGTTTCAATACCTGTTGTATCAGTCCTTGTACCGATGAAAGCAGATTTCGCGATGGCACCGCTTTTGATTGTGATTAGATCAACGAATTGTTTGAGTAACCTCAGCACGTTAGGCGAGTTTGCGTCTTTGGCATATCGGGCTTCTAATTGTTGAGTCAAATCTTCAACGGTTTCCACATTTTTTCCTGACGCAACTTGCGACACTCTTTTAAGGCATCGAATGAATTCGGGGACATCAATCGCTGACATTGATTTTTCGAGAATCCGCTGCTCCAAGTCTGCATATATCTCAGCGCTGCTTCGATTGTTATAGATTTCCTGCTCAAGTTTTGCGATGATGTCCCGCTTGTCAATCATAGTGGAGAAAATTTCCACGAGTTTTTTCTCTGCCCCGTAACGTTGTAGCAAACGGGTCAATTCTGGACGGCCTGCGTCGTCAGAGTTCGTGGCGATGTTTTTAAGGGTTTCCTTAAGGGTTTCTTGCAGTAAAAGTTTCTGATCAATGCCTTGTAGAATACTGAAGTTGGCTGGGACCTCTGCTTGGAAAGGGAATTCTCTCAGGATACGTGAGCAGAAGGCGTGGATGGTTGAGATGTACGCCGAACTCATCTGATCAAGGAGACTGGCACGATCGGTTATGTCCTCGACTTCGTTGAGTCTCTCAATAACGCGTTCCTTCATTTCAGCGGCGGCTTTCTCTGTGAAGGTGATGGCGACAATATTTTGGGGACCCGTGTTACTCTCGCGCAAAATTTCAAGGTAACGTTCAACCAAGACAGTGGTTTTCCCGGAACCGGCACCAGCGGTTACGCAGACATGTTTTTCTATGTTTAGAGCCTCTTGTTGCGACGGGGTAAATTGCATTTTTTAGTTCTGATCCTTGGTTAAAGGCACGATCGCGCGTTTTAATTCGGTAGTGGGATGACTGCTGTTGCTGCTATGCCGAGTTGCACGGTATCCCCTGCTTTTTTAATTTCCGTGCCAGGGTTGTAGTGAACGGCTTTGAGCGGAAGGTCTCCAGCCACCAACTGGTATTCTTCCATTTTACCCAAGTAATGGACTGCGGTGATCTTCGCTGTTATCCGGTTTTCGGTCCCGCTGCTGCCGTTCTGCACACTGTCAACGATGAGTGCCTCCGGTCGAATGGAACACTGTACCGGTGTCCCTTCACTCAAGTCGTGATAGACGGTTTCGGAGTGGAGAATCCCGACTGGTGTTTCGATGGTGACATGACCGTTTGATGTCTGCTGTACCTTTCCAGAAATGAAGTTGGTCTCACCGATGAAACTTGCCACAAAAGCGTTATTCGGGAACTGATACACCTCGCGCGGAGTGCCGACCTGAACAACAACACCGTCCTTCATAATTGCCATCCGATTTGCCATCGTGAGCGCGTCCACTTGGTCGTGCGTTACGTAGAACGTTGTGATATTTGTGCGTTCGTGAATCTGTTTGATTTCTTCGCGCATCTGCTGCCGGAGAGCAGCATCAAGATTGCTAATCGGTTCATCAAGCAGGAGCACGCTCGGTTCAACAACCAAGGCCCGGGCAAGCGCGATACGCTGTTGTTGACCGCCAGAAAGGGTGTTGACTGCACGGGCGTGGTAGCCTTCCATTTGCACCATCTCAAGCGCACGCTTGATCTTTTCAGACCGTTCCGATTTTTCGAGTTTACGGAGCGTCAATCCGTATTCAATGTTTTCGGCAACAGACATGTGGGGCCATAAAGCATAGTTTTGGAAAACCATCCCGGTATTACGTTGATGCGGCGGCACATTGTTCATGACGGTATCGTCGAACCGCAATTCACCGGCATCGGGTTTGTAAAATCCGGCAACGATACGCAGAAAGGTCGATTTACCGCAGCCAGATGGACCGAGGAGGAAGAAGAACTCTCCCTTCTCAACTTTCAGACTCACATCGTTGACGGCGAGCGTTGTATCAAATGCTTTTGTGACTTGTGTTAATTCAACTGCAACTGCCATAATAGTTATCGGTTATTCTCCTAAATTTTTCACGCAGCGAAATCCGATGGTGCTTCCAGATGAGAGGTGATACCATCTATCTGCGACGCGGAGATCTGCAGGACTGCCACCCCATCCGCCACCGCGCAGGATACGGAAGTTTTCTTTATCGGGGGCGATCTCTCTGCCAAAGCGCGGGTTATTTTCTGGACTCTGGCTATAGAATTCGCCGTTGTACTCGTCAAAACACCATTCCCAAACGTTGCCCGCCATGTCATATAGATTATAGCCGTTTGGTGGGAAACTGCCGACCGGGGCTGTCCATCTCCAACTATCTCCGCCACCTATGCCCCCGAGATTAGCATCTATCCGTGTTATTATATCACCATTCGGGTATAATTTTCCAGTGAGATTTCCCCGGGCGGCGTATTCCCATTCTGCTTCGGTGGGTAACCGTTTGTTTGCCCATGCGGCATAGGCGGCAGCGTCCGGCCAATTTACGCCAACGACAGGCGAATCAGGCGCATTGAAGCGCGGGTTGTGCGACAGCGGCGGTTGAGGGTAGTCTGTGCTTTCGACGAATTTCTGGTAACGCGCGTTCGTTACTTCGTATACATCCATATAAAAGGCATCAAGCGCGACAGTATGTACGGGTTGTTCGTCGCTATCGCCGACAGTGGAACCCATCTGGAATGTTCCCGATGGGATCAGCACCATTGTAGCACCGTCAAGCTCAGAAACGATTTCCATAGGGTGTTCGGTAGCAGTGACAAGCGAATCCTCATTGCGTTGTGGGCAGGCGCACATACCAATAGCAACAATACCGATGAGAAGGATCCCGGCAATCTTCATAGCGTTTCTGCTATATGCATGGCAGCTTCGACGATCCACGCCTGTTCTCTTCTATAGACTGTCCGAATATCTAACCAAAAAAGTCCGTCCTTGATTCTACCGATGATCGGAATTGTGGCGTTTCGGAACGCTGCAGCGAGTGTTTCAGCGGATACTTCTGCGGATTCAAGGACGAGCGAGACGCTCGGCAACGTCTCAACCGGTAGTGCACCACTCCCGATCTGCCCGTAGGTCTCCAAAACTTGAACATCGATTTTTTTGCCGAAAATATCTTGGAGTTGCACTGTTAGCTCCTTCGCCATGGCGTGAAGGGCTTCTATAGATCGGGTATAACGGTTGAGCATCGGAAACTGTTCAGCAATAGCCGCACCGTCGGTGAGATAGCGTTGCAGTGTCGCTGACAGTCCCGCGATGATGAGTTTATCAACCCTGAGTGCGCGCATCATCGGGTTCTTGCGCATCTTCTCAATCCATTCTGCTTTACCGACGATGATCCCAGCCTGCGGGCCGCCGAGCAGTTTATCACCGCTGAAGGTTACAATATCGACACCGCTGGCGACGCGTTCTCCGACGAGCGGTTCGTGCGGAAGTCCGTAGTGTGTCATGTCAACAAGTGCACCACTGCCGAGGTCCTCCATCGTTGGGATACCCTGTTCTACACCGAGTTCTGTCAATTCTTCCATCGCTGGTGTCGAAGTGAAACCGAGGATTTTATAGTTGCTCGGATGCACTTTGAGCAACAGACCTGTATTTTCATTAATAGCCTCGGCGTAATCGCGAAGGTGGGTTCGGTTGGTGGTTCCAACTTCACGGAGTATCGCACCGCTTGCCGCCATCACGTCGGGGACACGGAACGCTCCACCGATTTCGATCAGTTCGCCGCGCGAGACGATGACCTCTTTGCCGCGTGCCATCGTCTGAAGCGCGAGCAGAACGGCGGCGGCGTTGTTGTTGACGACCGTAGATGCCTCGCAGCCTGTCAACTGCTGAAGGAGCGGTTCGGTAATCCTGTCACGATGTCCACGCTGACCGGTTTCGATGTCGTATTCAAGGTTGACATAGTTTTGTGCGGCTTGCTGGATGGCTTGACAGGCAGTATCGCTGAGTAGGGATCTCCCTAAATTGGTATGTGTAACGGTGCCTGTTGCGTTGACAACGGGACGCATACGCGGTGCTGTTCTTGCTGCAATTTTTTGGAGCGTCCGTTCTGCGTATTCTGACAGTTCTGGCAGCTGTGTATAGTTTCCACGCAGAATCTCGTTTCGGATGTCAGCAACGGCTGCGCGTAGAGCTTCCGTGACAAGTGGACGCGCGTAAATGGTTTGCAAGTCGAGTATCTCCTGTGTGTTCAGGAGTTTTTCAATAGCAGGTAATTGTCGCAGGAGGGTTTTATTTATATCTGCGTTCAACCTTTATCTCCATAAAGCGTTGGTGAATTCAAAGTTTGCCTTCTTTTTTCAATTCGGCTTGAATCTCACGGTAATCCCGAAAGCGGGTCTCGCCTTTCGCTGCGGTGTCCATGTCTAAAATGTCCTCTGAATCTTCAAGGTGCTGCATAAGAAGGCGGTCCTCCTGCATCGACAGGACGGCGGCAGTCTTTTCACCCTTCTGATTGACAAGATATTGCGGGTTGATATTAAGCATAAATGTCCTCCACTCCAAGTTTTTTAGGCTTTTGGATTTCGGTGATTAGTATAGCATATTGTAGGCGCATTGTCAAACGGATTTGAAGCAACTCGCTGAAAAATAAATTTGACACCTACTGTTTTTTGTGATATACTTAAATTCGTAAAGTGAAAATCTAACCTCGTCGCTCTGAATGCCTTATGCATCTCTTCCGGTCCCGGTGTGCTTTCATCGGGAATCCTAAGGGTTAGTAATCTGAAAATTATCGGATTTTTCATAGGATATAGTTTTGTCCTCCTTCAAAGAGAAAGGAGCCTATCATGGGCAGAGCCGAAAAAGATTCATTACTTGTTTTTCCATCAGATGATTCTGAAGAAGAAATATCTATCGTTAAGCAGTGCCTTGCAGAGGTAGGTTTCTCTACCGCAGACCAAGAGTGGCTTGTTCGCGTTTTTGAACGTCCAGATTGCTTTGGTGATCCGACGGGTAAATCGGTATTCAGACACGACGAGTTTGGGGCGTTTGGTGACGATCTATTAGGTGGACTGAATACTTTAAAGGAAGCGGTTCAAATAGAGAAAGATAAAGTGGATCAAACCTTTTTAGCGTTCCTTTTTAGCTTGATGCTCGGTTTTGGACCTGGAGGTGATTCGCGGATGTCGCCTAATAAAGTCCCTGAGAAATCAAACGATTCTTCGGATATACCGCAATGGGTTAGCGAGTTCCAAAAGCATGCAAAGTTCAATGCCAAAAGTTTGGATTGGGAAGAACTAATTGAAAATTACAAGGGTTCATACAATACTATTTTCAAGTTTTACGATCTGCTGCCGTTTCTTTTTCCAGATGGTGTGCCTCTAAATCAGATTGTTGATCTGGATTTATTGGACTCAGTTCAACCGGGCGGTTCAAGCAGTGATTTCTCTTATGATCCTCGACAACTTGGGTTCTGGTTAACTTGGCGATTCGGCGCGAATAAAGAACGTTGCAACCTCGTTAGACTGGATACACTGCTTCAAGATTTTTCTGATTTTCCTGACGATGTTTTAAGCGATAAATTTCGCGGACTCTACTACACTATCCGCCGTTCTATGACCTATGCCGCTGCGGGGACATGGAGTCAGAAACGTTTGAATCCGGTAGGAGATGGGTGGAAAAGTGTGGCACGCGAGTTAATTCCGTTTTTTGAACTTTTAAATGACAGAAAGCCAGAGTTAAATCAGGAACCCTCACCGCTGCTCAAAACATGGTGGCACTTAGCGGTATATATTTTTAGTTGGGGTTACGGAAGGTTGGAATCAGAACTTTCGGATGATCTGAAAAGTAGACTAATTGAAAGTGCCTCGCGGCATATCGGCATCTTGCGGTCTGTTTTAAGAGATACGCCTGAAGCCTTTGAAGATGAAGATGTTCGCGATTTTTACGACAAGGCTTTTTATGTTTTGCTAAGCTTCGCGCCCGGATGGAAATGTTTGAAACCTCTATTACTTGCATTTACAGAGATGACCGAACAAGCTGTTGCGTCCGATCTCCGCACGTGGTCGGAACATGATAGCAAGGAAAACCCACCACACCCTTATGCTCGTGTACCCAATTGGATTGAAGTCGCGATGTATCCGCAAAATCTAAAGAGCGAACTAAAGAAAGACCGCTACTTGCAAGACTTACGTGAAGAGTTTGCCAAGTTCTGTCTGGGACGACTCAGGACAAAAGAGAAGAACAAAAGCACAGCGTATAAGGACGAAGATTTCGTAGAACCACGTCCGGCGTGGCGATGGTGTTATGTGCAAGCGTTGGCTGCATTGCGGGTGAATCCAGGTGGACGCGGACACCGAACACTTTTCTGGCTATTAAACAATGATCCGGATGAGACTGTCCGGGAGCTTGCTAAGAAAGCACATAAACGGGTTCGGCATCTGGATCGAGATAAACCCAATTTAGACGAAGGCGCATCGCCGCGTCGTCCGTTATTTGAGGCGTTTTGGTGGTTGCGGCAGGCACATCTCATCACGCTTGATGTGCTAATTGATGAAGCGGGTGCAATGCGGACTCGCCGAAGAGAATTGCACCGAACACGGGAGAAGGATGATCGCTTCAAGTAAAAAAGAGCAGCATGCGGAATTTTTTTACTATCCTTTTCATCGGAGCGGACTCTATATAGGTAAAGGGTAGAACATCAACAGGCAAAAGGAGGTGATAGCAATGGCGAAATCAAGTGGTAATCGCTCAGGCGGCAACCGTGGCGGTAAAGGCGGTAACCAAGCAGGCGGTAAGGGCAAAGGATCCGCAGGTTGGCCAAGCAAAACTGGAAAACCTTCTGGTGGTGGTAGGAATAATGCTCCATCTAAGAAGGGAAAATAATGATTGATAGGGAATAATTCATGATTTTTTCTTCATTGAGTAAACCTTTCGATCAATTATTCCGTTATAGAGATTAGAAACATCTCGCTTTAGTGAATCTATATTCACGTTTCTAATCCGTTCAATGAATTAAATTGGTAGAAATTGATCATTGTATCACTTTGATCGGATCAATACCTACCTCTCACATTTTACTATATTACGCCGAGCACGTTGAAAAGGACTCAAGTGCCGTGATTTAAGTGCTATGGCGGCTTCATCAAGCCATAACAGATGGATACCAAAATCCTATTTGTTATGCCTTATGCGATAGGAGTTAATATGAACCTCCGTTTTTTCGGCGGTGCCAATGAAGTTGGTGCCTCCTCCACATTAATTGAGATTGATAGATGCCGTATTCTTGTAGATGCCGGTATCCGAATGGGACCTGGACAGAACTCCCAGTTACCCGATTTCCCTGATTTTGATAAGGAAGGCATGCCAGATGCTGTCCTTGTGACGCATGCACATACAGACCATACGGGCGCGCTGCCAGTATTAAGGGACCTTTGGCTTGCAGGTGTGAAACTCTATTGGACACCTTCGATGAAGGCAATTAGTCACGTGTTGTTAAAAGACAGCGCGGAACGAATGCAGCGTGAGGAAGAAGAGGAGGGGAAACCTCCTCTGTATACGTGTGAAGATTTAGAGGTCCTGCTGCATTGCATGGAAGTTGAAGTTCCGTGGCTGGAACCCGTGGAGATATGTCCTGACGTAACAGCTACTTGGATTCCCGCTGGACATATTGTGGGCGCGGCGATGATCTATATTCAAGGCAAACACGAGAGTATCTTGATGACAGGTGATGTGTCCGTCACGCCACAGTCAACTATTCTTGGTTTAGATATGGAAAATTTGCCGTATCAACCCGATGTGATGATGATGGAATCAACTTACGGCAATCGCCAGCATGGAGTGACTCGGAAACAAGAAGAAAAAAGACTTGTTGAGGATGTTGCCAAAACGATTGCAGCCGGCGGGAAAGTGTTAATTCCCGCGTTTGCTGTTGGGCGTTCTCAGGAGATCATTCTCATCTTGAAGGGTGCAATGGAGCGTGGGGAAATTCCTGAGTTTCCAGTGTATGTTGATGGAATGGTGCGAAAAGTTAATGAGGTCTATTCGAGATTTAGTGATGAACTTGCGCCCTCTTTGCGACGTAAAGCAGAACGCTGTGAGGACCTCTTTTATTCCGATGCCATTCAAAAGGTTTCTTCAAAGGAAGAAAGTGAGAGTCTTTTGGAGGGAACTCCTTGCTGTATCGTGGCATCTTCAGGTATGTTAATCGGCGGTAAGTCGAGTTTCTATGCTAAGCATTTAGCCAAGGATCCCAAGAATCTGATTGCAATTACAGGTTATCAAGCTGAAGGGACTCCTGGGCGCACATTGTGGGATTGGGTAGAAGAAGCAGGCAGACCACCAGATTGGATATGGCAACTGAATGATCAAGAATCTGTGGATGTGAAGTGTCAAGTGGAAAAATACTCACTTTCGGCACATGCAGACAGCGAACAACTACTGGCATTGGCTGAGAAAGTGCAGCCACGTAAACTGTTTCTCGTCCACGGTGACGCAGAGGCAAGAGGCAAGCTGTTTAAATCTGTACGCAAAAGGCTTCCTGACATAGATGTGAAACTCCCCGAAAATGGCAAATCTTATAGCGTTGGAAAACAAGATGGCCTTTACAAAGGAAGACGTTTACGCTGCGACAGAATCCTCTCTGAGGTTTTTGATTTTGTGCGAAAGATGGAGCGGAAAGGTCCGTTTCGTGTTCGAGAACTGACAGAGATATGGTTCGGCACAGAAGCAACAACACAGATAGCAGTCATGTTTTTTCAATGGTGCTTATCGTTGGATGTCCGCTATTTCAAACGCGGGTCTGATGATTTGTTCTATCTACGTCAGCCTGTTTAATTGTGGCAACCTAAAAATGCCTCGGCAAAAACTGTCGAGGCATTTTGTTGGATATAAGGCCATTTCAGACATAGTACTTCGCTGGAGGACTGTATTTTTCCAGAATTCCATATCCCGATTGCTATCTATAGTAGAACGGTTTTCTAACCCAGTTCCTGCACCTGTTCCTCGGAAGGGACACATGTCAAATTTAACAACCAACCAAACGCCGAGCAAAAGACTCAAGGTAAAAACTATTAATCCGAGACAACCCCTAAATGTCAATTTTTGATGTTCCATATTCGGCGGTATTATCATCGTTTTGTGCCTTCCATTTAAATATTGAGGATTGCTGATGCTCACGGGTTAGATGGCGGTTCATAACTGTTGGTGTGTTCGTGAATCCGCTGGCGTTCGCGGTTGACGTGCGGATCGGCGCGGCGGGGGATGCCAGTGATCGCATCGACGGATTCGTCCGCCTTAAAGCGTAGATAGAGTTTCTGCGATTTCGCGGCGAGTGAGGGATTCTTGAGAGCGCGATAACAGCGCATCATGTTGTAGTGTGCATCCAAATCTTCGGGATCAACGGTGAGCGTTTTCTGGAATTCAGTCAAAGCGGTTTCGTATTCGCGTTTTAGGAAGTGCATCCGTCCGAGTCTGTTCCGGACGCGCGTGTCGCGTGGAAATTGCACTGCGGCGTGCTGGAGATGCTCAATCGCCGTATCGTAGTTGCCGTACGTTTCCTGAACGAGTGCATAAAAATAGTGAACCTTCGCACGATGCGGGTTTTCGGGGGACAATCTCTTCTGGATTTCAAACGCCTTTTCAAGCATCGTTTCGGCACCCCGCATATCGCCTTCCTCGATTCTAACTCTTCCGACATTTACCCACCCATCAAGATATCCCGGTTCAATTTCAGTCACTTTCAGAAAAGCGGTCTCAGCGGCTTTCAAGTCGCCTTGTAGGAAGAGTCCGATGCCGTAGTCGTTCCACCGTTCGCGTGCGTTTTCAGACGGTGATGATGACAACACAGGTGTTGTACCTACTACCTTTAAGGTTGCTGTGGCGGATGCCATCGTGGTGATGGGGAGGTTCGGAATCGCCTTAACCTTTCCAGCGACATCTGAAGTATCACCCGTCCAAACCCATTTGCCGTCATCGTAGCCTTTATCGACTTGGAAATCGGTATCCTCAGGGTCGCGGACACCTGCATAAGCCCACTGTGTGTGCCACCAGTTGAACTTTCGGTAGTTGAGTTTCGCCTCCACTGTAAGTACCTCCCCGCAATCGAATGGGATTTCGAGTCGGTAGCGCGCGGTATCTGCAGCGCCCGGCGGGATTGTGTTTGAATAAAGCACAGTTCGCATTGCCCAAGCGTTCCGTTTATTAATCAGGTTCCCGTGTGCGTCGAGCATATAACTGCGATAGAAGTGTGCACCCGGATCGACCGGTCCGTTGCCATCGCGTGCGGCGATCCTGCCGTTCCAGAAGATGATCTTCCCGTTTTCGTCGGTGGCTTTCACCTCCAGCCAGATGTCAAACGCATCAATCGTGCCAGCCGGAAACCGGTGGCCGACGTTGCGTGTGCGGACGACGACATCAATCCGTGTACTTCTGTCTCGTGCGATTTCAACGCCGTCGCTTGGGATCGGCGCACCATCTGCGAATAGGTCTAATGTTACGGCATCATCCTGCAAAAAATCTGTCACGGCTTTGAGTTGGTCGGGATGTTGATTGACGAACGGGAGTGCCGTGTTCGCAGCCGGGAAGCGGTGGCTGTGAACTTTGCCGTTGATATTTGCTGCGTCTGTTGAATCAACAAGCGGCATGTGGCAATCGACACATTTCTTCGCCGTTTCGGGGTAGTAGAAAGAGAGCGCGCCTTGGTGTGAAACACCACTTTTCTGCCACTGATCGTAGTCGTTGAAACCGCGCACCCAGCGGAAATTGTTAACTGGCTCATCAAGGTGTACCTTGTGGCAGGTTGAACAGAATTCGGCAGTGTTTTGACGGTGGAACGGCTTCAGGAAACTCTTTTTGTGCGGCTCCGGGTCGAGGCGGATGAGATAGTTGTGCAAATTCCGAATGATCGGGTTATCGCTGGCAGCGAGGTCGTGAAGCGGCGGATATTTAATCATGTATCCGCTGTTGCCCATCGTATCCTTGACGCGTTCGATAGAGTGGCACGCTGTACAAGCGAGTCCGGCTTGTGCAGCAGGCGTATGGAGATTCTCGCGGATGGGTCTGTCCATTACGCCGTTGAGTAGGATCGCTGGGTCGTGGCACCCTCCACACCATTTAGAAGGTTGGATACCGTTGACCTCCTGCATATAGATAATGGACTTACGATACCACTGGTTATTGAACGAGGAGAAGTGGTGCGCCGATTCGTTCCACTGCCGATAGATGTCCGGATGACAACCGCTCGTGGCACAGGTCTCCGATGTGAGAAAGAAATCGGTCGGGATGAGTCCCCCTGTTTCTGTTTCAACGGATGCAGGAAAAAAATGGCCCGTTGTACCACCACCTTCCTCGTACATGCTCGTCGGCGGGAGTGCCGGGTTTTCAACGAGATACGTTTCGTCCGGTAGATAGTACTGTGTGAGTTTCGCACCAATAGGGAACAGCACAACGGCAGCCAATACACCAACGGTTATCTTCCGCAATAGTGGCGTAAGAAACTCAGCGTCTCTTAATAGGTAAAGGCAGAAGAGGAGGCTACCGGTGCTTACACTGACGATGTGCGTGATGAGAAGCCAACGGTAAGGCGTTATCGCACCGACGACCATCAGATACAGACCCGTGATGATACCGATGCCTATCCCGATAATCCCTATTTGTCCGAGTCTTGAGACTTTCTGCGTTGGAATATGGACTTGCAAGCTGCGCCGTAGATATTTGTAGACATAGATGCTGAATGGCAGTATTAAAACGATGCCAAGTCCAACGTGGAGCAAGACATTGGAGATGTAAAAGAGCGTCGGTTCGCCGAAACTGAACAGATACGCGCTGTTGAGCAGTAGAACAAGAAAGGCAGCTAAAGAAAGTTTCCGCATTTTTAAACTATTCGTGGATTGGATGATGAATAATATATCTTCAAGATGTTTAAGTCTTTTTATATTTTACCATATTTTTCTCTGAACTGCTATGTATTAAATATAACTGGCGAGGTTAGGAACCTCGCCAGTGAAGAAGTTTGAGGTAATCTTGTTGGATCTGTTATTGATCTTTGATGAGTTTTACGCCCTTATGGTGTATTTCTCCGTACCACCGACGAAATTCTTCTCTGGATAATTTCTTGCCTTCTGTTTCTACTTGAATCGTGGCATTGTCAGGGAGGTCAACAGTAAATACCTCATACGGAATCTCGTGATTCACTACGAAGTTCTGTGTCTCTATGATGGCTCTATTGATGAAGTGTTCCGCGCCATCTGAATCAATCCTGAATGTTTCGGCGATGCCGTTTGTGACAAACCATGCGTCCTCACCGTATAGTCCGTAAGAGAGCCTAACGCGCCTGAGAGTGGGAGTGCCTTTCTTGATATTTCCATCTGCGGAGTCTGTCGCACTTGAAGATCGACTTTCATACTGTAGATAGCGCAGACCGAGTTCCGGCGAAACCCAAATCCTTTCAAAACTGTCTTCCGGTTGATTTGGCTGTCTTGCTTCGAGGACATAACACGGGAAACCGTTGAAAAACTCAGCGTTTACGATACGGAAATTTCGTTCTTTCAGGTAAGTCGGTAAGTCCTGCCTCTCAACAATGCGAAACCACCGCCTCGGATCTACCCAGCTTCTTGAGGTATTTAATTCGGTTTGCTTCTGGCTTTTTAATTCAGCGTTTTCGGGACGCTGTGAGTTACGTCGACTTTTTAATAGCAAGTTTTCGGCTTGCAAGTTACGCCGGCTTTTCAATAGCAAGTTTTCGGCTTGCAAGCTACGCCGAAAATGGTAACTCGGTTCTCCGGTTTCAGAGGCTATTATCTCCAACGTTCCGGTTGGGGTCAAAATGATAGTTGTTTTCGGTGTGTAGGTGTTGTTGAAAAGTCCCTCTTCAAATTCTATACGTGTATGCCATGGATCAAACGTGAGGCGTGCCTTATAGGTACTATGCGTATCAGATACTCCGGGTTGTCTAAAGACATATAGACATTCTCCCTCGCCGGACAGGACGGCTCCATCATAATTTCGCATGCCGAGTAGGATCATATTGAAATCGTTCTCTGCATCTACGGCGTTCTGTGGTAAGACAGGTAGCGTTTCTTCCTGGGCAAATGCCATCGCGAAGCAAGCAAAGAAAACAAAACTGGCAATGACGAAACGTATTGTCTTCATTTTCAAAAGGAACATTGTTGTCCTCCTATCTCCTAAGAGGGTTTATTGAAACGACCCGTTGTAGGTGACCCGCATCGGTAGCGGTTCCGTGAGTTCAGATATCCATCCACCCGGAAACAGTGGGTTATCGCCGCCTGTCACTTTCAAAGCTGTTTTACTAAACAACGCCAGTAAAGTCAAGAAGTTATCAGTTATCAGCTGGTTGCCCGTACTGTTTGAGAAATTCCTGTTTGGACAATTCCTGCTTGACCCCTTGCACCTTAATCAGAGCATCATCCGGGATATCAACGGTAAACGTTTCTGGTGGTAGGTCATGATTGATTTTGAAATTCTTTATCTCCAGTTTCTGTCCAGAAATTATAGGATCCTCCGGCTTAAAGTCGACCCAAGCGCGTTCACTAAAAACTGCTTTAGGGAACCAGACATCTCCGTGTTGCTGATAAGAGATTGTGGTACGTATAACAGTAGGTGCCTCCATCGGAACGTCGCTGTCCAGAGCATCTACAGGGGTAAGGGACCGGCTCTCATGTTTGAGGTATCGGAACCCTCGATCGGGGGCGATCCAAATTTTTTCAGGCATATCTACATCTTTTTCTTCCAAAACGTAGCAGAGAACATCGTTGAAACCTTCGCTCCCTACGATCTGGAAGTTTTTGCTTTCAAGGTAGGTTGCTAAATCTTTGTCTCTCAAGGTAATCCATCGTCTCGGGTCCACATCATGGAAAGGTCTAATTAATTTCAGTTCTCTGCTGAAGTAGCGTTCAGGTGTAAAATGATAGCCGAATTCGCCCTTCCTATTGCGAGTAATCTCCCACATTCCGGCTGGTATAAGGAGCGTCGTTTTTTCTTGGGTATGGAAAAAGTCTTTTTCCGTATGGAAACGCGTGTTCTCCTTATTGAAGGCGATGGCGCCGGTAACAATATGGGTATCAGTATCAACAGGGACACCAAGTGTGTAAACGACTTCGCCTTCACCGGATTTCAGCAGTGCGTTATGCTGCTTGATAGCCGCTAAAAGTGTTTTCAGGTCAAGTTCATCTGCTGCTGTATCTGGCAACAGTGGTTCCTGTGCAAATGCTGTTGTGAGACCTACGAAAAACATAATACAGACAATTGGGAAATGATATGATTTCAAGTTCAAAAACGACACTGTTTTCCTCCTTAGTTTAATTTTCATTCTGAGCAGGCTTAGCACTGTTTTCCTGAGCAGACGCGTTGAATGTTTTGCTGGGGATAACCCGCATGGGCAGCGGTTCCATCAAGGCATAGATCCATCCACCGGGAAGCACCGGATCTTTCTCGACACCTGTCACCCGCAAATAAGACCTATACCTCAGAATTTTTCCGGTGTTAGCGACATCTTGATAGAGTCGCTGGACCTCTTTCCATGTTTCATCGCGCCAGACGGCAATCCGGGGTACCATCCCTGCCGTGCCATCTGTGCTTCGCAGCTCGGTATAGAGTTCCGCTGCCTTGGTGAGATTTGTTCGGATTTCGTCCTCAAGTTCGGGAATTTTCTCTTCAATTTCAGCGAGTGTTAACCCAAAGAACCGTTTTTCGGACTGCGGAACGCTTGCGGTTTCACTGTCAGCGGAGGTGCTTGTACGGTTGTCTCTACTGGGGATAATATTTCTTCCGAACTGGTTTCGCATCGCTAATTTTGCATTAAGGTCAAGCATAATAGGTGTATCAACGATTTCGATCAGATACTCAGATTCTGCCTCAAAGTTATACGGTTTCTGATACCGGACGAGATATTGATTACCGACACCGAGTCCTAACATAATTAAAACAGCAGCTGTACCCAAAGCCGTCCACGGCAGCAACGGTTTCGCAGCTGGCGGCGATGGCATCGGTTTTATATCTGCAATTTGTCGTCCGATGTTCTCTATAAGGCTAACAGGCAGTTGGACACTACCGAGCATCTCCTCAATCAGAAGTTCTTCTCGCTCCTGTAGACGCTTTTTCGCTCGGCGAAGTCGGCTATTGATTGTGTTTACCGACACACCTAAAAATTTGCCGATCTCCTTCGCTGTCATTTCGCCGAGATAGTGGAGCGTTACGACTGTGCGTTCACTCTCTGGAAGTCTTTGTAGAAGTTTTTTCACGATTTCATGGCGACGCTCGGTGTTATCTGTCTCGCGTTGCTCGGATACGTAACGTTTGTAAGAAGCGTTCTCTATCTCTACCACAGGTGTGCCCTCCAGCGATTGTGCCGAAAGTTTCTTCTTCTGGTTCCACCGCTTGCAAAGGTTATTCGCAATGACATAAAGCCAACCCGCAAACTGATTCGGATTTCTTAGTGTTGCAAGTTTTTTGTATGCCTGAAGGAAGGTATCTTGTGTAATTTCTTCGGCGAAATGGAAGTCGCCAACCTTGCGCCACGCGAGCGCGTGGACACTCTTTTGGTACTTTCCGACCAAGGTGGTGAACGCTGCGTCGTTACCTGACAAGATACTTTGAATGAGTTGCACGTCGTCTTTTTCCATCAGAATTCTCCGTCATTACAAATCTCTTTACCAACTTCCGCGCGTTTTTGGTGTTCAACTATTAAAGATACAATTTTGAGGCGGAAAACGTGCATAATTTTCAAAAAGAATGGAAAAATCGAAATTTAATCTGAAATTGGAGTTTGTCGGACGAGATTCGTATGTAGAAGCTGCTGAAACTTATTTCTCAGCTATCCCGCTGTATAGCCGCCGTCAATGGGGAGGGCAATGCCTGTAACGAACGCGGATTCATCGGAGGCGAGGTAGAGTGCGCCGTAGGCGATCTCTTCGGGCTGCGCGAGTCGGCGCATCGGGTGCTGATCGGCGAGGTTCCGATATTCTTCCGGTGTCTTAACAACACCGGCAACCAACGGTGTCTCAACGAAACCCGGACAGATGCAGTTGACTCGGATGTTATCTTCTGAATAATCGAGTGCCATCCCGCGGGTGAGGTTCGTCACGCCGCCTTTAGAGGCGACGTACGCTGCCCGAACCCCCGCACCCACAAGTCCGTAGATAGAGGACAAGTTGATAATGGAACCGCCACCGTTTTTCTGCATCGCTGGGATCGCTGCCTTCGAGCAGAGATAGACACCCGTGAGATTGACATCTAAACAGCGATGCCAATCTGCTTCCGGTAAGTCGGCAACGGGGAGTCGCATTGCAATACCGGCACTGTTCAACAGAATATCCAGTTTTCCGTATCTGTTGGCGGTTTCCTTTACCACTCGTTCCGTGTTGCCTGATATTGTCACATCGGTTTCGACGTAGATTGCTTCGTTACCTGCGTCTCGGATGGTGGCGACAGTCTGGTTCGCGCCATTTTCGTCAATGTCGGCGACGACGACTTTCGCGCCGTGTTCGGCGAACAGGATTGCTGTGGCTTTGCCGATGCCGGAGGCGGCACCTGTGGTGATGGCTACTTTATCTTTAAGTCGCATTTTTTAACATTCGGTTCTTTCGTCGATTTGACCTGGTTTAGAGATCTTTTTCTGTCCATTCTGCTGGGTTCACTTCTGGTTTGCCGATTCGGTTTCTGAGCAGACCAATCTTCTCAATTTCGAGTTCAATTACATCGCCGGGTTGGATCCAGCGGTCGAGTTCCCATCCGCACCCTTTTCCGACGGTGCCTGAACCTAAAAACTCACCCGGATAGAGCGTCTCCGATTGTGAAACGAACGAGATCATTTCCGCGAAGGAGTAGTACATATCTGATGTATTCCCGTCTGCCCAGACTTCATTATTGACTCTGGCAATCATTCGGAGGTCGTAGGGATCGCCGATTTCATCCGGTGTAACAAGACAGGGACCCATGATATTGCTGTTATCGAAATCTTTTCCTTTCGCGGGACCGAGTGCCATAGTCATGTGTCGGAACTGAATATCGCGTGCGCTGATGTCGTTGTAAATAGTGTAGCCTGCGATGTATTCGGGCGCCTCTTCTATAGAGATATTTTTCCCGACTTTGCCGATGTAGACACCCCACTCCAGTTCAAAATCGAGCTTTTCGGTGTAGTTTGGCCACATGACAACAGCTTCGTGTCCGGCGATGGAAGATGGACTGGTGCTGCCGCGGTAGTAGTTCGGCAGTTTGAACCACTCTGGCGAGATCTCTTTACCGGTGATGCGTGCGGCGGCATCCATGTGAGTTTTGAATACGCCGAAGTCACGCAGGCTTGCCGGACGCGGGAACGGCGCGAGGAGTTGGACATCGACAACTGGAAAAATGCTGTCGGATGTATCGGTGCTATCAACGGCCTGATTGATATGTTTTTGCGCGTCAGCGATACAATTTTGCTCAAAGAATTGGGTCATATCCGGGGCAACAACCGTGAGGTCAACGATTCGGTCACCGGAAATCCATGCACCGAGTTTCGGTGTTGTCCCTGTTGATTTGGTTTGAAAGGTAACGAGTTTCATAAGTGGTCGTTTTAAAACAGTCGCGCCTCCGTGTTCAAGTAATTGCGTGGTGTTGATTATACGATAGATGCATTTAGAAATCAATGTTTTTAAATTTGTCTTGTATACGCGACAGCGGTGTGGCATAATTAATAGTATATGTTTGCCTATAGCAGTTATCAGTTTCCAGTTAAGAGAGGTTATGTTATCCGAGTATCTCTTTTCTGGTTACTGGCCACTGGTTACTGGTTACTTCTGCCTGTTATGAACGTCCCGAAACCGAAAAGGTGAAAATATGGTTACCCGACAAGACATTCAAGCGACATGTGATGACATCGTCCGCGAGTTCTCACCTTTGCAGGTTGTTCTGTTCGGTTCTTATGCCTACGGCACGCCGACAGAATATTCCGATGTCGATTTGCTGGTCGTTATGCCGGTGCCGAAATCCGAAACCCGCCAGCAAGAGATAGAGATTCGGGAGCACCTCGCGCGTCCTTTCCGCCTGCATGTGATCGTGCATTCGCCTGAAGACCTTGCATATCGCCTTGTGTATAACGACTGGTTTCTCCGAGAGATTACCGAAAAAGGCGAAGTGCTTTATGAAACCCCCAATTTTTTCTTGAAACCCGTAAAAAAGGAAAAACGTGCGATGAATCCATTAACAGAGGAATGGGTGCAGAAGGCCGAAGGCGATTATACTGTCGCACAGCAATCCGAGCAAGGACAGAATCCCGTAAATGATGTTATCTGCTTTCTGGCTCAACAGTGTGTTGAAAAATATCTAAAAGCGTGGCTTCAAGAAACAAACATCCCTTTCCCGAGGACCCACGATTTAAAAGAATTGTTGAATTTAATTGTTCCAACGATTCCTGCTTGGGATGCATGGCGGGAAGATTTTTCAAAGCTGTCGGAACACGCGGTTGATCCCCGCTATCCTGGAAAGTTCGCGACTGCAGACGAGACAGCACACGCGATGCGGATCTGCAATGAGGTGCGGCAATCGGTTCGCAAGCAGTTGAAACTACCGATTGCACCAGAAGATGCGCTATCATAGCCGGAAGCATACGCTATGCTGTTAAGGACAGGAACAACGCCTCCAGGGACACTTCAGTTGTGTGCATTTCGAGCAATCGCCAGCCATGTCCGACGACGGTTTCTGCTACCTCCGCCCGAATATCGGTTGTCGGTGTGTAGTGGACATGGAATTTTGTGGTGTCACCCGCATGAGTACCAGTCTGTTCAACCCGAATCACGTCTGGAATATCTGTGAGTACTGAGAATATATCGTCGGCTGGCGCGCCTGCGATCTCAAGCGATAAGGTTAAAGTTGCCACGGGTACGTTCTCCGTATCGCTTTTGTTTGATACGGCGCGACCGCCTTCCAATTGGACATCCCCCGTAATTTCGCCTCTACTGATGACAATCAATCGTTCGCACGTCATACTCGCTTCTGGTAAGATATGCGTGCTGAACAAGATTGTACGTTCTTTGCCGAGCGTCTTGATTAATTCTCGGATTTCGACGATCTGCCGCGGGTCCAAGCCGGAGGTCGGTTCATCAAGAATTAAAACATCCGGCGCGTGGATGAGTGCTTGCGCCAAGCCGACGCGTTGCCGGAAACCGCGGGAGAGTTGCCCAATAATCTGGTGCCTGCGTTCCGTAAGTCCACACGCTTCAATAGCGTCGTCGAGATGACTTTTGATATTTCGGCGCGGCACACTACGGATTTTTGCCATGTACCTCAGATACTTTGTTACCGTCATCTCTGGATAGAGCGGTACGTTTTCTGGGAGATAGCCGATGTGTTTCCGTACTTCTCTTGATTCTTTGAACACGTCGTATCCAGCGACGGTAACGCGTCCGCTACTTGCGGGCATAAAGCAGGTGAGGATCCGCATCGTCGTCGTTTTCCCAGCACCGTTGGGCCCGAGAAAACCGACGATTTGACCCTTGTCTACCTGAAAGGAGATGTTTTTGAGGGCTTGGAAAGGACCGTAGTTTTTTTTGATGTTTTGGACTTCTATCATTTTTTCTGCAGGTGCCTGCTATTATTGTGTGAGGTTCAATCGGCATCAGTAGTAGATTGTGAATTCCGCGGAATGCTGAAATTTAGATCCCGGTCTCGACCTATCAGGTACGGATTATTATCGGGTTGAACCGCTTCCGATTCCGCAAAGGCTTCCGGTAGATCAACGGTTTCACAACGGACATCCACCCGATCAGGATAGACAAAGACCTGTCGCCACATCATCGGGTAACAGATAATACCAGCGGAAACAATGCACAACATGCCTTGTTCCCGAAAAACGCGGTTCAGGTGAAGGTGTCCAGAAAAGAATGCCAAAATCTGTTGGTCAAATGGACCCGTAATTTCGAGGACTTCCGCTGAGTTAGCAACTCTCGAACCGACACCTTGAAACTCAACATTTGGAAAAGGGAGCTGGTGCGAAAAGATAAAGACCTCTTGGTCGTAATCGCGGGCTCTTTTCAATTCACGCTCAGCCCACGCCAACTGATTTGTACTGATATACCCGTGCGTCAGGTCTTCCGGGACCTCCTGGGCATCGAGAAGGATGAACCGAATATTTTCATGCACGAAGCTAACGGAACCCATGCCGTTGATACCGAAGTGTGCTAAGTAGGCATCTTTAGACCCAGTTTCCGGATGTAGATCGTGGTTGCCGGGGATGTAATAGCAGGGGGCATTTATCCTTTCACCGAGTGCTTGTGCCGTATCAAGTGCTGCTTCGTATTCTTCGGCGGACATTTCAAAACTGTTACCACCACACACAATGTCTCCGCCGTGAATGACAAAAGCTGGCTCAAAAGCGTTCAATTGTTCAACTAACTTTTCATAGAGTGCGACGCTGTTTTTTTGCTGTTGTAGTCCACCGACAAAATTCCTCGGGGCATTCGGGTAAAGATGTGTGTCCGTGATGAATGCAAATTTAAAGAGTGTCATGGTATATCTCGCTTTCGGTGAGGCTCCGAATTGGACTTTGACCAACAACTCGACTCCGTTATAAATGTTAAGGCACGAGTTGTTGGTCAAAAAAATGTCCTTAACGGGCAAGTTTCTAGCCTCACCAATAACGCGCCAACCGAGACTATGAAAATCAGGTATGTATACGTTTGGTTAAAATTGCAACATAAGTCGGTGTATCGGCTGCGTCAATATAGCGTTCAACCCGCCACGCTGTCCCGTCAAGAATGTCTTCCATCTCCGTCTTTGAAACAAACAAGTAATCAAACCACGGTGTAATATATTGTCGATAACGGATTCGCAGTCGGAGTTGACCACTCATGCGTCCGCGATCTCGATTTGATTGATGATATGCTAAGTGACAAGAATCCTCTGTTTGATAAGGATTAAGCGTTTCGGCGATGATTTTCGCAGGGTCTGTTGTCATAGCAGCGAAGCGTCTCAATAGCCACTTCGCCCTTTTGTAACTTCCGACGAGTCCGAAGTTGTGTCCCATCATTAAAATTGTGCCAAAAATGCCAATCTTAGAACTCGCTTGCGTGACAGGCATAACAAACGCATTTTCGAGTCCCCGGCGTTGACACGTCTGAATCGCCAAGGGTGATATGTCCGTTCCTAAAACATCGTGTCCCTGTTTCTGAAGATAAATAGCGTGTCGTCCTGCACCACATCCGATATCTAAAACACGTCCTTCGGTGTGTTTGATTGCGAGTCTTTGGTGTTCGGCCCAATCCTCATATTCAGCGAAGTAGTTCCGAGGGCCCAGACGACTCGTATCAATGAAGCCGTCTTCTCTCTCCACAATTTCGACGTTTTCTCGACCCTTATGATAATCTGAAAGCAGATGCCCATACGCATCTTGAGTGTCGTTTAGCATTTTAAGAATCCTTGACGTAGCCTGTCGTGCCGTTCGGATTGACCCATTCGGTTTCCCAGTGTGTCTCAATACCTTCGCGCCATGTCTGTGCCGCCTCTGTCAACTCAGCAGTGATGTCCGGGTGCGCGTCCTTCAGGTTCTGTGTTTCGCCCATATCGGTTTCGAGATTCGCGAGATGTACATCGTCTTCCGGGGGCGCACCCTCTATCAATTGACCGTTAAGGACCAACTTCCAATTGTCACGACGCACAGCAGTCTGTTTACCCATCTCCCAATAGATTTCGCTGTGTGGCGTCGGCTCACCCTTTGCGACCATCGGTAGGACATTGAGTCCATCGAGTTCGTATTCGGATGGATTGCCACCGGCTGCGGCAAGGAATGTTGGGAATACATCCATCGCTGCGCCAACTTCACCGATGACCTGTTCTGCTGGAATCTGTTCGGGCCAGTGCATGATACCGGGTGAACGGATGCCACCTTCATAGAGACTGAATTTATGCCCCTTCAATTTTCCAGCGGTACCACCGTAATACGGGTCTTGACTGCCGTCTAACCAGTTCCGTGTTTCACGCGAGGGACCGTTGTCGCTCTGAAAATAAGAGAACGTATTCTCTGCGAGTCCGAGCCGCTCTAATTCTGCGAAAATTTCGCCGACGCTGTCGTCAACTGCGCTGAGCATCGCAGCCATGATTTGCCGGTCCCATGGTAAGTTCGGGAATCGGTCAACGTATTTTTGCGGTGCATGCATCGGATAGTGCGGCGCATTGTAAGGCACATAAAGGAAAAAAGGCTTGCCGAGTTCGACAGACTTACGGATATACCGAATAGCGTATTCCGTAATGAGTTCCGTGAAGTACTCACCGTTTCGGTAGATTTCCACGCCGTTTTCCCAGAGATCGTGTGTCTGATCGATCCCGCGTTGTGCCATACCCCAATAAAAAATATGCGAAAAGAAGTCGATACAACCTGCCATGAAGCCGAACCAATCGTCGAACCCGTGGTGTTCAGGACGTGAACCTTCCGCGAGCCCCAAGTGCCATTTCCCGGACATTGCAGTGTAGTAACCGCGTTCCTTCAGCACTGTTGCGAGCGTAGGAACAGAGGGCGGCAGCCCTGTAGCAGTGCGATGCCCGGCTAAAATTGATCGGACTCCGGCGTGACACGGATATCGCCCTGTCAACAAAGCTGCGCGTGAAGGTGAGCAGACCGGTGAGTTCGAGTACCAATCTGTGAAACGGGCACCTTCGGCTGCCATCCTATCGAGATGTGGCGTTTTGAAGTCGGTCGCGCCCATACAAGACAGATCGCCGTATCCTTGGTCGTCCGTTAGAAAAACTATAAAATTAGGTTGCATAGTTCTACTGCTCCATTGTGTTACTTTTTCCAGAAACTCCTATCTAAACTCCGATATTGTATGGCTTCAGAGACATGCACCGCCTCAATATTCGAGTTTTGATCAAGGTCTGCGATGGTGCGTGCGACCTTCAAAATCCGGTCATAGGCACGCGCGCTCAATCCTAATTGGTTAATTGCAACCCGGAGTAGATCTTGAGCTTGGTCGTCAACTTTGCAATATTCTCGTATCTGCTTCGATTCCATACTGGCGTTAGCGTGTATGTTTGTGCCTGCGAAACGTTCGTGCTGGATTTGGCGTGCTGCTTCGACGCGGTCTTGGACCTCCACCGACGGTTCGCCGGTTGTATCAGCAGCGAGTTCCGAGTATTTTACCGCTGGCACCTCTACTTGGATGTCGATTCTGTCTAACAGGGGACCAGAGATACGGGAGACATAACTCTGAATCTGGTTCGGCGTACATTTACAGTCTCGGTTCGGGTCGCTGAAGAATCCGCACGGACATGGGTTCATTGCCGCGACGAGCATGAAATTTGCCGGATAGGTGAGCGATGCCGCTGCACGCGAGATCGTTACCTGCCGATCCTCAAGCGGTTGCCGCATGACTTCAAGGACGTTTCGCCTGAATTCTGGGAGTTCGTCTAAGAACAGGACACCGTTATGCGCGAGACTTACCTCACCGGGACGCGGTACGTTCCCGCCGCCAATTAAACCTGCGTCTGAAATAGTGTGATGCGGTGAGCGATACGGACGTGTCACAACCAGAGGGGTATCACTGGGCAGTACCCCGGTGATACTCTGGATCTTCGTCGTTTCTAAGGATTCTCCGATTGAGAGTTTCGGAAGGATAGAGGGAATCCGCTTTGCGATCATCGTCTTACCGGAACCCGGCGGTCCAATCATAATCAGGTTATGCGCGCCTGCAGCGGCAACCTCAACAGCGCGTTTGACATGTTCTTGCCCCTTCACATCAAGCAGGTCGATATGCATTTCTGCACGGGCGGTATGTGGGTCGGTGTCAAGCGTGTGCGGCTCTGGTGTTATCTCTTTTTCGGAATTCAGGAGTGCCGTCGCGTCCGATAAACTGGCGACAGGATAGACGTTCACACCTTCTACGATTGCCGCTTCTTTCGCATTTTCGGCGGGTAAAATGAGATCCTTTATCCCGTTATCTTTGGCAGTAATGGCTATTGGAAGCGCGCCTTGTATGCCTCGAATGTTACCGTCAAGTGCCAGTTCACCCAAAACGATAGCGTTTTCGAGCCTGGCGAGATTTACCTGATTGGTAGCTGCCATGATACCGATTGCAATCGGAAGGTCAAAGGCAGAACCTGTTTTTCGAATATCCGCAGGCGCAAGGTTCACCGTGACGCGGGTCTGTGGGAAGTAGAAACCGGAGTTTTTAATGGCTGCGGTGACGCGGTCTCTGCTTTCTTTGATAGCACTATCGGGTAAGCCAACGGTGGTGAAGTAAGGAAGTCCACCTGCGACATCTACTTCAACTTTTACGATATAGGCATCAATTCCCAGCAAGGCACTGCTAAGGACTGTTGCGAGCATACGGATATTTCCTTCCAAATTGCGTTATTTTTTAAATTTTTCTGGCTCGTGGTATCGTGGAATATATAGTGTATGTCTGCGAATCTTTCATGTTATCATATCACAGACGGTATTAACCGGTCAACGTTTTTCCGATTGCCGGGATCAGGAATCAGTTTCTATGAGCAGGCATCTCCAGACGAACGGTTATGGCGAACTGATGTCGCCTGTAAGTCTATGTAACATTTGTAACTGTCTTTGGTTAGCGACGACTAATATAGCATCTCCAGCTTGAAGTCTTTTATCACTCGGTGGATTATAGAGAAATGCGCCGTCGTTGTCACGGATGGCGATGATAACCAATCCAGTCTGCTCTTGGATACTTGCGGCTTTGAGAGAAATCCCGTCGAGTTGGGAATCCCGTCGAACAATAGATTCCGCGAAATGGGTGTCGTCAAGATTTTGGGTAATACTTTGTAAGAACTCTACAAGGTGTGGGTAGAGGATACTGGAGGCGAGGCGGATGCCACCGATATGATCTGGCAGTACGACTTCATCTGCACCGGCGGTGATAAGCTTGCCCGGTGAGTTGTCTTCAACGGCTTTAGAGGCTATTTTTAAATGTGGGTTGAGTTTTCGGGCGGAGATGACGACAAACAGGTTATCTTGGTCACGACTGAGGCATGTAATAAGCCCGCGCGCCCGTGTAATACCCGCACGAATCAGGAGCTCATCATCGGTCGCGTCGCCTTGGAGGTACGAAAAATTCCGTGTATCCGTCAGTTGCGTCAGTCGTTCTTCCTCGAATTCGATACCCACGAATTCTACATCTGCCTTCAGCATTTCGTCAAGCACATGTACGCCGGTATCGCCGAGTCCGCAAATGATATAGTGATCTGATAATTTGTCAACAGTTCGGATCATTTTTTGTTGTCGGAAAAAACTTTGGAGTTGTCCTTCAATAAGGTACGCTGTCGCGATTGTGATACTGTAGGTGAACACACCGAACCCACCAATGAGCAGAAATAAGGTGAAAATACGCCCTTCATCGCTCATATCCATGTTGCTGTAACCAACCGTTGTTAAGGTAATTACAGTCATATAGATCGCGTCAAGAAGTTGCCATTCGCCTTGCGGATTATCTTGTTCGAGCAGTAAATAACCGACGGTTCCGATCACAAGCAAGCCTGCAAGCATCGCTAAAGCGATTGTAATCTTGTTTTGGTAGTTCATTCTCCCATTTCACGATGGTGCTAAGGGCACCGCCCGGAACATTTTATTAATATTCCGATTTTAATTTCGCTTTTTAGCGAGACGTTTGACAACTGGATTTGGATCGTGTCGTGCGATGTCGAAAAGGTCTTGATACTCGATTCTATCAAGTGTCGGTAGAAGCTTTGCGACTTCCGTACGGACACACGCTGCAGGGTCTTTAAGCCCGCGTTCAAACCAGCGTTCGCGGTCATCTAAAGTGTGTTTAGCAAGTGCCGCGAGTGCGCCCGCGCGGATACGTCTGTTTTTAGATTCGGCGTATCGTAGAATTGGGGCGATGTACCCGTCATCACAGCGGCACATAATTCGCAAAGCATTACATACGACATCCACCGATGCGTCTTCAAGATGCAGCACACACCAATCAAATAATTCTTCAGTTCCGAGTTTTTCAAGAGAACGGAGGCCTCGCATCCGTCGTTTCGGATTTTCGTCGGACAGGTCTGCTATTGCCTTGTCGTAAGATGTATCAACTTTCGACTGCTGAAGTGGTTCCTCTTGCGTCTCAAGGCATATACGGACCGCAATCGTATCATTCTGAAGGTGTTGAATAGGGGATCTTTCAGGATTCAACGGAATTTTGTCAAAGAATGCTGGTAGCCACTGCTTACCTTTTTCAAAAAATTCGTGCCGATCAATACGGTTGCCGGTACCCGATTTCATTCGGTTATTCATCCAGTGCGCTAACCTCACAATGCCCCAGTGATTTCGACTTACACCGTTGTTGGGGTAGAGTCCTAATTGACGGTTTACCCATTTCGCTAATGCGACTGGACAGGCTAACAGCTCGAAGGAATTAGACTGCAGGAGTTGAACCCGAAACCGTTCATTGATAGCGACGATGCCACTCTGGGCTTGAATTTTACCGTTACCGAGGGATGTGCGAAGTTCTTCAATCTCTAACTCGGTTTTTAGGACAATAGGTTTATCGCGCTTTCGACGCGCCTTTTGTTCGGCGCGGTTTTTCGCATAATTCCACTCGGTCGTGAACCAGACGGCTCCGCCGCGTGGACGAAACCCCTTTTCAATTATACCTCGCGCGTTGCTTAACGTCGTGCCGTGATAGAATTCCATAAATGGTTCTCCCGAAAAGTTTAATGGAGTTAATCCCATTTGTGGCAACTAATTCATAAAAATCGGCGGCGTTCAAATTTGTTAAGACTTACGCATGCGGCGCTTTATGTCCCGCAAACTGTTAATTTGTAACACAAAAACGCTGGATTGGACGAAAACTTTCATCTAACAGAACGGGTTACATCCAGAATTGCGTAAGTCCTATTCATCTGGTACTACAGTTTCTTCGGTTGGCATTTCTGCCGCAACCGGATCGGCTGTGCTCTCTGCTTGGACTGCCTCCTGACTATTAATGGCACGCACGTAGCCCATTCTCAATTCATAGAGCGTGTTCGCCAGAAAATTGGTTTCCGGCGCGGTGAGATTACCCTTCGTCTTTTCTTCGAGCATCTCAATCGTATCAATAATATGTTTCACAATCGGGAGGTTTATAACGACTTCCTCTGTTTCAGGGTTAGGTACCCCTTGTAAATAGAGTTGTCCAGTTTCTACGAGATTCATAAGATAGCTAATAAAATCAACGGATGGAAGTTGTTGGGCTTCCTCATGCGTCGTCGTTTCTGCCATATATCGCTCCTGATTCCGATTTGCCTGATATATATAATACAGTGTCTATTGTTATGCGAAAGGTTGGACTACTCATCGTCAAAGATGATGATTTGTGCAAGTAAGCTGCCTGCTTGATTGTTGTTGCTTGGGTGTTCGTTCATAGCAAGAAAGATAACACCGTCGGCAGGTGCTGGGTTATCATAACGCGATCCGACAGCGAAAACAGTGCTTCCGATCTTGGCGATGAGCGCGCCAATATTAGTACCGGGAAGCAGGTAGCCATCGGAACCTGGAGTTTGCGGGATGCCGTCAGCACCGCACCATCCAGTTCGATTCTTCAAATCTGGGGACCAAGCACCTTCTCCATCAATAACGAGTCGTTGTCCTTTTTTCACACGTACGTAACTCTCTTGCCAAACGGGACTCGGACGAGCCGTGCGGATAACAGTTAATGCCATATACATTCCTCCATTTTAGTGGTTATAAGTTGTTGGTTATAAGTTATAAGTCTGACTTGTGTTTTATCAACGGTTTCTTGTGGATACCACGACCACAATTTAGTAATTGCAGTTACAAGAATGTGTTGATAACATCCGAAGGTGACTTATAACTTATAACTTATAGTTATTCCTTATTTCGGATAGTGATGTTGGTGATAACATCGTCTTGTACAATACTATCAACGACATCTATTCCACTGGTGACGTTTCCGAAGATGGTGTACTCACTGTCAAGAATGGTTTCATCTCGACAGATAAAGAATTCGGATGCGTACGAGACGCTGGCACCCTCTTCTTTAGCCATAGCGACAACGCCTCTTGACATTTCCTTCGCACCGTTTTCAATCGCGAGCGTTTCGCCAGCAGCGAGTTTTGAACCTGCTTGGATGAGTAGTTCTTCTACGCGATAGAATTTCTCACCTTTGTAATACGCCACCTGCGCGTTTTTGATGAAATTCTTAGACGTTTCTGGTGCCTCGGTTGCGAGAAATTCAAATTCAATATTGCCTTTTGCCGTTTCAATAACCGCTACGGATGTCGCGGGATCGATCTGCGGTTTTGCTGCAGTTGTGGTTGTCCCAGTTCCACTGCGGCGTGCGCGTGGAGCGGGTGCTTTCCTTTCTTCTTGCGCGCAACTCAACACGAAGGTGGCAAATAGAGTTGCCAGGACCAAAAGTGCTGCAGATGCGAACTGCCGGTGTTGCTTATTCTGCTGTTGCCTTAACATGTTTTGACTTCGCCTCCAATCGGATTTTTGCCATGACATCGCCCATCTCTAAGCGATCGACGACATCCATACCTTGAATTACACCGCCAAACGTGGTGTAATTGCCATCAAGATGAGGTTGGGGTTTGAAGCAAATGTAGAATTGGCTCCCGGATGAGTCTGGCGCGTTTGTTCGAGCCATCGCCACTGTGCCTCTAACATGCGGACGTTGGTTCGGATTCGTGTATTCGTCGATGATGTTCCAACCGGGACCACCTGTCCCATCACCTTTCGGACATCCGCCTTGAATGATATTCAAACCGAGATCATCAACTTTACGATGGAATGTTAAACCGTCATAAAACTTCTGGTTGATTAACTTACTGAAATTGTCTACTGCCACCGGGGCGGCATCGGGGTAGAACTCAATGACGAATATGCCTCTATCGGTTGTAACGACTGCAACCTGCTCTTCAGGTGTTAGGTTACTGCCAAAAGGAAGTGCGCAGCCGGTCATTAGTGTTAATAATAGAAGAAGAAACGTTGGACTTGTGTATAGCAAGCTATGGTAACCCGCACGCTGTGCTAAAAGATGGCGAATCGCTTTCATTGACCCTCCTTTTCTCTCCAATTAGTTGGTCTTCAGGCGGCCCCAGAAGGTTGCCAATTTATCGTGTGCGTCAACAGGCAATGTGACAGGGGTCGCCATGTCCTGGAGCAGCTCATCCTTGGTTAAGGCGTAGTTATAGATTTTGACCTCATCGAGGGCACCAGTAAGGAAACGTTGACTTGCGCCGCGGGCACCGATATAAACGGACTCATTGTTCGGTGATAATTCGCCCTTACACGGCATCTCTGATTCAAGTTCGCCGTCAATGTAGAGTTTAATGTCGTCACCGTCCCAGGTCCCAGCGAGGAAGTGCCATTCGCCATCTTGGATACTCGGACCAATATTGTCGTCGTTACACGGCTCTGGAAGATCAAAAAATTGGAGGATCGTCCCGCCATTGTACAGTGCTGCGAGATTATATAAACCGGAGACCCAAGCGGATCCTTTCTCAACACCACTCTGGATTGCCTCACCGCCCTTGACAAGTGCCCAGAACTCAATCGTGATCGCATCAACAATATCGAGGCTTGGGCTGTCGTCAATTTCACCAGCAGTTTTTCCGTCGAACTCCATCGCTTGTCCGAAGACACCGTCAATCAGTTTTGGATTACCCTTATTAAAGATCGCGTCGTTACCAAATTCGGACAAATCTTTTACAACGTCGCCTTCTAACGCGTCGAAGGAGAGATGCAGTACCAGATCTTGGGCACCACAGATCGCCGTAACGCTTATCAGAGCAAAGCAAAGTACTCCAAAGATAATCTTCTGTTTCAAAATCTTGCTCCCTGAAATAGATATTTGCTTGATTTCTAAGCAATTGTTTTTCTGAGGTTCTTGCGCGGAATGGAACAGTTGACTGGCTTGAAACCGATCGTAACCAGCAACTACCGAAGGTTAAACCGCTGTGATTTAACGGAAGAAAAGACAAGAACCCGCTAAGTAGTTATAAATAATATAGCAAAAGTGCTAAAAAAAGTCAAAAGAAATGTTTTGCATAGTCCCTTCACCGACTCCATCTTGTAGGAGCGATCTGCTATAGAAACGATCGCCGAATATTTTTTCGATATTTTTCGTGACAAATTGAAGGCGGATTGGTATAATGAGAACGAGCGGAGTAAAACGAAGAGACAAGGTAACAACGTCTAAATAGGAAAGGAAATTATGCAGAAGTTAGTGTTTGACGGGAAGCCGACGCATACGAATTCACTCGGTATGCAATTTGTACGGATTGAACCGGGAAGCTTTATAATGGGGTCAGAGGACGCATCGCTATCAGATGAATTGACGGAAGGGAAGGCACATCTCCGCGATGGCGATTGGGATGAGAAACCGGTACATCAGGTAACGCTCACGACACCATTTTATATCGGCATTTTTCAGGTTACCAACGCGCAGTATGCAGCGTTTGACCCGACACATCGTGAGTTGCCGAGCCTTCAGAACGTCGGTTTTTCAAAAGATGATGATGAAGCCGTCGTGTTTGTCGATTGGCACGATGCAACGCGCTTCTGCGAATGGCTCTCCAAGAAAGAGGGTTTGCCATACCGACTACCGACCGAAGCGGAATGGGAATACGTGTGCCGTGCAGGTACGACGACGCATTTTCACACCGGCGATACCTTACCTCCTGAGTTCCATAAAAACGTTGGCGAGAGTTGGTATCCGGATGCCGGACGCAGCCGCGGTAAAGAAGAAATCATGCCGCTGCATGTCGGGCAAACGCCACCGAACGCGTGGGGCGTCTACGATATGCACGGAAACGTTGAAGAGTGGTGCCAAGATTGGTACAGTACCTACGACCCACAACCGCAAGTTGACCCAGTCGGTGGAGAAGACGGATTGTATCGTGTTACGCGAGGTGGCAGTCATTCGACGTTGCTCTGTTATCTGCGCTCTGCAAACCGGATGGCAGCAGTCCCTGAAGATAAACACTGGTACATCGGGTTCCGAATCGTTTGTGGCGAAATGCCGCAGACGGTGCCGACACCTGTACCGAAGGTAGCACGCTGGGGACGGGATGTCAAACAGGAACCTGCAAGTGCACCTGCACCAGAGGCACCCTATTTCGCGGAGCCGTTGACGTTCGTTAAAATTCCAGACGGTTCAAACGGACCGCTCTTTTCAGCACATAACCACGTCCCGGCAATAACGGAATGCCCGAACGGTGATATGTTCGCTGCGTGGTATTCATGTGTGACGGAACGCGGTCGTGAGTTGACGGTTGCCGCAAGTCGTTTGCGCTTTGGTGAACCGGGATGGGAAGCTGCCGAACCGTTTTGGGGACCACCGGATCGGAACAATCATGCGACTTCTCTCTGGCGAAACGAGAACGGACGGATTTATCATTTTAATGGACTCTCGGCTGCCGCAACGTGGGGACCGTTGGCTTTAGTGTTACGTCATTCCGACGATAACGGTGCGACGTGGTCAAAACCGCGCTTTATTTCGCCAGAGCATCGTCTCCGACACATGCCGATCGCCTCTGTTTTTCGGAGACAGGACGGTTCTATACTCCTCGCCTGCGATGCGGTGAGCGGGGGCAACGGCGGCACCGCAATCTGGCTCAGCGACGATGATGCAGAGACGTGGTACGATCCAGGGACTGGACAACCGATCCCCGAATTTGATGCGGGAAAACAGGGCGGTTGGATCGCTGGTATCCATGCCGCTGTCGTTGAACTCACCGACGGTAGACTGATGGCGTACGGGCGCGGTGATACGATTGATGGACGGATGCCGAAAAGCGTCTCGTCGGACGGTGGTCGGACATGGCACTACAGCGCAACCCAATTCCCTGTGCTTGCCGGTGGACAACGCTGCGTTCTGCTGCGACTTCAGGAAGGTCCCATTTTCTTGGCATCCTTCACAGGCGATCGGAGGGAACCGACCCCGATGCCAATCATTGACGCTTCTGGAAATGAGCGCCTCGTTACTGGACTTTTTAGTGCCTTATCTTATGACGATGGCGAAACGTGGGAACACATTCGCCCAATCACAGATGATGGAGCAGACCGAGAGATCGAAACGATGGACGGACGACACTTTACGATGGGACTTAGCAGTGCTGAGCCGGGGGGTTACCTCGCAGTCTGCCAAGGACAGAATGGGGTCATCCATCTGATTAGCAGCCGTCTACACTATCGGTTTAATCTGGCGTGGCTGAAAGAACCACCCCCATCAAAATTCTAAATATTTTAAATAATTGGGCCCTTGTTCTGCCTTCCACTACGTTTCAGGCAGGTTTCTGATCGGTGCGAGCGGCACGCTTGGATTAACGTTGATACCAGAGGAGAAGTAACCAGTACCCAGTGGCCAGTAACCAGAAAAGAGGTACTCGGTTAACCTAATTTCTCTTAACTGGTAACTGGTAACTGCTACTCTGGAAACTGTTAACTATTTTGTCGCTATGTAGCCCAAACAACGTGCCGGGCGGACATAATAAGGAGCGCATTGTGTCATCAAACCGACTTGACGAACCGCAAGGTAAGCGTAGACAACCGTTAATATCAGAACGTAGCCCAAACAACGTGCGGAGCGGACATAAAAGGAGCGCATTGTGTCATCAAACCGACTTGATAAACCGCAAGGTAAGCTTAAAATGCCTTTTTTGCATCAAGAAGTGGAAGTCAGTACAGATTTACGGGAAAGCAACGACATCCTTGACGATCCCGATGCCCTAAAAGAACGGATCGCAGCCGATGGGTACCTCCTGATTCGTGGATTGCACGATAAAGAGGCTGTGCTCACAGCGCGTCAACAGATTCTGGAGAAACTCACAACTAAGGGGATGGTCGCGCCAGAGACACCGTTAATGGATGGAATCTTCAACCCAGAGTATCCCGAACCGACATCAACCGGTTCGATGGGCAATAAAGCGTTGACGCAGCTGCCAGCATTCAAGGCAGTGGTTGAAGGCGCACCGGTGATGGACTTCTTCAAACGCTTCCTCGGTGGCGAAGCAAGGACGTTCGATTTCAAATGGCTCCGCACAGCAGGCCCAGGCTCAGGTTCTCCGATACATTACGATATCGTCTTTATGGGAAGAGGAACGCAAAACCTTTACTCTTGCTGGACACCCTTCGGCGATGTATCGCTTGATATGGGACCTATTGTCTTCTGCCTCGGTTCTAACCGATTTGAGAAGGTTCGCGCCACCTACGGAAAATCGGATGTTGATCGGGATATGATTGAGGGACATTTCAGCGACGATCCACTCGAAATCGTCGCGAAATTTGGTGGGCATTGGGCGACAACAACGTTTTCGGCAGGCGATGTTATCATTTTCAGTATGTTCCTTATGCATGCTTCCCTTGTTAACACATCAAATAAGATTCGGATAACCGCAGATACGCGCTACCAACTTGCATCAGAACCGATTGACGAGAGATGGATCGGTGAAAAGCCGAAAGGACATTACGCCTGGAAGCAGGAAGACGCAGAGATTGAGTCTTTAGAGACATCTCGGCAGAGGTGGGGAGTCTAACGTTTTGTAATGCTATTATGAATAGGACTAAGGAGTAGCCAGTAAACAGTGGACAGTAGCCAGTTAAGAGGTGTGCGGATAACACAATATCTCTTTTCTGGAAACTGGTAACTGGAAACTGGTAACTTGAAAAATATGAACAGGGAAACGTAGCCCAAACAACGTGCGGGGCGGACATAATAAGGAGCACATTGTGTCATCAAACCGACTTGATAAACCGCAAGGTAAGCTTAAAAAGTTTTTACCTTTCATTCTCATTTTGATATGCGCTGTCGCAGTCGGATTCGGGATAAGGTATTACAAGAATAGACCGCAACCGACGATTGAGGCGGCGTGGGAGGTCTACTTCAGTGAAGTCGGCGCGGTTGACAGTCCGTATTCTCTGGAGAAACGGCTTGTTCGTAGGATCGGTGCTGCTCAGGAGCGAGTTGATGCGGCACTCTATGATTTAGACGCCGCTCCGATAGCCGATGCGCTAATAGAAGCCTATAACCGTGGCGTGCGGGTGCGAATCGTCACAGAAGCGGATAATAGTGATGACTCCGAAATTGAACGGTTGCAAGAAGTCGGAATTCCTGTCGTTGACGACGGTGACAATGAGGGGTATATGCATCACAAGTTCATCGTGATTGATGAGCGGTACGTCTGGACGGGTTCTTATAACACCACCTATAACGGCGCGTATAAGAACAGTAATAACGTTATACTCATCGATTCAGCACAACTGGCGTACAATTTTACACAGGAGTTCCGGGAATTGTTTCTTGCTGCACAGGTTGGAAAACCTTTCGGCGCGTTTGTCGCATATCCGAAAATAGCATTAGGCGATGGAACAGAGATTGCCACCTATTTCTCACCAGGAGGAAACACGATCTCGCCACTGGTTAAGGAAATCATGTCAGCGGAGCAGTCAATCCATTTTATGGCGTTTTCGTTTACACACGATGCGCTCGGGAGTGCGATGCGGGCCCGCTTCAAATCCGGTATCGATGTTCGCGGTGTGTTTGAAGAGCGGCAAGCCAATAACGAATATTCTGAATATGAGGCGATGAAGAAAGCGGGGTTGCCTGTCGTTTTGGATAAAAACAGAGGGGCTATGCATCACAAGGTGATCGTTATTGATCGAGAGACAGTGATTACGGGGTCCTATAACTTTTCTAAAAACGCCGAAAAACGGAATAACGAGAACCTGTTGATTATCAAGCGGAATAGCGAGATTGCAGCGGCATACCTCGCCGAATTCGCGAAAATCACGCGTTAGGTATGCTACGGTCTCTCACCTAATATGACCGTCCGATATTGCTGCGTACCGTTTCTATAGATTTTGAGATGAACCTTTGTTTTAGGGCGTTCACTTGCAACGCATCTTAATAGTTCATGATAGGAGCGGACAGGCACTTCGTTAAATTCGAGGATAAAATCTCTCGGTAAAATTTCACTTTTGTGTGCCGGGCTACCCTCCATGACTCCGGTAACAAAAATGCCAGACTCGCTGACATCGACCTCGACACCAAGCCAACCGCGCGCCACCTTTCCGTGTTCAATGATTTCTTCGGCAACTGAATGGACCATCTCTATCGGCATCGCGAAGGTAATCTCTGGCGATAACTCTTGGAAAAGTGTACCAGTTGATGAATTGACGCTATAAGGCGGTTCTGTCAGCACTGCCAGTATCATGCCGACAATCTCTCCTGACGTGTTAACGACTGCGCCGCCGTTGTTACCGGGCGTAACCGCAGCATTGATTTTAATCAATTTTCCACACAATTGATCTGGTAAAGTATCCCAACCGCCAACGATACCGAAGGAGACAATCGGGCTGTGTCCGTAGGAGCTGCCCATCGTTACAACCCAAGAACCGGTATTAATTTTTGAGGAATCTCCCCACTTCACACGGGCTGCAGTTTTAGATTTTTGCGGATGTGTGATTGCCGACGGTGCATCTGCAACTCGGAGGACTGCAATATCGGTGAATGTATCAATACCGACGAGTTTTGCTGTAGAGACCTCTTCATTGTTAAAGATGACCTCAATCTTACTCAGGGTCTCTAATTCAAAGGTCGTTGTCACGATATGGCCATCGGGGTCAATAACGATTCCTGAACCGATGTCTTGGCGGGTAAATACCAATTTTTCTTTCTCCTGCAGCGATGGCATCGCCGTTTTCTGTGTCGCCACGACCTTGACAAGCGCAGGACGCGCATCAGCGACGACCTTCTGGAATTCTTTTTCAAGAAGTTTCAGGACACTTTCATTTGCGATACTCGGTGTGACCGCATAGAACAGTAAACTGAGCATCCCGATGATCAATTGTTGGCGTTTTGGTTCTATAATATACATGTTGTTACCCTTAATCGCTTATTCGCAGAATAGGCTGCTTGTCAGTTCTTTATTAGAGTCCACCGCTGGTAGAAGTAGTGGTATAACTTACCTGCTTTAACATATAACGCTGCTGCATCGGTTGTGTCGGTGTTGAGATAACACTTCCTCGCAGAAGCTGATTGCTATCTCCGACGATACGTCTTGAGTGCCGGACCGGAAACACCTCAGGCGATGTCGCTACCTGTTCCGTTCGAGGTGTAGGGTCTACGGCTACTGGACGGAGGTCTTGATAAAAATAGGTGCCAGTTGCGGCGAGGATCAACGCTATAACACCACTGAGTGCCCACTTCGGACGGCGAAATACATCAAGTAGCTGTTGCCAACCTGTTGTAACAACGTCTTTAATGCTACTGTTCTCAGGCTCTTCGGCAGCAAGCCGTTGTCGCAATGTTGACATAAAGTACGGAGACGGTTCTATTTCTGGTAATTGCTGTACCACATTAACGGAATCCTGAAACCGGGCGTATTCGCCGCGACACGCTTCACATTCTATGAGGTGGCTTTCAAAATCCTGCAACGTCTGGTAATCAAGTGTATCCTCAAGGTGGGCAGAGAAGTGTTCCTCAGCCTGTACGCAATTCATAATTTACTCCTAAAAACATCAAATAAACGGTTTTAACTTTTCTTTTAGCATGAGTCGGGCACGGTTGATCCGAGATTTCGTCGTACCGCTCCGAAGTTCGAGTACCTCACTAATTTCATCGTAACTCAGTCCCTGTAGATCCCGAAGCACGAGTGGAAGTCTGTACTGTTCTGGTAATTCTGAGATCGCTTTCTGGATAGCGTTCTGCAGTTCTTTGCGTTCGATTGCGATTTCCGGTTGGAAAGCCGGATTCGCTGGCGCACTCCCGATTAAATCGATCTGATCCGCATCGCCGTCAATATCATTTCCGCTATTCACGACGTTATCGACCCTGTATCGGTCCCGTCGTCCTCGATTTCGCAATTCATTTTTACACAAATTCGAGGCGATGTGATACATCCACGTTTTAAAGTGCGCACCCTCCGATTTGTAGCGATTTGCGGCTTTAAAAATACGGATGAAGGTTTCCTGCGCGAGATCCTCGGCGCTGTCCCTGTCATTGATGAACCGAGCAATAAAATTGACAAGCGGCTGCTGATGGCGGCGCACGAGAAGCGTAAACGCATTTTCGTCACCTTTTTGGTAACGTTCCATTAATTCATCGTCTAAGTCAGGCATCAGATACCTCCGGGGGTGCTTGTCTATAATAAACACCAAACCGTGGATTTGGTTGCAAATTTTTTCGATTGCTACGGAAATTGGGTGTATTTGAAGGCGCGTCTTGACCTGAAAACGGGTTTTCGTGTATGATTGTTTTGTATCAGTAACCAGTGGCCAGTAAAGAAGTCCGTAAAGTGTTATAGAGTTAGGGAAGTGTTTTTGCTTGGGTGTTTCCCCTAGTAAAGTTGTCAACTTTGAAACTTTAGCACACTTTGCAACTTTGGAACTTTCTTGCTGTTAACTGTTAACTGGAAACTGTTAACTATAGGGAGGTAATTATGTTTGATCAGGTTTTAGAAGAGGTTGAGGCACAGTGTCGGGCAGAACGGATTCCGATGTTAGGACCAGAGAAAGCGAAATTTCTCGCTGGCTGTGTTGAGGAAGCGAAACCGTCTCTCATCGTTGAATGTGGCACGGCTATCGGTTATTCTGGACTCTGGATGTTACGCGTCTTGAAAACTGCCGGGATTGGACGCTTGATAACAGTCGAAATAGATGCCGATCGCGCGGCGCAAGCACGCGCCAATTTTGAACGCGCTGGAATCGCGGACCTCGTTGACTCACGTATCGGCGATGCCCAAGAGGTACTCAAAAGTATCCAAGACCCTGTCGATTTTCTGCTCCTTGATAACAACTTTAACAACTATTTTCCGTGTTTTCAGGCAATCGAATCGCGTCTGACGAACCCGGCTACCGTTCTCGCAGATAACGTCGGTATCGGTGCCGATTCAATGGCGGATTATCTCGGACACGTCCGCGAACGTTATGAATCCGAGACACACTGGTTTGACATCGATCTGCCGTGGGTGAAACAGGATGCAATCGAAGTGAGCATCTACCGCCATTAATTTCCCAGGGCAAAAGGAGCATGTTTGTATGGACTATAATTTTATGGCTGTTGCGCGCTTACCCGCGCCAGATGACAATGTCGCTATTGCTACACAGACGTTGGACGGTGGCACACGCATCCACCATAATGGACAGGAATTCGAGTTATCACACACCATCTTAGAAGGACATCGCTTTGCGATCCAGTCGATTTCGGAATCGTCACCGCTGCTGTCATGGGGATTGCCGTTTGGGTTCGCGACCCGTCCGATTGCACCCGGTGATTACGTCTGCAATCGGAAGATGATTGATTCGTTGTCTATTCGGAATTTACCTTTTGAATTGCCGGAAACACCGAACTTCAGCGACAAGATCGAACCGTATCAGTTAGACGAAGCAGAATTCTGTCCCGGTCAGCAGGTGGCGCGCTATACCGACGAGCGTTGTTTCCTCGGCTATCAGCGTCCGGGGGATCGTGGGGTCGGCACGCGCAACTATATCGTCGTTATGGGGACAACCGCGCGGACTTCCGGTTTCGCAAGAAGACTCGCAGAGATGTGTTCTGTAGGAGGGGTTTGTAACCCCGATACCTATCCGAACATAGACGGTATCGTCGCTGTAACGCACACAGAAGGCGGTGAAAGCCAAACACCGAATAACATTGATATCCTGCTCCGAACGCTCGCAGGTTTCACCGTCCATCCCAATATCGGTGCGATCCTACTCGTTGACTACGGCACCGATGCAGTTACAAACGAAATGCTCCAGTCGTACATGCAGCGCGAGGGGTACGCCTTAGATGATGTCGTTCACCGTTTCTATCGGTTACAAGGGAGTTTCGACACAGATTTGGCGAATGGAGCAGGGATTATTGACGGATGGTTGGAGATTGTGAATGGCGTACCGCGCACTGAACAGTCTCTGGAATATCTGAAAATCGCTTTGCAGTGTGGTGGTTCCGATGCGTTCTCTGGTGTGTCTGGTAATCCGCTCGCTGCTTATGTTGCGAAAGAGGTCATCCGTTACGGTGGATGCGCCAACCTCGCAGAAACCGACGAACTGATCGGTTCCGAGGCTTATGTACTTCAGAATGTCCGAAATCTGACAACCGCACGTACGTTTCTCAATACCATTGAACGGTTTAAGGAACGCGTCGCTTGGCACGGACACTCCGCTGAAGGCAACCCCTCTGGCGGCAATAACTTCCGCGGACTTTACAACATCGCCATTAAATCAATCGGCGCGGCGATGAAACGGCACCCTGACACCTGCCTTGATTACGTTATCAATTACAGTGAACGCATGGAGAAATCGGGCTACTATTTCATGGATAGCCCCGGCAACGATTTAGAGAGCATCGCAGGACAGGTAGCATCCGGCTCCAACATGATCTTCTTTGTCACCGGCAACGGCTCCATCACAAATTTTCCGTTCGTACCAACCATTAAGATCGTCACGACAACAGGACGTTACGAGATGCTCACTAAGGATATGGATGTGAACGCCGGGGCGTATCTCGACGGCACACCGATGGAAGAACTGGGCGAATCTATGTTAGACCTGACTGTTAACGTTGCATCCGGTGAACGGTCGGTCGGTGAGAAAGCCGGACACTCCCAAGTCTCGCTCTGGCGCGATTGGAAGCAGACGGGGCCCGTGGATTTAGATCCACTGTTGTCGGAATCCGAACTGAAGTCCGGTGAACCGATTCCGATTGAAACCGCAGACGTGAATCCCGAAGCGTTGCAATTCCGCGCACTTCAAACGGAAGCGGGGTGCCGTACGGATCAGGTCGGACTCATCTTGCCGACGAGTCTCTGTTCCGGGCAGATTGCGCAGATGATTGCGCATCGTTGTAATCAACAGAAGATCGGCGAGAAACAAGGGATCTCACGGTTTGTCGCACTCCCGCATACGGAGGGGTGTGGTGTCTCCAGCGGTCGTTCCGAGGAGATTTATACCCGCACAATGATTGGACACCTCACGCATCCAACGGTCGCCCTCGGTCTGCTCCTTGAACACGGTTGTGAGAAGACGCACAACGACCACGTCCGGCACGAGATTCAGAATCTCGGTATATCACCCGAACGCTACGGTTGGGCAAGCGTACAGTTGGATGGCGGGATTGATGCCGTTATTGAAAAGGTACAAGACTGGTTTTCGGAAACGCTTGCGGATAAACCGTCTGTCCCAGTTATCGATGCCGGGTTAGAACACCTCTGCATAGCCGTGACATCAACCGGTGCAGCGACGGAAGAAGCCTCTCAATCGCTAACGCAATTAATCTACAAAATCGTCGCTGCGGGTGGAACGGTTGTCGTGCCAGCGAACGCAGCGTTTATGACAGCGGAGTTATCACCGACGTTGGCGTACGGACAGCGGGTTGAAAAAGTGGGTTTCCACATCATGGAGACGCCGACCGATCAACCGACGGAAACATTGACAGGCTTGGGCGCGACGGGTGTGGATTTGGCATTGGCGCATATCGTCGGGGCCCCTTTGCAATCGCATGTGATGGTGCCGCTCATTCAGGTCTCTACGGATACTGCGACGCAGGCTACCTATGGCTCAGATTTGGATTCGGAGTCTGCCGATGTTAATGACTTATTGGCGTTGATTGTGGAGGTGGCATCGCGTCAGTATACACCGAAGCTGCACGGCAAAGGGAACACCGATTTCCAGCTGACGCGCGGGTTGTTGGGAATTTCGATGTAGGTACTGTCCGTAGGGCAAGATTTCTATATCTTTCCCTACGGACGGGGAAGAACTCACTTGCGTATCAGCATCTTGCGCGTTGCGGTGAAATCGCCTGCGGTGAGTGTATAGAAATACACACCACTTGCGACGGGTTCGCCGAATGCGTTTCTGCCATCCCAGTATGCCGCACGGCTTCGGGTTCGATAGATGCCAGCGGGTTGATGTCCGAGTGCTAACGTCCGAACGATTTGTCCGTTCACAGCGTAGATCGTGATGGTGACCTCTGTGGGTTTTGCGAGTTGATATGGAATCCAAGTCTCCGGGTTGAACGGATTCGGGAAATTTGCTAAAAGCGCGTTCTCCCTGTTAGCCGTAACAACGACTTGCGCCGTGAGTGCCGGACCGTTGTATCCCGCAATAGCACCTGCGCCGACGGTAAAGGTGAGTGTGCTATCGGCGTTAATGTTTCCATCAAACTCAAGTTCAACAGTGATTTCGGTATCGCTCTTCCGATCTGGATCGTGCCAAGGGATTGTTACGCCATCAATACCAGAAACCGAGACAGCATTTCTGATGTCAAAAGTGGAGCGTGCGTATTTTCTACCACTAAGTGTAAGCGTGACAACGCTTTCATCCAGTGTCGCTTCCGTCAAAGGTGCTTCTGTTGAGGCGACCACCGATTCCTGTGCGCCACTAACAATAGCCTCTGCTGTGAGTGCGGGTCCGTTGTAGCCCTCTATAGCATCTGCGCCGACAGTGAAAGTGAGTGTTGCCTCGGTGTCAAAATCGCCGTTGAATGCCAGTTCTACTGCGATCTCCGTATTGCTGTTTCGGTCTACATCGTCTATAGTCACACCATCAATACTGGTTATCGTCAAAGCATTCTCAATGGACCAACTGCTACGGATGAATTGCCGTCCGCTGAGGGTTAGCGTGACGATGCTGCCATCCAGTGTTGCTTCAGTCAGGGGTGCCTTCGTTGAAACAATGACGGATTCTTGTTCTCCACTAACAGGTATCTCTGCGGTAAATGCTTCGCCGTTATAGCCCTCTATAGCATCTGCGCCGACAGTGAAAGTGAGTGTTGCCTCGGTGTCAAAATCGCCGTTGAATGCCAGTTCTACTGCGATCTCCATATTACTGTTTCGGTCTACATCGTCTATGGTCACGCCATCAATGCCAGCCAACGTCAT
>JAJEEK010000096.1 GCA_022821065.1 Candidatus Poribacteria bacterium
GTACAGTAGATATAGTTCTCAATAACTCAAAAGGATATGAAAAATGAAGATGACCAGATTCGTAAGTTTTATACTTTTTTTAACGCTTGCTATGTTTCTTGTAAACGGGTTTGCCGAGGATTTGCCGAAACATGCTATCACTCGAATTGATACCGGTGAGGGACCTGTTAATGCTATAGTGTACGCTCAATCCGAAAATCGACTCGCGATAGCTGCAGCGAACAATATCCATATCTATGATGCGGATACCCATAAAGAACTGATGGTGCTTGCCGGACATACGGATTCGGTGCAGGCAGTCGCCTTTTCTTTCAACGGCAAATTGATCGTAAGCGGCAGCACAGACAAGACGGTGCGGTTGTGGGAAGCAGAGACGGGAAAACTCAGGCGTGCTCGCGACGAACACACAGCACCTGTTAATATTGTCGCCTTTTCTGCGAAGGGTGATAGGTTTTGGAGTGCAAGTAAGAAAAACAACATGCTTCGGTCGTGGTACTCGCGTGATGGGGGCAGGTGGCGTGCCAAGACCTCCTCATCAGATACAACAACGACGACAGTGGCGTTTTCACGGTATGGTGAATTTTTTGCAGAGGCAGTTGAGTTGCCCATGACCTTTCAAGACATTAAATTCGCTGTTTTCGCATCTGAGACTGATACTGGTAACGATTTGGCACCTATCTTCACAAAACATACACAAAAAATCGTCGCTTTAACGATTTCTCCCTCCAGCGAGTTTATCGCAACTGGGAGTTCAGACTGGACAATAGAGGTATGGAAAGTAGGGACGGAGCCACTGAAAGGTATGGATCTTGGAGATCCGTTGTGGATTCTCAAAGGACACGCAGGAACAGTCACTACAGTGGCGTTCTCGCCGAATGGTAAAATACTTGCAAGTGGTAGTGTTGACCAAAGGGTCCGATTGTGGGACCTCACAACCGGACAACACCTTCATACCTTCTCGAACCATACAGGTAAAATCAGTGCTGTGGCATTCGCGGGGGACGATATCCTTGCCAGTGGCAGTTCAGATGGTACCGTTTTTATCTGGGATCTGCGTAAAATTATCCCAATGGATTAGCGTTTATGTTATCATCTACATGCACAGACATCCGAAATAACAGACCTATGACGTTTCTCATAAAAAGGAGGTTTTGACAATGTTTAATAACATTCTTTACAGTCTAAATTTTATTGCCTACTTGGGACTTGCAGTATTGCTGGTGTTTATATGTTTTCGAACGAGATCGAAGGGATTGATTCTCATTAGCGCGATACTCCTCACCAGTGGAATCTTTAATTGGATTTTTGAACAAGGTATTGATTTCTATATGGAACAATGGATAGCGCGTGAAGTAGCCAGCGACGGAGTGTGGAATATGAATGCTGGAGAGTTCCTAATGGGAGTTGCCTTGGTAAAACCCTTGCTATACAGATGTTTATGTTTGATCGGTGGCTTCTTCGTCTATAGGGAGTGGCGACTGGGGAAACTTCGCAACCCCCACCCTGAACATTTAGAAGAATCTATGGCATAACGAAATCAATTATAGTAAAATCCGAAAATATGTGGACACTTTGAGTAACACAAAATCCTTTCTTGCTAGCGAGGTTTGTATCCCTGTTAATCTTTGAATGCCCGATTAATTGTGGGTTTACTACAACTTGTACGAACCATAAGGAGATTTTGAAGTGAAAATCTTAACCGTCGTCCTTCTCGCTCTAATCGTGATGAGCGGACAACTGAATGCCGACAACCACTCGGCAGCAAACAATAAAATTACACTTAACCTTGACGATACATCAGAAATATTCGTGAAAGGTTACATCGCTCCGGTTGAGGAGAGCCTATCTGATACCTTTAAGCAGTGGGACGAGTTGGTGAATCTACGGGTTGCTGAACCGGAAAAGCAGCATTCGACATCGGTTTTCCAAGCGTTTCTTCCGAAAAACCCTGTTTCGGTTGGCGACCTCTGGGTACCAGATATGATGAATGTCGTTCCCTTGCTCAAGCAACTGCATCCGAATCCCAATTTCTTTCTTCATATCAATGCGGGGGACTCTTTCGGTTTGTGGGCATGCCTGCGCGCTTACAACGAGCAATACGCCGACATCGTGTTCCGGATTCATGCCGAGTTTAAACTCGAAAATGGGTGGTTCACACCTTCACAGTTTACCGGACACCTTGTGATTGACCGAATTGAGGAGAAAGTCGCTTTTTTTGAGATGTACGTCCCTAAAGGTATTATAAACTTCGATGTTAATTGGAAAATGGACAAGAATGCATCCTATCAGGTTACAGGTACCGGTTTTTGCCCGAAAATGGAACTCCGTGCGGGGGCAGAAGATCTTTTGGAACGCATTGAATTCACAGAATCCATTACCCAAGAAGAAGCAGAACGCGCGTTGGTCCTGCGCTTCTACAAATCGCAACAAATTAACTGGGTGTCGTTAGCGGAGGCCTTGGAAAAGGCACAAGCAGAACAGAAGCCGATTCATGTCATCTCCATAGATGGTCCTTTAACCGACGAGTCGTGCTGAGGGAGCGGCAAAAGCCTGAGGGCAGGTGTCCTCTCCGACAAGAAAAATATCGAATTTATGAACGAAAATTTTATCAACGTTTGGGTGTTGAACAGCCAATTAGAACGCTCACCTTATACGGAAACCGCTATAGCACTGCGACGCAAGTACAACTTCAAACCGTTTGACAAAACACGACCATTAGCACAGGCAATCGTGAAAGGATGGAAGAAACACTCACCCGCGGATTCTTTAATTCTCTCGCCGGATCTTGAGTTGATGGGCAGACTCCCCGTCAATGAACGAACGCCGCCCTACAACGGCGCAAAGGGTTATCTTTTATTTTTTCAAGATGCCTTGGATGGAAAACTCCCCGGGTTACGTGAGGATATTTCAACACATTGGAATACTCTCCTTGAAACCGTTGTCGAATCGGGTGCCATTAAAGATGACGGGTTGAGCGTTGTACTCACCCGTGAACACGCCAAGAAGGAGGTCCTCAGTGTCTTTCGGACCCCCGAAACCGACACGCAAGATTATACACTTATTGAGATTGATACGACAGCATTTACAGATGGTGGTGTGCTTACTATTGATGTCTGGGTTGGCGAAGCCGAAGTGTCGGGTTCGTTTGATCTCTTTGCTGCGGACACTACAGAACTTGTGTCTGACAATGCACTTGCCTCTGTCCGGGATATTCCAACGAATCAAAGAGAAGTGGTTGAGTATCCTTTCGAGCAAGGTCAACTCTTTAAGTTAGGAGCTATCGGTAATTCCAGTGAGAGCGAAAAAATCAACGGTTTTCTCGCAAAAATCTCTGTCGAACCGGTGGAGGGAAAAGTGCCACCAGCAGACTTCGGGCAATCTGCGGAAGATGTCATGAACACTTTCGTAGAGGCATTTAAGAATCTTGACGCAGGAACAATGGATTCAGTGCTTACGAAGGATGCCAGAGAAACGTTTGAAATCAATTTTTCAGAAGATGCACCAGAGCACATGCGTGCGCAAATGCGTCAAATGTTGAGTTCTATGGAGGTTTTGGGCAGCGAATATGTGGATGATGAATTCCACTTCGTATTAAAAGTCCCGATAGCGCAGCCGCCGGAGGCAACTGTTAAGATGCGAAAAGTGGAAGGTATCTGGCGCATTTATGATATAATGCCGAGTGATTCAGATTGAGGGCACTTGCACATCCATTATCATTTTTAGAGATTCTCCAAGTTTAGTTCTTTGGAGGTAACAGGTGAAGAACGACGATGTTGAATTAATCCAACAAAGCCTTGCAGGCGACCAAAACGCTTTTGCGAAATTGGTAAAAAAATACCAGAAGCCGGTGCACGCGCTCGCATGGCGGAAGGTCGGCGACTTCCACGTCGCAGAAGAGATCACGCAAGATACCTTCCTGCTGGTTTATAAGAAACTGGCGACCCTGAAAGATCCGCATCGGTTTGAAGGATGGCTCTATAGAATCGCCGCACGCCAATGCTATGCATGGCTAAGAAAAAAACGGACGCAGACGCAATCGTTGGACGAAACCGACAGCGATCTGATAGACCAGATGACCTACTCCGAATACATCGCCGAAGAGCAGGCGAAAGCCGCAAAAGATGCCCAGCGCAGCATCGTCCACAAATTGCTCGAACGGTTACAGGAAAGCGAACGCACCGTTGTTACGCTCCACTACTTCGGGGAGATGACATGTGAAGAGATTAGCCGATTTTTAGGTGTATCGGCAAGCACAGTTAAAAGCCGACTCCGTCGCGCACGATTCCGCCTCAGAAAGGCGGAACCGATGATCCGAGAAGCACTCGAAGGTTTCCAAATCAGGGCGAATCTTACCGAGAATATCATGCAGGAAATCTCACGCATTGAACCGGTAATTCCATCCGGCGGTAAACCGTTCGGGCCGTGGGCAATCGCAGCGTCAACCCTCGTTCTCGTTGTGATGGCACTCGGTGTAAGCGATCAGTACCTGAAACGCTTTCAACAGCCCTACAACTTCGACGCCACATCGGAGATGACAGTAGAACTCATTGACGCACCGATCGTTCTGCATCTCGTATCAAAGCCGGATGTTCAAAACCGACTCGGCAAATCTACGATACCCAATACCGGTAGTGGATTCTCTACAAGCGTAGACCCATCGGAATATGTGCCACGCTTCCTGACTGCACAGGCAAAGAGCGTTATACTCACCGAAACGGAACCTTCACAGAATGTCTTAAGTGTCCTCCAAACGCCAGAAGCGAACTATCAAGACTACACCGTTGTTGAAATTGATACGACAGCATTCACAGACGGTGGTACGCTTACTATTGATCTCTGGATCGGGAGCGCGGAGGCAGCGGCTGCTTTCATCCTTTTTGCAAGCGACACCGAACTTGCGACAGATGGCATGCCTAAAGCTATTCTCACCTCAGCATCAGGCATCGTTCCGGGTAAAGTTGGAAAACTGACGCACACTTTTGATAGAGGGGTACACTTTAAATTAGGAGCTACCGGCAATGCGTTCAGCGGGAAAGGCAAAGCCAATTCCTTTCTCGCAACGATCTCAATAGACACCGAAACTGATAACTGAAAAAGGACACGAAAAATGAAAATCACGAAATTAGCAGGTTCCATTCTACTTTTAATAGTTGCAGCGTTTCTGAGAAACGGGTTTGCAGGAGATTTGCCGGTAGGTGCCATTGCCCGAATTGATGTCGGTGAGGGACCTGTAAACGCCATCGCATATTCTCGATCCACGAATCAGATCGCTGTAGCCGCTGCGAACAGCATCCATATCTACGATGCAAGCAGATATAAAAAACAGATGGTATTTACCGAACACACCAATTCGGTACTGTCAGTCGCCTTTTCACCGAATGGTAAACTTCTCGTCAGTGGTGGTTCTGACAAGACTGTGCGGTTGTGGAAGACAGAAACAGGGAAACTCAGACGGACCCGTGAAGAACACGCGGCACCTGTGAATACGGTTGCGTTCTCTGTTGACGGTAAAAAGTTTTGGAGTGCAAGTAGCGAGAACGACACAACTCGGTCTTGGTATGCGCGTGATGGTGGCCGCTGGAGTTCTCAAATTTCTTCAAAGAAGTATGTTACATTCATAGCAATCGCATGTTCATACAAGGGAGCAACCGTGGCAAGGGCAAGAGCGGTAGAAGGTACGAGTGATTGCACTATTGAGTACAGAGGGGGCGATCATTGGTATATTAAAGGTGGACATATAGATTCAGTGAATGTCCTAACCCTTTACGCAGATGGAAGAACCCTCGCGACTGGAAGCGCAGACATGACAATCGAGGTGTGGAATAAGGCAGACACGGACAACCCACTTCATACGCTTACAGGGCATACCGGAGGCGTTACCGCTATAGACTTCTCAGTGGATGCTAAACGCCTTGCCAGTGGGAGCACCGATAAAACGGTTCGGTTATGGGACCTCACAACTGGGCAAGCCACCCAGATACTCATAGGACACACAGGTGAAATCGGAGCGGTGACATTTTTGGAAGACAAGGCACTTGCAGGAATAGCACTCGCTAAGGGCAAAGCAGTTGCAAGTGGCGATTCAGATGGCACAGTTATCATCTGGGATACAGAAAAAATTGTCTCAGTTGATTAACGTGTATCTCATAAATACGGTATTGATGATCAGAGACAAAAGCTATCAACAACTTGAGAGCCTATATCATAAGTAAGTTTCAGGAATCTTTTACTGGAACGGATGCTTATGAGATAGGCTCTAATTTTTTTGCAATTTATGAATTTTTATGCACCCTTTTCACCGACGAAGTGCATCATTAACGATTGAAGCGTTCGTTTAGTTTTGCTAAAATGATGCGGATTCTCAGTACTTTACCGATTTTCAGAAACCCAAAGGAGAAATCACCATGATACGAAAATGTTTACCTTTACCGCTTGCGGCGTTCGCAATTTTAACAACCTTTCTATTCGCGTGCCTTAATGTCACAACAGCCGATACAGCAACAGATACACAACAAGAAACCCAAAATGCCTCGTCTACGCTGCCAGAAAACAGTGTGCTGCACCTAATTCCAGAGAAAACTTTAGGGTTCATTTACTGTCCGGATCTGCTTGAATTGGACGGCAGAATTAACATAATGAAGACAGAACTCTTGCCTCAAACCGGTGCTCCCGATGTACCTACAAAGATCTTATCAGACGGTTTTGAATCTCTTTTTAAGAATCTAACTGGGTTGGAAGAAACCGGTGTCGATTTGCGCCAAGACTTTGCGCTTCTCCTCACCAATCTAAAGCCACCTCAACTCGCGCTCCTCGCGCATTTAACTGACCCTAAACCTATGAGACAGATGATTGAAACGAAAATGAATGGCGATGATCTTGTAACGTATAAAGACGTAACCTATTGGAACGACAGCGAAAATGGCAGAAACTTTGTTCTTTTGGGAAAGACGCTTGTCGTCTCAAAACAGCGTGAGGTTTGTGAAAATATTATTGATACCTATAACGGAACAATGAAGGCTGCCCTGAAGAACCCCGATTATGTCCCTCTTTTTACCGATATTTCGGATGATGTTGATCAATTGGCGGTTTACTTTGACGTTGAAAGTGCTATCGCTACGCTTGACAGACCGCTTGAGGAAGAGTTGGAATCAATTATGGATAACCTGGAAGATGACCATGAAATGTTCGATGCAGTCGTTCCATTTCTTGAAGGTATATCTAAAAATACAGCCTCCATTGAGCAGGTCCGACATGCAAGTCTCCGGCTCCACATCAAAAGCACAGATATACAAATCAAGCCCTTCCTGAAATTCAAAAACAATAGTGAATACCTGGAAATGTTAAAAGCAGCCACCGACGAATTGGTTTTCCTCAGTGAACTTCCAAATCAGACATTTATGAATGCTGCCTTTCAAGGGAGTCCAGAGTTTCTAACTGAGACAGGCAAGTTGTGGTTTGGATTCTTTCCAAAAGATACACCAGAACAACGGGCAAAGCGAGATGTGCTCCTTGAACAGACGAAAGGTTTTTATGAATCTTTGGCAAGCCGATGGAGTTTCTCGCTCACTTTAGGGGAGCCCTCCTTGCCTGTGTTTATCTATGAACTAAAAGATGAACAGCGTGTGAGAACCTATATGGATGAGGTGTTTCTGGAAAAGCTTGGCTATACAGAGGCTTATTCAGGTCAGTCGATAATGCACAACCGCGTTGAGATTAAAAGTTACGTCTTTCCGAATTTTAAAGTGGACGCTCCAGAGGCAGCGCCTGAAACTTCTGATTTAGTGTCCTCGGAATGGCATTGGTATTACGCCTTTACCGAAGGACAACTCCTTTTCACTATGGGGACAGACCCGACTTCTATGCAAATGGTGCTTGATAGGAAAGCAGGAACCGAAGAGAAGTTTGCTGACCATCCGAGCTATCAGAAACTCGTTGATAACTTAGGGACCGACAACAACGTCCTTCTGGCGATTTCGCCAACTACCGCGATTAAAACCATAATGTCATTGGCGGCAAATATGGATCCGAATAACGCTGAACTGCCACAACTGTTTTGGGGTATATTCAGTACTTTGCCCGAAAACTACAGTATCGGTCTTTCTGCCAAAGCGCGAGACAGCGGTATTGATGCGAATCTGTTCGTTAACCTCGCTGACTTCAAGCAGCTCGGGCAAATGTTCCTAATGATGGGTCGAATGATACAGATGCAGTAAGCACCTCTCTAACGCAATTAGGACTTACGCGAATATAGGGTCGGGGAATCACGTAAATTCCTTCTCGTTACCTGCTCGCGTAAGTCCTTTTTTTTTATACAAAATATCCGATTTCTGCTAAATTTGTGTAAATCCTATCTCTTTAGACGAATATACACTATTTTTTTCACAATTATGCACCAGTTTGACTTGTATGTCGCGTCACAGGTGTTAATGTAACAGGACTTACGCATGTTACGCTTTTTGTACCACAATCTGTTAGATTGTGGTACATAAACGCTGGATTGAACGAAGAATTTCATCTAACAGCGTGGGTTACATCCAAAATTGCGTAAGTCCTATGTAAGTCAACGAAACTTTTTTTCACGGGCAGCCAATGAAAAACAACAACGATGCTCAACTTATCCAACGCGTCCTCTCAGGCGATGATACAGCATTCTCTGTGCTCGTGAGGAAATACCAAAAGCCGGTGCACGCGCTTGCGTGGCGGAAGATCGGGGATTTCCACGTCGCCGAGGAAATTACGCAGGACACCTTTCTGAAAGCCTATCAGAAATTGTCAATGCTAAAGGAACCACAACGTTTTTTGAGTTGGCTGTATGTGATCGCGGCAAATCTCTGCAAAGCGTGGCTCCGTAGGAAGCGTTTGCGTACGCAGTCGTTGGAAAACACAGAGCCTATCGCGTTGGAAAAAGCGACGTATTCCGACTACGTTATTGAAGAAAACGAGCGCACAGCGGCGGAGACGCAACGCGAAGCCGTTAAAAAGTTGCTTGCCAAACTCCAAGAAAGTGAACGCACGATTGTAACGCTGCGCTACTTCGGCGAGATGTCAAGCGCGGAGATCGGCGAGTTTTTAGGTGTATCGGCAAATACGGTGAGAAGTCGTTTGCGGCGCGCCCAAAAACGTCTAAAGAAGGAGGAACCGATGATACGAGAGGCTTTAGAGAATTTCCAAATTACACCAAACCTTACAGAGTATATTATGCGCGAGATTTCGCGTCTGAAACCGGTTGCACCGGGTAATAGCAAACCGGTGGTGCCGTGGATGATTGCTGCGTCTACGTTGGCAGTTGTATTTTTAATGTTAGGTGCTGGTAGTCAATACCTATCGCGTTTCCAGAAACCCTATAGTTTCGATGCGACTTCGGAGATGACGGTAGAGATTATTGAGGCTCCTGTGGTACTAAACCTTGAAGCCAAACCGGATCTTCGGACGCAGCTGGGAAATGTCAACACACCGAGCAAAAGTGATACCAGCAACCAGCAGCCTAACAATGTTTCAGCATCGCTTGCAGACGCACAATCAGATGAAACAGCTAAAGATTATCCTCAATGGGCATTGCCGAAAGCGGCGAAAGCGCGTTTCGGTAAGGGTGGCGTTAACGTAATCCAGTTTTCACCGGACGGCACGCAACTCGCAGTTGGGAGTGATGTCGGCGTGTGGCTGTATGATGTGGCAACAGGTGAAGAAATATCTCTGTTTAGAGGCGGGTGCCGATCCCTCGCCTTTTCGCCGGATGGGCGTTTCCTCGCCAACGGTGGATATAGTACTGACATGCTGAAAGTCCAATTGTGGGAGATAGCGACCGGACGCGAAGTCTTATTTCCTGAGGTCTATGATTATGCTTCGGCGTTACGGTTTTCCTCAGACGGCAAAACGATTATGAGTGTAGGCAGTTCAGGATGGGCAATTATCAATTTGGATATTGAAACAGGAGAGGTAGCTGCGAAACCTTTCTCCATGCAAGGTGGTGTCTATGCAATCACACGGGATAAGGTCGCAGCGGGACATAAGGATGGGAAGATTCAGTTATGGGACGTAGCGAATCACAAAGCGTTACCCACCCTCAGAGGCCATGCAGATTTGCCGCTTCAGCCCTTGGATCAACCTTTACGTCGCGGCCCCCGGTTTCAAAATGAGGTTTTAACGGTGGCGTTTTCACCCGATGGCACGCGGCTCGCCAGCGGAAGCACAGATAAGACGGTGCGATTATGGAATATGACCAACACCAACGAATGGATGACACTCGGAAAACATACGGGGTGGACAAATGTGTTGGCATTTTCACCAGACGGAAAAATGCTTGCAAGTGGAAGTACCGATAAAACGGTGCAATTATGGGATACCGCTACTGGCGAATCGCTCAGGACATTCACCGGTCATCCGAGTGGTATTACGGCGTTAGCATTCGCACCCGATGGCAGCACACTTGCAAGTGGGAGCGCAGATGGCATGATCCGATTCTGGAATACACAAACTGGGGATCCGATGGCTGACCGTATCACTGGACATGCACACGTAATGGAGGCAGTGACTTTCTTTGAGGATAGCTCTACGCTTGCAAGTGTGGCGTTTAATGGTGAAATTGCCTTTTGGGATGTGAAAACATCGAAAAAATCTACTATCCAAGCTGCAGGGCAACGGGATTGGTTCCCAGCTTTAGCGTTTTCACCCGATGGCACGAAACTGGTTAGCGTCGGCGCAGAAGGGGCTATGGTCTTTGAAGCAGAGCATTCCTCTTCCACTTGGAGACAAGAGCATTTGATTCGCCTGATGGATGTAAAGACAGGTCGTGAACTGGCAACCTTGCCGTATACCAGAAAAGTCGAGGAACTAACCTTTTCCCCTGATGGTGAAACAGTGGCGTTTAGTGGTTTTGGTGAAATTCGCTTGTGGAATACAAGAACCGGTGATGAACAGGGGATCCCGCTCGCTGATCTGTCAGCCGGTATTCCTCGCAATATACCCAACGTTTTGGCATTGGCGTTCTCACCACACGGCACATGGCTCGCCAGCGGAACTGCAGATGGGAAAATCCAAATGTGGGACGTTGTGACCGGTAGTGCCTTGACCGTCTTTGCAGAGCCGACAGAGCAAGAAAATCTGGGGCGTATTTTGGCATTGGCATTTTCGCCAGACAGCACCTTGCTCGCTGCAGGAACACGTGGTCGCATCCAGTTATGGGAGGTGGATACCGCTAAAAAGTTTTTATCCGTGGACCCCGAACATACGCGAGACCGCAAACCTTACAGTGGTGCTGCCGAACCGTTGGTGTTTTCGCCTGATGGCGCGGTGCTTGTTAATGGGCTCCACATGGGTGCAATCCAATTATGGGACGTTACGACAGGAGACAAAATCGCTGCGCTTGATGGACATACACAAAGCGTGACGACGTTGGTATTTTCGCCAGATGGTCAGACACTCATCAGCACTGCCACGGACGGCACAATCCTCCTGTGGGATTGGGACGAACTTCTCACAGATTCATCGAAAAACGAATAACAGTAAAACAGATTATAGCGGAGGTGACCACTCGCGGATCGCAAGTGCTTGCCTCCATCTCCTTTTGTCTTGGCATTACACCTCCCCATTTCTGTTACGCTTCTTCGCTCAATTTGTGCTATAATCCGATTAATAGAAAGAAGCGACTACAAGTCCTCCTTACCTCTTGTTGGGAAAAATAGAATTTTACCCCTCTTATCATGACCCCATTCCGATTTTTTTTCAATTATGAGACTTTTTTATCCCAAGTAGCATCATTAACTTATAGATATAAAACCCTGAACATTCCTTTTCCAGAGGTATCTGATGAAAAACGACGATGCTGAGCTCATCCAACGCGTGCTTGATGGTGATGATACTGCGTTCTCTACACTTGTAGAAAAACATAAGAAATCGGTGCACGCGCTCGCGTGGCGAAAAATTGGAGATTTTCACGTCGCCGAAGAGATTACGCAAGATACCTTTTTGAAAGCGTATCAGAACCTTTCAACGCTGAAGGAGCCGCAAAAGTTTGCAGGTTGGCTCTATGTAATAGCGACGAACTACTGCAAGATGTGGCTGCGTAAGAAAGGTTTGTCAACACAGTCATTGGAAGACACCAGCGGCGCAGAATTGGAAAAAGCGACGTATTCTGGTTATGTTATTGCGGAAAACGAACGGGTGGCAGTGGAGACCCAACGCGAAGTCGTCAAGAAATTACTCGCGAAGTTGCAAGAGAGTGAGCGGACAGTCATCACGCTCTATTACCTCGGGGAAATGAGTTATGAGGAGATTAGCGAATTTTTAGGCGTATCGGTAGCATCGATAAAAAATCGGCTTTATCGTGCCCGTCGTCGCTTGAAAAAGGAGGAACCGATGATACGAGAGGCTTTAGAAAACTTTCAAATTACACCAAACCTTACAGAGAACATCATGCGCGAGATTTCGCGTCTGAAACCGGTTGCGCCATCCGGCAGTAAACCATTAGTGCCGTGGGGCGCCATAGGTGCTTCTACTTTAGTTGTAGTATTTTTGATGTTGGGTATTGGTGTGCAATACCTGTCGCGCTTCCAGAAACCTTACAGTTTCGATGCGACATCAGAAATGACGATTGATATTATTGAAACGCCAGTCGTGTTAAATATTGAATCGAAGCCTGATGTCCGAACGCAGCTCGGCAGCGTTCCCGCGCCGAGTCAGAACGAAGGTGCCGGTCAGCAACCTGATGAAGTCTTATTTGCTGCCGCACAAACAGATGGCGAGGACGTTTCTGCTCCTAAACAACAGTGGGTTCAGGCGGAACCCATGACAGGAAGCCCAATAACGAGCATGCTTGCGACACCTGAGGGCGAACTTTACGTACTTGGTGATCAACTAAGTTTCTATAAATTACCTGCCGATCGAAAACAGTGGCAACATATCTCTGATTTAAAGTCACTGGAAACTTCTGGATGGACAGTGAGACCGCCTATCGCAAAGTGGAAAAATACCCTTTACATGATACCGTCTAACAACCTCTTTGCTTCAATCGATGATGGGAAGACATGGGATTTACGCTACACATGGCAGGAAGAAAAATATTGGGCTCCGCTTGAATTAATGCTAACAGAGGACGCGTTTTATGTTGCTTTTACAAGCGGGATTTTGCGTTCTGAAGATGAAGGTAAAACATGGCAAGCGATAACATTTGAAGCGATGAACGTTGGATTTCCGAAGAAACCGAACACTGTAGCCGTGATCGAAGATACAATGTTTGTTGGCGCAGAGAATGGACTCTACCGCTTCAGTACTGCTACTGACAACTGGAAGCGCGTGGAATCTCCAGGACCTGTCGGAGAAATCCTTTCAATCGCCACCACTGAAGGGAAAATTTATGTTGCGGCAAAGTTCAGTTGGGACGGGCAAGTAAATCCTGATAAAGTATTCCGAGGACTGGAACGTGGTTGGTGGGTATTCCGCTCAACGGACCTCGGTGATTCATGGGAGGATATAACACCGACAAACGCTTGGCCCGTAAAGGGATGGCCACCCGAAATCCAACTCGTTGCTGTCGGTGAAACACTTTTGGCGATGGAAGAGGGTATGGTTCGCTCTACCGATGCAGGAGATACATGGATGCCGCCGCTGACATCCAGCACTTCCCCCTCAACAAGTAATGGCTTACCTGCTGCGGTGTTAGACGAACAGACCTTTTATGTCTATAGCTGGGACGGTCTCCACCGTTCTACCGACGGAGGCAAATCATGGAACAAGGTAAATATCCCTGGGGAGAAAGAAATGACTCCAATAGACAATTTAATTGTCCATCAGGGAGGTGATAAGGCGGGAAATCTGCCCTCAACCCTTTACGCGACCTTTGGGCGTGGATACGGGGCTTGGAAAGAAAAAATAGCAAAAACCACCGACAATGGCAAATCTTGGAAAACGATTCAGATGGAAATACCGATGACAACACCTAATCGGGAAGAACAACCAAGCATTTCTCAGATAGTCAAATCTGGTAGTGTCATTTATGCTAAAGATGGAACGCCTGCGAATGTAAAAAATCGCTTCTATCGTGTATCTGATGACAATAGGCTTGTGCCGATCCAAGGAACACCGCTCTTTGACACAAAGTCACTAAGAAATCAGGTGTTATTTAGACATCGACCTATTGAAAATCTTTCTGTTGAATATCTGCAAGAAAACTTTTCTGGGGCAACCGAATTCTTCAAACAGTTAACACAAGGAGATGTTCAGCAACACGAAGATCGTATTAGGTTAAGAGACCTTCTGGCACTTGGGTTCCAGGGACCTTTTGCGGTTAGTGATGATACATTCTATATGGAATATCATTTTAAACTCTTCCGATGGAAGTTGGGTGATACTGAATGGTCCGACACCGGACTGGAAGAAACTGTTGAATTGACTTTGGACATAGCGAGAAAAGATCTCAAACTTGCCGTTTCAGGCGATACCGTCTACGTTGGAAAACGAGATGGACATCTCGTCGTATCGTTTGATAGCGGAAATAATTGGATTGATCTCACACCGACGCTGCCATTCCCCGTTAAAGTTTTCAAAGAGATCGTGTTTGTGGGCTCCACAGTCTATGTTGCCACAGAAGTGGGTGTCACCGCCTCGGATAGCGGAAAAGACTGGTATCCCGTTACCGATGCAGCAGGCAAAAACCTCATCATGGAACACTTGGCTACTGATGGCACAACGGTTTATGGCATTACCAAAAACACAGATGCCTATCGCTTGGAAAACGGTGTTTGGGAACAAGTTATTTCAGAGATACCTGATAACGTAACTTCTTTTGCTGCCGATAGTGACATGTTATACGTTGGTACAAAACACAACGAAATTCTTCATTTCAATCTTGAAGAATAATGTTTTTAAACTTTCCTTTTACCAGTTACCAGTTACCAGTTAAGAGAGGTTATGTTAACCAACCACCTCTTTTCTGGTTACTGGCCACTGGGTACTGGTTACTTCTCCTCACAAAAACCTAATAGTTACAAAACTTTCCTTCAAAAATTCCTCTTTTTTTAGAATTAAGCAACCGTTTTGCCCTATCTTGCGTCATTATAATTTGATGGGTTATTAATTCAACTTTCGCTTTCTGGAGGTACCTGATGAAAAACGATGATGTTGCGATTATTCGACGTGTTCTCGGTGGTGATGAAACCGCTTTTGCCGAACTTGTGAATAAATATCAGAAACCGGTTCATACATTGGCTTGGCGAAAAATCGGGGATTTCCACATTGCTGAAGATATTACGCAGGACACTTTCCTGAAAGTGTATCAGAGACTTCATACGCTGAAAGATCCGAACCAGTTTGCTGGATGGCTCTATGTGATTACAGCAAACCTATGCGCCACGTGGCTCCGCAAAAAACGGATACAAACGCAACCCTTGGAGGACACAGAAGTAACAATGATACAAGGTGATGCTTATTCCCGACACGTCGCAGAAGAAGGGGCAAAAACCGCTGCGGAGTCACAACGCGAAGTCGTCAAAAAGCTGCTTGCGAAGTTGAAAGAGAGTGAACGCACAGTGATGACGCTCTACTACCTTGGTGAAATGAAAGTTGAAGAGATTAGCCGATTTTTAGGCGTATCAACGAGTACTATTAAAAGCCGTCTGAGGCGTGCGCGGAACCGCCTAAAAGAGGAGGAACCGATGATTAGAGAGGCTTTAGAGCATTTCCAAATCTCACCGAATCTCACCGAGAACATTATGCGTGAAGTTTCGCGTCTGAAACCGGTTGCGCCATCAGGTAGCAAACCGCTGGTGCCGTGGGCAGTCGGTGTTTCTGCATTAGCAGTCGTGCTTTTGATGTTAGGTATCGGAAACCATCAATACCTGTCGCGTTTTCAAAAACCGTATAGTTTCGACGCACCATCAGAGATGACAGTTGAACTCATCGAAGCACCCGTCGTGCTAAACGTTGAGGTTTCCAAACCGGATATTCGGACGCAACTCGGAAATGTTAGCACACCGAGCGAGGGAGATACCACCAGCCAGCAGCCTAACGACGTTTCGGCATCGATTGCAGAATCAGAATCAGATGAGACAACTAAAAACCACGCACATTGGAAGTTGCCGAAAGCGGCGAAAGCGCGCTTCGGAAAAGGTGGGATTACCACAATCCAGTTTTCGCCAGATGGCACCCTACTCGCAGTCGGTAGCACTATCGGGGTTTGGCTGTATGATGTGGAAACAGGTGAAGAGAAATCTTTGTTTGGCAGCGGTGTGTGTAAAGCACTCAACTTTTCACCGGATGGCCGTTTCCTGACCGCTTCTTCCGAAGAGACGCGCATCCAATTGTGGGAGATCGCTACTGAGCGCGAGGTACCGCTTATTGACTTGTACGGGGATGCTTCCGTCCTGCGATTCTCATCAGATGGGAAAACGCTTATCGGTTTGTATGGTGCCGGGCGTGCTGCAATTACCCGATTGAATATTGAGAACGGAAAAGGGAAAACAAAGCACCTTAAAACTGGGTTATTCGGGATCGGTCTCTTTCGTTCGGAGGATTTTCAGGGTGTTTACGCGATGACGAACGATAGAATCGCGATTGGAAAACAGGACGGGATGATCCAGTTGTGGGATGTCGCAACCCGTAAAAAGTTATCGACGCTCAGAGGACACGTAGATTTGCCGCTTCAGCCGTTGGATAAACCTGTGCAGCGCATGTTCAAAAAAAATTGGGTTTTAGCAGTGGCGTTTTCGCCAGATGGCACGCGTCTGGCAAGTGGCAGCACAGATACGACAGTCCGATTGTGGAATACGACTGGTGACAGGGATTCGATGATACTGCAGAAACATACTGGAGCGACAAATGTACTGGCGTTTTCGCCCGATGGAAAAACGCTTGCCAGCGGCAGCACGGATAAAACAGTTCAATTGTGGGACACAACTCATGGCGAACCGATCGCGACACTCACCGGACATATCAACGGTATTGCTGCGTTAGCGTTTTCACCTGATGGTCGTACGCTCGTCAGCGGGAGTACGGATGGCGCAATCCGATTCTGGGATATAGAGACCGAGACACCCCTTGAGAATCTTATCACTGGACACACACAATCCATAAAAGCGGCGACCTTTTTTCAGAACAGTGGGCAGAACAGTTCCACACTCGTCAGTGCGGCGTTTAACGGTGAAATTACCTTTTGGGATGTGGAAACAGCGCAAAAGTCCACCGTCCAAAATAGCGGACATCGGGATTGGTATTCAGCAGTGGCGTTTTCACCGGACGGCACGAAACTCGTTAGTGAAGCGGCGGATGGTACGAAAGTTTTCGGTGGGTTCCCTACTGGGTTCTCTGCTATGAAGCCAGATAATCTAATTCGGTTGACCGATGTATCGACTGGAGACGAACTTGCGACGTTGCAGCGAGGGGTCGGAAAACTTCTCTTTTCTCCTGACGATAGAACTAAAACTATAGCGATTACTAACCTTGACATTCGTTTGTGGAATACGGACACAGGCGATGAATTGGTAATTCCGCTTCATGGTGACCTACCGCTCGGCTTTCACCGCAATATGCGAACGATTTTGGCATTGGCGTTTTCATCAGATGGTAGATGGCTTGTGAGTGGAACTACAAGAGGGGAAATCCGAATGTGGGACGTTGCGACCGGTGAACCTTTGACTGTCTTTGGAGCATCGACGGAACAAGCGAATCTGGGGCATATTTCGGCATTGGCGTTTTCACCAGACCGCGCCGTGCTCGCTGCTGGGACACACACACAACTCCATTTATGGGATGTGCGTACCGGTCGTAAACTTTTTTCGGTTAGCACTGTGCATCAGTTCGGTAGAATGACATTGCGTGATTCGCCAAAACTGTTGGTATTTTCACCAGATGGCGCAATTCTCGTCAGTGGGCATCCGCACGGTACAATCCAATTATGGGATGCCAAGACTGGAGACAGAATCGCTGCGCTTGATGGACATACGCAGCAAGTGGAGACGTTGAAATTTTCGCCTGATGGGGAAACGTTGGTTAGTACCGGACAGGACGGCACAATCTTTTTGTGGGATTGGAATCAAGCGATCACAGCTGCGACCAGTACCGATGAATAGTCTCCGATTAATCCAATTCAGAACAAGTAACCTTATGAAAAGAACATTCACTCTTTTGAAGCCAATTTATAATCTACTCATTGTTTTAAGTGTTTGCCACATTTCGTTATTTTTCGGTTGTTCTGGTGAACCGGATGTTCCCTTAGCACCGGAGGACACAGCTGCAGAGACAGCAACAGGTACGGATGCTGAGGTTTTGTATGAACAAACATTCAAAGCGTTGCAGCAAGCGTACCCGTCCCCGATTTTAGATGCTCGGTTTGAGACGCTTCATCGAATTAGTTCGGATCCTGTCTATCTGGCTTTTCTCAAAAGTGCTTATCCAGACGTGCTGCATCAAGACTTTCAGACTTTTGTTAAGAATAGTCCGCCGAATACCGAGGTATACGAAGTTGTTTTGCATAAACATTTTGGAAAACCCACAAGGACGGACATTGTTGTGGCACACCGTATGCACCAAGGCTTCCAAAAAGGTAGGATTTTAGTCTATCATGGAACAGATCAAGACGCAGTGATAGATGAAGTCCTTATACCCGATTTTGAGACAGCACCTATTTTCGGATGGGCTGCCGAACGTTTCCGGGCTGATGAAGAAGGTTTTGAGGCGTTTGATGAAGATTTTCAACAATTGAGCCGAGATATTGAACTGAGGAACATCATAAAGATAAACAAAACGCTTGAAGGTCAACGTGGTAACGGGCGATCTTATGATGGGTTCATTTGGCTGATGCTAAAAGCACCAGTTATGATGGGAGAGGTCCTTGAAAATTTTAACGACACCGTGATATTTCTAAAATGGCTTAAAGGAGAGTTTCAGAAACCGGAAATAAAATTCTAAACGAACCTGTCAATTTCGCATTAGAGTTCCGCGCTGACGGTCATCTCTAAGCGGTGTTCCGGTTTGCGATGCTTTGTGGAGAGCAACCGGTAATTGAGGCGAAATAACAAGTCGGTGAATCTCCGCAACCTGTAGTCTGCTGTCGTCCGAATTTCGTGGCTGATGCCTTCGTAGAAAGTATATTGCGCGAAGGGTATGCCGCCACTGCTTTTGCCGTAGCCGAGTTTGTAGTTGACATCAATCCTTCCCTTGCCGATAAGACTGTATGTAATCCGATTTTCATAAGAGAAAGTCCGGGTATCGGCTTCCGGTTCCTCGTCAAGTTGTTCCTCATCGGTTGTCTGTTTATAGCCACCGATACCACTCCATCGCAGTGTATTGCTCAGTTGATAGCGGAGGCTCAGTTCGGTCGTCTGCTCCAGTTGATGGAGGTCTGAGATCGGCGTTGCAGAACGGTCTATTATCTCTTCTTCACCGTTAATTTCCTGCCCAAGGTTTTCAAAATCGAATTGGTTATAGCTTTCTATCTCCTGACGTTGCTCATAGTTGGCACCGACAGAGAGGCGTTGTGTCGGATTTACGGAAAAAGCGGCATCCCAAGTGCGATGCTGTCTGTGCCGTTCTTGGTTATTGATTCGCTTGTTGAGTGTCTCGCCGGAGCGGAGATTGAACTCAAGCCTGAACGCCGGTGAGGGTGAAAATTCGAGCCGATGGTGCTGGTTCAACCGTCCGAAAAGCGTATCTGAACCTTGTAAGCTTCGGAGCAGATACAGAGACACCGCATCCTCTACCTCTTGTTCTTCTGTCAACCAGAACCGGATTTGACCTCGCAAGGCACTCAGGAACCACACTAATTGGCTGTCGGTTTCCATCGGCTGTCGGCTATCGGTAGACCGTGTTGTAGACGTTTTGTCGCCCATAATGCCCTCTTGCTGATGCCTATTCGGGCGTAAAGTATCTCGTCTTAACATCGATTCACGTTGCTGCTGTTGCCGCACTCTGGCACGCCGTGCGAAATACTGACGCGGTTGGAAACGGGCTCGGAAATCCGCATCCACTGCCGTGGTCGGTTTATCCCCGACGTTCTGGTAGATTTTGATGTAAGTGCCTTCCTCGGGGTCCTCCACATAGTGCAGATCGTCCAACTTCACGTAATAGCCTTCACCCGGTTGGAGCAGAACACCGGTATGCGGATGGATGTTGGTATAGATTTCGTGGCGTTGGCTCGTCAACTTTTTGTCCAACTCATAACGGACTTCTATGTCAATGGCGCGGCTTAGCGGTGTCAACTGCAAGTTAATATCGGCGAGTTGCGTCGTCGTATTTGCCCCGAAATCGGTGTGTGCCGCCAGCATCCGGCGGGCGAGGTTCGCACTCAGGTTCACGCCACCACCGAGAAAAGATTTCTGTTGTGAAAAGACCCCGACCTTCCACGTTCGCGCTGTCGTGCTCCGCTGCCAGTCAGACAGACCGATCGGCTTGCCATCTACAGTAAGCAACGGCTCTTTCGCGAAAGCCTCCTCAAGTTCATAACTGGTGTTAACGGACAGCCAACTGAAGTCAACGAGATCAACGCGTCCAATCGTGCGATCCCGCTTCCGGTTGAGCGTCGCATTCAGTGCCTCCGTGGATTCTAATCTGCCCAATGTACCGATAAACCTAAACGGACCGATCGGATAGGACAGGTTGCCTTCCTGCCGTGACTTCTGCTGTGATTGTGTCCTTGTCGAATCCGTGCCCTCGACCTGCGAACTGCTCCGATAGTCATCCCATCGGAGATTCGGTAACTTTTTCAGGAGCGATGTTTTCTGAGTCGGACGCTCCTCTGGTGTTGATGTCCCGTTTCGCTGACTGCTTGTCCGTGCGTTCTGATAGGGACGAGGTGCCCTTGAAGAAACACCCAAGGCAGAACTCCCGACACGACTGCTGCCCGAAAGTCGATTGAAGTTTACACCCCAATTGAAGTTATTACGAATTGTCGCATTTCCCGTGGACGATGCCTCTGTTTTGGGCGGAACGGTTGCCGTCGGAACAGTTTCGGGGCGTTGCGGTTCTCGCTCTTCGCTCCTGCCGACACCGGCATCAAATGCCAACCAATCCATCGGAACCAATCGGATGTCAAAGTTTACGGTTCGTTCATCTCGTGCGGTGCGTGAGAAACCGGGCGTATCAAACAGGAACGCGTCATCAAACCCCTCTTTGGCGTATTGCGTCTCGTAGCGGGAACGGGTCCGGTTGCTACTCGACGCACCGACAGGCACGAAATCGGCATCCATCGACCGTATATCAAGGTTCGTTGTGAGTAACGGAAACCCCCCATATCCCCCCGCATGCGGGGGGATATGGGGGGTTTCCCTACGCGCCGCCCACGTCGCGAAATCCCAATCCGCGGAACCGAGCAGTTTCCACGCCTGACTCACCTCTTTACGGTCTATTGTGGAATAGGTATTCCTATCAAGATTACTATAGGCGAGTTCGCCTTCAATCCACGCACTTTCGGTGATATTGAGTCGGCTCTCTAAACCCCATACGGTATGTTGCTGCGGCGCGATGAGCAGCGATCCGTCTCCCTCTGGATCGATAATGTTTTTGCGCAGTGCAGCCAGGTCTGTCTCTGTAATTGCGATTAGAGCCTGATCGGGGTCTTTCAGGTCTGTCTCAACGGCATAAGAGGCACCAATGCTTATCCAATCACCGGGTAGCGTGAAAACGCTGTTGAGTCCGTAAAGGTTCTGTTGATAGGCGCGTTCCTCGGAGATGTATTCAAAATCGATCCGGATCGTGTCGTTGCTCGTGATCAGGTGCTTGCTGTTGAATTCGACGATCGGGTCCCCATATTCACGGATGATATAGTCGTTATTTTCCCCGCGCCGCATCCTTTCGCCGTTCAGCCAGACGATTTCGCTTCCCGCCTTCACAATGACGTATTGCCCATCAACCGTGAGCCGGTATTCGCTGCGTCCCTCCTCACCTCGGAGGACTAAACTGGTAGACTGTCCCTTCGGAATGGCACTCGGAATGAGATGGAATCGCCCCCACTTGAAATCGCCTTCGACCTGCACACCTTCCAACGCACGCGGAAAAAAGATAAACTCCGAAGCACCAAGCGATCCCTCAAAGTCGCCTAATGTACCGCTCATATTTGGATGCGTGATACGAATCAACTTCTGGTCAATGTCTTGGATGTTTTCTGTCGTACCTTCCGGTTGGATTGGTAAATCTTGGTCGGATAGCAAGGCAAGAACGGTGATGTTTTTGGAGGCTTTACCTTCAACGTTAACGCGGAGTTCTTGGTTCGGTGTTACGCCGCGATGACTGCCAAGCGAGATTCCGAAGGTTTGGCTCCCTGAAACCTCTAATTGGCTTTCAGCTTCCGGCTCTCGGAAACCTTCGTAGGAGTTGGGTTGCCCAACCTGTGCGGACGAGGGGACCTCGCCCGTACGGCTGACTGCTGGTTGCTGATAGCTATTCAGAAATTGATCGCCGAACAAATCGCGTTTATAGACCTCTTTAATCGCGAAGGGCAGCGTCTGATAGGTAATCTTCAAGCTGTATGGATAGGTCGCCGCATCTCGTGGTTCTATCGTAATTTTTCCAGAATAATAATCGACTTGGTAGTCTACATTTCGGATAAGGATTTTTCCGTCCGCTTCTGTTAGACGTTAAGTATTTAGGAGAATAGGTGCGTCCTTCACAGAGAATTCTTGTGCATCGTCTTTCAGTTAGACGGTCTCTGTCTTCTTGAGAACGTAAAAGGTAGTGAGTTCGAGCACATCGGTTGCTGGATCGAAAACCTCGTGCCTTATCAAAATATCGGAGTCGAGGTTTTCGGTCCAATCGT
>JAJEEK010000012.1 GCA_022821065.1 Candidatus Poribacteria bacterium
CAATTTCACAGACATTGAAACGATCCCAATAAGGGTGCTACGAGGTGGTGGTTGGAGTGCCACCGAAAAAGGTATCTGCCTCACCAATCGCTTATTGCTTTCACCGACAAACACAATCTACGATTACGGTTTTCGTTGTGCGCAGTCAACGTCAGCAACGACTACCCAATAGCAACAAGACGCGCCATAGGGGTCGGCTTCTTCGGCAGCAATACCACAGTGCTGCCACACAGAAAGTACATAAGAGCCGGACAAGCTCCAGATTAATTTCCGCTGCATAAAGGAGATTGGTTGTGAGGTTCTTACTATATTTTTTCTGTTAAAAACCCGTTTTTCGGAGCGGTTCGGTCTGCAACCAACTGATGACGTTAATAATCTCGTCCTGCCGTCCTTGGAGCATCACCTCGATGAGTGCCGGTTGTTCGGCAGCGACTGCCTCGCGTAAAGTGTCCTTAAAATCCGCCAAATCCTCTACGCGTCTGGCATAAGCACCGAAAGATTTTGCGAATTCGACGAAATCGGGGTTGAGCAGGTCGGTATCAATCGTTCGCCCCTCACATCCCTTCAATTGAGACCCTTTAATCGCAGACAGCGCACCGTCGTTCACCACAACCGCCACGACATTGATACCGTATTTCATGGCGGTCGCCATCTCCACCGCACCCATCAAAAACCCACCATCGCCACTAAAACAGATAACCGGTCGATCGGGATGTGCGGCTTTCGCGCCAATCGCGGCGGGATACGCGTGTCCTAACGCCACACCGATATTCGGATAGAGGAAAGTTCTCGGATCGTAGACACGGAATTCAGCGAAAGAGGCGTAACCGAGTGCATGGACATCAATCGCATAGATTGCGTCGCGTGGGAGCACGTCTTGGAACTCATGAATGACCGGCAATGACGGCTGCGCATCAAACTGTTTCCGAAGTTCTGCGAGCGTTTCATCCCATGCATTTTGAGCAGGAACAACATCTTCAATAAGTGCTTGCAAGGTCAATTTCATATCACCCACCACGCCGACATCACACGGATATTCGAGTCCGATCTCGTCCGGGTCTTCATCGATTTGGATGAACGGTTGTGGCAGTTCCAGACTCCAATTTCGGGAATCAATAGAGGTAAAACGCGGTCCGATGCCGATTAAACAGTCGCTCCGTTCGAGTGCCTCGCGTCCGAGGTAACCGTAGCAAATTTGTAATGCCAGCGGATGATCTTCTGATAACACGCCTTTCCCATTGCGGGTAACAATCACGGGTGCGTTCAATTTTTCGGCGAGGAGACGTAACTCGTTTCGAGCGTTTGCGTGATAAACAGCAGAACCAGCAAAGATAAGGGGCATCTTCGCGTTGCGGATGGTCTCAATAGCAGTACTGAGATCTGCATCGTCGGGTGGCGACAATTCGGCACGTTCCACGCGGGGCGGGATTCGGACATCGCCTTCTCCTGTGACAACATCCATCGGGAACTCCAGCACTGTCGGCCCCGGTCTCCCGTTCCGCATCGCTTTGAAAGCGTTTTCGACAACGACAGGAACCTCGGCGACAGTATGGGCAATAGCACAGTATTTGGTAATCGACGCAAAGAACTGCATCTGATCCAACCCGTGAAACATCTTGCTCGGATGCTTACTATAGAGACTGGAATCGCTCTGTCCGGTGATGAGCAGTACAGGGGCACAATCGGTGAACGCCTCCAAAATTCCGGTCGATGCGTTACTCGCACCCGGTCCCGGTACAGTAATAGCAACCCCGACTTCTCCTGTTGCGCGAGCGAAACCGTCCGCCATCTGTGTCGCAGCGTACTCATGCCGAACAAGGTAGTGATCGATTGCCCCTTTGCCCCGTCGTAGCAGCGCATCGTAAATCTGGATGTTTTGGGTGCCAGGCATTCCGAATACCGCTGAGACACCCTGTGCTTTCAAGCATTCGATGAGAATATCTCCACCTTTCACGTGTCAGTCTCCTTTGTGTTCCTTGAGAAAATTTTCTAACCACGCATCGGGGTCATACCCGAGTCGGCGTAGTGATTGACAGCCAATGCGTTTCAGAAAATTGGGGATGAGATTAAAAAGCCTAAGTCGCCAATTCATAATTAGTGAAGAAATCGGGATTCCAAATCCCTCCTACAAAATAGCGTCACCGGTGTTTTTATTGAAAAAGTGCATCCGTTCTGAAACAAACGAGACATAGAGATATTGCCCGATCTCTGCTTCAAAGTTAGGCGCAGTGACTGCCTTGAGAATCGTCCGGTCACCTGCTGCATCCGTACCGAGGGTCAGTTCAACGATTGTTTCCGCACCAAGAGGCTCAACACTATAGACTTCAGCCCGAAAACCGTTTTGAATAGACTGATGACTCACAATAACATCTTCAGCATGCGTTCCGAAAACTGTCTCATCATCTGCAGCACGCGCCTTGAGTGCTTTGACAATTCGCGCATCTTCGATTGTTACTGTATTGTCGTTTCCGGTGGCGTCTGCCAATGTCAGCTGAAGTTGTCCATTGGTACTAGAGACATCGCACGGGATGCAATTCATGCTCGGATTGCCGATGAAACCTGCGACAAATAGGTTCACCGGGTGGTTATAGATGTCTGAAGGTGTCCCTAACTGCTGGATTCTCCCTGCTTCAAGGACGGCGATCCGATCCGCCATCGACATCGCCTCAATCTGGTCGTGTGTTACATAGAAGGTGGTTGTACCGAGTTCACGTTGCCGCCAACGGATTTCGGCGCGCATCTCCGTCCGCAGTTTCGCATCCAGATTCGATATCGGTTCGTCCATCAGAAAAACTTGCGGACGGCGCACCATTGCGCGACCAAGTCCGACGCGCTGCGTTTCGCCACCACTCAACTGATTCGGGGTCCGCATGAGCAGGTGTTCGATATGGAGCATCTGGGCAATATCTCTGACGCGCCGATCGATTTCTTCGGCAGAGAGCCGTCTCGGATGTAACGGGAACGCCATGTTCTCATAAACGCTCAGATGTGGGTAGAGAATATGCGACTGAAAGACGAAAGCGACATCCCGTTCTGCAGGCGTTTTTTCATTGACGCTGACACCGTCCAGATAGATTGTCCCGTCTTCCGGTTTGTCCAAGCCAGCGATACAGCGGAGCGTCGTCGTTTTTCCGGCACCGGTCTGTCCGAGAAGCACGAAGAATTCTTCATCCCGGATATCAAGCGTAATGTCATCAAGTGCGATGAGGTCGCCGAAGCGTTTTGTAATGTTTTCGAGTTTTACTGTTGCCATACAATTCTACGATTCTGTGTTGTGAATATTGCTAAAGTATAGCACAAATAGTGGTCAGGGTCAACAAGAATTCTCCGATGAAAAAATAATTCGGTAATATTGTGACCTGTGTTATCATACTGCCAGAGGAGGTATTCTCTCATGACAAAACACCATAACGACTTGAAAATGTCCTTAAAGCGTATTTTGGAAAGGTCTTGCCTCATCATGCTCGTCGGGTGGCTGGCTCTCGCTATCAGCAGTTGCGAACGAGATGACATAACACTTCCATCGGAAACAACAACATCGTCCCCAAGGGAAAAAATACCGCTCCCAGAAGGAGAAACAACACCACCACCCGCAGAGAAAGAAACACTACCCCCTGAAGGCATGGTACTGATTCCCGAGGGTGAGTTTCAGATAGGCAGCAACGATGCGGAGGCAGATAACGATGAGCAGCCTATGCGCACCGTCTATGTAGATGCGTTCTATATGGACGAAACAGAAGTGACGAACGCGCAATTCAAAGAATTTGTGCTTGAGAACCCGCGTTGGCAGAAGAATCGGATTGACGGAAGATTTCACAATGGGCGTTATCTCTGGGACTGGCACGGGAATAACTACCCAAAAGGTAAAGACAAACATCCGGTTGTTAGTGTGAGTTGGTATGCGGCGATGGCATACTCCAAGTGGGCAGGTAAACGTTTACCGACCGAGGCGGAATGGGAACGCGCTGCGCGCGGTGGCTTCGTTGGTCAGAAGTATCCGCACGGGAATACGATTACCGAGCAGGATGCGAACTACGGCAACAATATTAAAGACACCACCGCTGTAGGTAGATACCCTGCGAATGGTTATGGGTTATACGATATGGCGGGTAATGTATGGGAATGGTGTTTAGACGACTATGAGAATGATTTCTATTTTACATTTCCGCAGAATGGAGCTGCACGCAATCCGCTCTCAGACAACAACAATATTCAGTGGATATTAGATAACTTCACAGAAGTTGATGTTACCGTATCCCGCGTGCTGCGCGGTGGTTCTTGGTTCGATTCCGGGCAGGTCGTACGGGTTGCTAACCGCAGCAACGGTATACCGACGAACGCGTTCATCGATGACGGTTTTCGTTGTGTGAGGGCTGTAACTGTAACCCCTTAACAGACTTTACCCATAACGAATTGCTTTCTGAATATCTCTGTCAACAACTAAAATCTCCTATGATTAAAATCGCTGATGCGTAAGTCCTATTCATAATTTCCTCAAGAGTAGCCATAGATATAACCCGAGGTGTGATGGTAAGTTGGTTTATTGCCGAATGCCATCACGCCTCTTTTTCTTCTGGAGAAAAAAATATATGCAATTCGGCAATGTATAGGGTATAATTATAAAATAACCTACAAACTTACGCTATTGTAAAGCATAGACTTGAATGCAAAACGTTCCGGGCACGTGGACGGTCGGAGAAAGCGATGCTGAATCAGTCGAAGACAGAAGTGAACCTCTACACAAATCTGTCTTTCATGGAAAAACTTAAAAGAAGATACGATTTAACACCATCAATCACGCTTATCTTTGGATTAACAACGCTCTTCTTTGTGGTCTTTCTTATATACCCCCTCCTTTATGTCTTCAAAGAAGCGTTCTGGATTGAAAATAAATTTACACTCGCATACTTTAAGTTGATGGTGACCGATCCGAATATCCGCGAACTCGTTATCAACAGTTTCAATATCGGTATAATGGTCACGATCGTAACGAGCATCATCAGCCTCCCGCTCGCCTATTTCCTGACGCGCTTCCGATACCCGGGGCGCAATATGTTACGCTCTGTCATCCTAATCCCTATGATTATGCCGCCCTTTGTCGGTGCGATCGGCATGCAGAAGTTATTCGGATTATACGGAAGCATCAACATGTTTCTCGTGAAACTCGGATTGATTGATATGACTGGAACTATTGACTGGTTCCGTGGCGGTTTCTGGGGTGTGGTCATGCTTTCAACGCTGCACTTGTATCCGATAATGTACCTCAACATCGTCGCGGCACTCGCAAACGTTGATCCGAGTCTGGAAGAAGCCGCGGAGAATATGGGCGCATCGCGCTTCCAAGTCTTCCGCCAGATAACGCTCCCATTGATGATGCCGGGCTACTTCGCCGGTGCAATCCTCGTCTTTATTTGGGCGTTTACCGATCTCGGAACGCCGCTGATGTTTAATTATAATGACGTTGTAGCGGTACGAATCTTCCGACAAGTAACTGAGGCGAACACCAATCCGATGGGATATGCGCTCGTCGTCCTAATCATCGTCCTAACAGCACTCGCTTTTTATGTTTCTAAACGCTGGACAGGAAGCAAACACTACGAGATGCTCGGCAGAGGACACGTGACTTCACGCGAAACGGACGCAAAATGGGGCACGCGTAGCATTATCTATATCTTCATCGGCGGGTTGACGTTTATGGCACTCTTACCACATATTAGCGTCATCCTCGTCTCTTTAACACCAGATGCGAGCCAGTGGCAGTTGAGCGTTTTACCCAAATCGTGGACTTTCGCACACTATATCGAGACCTTCACGCATGAGGACACACTACCGAGTATCCTCAACAGTCTTAAATATAGCATTTTCAGCACCTTATTAGCACTCTTAATCGGTGTTGTGGTATCTTATCTATTAACCCGTAAACGTCTCCCGTTCCAAAATTTGTTGGATGCTATTGCGATGTTGCCGTTAGCGTTGCCCGGGGTCGCCATCGCGTTCGGGTATATGGGCAGCTTCGCCGATACGACACTCTTGCTGCGATATTTCCCGGATGGGTTGGTCGCTGTCATAGACCCCCGAAAGAATCCGACGTTTCTTTTAATTATCAGTTACGCCGTACGAAGATTGCCGTATATGTTGCGGTCTATCTACGCCGGACTCCAGCAGACCAGCGTAACGTACGAAGAAGCATCACAAAACATGGGCGCGACACCGCTTCGGACACTGTATAAGATTACGTTACCTTTGGTTATCGCGAATATCCTCGCCGGTGCGATCCTTGTTTTCTCGTTCTCTATGTTAGAGGTCAGCGACAGCCTCATCTTAGCAATGCAGGATAAGTACTATCCGATCACAAAAGCGATCTGGGCACTCTCGCAACGTCCCGACCACGGGCCCTACACAGCAAGCGCGTTAGGTGTCGTAGGGATGTTAATCCTGATTGCGTGTCTCCTCGGTGCCGGACGCGTACTCGGTGGAAAATTAGGCGAAATCTTCCGGATTTAGCGATATTGACGAGAACAATACTGTTCACTTAGGACTTACGCATGCGGCTCTTTATGTACCACAAATTGTTAGTTTGTGACACAAAAACACTGTGTTTTCCGAAAAATTTCACCTAACAGAACCACCTACAGTCAAAATTGCGTAAGTCCTGATAGTATCAAATGACCTTATGATAGCTGGGATGCTGATGTTTATTAGCTTTATTGTTTTGAGGGACAAGAAACTATGGATATTTTGAATAGCATTCGCGATGCGTTGTTAGATGCACAAGACGTACTCCATCGGTTCGTCCAAAACCCTGAAAATATCGCAACCATCGCGCAGACAGCAGAGATGATGCAAGACGTGTTTGAGCGTCAAGGCAAAATCTTCACATGCGGGAACGGCGGCAGTTTGTGCGATGCCGTACATTTCGCCGAAGAATGCACCGGAAAGTTTCGAGACGCACGAAAACCATTACCGGCAATCGCACTCAGCGATGCTGGACACATTACTTGCACCGCAAACGATTTCGGATTCGCAGAGGTCTTCGCACGTCCACTATCGGCACTCGGTCATCCCGGGGACCTGCTCGTAGCAATCTCAACCAGCGGGAATTCCGAAAATGTTGTGCGTGCAGCAGAAGCCGCAAAATCGCGCGGGATGCAGGTCTTCGGGCTGCTCGGTGGTGATGGCGGATGCCTTAAACAATACTGCGACATCTGCCTGATCGCACCCGGCGACACGGCTGACCGTATCCAAGAAATCCATATCAAAGTATTGCACATTCTGATTGAAAACGTCGAACGCTTGATGTTCCCAGAGAATTATAGATAGCCACCTTTTACTGCATTTGAAAATTAACAGTGGATTTTCAGGAAGCGATGTGATAAGATAAATTGCTGAGAACTTTTGAGGAGGCGACAATGCGAAGTTTTGGAACCGAAGGGCGCGTCCGCCCTGAGCATCACTATATTGTTCCACGCACCGAGGAAATTGCCGATTTCATTAGCCGCGTTAAAAACGGCAAGTACATCGTCCTCTTCGCACCGCGCCAGACGGGGAAAACCACCCTCTTCCGGTTGGCACTTGAAGCACTTGTCGCGGAAGACCCAACCTATTTTCCGATTCAATTGGATTTCCAAACAATGCACAACGCTGCACCTGCAACTTTTTATCAACAACTCTATTACCAGATTAACAGGCAAATTAAAAGCGTCTTCCAAAAACGAGGCGAAGTGCCTTCTGAAGCATTGACACAATTTTTAGAGAACACAACGCTAACCGATCATTTTTCAATGGAAGTGTTCTTTGAAAACCTCAAAAGTTTTCTGGACAACGATTTTCGCAATCACAGGCTTGCACCCACGAAGGTTGTCCTCCTCATCGACGAATTTGATGGTATCCCACAAACCGTCGTGAGCGATTTTCTGTATTCACTCCGCCTAATTTACCTATCTGACGAACTGCTCTGTCCACACAGCGTCGGCATTGTTGGAGTCAAAAGCATTGCGCAGCTCGACTACGACCGGTCTGTCTCGCCGTTCAATATCCAAGACGAATTTCGCTTGCCAAACTTCACCCTTGAACAGGTCCAGGAGCTGCTTTCTCAATATACCGATGAAGTCGGCCAACCCTTCGCCCCCGAAGTCATCTCTTCTATTTACAAACAGACAGCTGGTCAACCGGTGCTTGTTAACCGACTCGCGCAAATACTCACGGAAGCGTTAGACATCCCAAAAACCGAACCGATTACCATGGCACACTTTTTAAAGGCACATATCCAACTTGTACGCGGCCGGAACATCAACATTCAACATCTCACAACCAATATCCGCAGGGATAGGCGCTTTGAAAAAATCCTGATGAATATCATGGCTTATGAAGAAAGTCTGGATTTCAATCTGCGCGATCCACACATTGACGAACTTGCTACGTATGGGGTCATTGCGGAAGACGCGGATGGCAAGTGTAAACTCGCTAATCCGATTTATCTCTATTGCATCCTGCAAGCGTTCAAACCAACGATGAACGGGCTTGAACGCGAATACTTCCACGAAGATAATATTGAAGGCTTTCATGCCTACCTTACCACCACAGGACATATAGACATGGAACAGCTGCTGGATAACTTCCGAGACTTTATTGCCCGCGCAGGCTTCAAAACTCTACAAGTACCCGATACACCACAAGAATCCGTGGGACGGCACCTCCTGCTCACCTATCTCGACCTATTCGCGCGGAGCGTAGGCGGTGTCCTGTCTTTTGAAGTCGGAACAGGGCGCGGTAGAATGGATATCTTCATTACACACAAGGGGCAGAAATACATCGTAGAAACAAAAATTTGGAGAGGCAATATCCGCTATCAGATGGGCAAAAAGCAGCTCACCGCTTACCTCAAATTGGAGCGTGAGAAACAAGGCTACTACGTCGTCTTCGATCACCGGAGGACCCCAGAACCGCGGGTAGAAACAGAAACAATAGAAGGTATAAAACTTCGGAGTTACGTGATCCCTGTCGTACAAGAACAACCTTCATCACAATAAAGGAGGATATAACCTATGGCGTCATCGGAAAGAAATAAAGCGTATTGGCGGAAAAACCTGCAATACCTCGCTATCCTACTGGGAATATGGTTCGTCACCTCATATCTCTGTTCAATTATATTCGTGGAACAACTCGACAAAATCCAATTCGGCGGATACCGACTCGGTTTCTATTTTGCGCAACAGGCATCCATCTGGATTTTCGTCGAGCTTATTTTTGTCTACGCGTGGCTGATGAATCGTCTGGAGAAGAAATACACGCAAGAAAAAGATGAGGAGGACAAGGCGCAATCATGAACGTACAAGCATGGACATTTGTAATGGTCGCACTCTCCTTCGCCTTGTATATCGGTGTCGCCCTCTGGTCAAAGGCGCGTTCAACCGGTGATTTCTATGTTGCGGGGAGCAACGTGCACCCGATTGTCAACGGAATGGCAACAGCAGCGGATTGGATGAGTGCCGCCTCCTTTATCGCAATGGCAGGGATGATCTCCTTTATGGGGCGTGACGGCTCTGTCTACCTGCTCGGCTGGACAGGCGGATACGTGCTACTCGCACTCTTATTGGCACCCTACCTCCGAAAATTCGGTAAGTATACAGTCCCCGATTTTGTAGGCGATCGGTATTACTCACAATTAGCACGGATTGTCGCTGTAGTGTGTGCAATTTTTGTCTCCTTTACCTACGTAGCAGGACAGATGCGCGGGGTCGGTATCGTCTTCTCCCGTTTTCTGAGTGTCAGCGTTGAAACCGGTGTAATAATCGGCATGGGAATCGTATTCTTTTACGCCGTACTCGGCGGAATGAAGGGGATCACCTACACACAAGTCGCGCAATACTGTGTCCTAATCTTCGCGTATCTCGTACCCGCTATTTTTATCTCTATCCTAATCACCGGGAACGCGATTCCGCAGCTTGGACTGGTCGGAAAAGTGGCAGACGGTTCAGGCGTATATCTTCTCGATCGACTCAACGGTTTGCACGAGGAACTCGGATTCAACCTATATACCAGTGGAAGCAAATCCACTATCGATGTCTTTTTTATTACATCGGCGTTGATGCTCGGAACCGCCGGACTTCCGCATGTAATTATCCGATTCTATACGGTGCGAAAAGTCTCTGAAGCACGGATTTCCGCAGGCTGGGCACTCCTGTTTATTGCGATCCTCTATACAACCGCACCCGCAGTCGCTGTGTTCGCACGGACGAATCTTCTCCAAACCGTTAGATACGAACAGAATGGAGAACTAACTGATGTCAGATATGAGGATGTACCGGAGTGGTTTAAGAATTGGGAAGCAACCGGATTAATTCAATTCAACGATTTGAACAGCGATGGACGTGTCCAGTATCGTGGCGCGAAATCTGATATTGCCAATGAACTTACGATTGATCGAGACATCATGGTATTAGCGAATCCTGAAATCGCGAAACTCCCGAATTGGGTCGTCGGGTTAGTTGCCGCGGGTGGACTGGCTGCGGCATTGTCAACTGCCGCAGGTTTGTTATTGGTGATTTCTACAGCCGTCGCTCACGATCTACTTAAAGGGAGCATTGCACGCGGGTTATCGGAGAAACACGAGTTAATGGCGGCGCGAATCGCTGCAGGGTTCGCTGTATGCATTGCCGGATATTTCGGGATTCATCCACCCGGATTTGTAGCGCAAGTCGTCGCATTCGCATTCGGACTCGCAGCGAGTTCGTTCTTCCCCGCTATCGTCATGGGGATCTTCTCTAAACGGATGAACAAAGCCGGAGCCGTCACCGGCATGATTGTCGGTATCACCTTTACTGCAGCATATATTATCTATTTCAAATTTATCAGCCCAGAACTCAACACACCAGATCACTGGTGGTGGGGCATTTCACCTGAAGGGATCGGAACTCTCGGCATGCTCCTAAATTTCATCGTCTCTATCGGCGTGGCAGCCTTGACACCGCCACCACCAGATGAAGTACAGGCACTTGTTGAGGACATTCGCCTACCTTAGAAGAATATGGAGGTTTTACAGTGAAGATAAAACTTTTTGAAGGAAAAAGTCAATCGTCTGTCCAATCCAAAGGAACACATTTTTGGAGCTGCAGGCACGGACATCTCAAACTTTGCGGTGTTGTTCTACTCCTCTTAACAGCATCGTTGGCGCACGCAGCAAAGGTCACAGATTTCATGCCGAAAGAGAGTGTCCTCTACCTGCAGCTCCAAGATATAGATGAAGTCTACGGTGAAATCGAGGTCTCAGAAAATTGGAAAAAAAACCTCGCACTGTTACCAAATATTGTCCCAAATTGGCAGGACCTGCAGCAAGGGGTCGCGATGGTGCAGGGGATCCTGAGTACCGACCCGCTGAGTGTACTTGAGACGGTCGGCTACCGGACTGCACTTGCAGTATGGTTAGATCAGGCGAACGCGCCGCAGATCGGACTCGTGATACATTCCGGTGGTAACCTCGGCGAACTCCAACGTTTTACCAAGATCGTTGAAGGATTGGTAGGCATGTCTGGCGAAAGTACCTGGCACCCGAATGCAGGTGAGTATAAGCGGACACCGTACAACATGATGGAAATGGATGGCAATGTAGTCAAGTACGGGTTTGTAGAAGAGTTTCTCGTGCTGGGTGCAGGCGAAACTGCGTTTGAAAAATTGATGGACACCTATCGGAAAGATGCACCCTCTATTCGTGAAAACCGAGAATTCACGGAGGCTTCAAAGAAGTTCGGGACCGCTGTCGTTACCGCATTCGCCCACCTCCCATATCTATTATCTTTAGGGGATTTAGACGAAGTAAACCAGAAACGTCTCGCTATTTTTGAATCGCTTTTCGCTCGGATCAACCTACTTGAAAAAGGCCCACTTCTTCAAGTAGATGTCCAGTTTGACCCGAATGTTCCAGACAATGAAATCGCTCTGTTTTTGAAGAAAGGTGAAACACTCAAAACGCCAAACGCACTGTCTATTGGAGATGACCTCTTTGTTGCTATGGCACCGAACATTTTGGAAAGCGTCTGGCAACTGATCCAAACCGAAATACATAAAAGCGCGGACAATGACGCTTACGCAGCGATAACTTTTTTTGAAGGGCTATTGAACCTTAACCTTGAAGGTGATGTTATGCCTGGATTGACCGGCGAAATCGCTCTGTCAGTCCCCGATTTCACCGACTTCGATCCGCAAGCATTAGAGAACATTAATATGGAATTTGATGGCAATTTCTATTTTGATGTTAGCGGTGTTGAAACGGGTGGCACCATTATTTTCAGTCCAACCAATCGAATGAAATGGAACCGAATCGGCAATAGTCTGTCTAATCTACAAAATTTCTCTATTTCTCAAACGAATTACAACGGAACAACCGTATCTGGTGTCGATTCAGGCATCTATTACAGCGAGGTAAATGACCTATTTTTGCTCGGATTCTCAGAAGAAGGCGTATATACATGCATTGATGCAGTCAAGAATACGCAGCACCCTTACTTAAAGCAGGCACCTAAAACCCACATCGCATTTGCACAACTGAATGTCGCTCGGGCCTTGGAAATCCAAAAAGGGGCACCACCTTCTGACCAAGTGCTTGTCAGTTCCAAAGAAATCGCACCATTGATCGCCTGGATTTCAGTTGACGATAGTGACGCCTCGTTTGAGATAGTACTATCCACGGAAGAGACACCACTTGAAGTACTCGCAACACATGTTCCATTTTTCATTTGGGCAACCCAGAATTAATAATGTCAAATCAGTTTCAGAATTACCCACGACTCTGTCCCTAACGATACGGAGGAAACAACGATGATCAAAGAAAGATTGATATCGAAGGCAAGCACTAAACGATGGTTTTGGGCACTAACAATCGTTACAAGTCTATTACTGGGTTTCGGAATTGAGCAGTTGGGACAGTTTTACGGCGTAACTGCCGAAGCACAAGACGGTGGTCTCTCTCAACTCGCCGAAGACCTTGATGCACTTAAAACCGAACATAAACGGATTCAAGCGAAATGGCAATCCGAACTATTGGCGCAAATCGCGCCAACTTTGATGGATGCGTCTAATTCGGTGAAACGTCAATTCGTAGATTTTCTTGAAGAAATCGGGAGTCCCGGGACCGCTGCCCTCATCGTTATGCTCCAAGATTCGTCTAAACGGGTGCGCGAAGAAGCGGTCGAAGCATTGGGTGAAATCGGTGAACAGGAAAGGAAGGCTGGCAGGAATTATGATGCCGCCGCTATCGGTTTAGCAGGAGCACTTACAGACACTTCTAACGATGTTTTCCGTGAGGCAGTCGCGGAATTGGGAGACGTTCGTCCGACATCTGCGGAATCGCTTGTTTTCGTCGTGCCAGCACTCATCGCTGCGCAAACGAAAGGGTCATCAAGTGCACGCCACGATGTACTCGATGTGTTGGGACAGATCGGAGAAGATCTCTCAGAAAATGGACAGTCCACCGACACAATTCGAGATGCTTTAATCGTTGGTCTCAATGATAATTCGACAAAAGTCCGAACCAATGCGATAGCCGAGCTGTCTGATATACGAGCAGCCTCAACTGAAACGTTCGCAGCATTGATAGGGGCATTATCAGATGACGCTAAGTCTATCAGGAACCGTGCTGAAGATGCGTTAATTAAACTCGGTAGAGGACATGCTGTAACGGTTACACCTCTATTGGCAGCCGTGCTTACAGACAACCAATCGGTCAGTACACGTGGACACGCTGTTGATGTGCTTGGGGAAATCGGTGAAGATCTCATAAAACGCGGAGATTCTGGTGAAATAATCGTGAAACAACTTCTCATCGCATTGAAAGATACTGACGCAAATGTCCGCCGTAACGCCGCTGATGAATTGGGTGAAATGCGAGCAAAGGCACCAGACGTGATAACCGGATTAACACAGGCACTCAAAGATAATTCTAAAAATGTTCGTAACGCCGCAAAGAAAGCGATTCGACGAATTGAGGCAGCCAAGTAATTCAGAACTTATGTAAACCCACTGCTGGCGAGACTCATTACCTCGTCAGCAGTCCTTAGATACGGAGGTATTCTGGAGAAATTTCATAATTCCTAAACATCTCACCTGAAGGGTCTGTGATAGTAATTGTTGATAGTTTCTTAAACTTATTTGTAGATATTGCGTCTTAATTACCAATAAACACCAAAAATAAAACCAATTATTGCCAAAAATAAGACAAAGGCTACCGCTCGCGCGGGGTAAAAATCCTGCCGATAGTAGAGCGTTTACGCTATGCAACAGACACAAAATACGGTTTCAATCGTTGAGGCAATGCGACAAGCGTCTCTCATCTCTGAGCAAGACTATACAAACATTGTTACAGAAATAGAAGAGACCGGTGCCTCCGAAGCCGCTGTACTTTCCAAACACGGTGTGCCATCTGATGTCCTCGACCTCGCGACAAAGAGTGTCGAATACGGGGCACCGATTGTCCAATTGGAAGGTGTTACGCCTGACAGCGACACTCTCGAAAAAGTCTCACCAGGGTTCGCCTACCGCAATAAAATTGTTCCAATCGAATTAAACGACGATGAACTTACCATCGCAATGGTGGATGTCCTTAATATCGTCCTCATTGACGAAATTGAGCTCATCACGAACTGCCGAGTCATACCTGTACTCGCTAACACAGCAGAAATCGAGGAGGCAATTGTTCGCCTCTACGGACGGACTGCAGAGAGCTTACTGAGTGCTGGTATCAAAGGACCTGTCGGTGCAGCTACAACCCTCGAACGGGAGACAATCGAAGACTTCGGTATTGACGAGAAAGATCTCAGTCAAGATCCGACTGTCATACACGCCGTTGACCAGATGATCATTGACGCCGTTCGTATGGGAGCAAGTGACATCCACATTGAACCTTATCCGACCCAACTTAAGATCCGATTCCGCGTTGACGGTGTACTTGAAGATCAACCGCAACCACCTGCCTATTTGCAATCCGCGATTACTTCTCGTATCAAAATCATGGCAGGAATGGATGTCGCAGAACGCAGACGACCACAAGACGGGAAAATTAGCAGACAGATCGCGAGTGTCGGCAACAGACAAATAGACCTTCGCGTTTCAACTGTTCCGACCGTCGCAACGCTCCACGGCGAAAGTGTTGTCCTCCGTATACTTGACCGGCAGTCTATTGATTTCGGGCTTGCAGAACTCGGATTGACCGAAGACAATCTCGAACTCTTTCAACGCATGATACGCAAACCACACGGCATCATTCTCGCAACCGGCCCCACCGGTAGCGGAAAGACGACTTCGCTCTATGCCTGCCTGAAAGAGATTAACTCGCCGGATGTCAAGATCATCACACTTGAAGACCCAGTCGAATATGAACTTGAGGGGATCAATCAGATCCAGGTCAATCCAGATATCGATTTCACCTTCGCTGCTGGACTCCGGCACATTCTGCGTCAAGACCCTGATAAAGTTTTAGTCGGTGAGATTCGGGACTTTGAGACCGCAGAAATGGCAGTTCATACATCGCTAACCGGTCACCTCGTCTTTAGTACGCTTCACACAAACGACGCACCGGGTGCTATTACACGACTCATTGATATGAACATCGAACCGTATCTCGTCGCCTCTACAGTGGAAGGCATCATCGCACAGCGGTTGGCGCGTCGTGTTTGCAAAGCATGTTGTGAAATGTATCCACCTGAAATGCAGGAATTAGAAGCACTTATCGGGAGTAATGGCAGCGGACCGGCTATCCCGTATGATCTAAAGATTCCAAAACCCGTCGGATGTAAAGAATGTCGAGGAAGAGGCTATAAGGGAAGGATCGGCATCTTTGAAGTTTTATTTATGAACGATGAAATCCGATCAATGGCTCTCAAGCACGCATCTACAAGTGAGATTCGCCGCCTCGCTGTCCAATTGGGCATGAAAGGCTTACGCGAAGATGGCTGGCGTAAAGTCGCTGCCGGAATGACAACTGTTGACGAAATACTCCGACTGACACAGGAAGAAGAATTTGATATAGGGGAAAATGTATAGGCCTTATGCATGACGCTCTTTATGTACCACAAACTGTTAGCTTGTGACACAAAAACGCTGGACTGGATTGGACGAAAAATTTCATCTAACACAACGGGTTACATCCAAAATTGCGTAAGTCCTATTGTATAAACTCTCTGCTGTATCTAATCTGTTGAGTCTTGTAAGATCAATTGTGGAGGCAAAGAATGCCGTTATTCCGATATGAAGCGATCACACACGGCGGCGGAAACGTAAAGAATACGCTCGAAGCCGACTCTAAGGCCGAACTTATCTCCCGCCTACGACAGATGGGGTATTGGCCCACAACTGTCGTTGAGGAGACTGAAGAAGACGCGCCGACTGATTTTCGCAGATGGTTGAAAATCGGACAGGGCGGTGTCAAACCGGCGGACGTTGAATTCTTTACCTATCAGTTGGCAACACTTGTTAACGCACATGTTCCACTACCTCGCGCTTTAGAAGTAACGCTCGGGCAGATCCAGAACCCCGCGCTCAATCGTATCGTTTCACAAGTCAAATACGATGTCGAACACGGTGCAACTTTCAACGACGCGCTCTCCCAGCATCCGAAGGTTTTTTCCGACCTCTATATTAATATGGTAAAAGCCGGAGAAAGTGGCGGTGTACTCGGTATTGTACTCGAACGCCTCGCTGGATTTGCCGAACGACAGAGACTCCTGAAAAACGATGTCATCTCAGCACTTTTCTATCCAATTATCCTGCTAACGCTCAGCATATCTGCCGTTACTGTTCTCATGATTCTCGTCATACCGAAATTTACAGCAATGTTCAACGATCTTGGTGTCGAATTACCGCTACCCACACGAGTTCTCATCAGCACAACAGATATTTTTCAGACATATTGGTGGGTTGCACTCGTTATCGTCATCGCAGCTGCCGCCGGAATAAGGCAGTATCTACGACTCGAAGCCGGTCAAGTCTGGTTTGATGGACTCAAACTCAAACTACCTCTTATCGGACCCATAATCAGCACGTTTGCCATTGTCCGTTTCACACGCACGATGGCTACACTATTGGAAAACGGTGTACGTATGTTGCCCGCGCTTGCGGTTGTCAAGGATACAATCGGAAACAAGGTCTATAGCAACGTCGTCGCCGAAGCGGAAGTAGAAGTCGAGCAGGGGTCCACACTCTCTCGAGAACTCGGTAAAAGCAAAGATTTTCCTGAGTTCGTCACACACATGGTGGCTGTCGGTGAAGAGTCTGGCGAACCTGTTCACATGCTCGGTAAACTCTCTGAATACTACGATTTAGAAATAAAAAAGAGCCTCGAACGCTTAACGAGTTCTATCGGCCCTTTGGTTATTCTACTGATGGGTGTCATTATCGGGTTTATCGCTGTCGCGATGATTCTTCCGATCTTCGAGGCAAACCAATTACTAAGTGGCTAACATGTTCTTTAGGTATCAAGAAATACCTAACAAAATAATAATAGAAGTTAACAGTTGTCAGTACGCAGTTTTCAGGTAAAAGAGAAAATTAATAACCCCAACGTCTCTTTCTGATAACTGAAAGATTTTTCGCAGAAAAATCGTACTGCTAACTTTAACCATTTAGGAGAAAAATTACAATGTTCACGCAACTGAAATCCGATGAGTCCGGATTAACGCTAATTGAACTGACGATCGTTATCGTTATCTTAGGGATCTTGGCAGCCTTTATCGCGCCGCGGGTCATCAATGCACCGCAGCAAGCGAAAGTCTCAAAGGCACAAACAGAAATTAGCGGTATCAAAACCGCCTTGGAACAGTACGCCATAGCAATCGGTGAATACCCGACAACCGAACAAGGGTTAAACGCCTTGTGGCGCGCACCGAGTCCAGCACCACAGAATTGGGACGGTCCCTACATTGACAGTCCAAACTTTGCAGACCCCTGGGGTAACCCTTATGTCTATCGTCAACCGAGCACGCATTACGGCTACGACTATGATCTCTATTCAATGGGCAAGGATGGTAAGGTCGGAGGCACCGAGTTAGACGCAGACATCACCAATTGGATTGAAGAAACAACCGCAGCCTATTAAAACGATGCGACAAATATTGGATAGGCGAGTGCTTCGGAACTCGCCTACTTCTCAATCTCAACGCGGCTTCACGATCACAGAATTACTGATCGTTTTGACGCTCATGGGTATCCTGTCGGCTGTTTCTATGCCGACGCTCAAAGGTTTCGCCGTAACGCGTCGATTGAAGGCATCCGCGCATACGATCCGCAGCCTACTCACGTTCGCACGCGATATGGCGATCACTGACCGAGCAGCGCACTTAGTCGTTTTCGATCTCAATAATGATCGGTGTTGGCTCGCTTCCAGTGAAACATTTAACCCGAGCAGCCCCCTCGCGTCGGCACTCACTGCCCAGAATTCCACGGTTGGCAACGCTTCCACAACGAATACAAATGTGAATCCATTGGCAACCACAAATTCTACACAACAGGCGGGAACGTTCACGCGCACCAGCGGAATCTTAGGGGTGCCTTACGCGATGGAGAAGAATGTCACATTGGCAGCTATAGTAACCAGCCAGAATGGTCGTACGACGCAAGCCGATTCGGGAGTCGGGTATATCTATTTCTCACCGACCGCTACCTCCCAAGAGTCACTCATCTACCTCCAGAACTCACGAAATCAAATAATGTCTGTCGCTGTTGAAGCCGCAAGTGGACGCGTTACGGTCCTACAACTCGCAGCCGAAGAAATTGAGACGTTAGGGTTTAGCACACAAAACTGACCTATCTGCAGTTTTGCCGTATTCGTTGGATGATTGTCCAAACACATTTCGGGGGTTCCTACAAAACTTATGAGATTGCCAATTAAACGCTCAGTGTCAACAAGAAATGACGGGTTTACGCTCGTTGAGATACTCGTAACTTTAGCGATTTTGGCGGCTGTTCTCCCCGCCCTTTTGAACGCCTTCGCTTCCGCTGCGCGCAACCAAGCACTTTCAGATAACAGTACCACCGCGCTCTATCTCCTGAAGTTTCAGATGGCACAGATTGAGATGGAAGGTTTTCCAGATGTCGGGGAGGCATCCGGAGAATTCGGTGAGAACTCACGCTACAGTTGGAACTCCATCATTGAGGACATAGAATCCGAAGAAATTGAGAATGTCCGACGCGTGCAAGTAACCGTCACGTGGATACATAAAAGCAGAGAGCGTTCAATGTCTATGACAACTTTCATCGCTGATAGACAAAAGTCACAAACACAAACGCAGCAGGGGCAGCAACAAGGCGGTGGACGATAACCGTCCCTTGATGGCGCAACGGAGTACCGTAGACATGAAAACGCAAAAGAGACATACCGACACAATTGATGAAAGTGGGCTGACCCTCGTTGAAATGCTCATGGCTGTTAGCATCCTCGTTATCATCGGCGGATCGGCGTATTTTGCCTTCAAAACAGCCGTTGATGCCTATCATCAGACCGAAGCGCGAGTATTGGCAGCACAGAGATGTCGGTTCGCTATGGATCGGATTGTGACCGACCTCGGAAACATGCAAATCTCGACGCAGGAACCGGAACTCGCATTGTACGCACAAGACGGACCCAGTCAGCCCGGTGATAGAGACATGATCAGCTTCGTTACACTCCTGAGGACCGACCCTGACCCGTTTGCAGCGCAGCTTTCAAGCGTCCAATCCCCGAATATCTCACAAGTCCCACAACCCCTTTTAAGCGACGTTCAACGTGTAGCGTACTTTGTCGGCGCAGAACCGATGCCGGGTCAATCCGCCCTCGATTCAGGAAACTTTCAAGACAGTTTTACTGAAAACACGTCTGAGGAGGAGGGAGGCACATCCGCGCTCTTCCGCATTACAACCACAACACTTGACCCAGAAACCGTTATCAGTCCTATCTTAGAAACCGGAACGATACCGGAAACAGACGAAAACGGCGACCCGATTTACGTTGACATCGCAACCCTTATCACTGGACTCACTAATTTTGATTTACAATATTATGATGCAGAGACAGAAATATGGAATACTTCATGGGAGGACCCAGAAAGTGTTCCGAGTGCCGTACAAATCCTGATATCGGTGCAAGGCGAAACAGGCGCACCCGTAAGTACAAATACCACGACACAGTTTACAACGCAAAACCAACCGGTCGTACCGTCAAACAGTATGACCCAATCAACGATGGTCTATCTCCGAGCGAGTGCCACCGCTGGTGGCGGGGCTCAGGGAGCACCCTAAATGATAGCACTCACAAAGCGGTTTTTCGATACATTCTACAAGGAACAGCGCGGGTTATCACTCGTGTCAACCCTCTGGATACTTACGATCCTCTCTGTTTTGGCGGCGCAGCTCCTTTATTCGATCCATATAGAACAGCGCACGCAACGAAACTTTCTCGATAGAGCAAAATTTCACTACGCAGCGAAGGCTGGCTTCGAGTGGACACTCGCTGTTATGCGAACTGATCAGACGCCTTTCGATTCGCTCGGTGAAAATTGGGCTGAACCTATTCAAGGTCAAATAGATGATGGCGTACAGACAGGAAACCTCTTGAACTATCAGGTAACGGTTACTGATGAAGCCTCAAAAGTTAATATTAATGTTGCCGATGTTGGACTCATCACGAATTTGCTTATGCAAGCCGGAGCTCCACAAGACGACCCACTAACCCAGGAACTCGCCAACGTTATTGTTCAAGGACAACCTTATCGAACCGTTCGGGACCTCGCACGTGTCGAAGGAATGACATCTCAACTCCTTTACGGGACCCAACAAGCAGCTGCATCAACACAGCCAGCTGCCACCACACAAGGACAAGGCACACCTCCAAACAGTCTATCCGACACCGGAGTGCCTTTAGCAACTGAGACACAGGCACAACCCGGATTGGTGGATTTGGCAACCATCTATTCACTCGATGCAAGCACTGACCCGGATGGACAAGCACTCGTTAATCTCAACACAGCCGACGAAGGACAATTGACGCAACTTGAGACACAAGGTCAAGGTGGCGGGCAACCGGTCTTTTCACAAGCGGAAGCGCAATCCTTGACACAACAGCGGGATTTCGGCAGTTTGAGCGAACTCATGGAAATACGGGCGGTCTCTGATGAGATTTTCAACAGCATCCAGAGCCGAATCACCACTGAGGATACCAGCGAAAATCAAGGAAACCAAAACAACGAAGACGATGAAGAACGGAACGGACCTCAACAGGAACAGGGCGAAGATGGACAAATCAATATCAATACCGCCGATGTCGAAACCTTGGAATCTTTGGACGATATTGACATAGGCATTGCCGAACGGATCGTCGACCATCGAGATTCACAAGGATTTTTTCAGAACATTGACGCTATTAAAGATGTCAGAATGTTAACACAACAAGAGTTCATCGGTATCATCGATAAAATAACCTTGAAAGATGGAGAGACACGCAGTGGACTCATTAATGTTAATACGGCTCCCGTTGAAATTTTAGCACTGCTACCGGGGATGGACCCAGAGAAGGCACAAGCGATTGTCACACGTCGAGAACAAGACCCGCCAGACGATTCGCCGGTACTCAGTTTCACAGAAGAAATAACGGGGAACCCGTTCATGAACATCTCAGAACTTTCGGAGATGGAAGAGATCGACTTTAATACGTTCCGGGAACTTGCCGACTGGGTAACCTATCGTTCACACGGGTACCGCATTGACGCAAGCGGAATCGATGCTTCAGGTAAAGCCATCTCAACATGTGTCGGTATCATTGATCGCACAGGTGACGAAGTTGTTGTTCAATATTGGAGACAGGATTAGAGGTTTTTTAACTATTAAGTTTTTGTGTATCGCTCCACTACGTTCCGATAATGGCTTTCGGCTTTCAGCAGGAATGGCTTTCGGCTTTCGGAAACCTCTTGGTTTCCGATGGCTTCTTTGCCGATTGCTGACTGCCTCTTTGCTGACGGCTAATTCTCGGTATTGCCAATAGAGAGCAGTCGCAACGAAGGCGCGACGGACAACAGAGAACGACGCACCGACCGCGAGAACCCTGATTGAACCGCAAGGAAAATTAAAAATGGCGAAAAAGCAAGTCGTGGCGATTGATGTCGGCACGCACACAGCGAAGATGGTTCAACTCGAACAATCATCTACGGGTGTGCATCTAATCAACGCAAATTTTGTTACATATCAAGACGCAGATGACCGGTATCAGGTCGCGCAGGCGTTGGAGCACCTATGGGAACCCTTAGGGAAACCGCCAAATCAAGGGAATTTACGCGCACTATTCAACAGAGATAAGTCGGAAGTCGTTCTCGCACTTCCGAGGTCTCTGGTCAGCACAAAGCGTTTAGCCAATTTACCTGCCGCAACTGATGATCAACTCGCGAATATCGTCGAGATTGCCGCTGAAGCGGAACTCCCGTTTCAGGTTAACGAAGCGATCTTTACTTATCACGATGTACGCCGAACATCAGATGCGACTTCGGTAGAATTGATATCTACCCGACGATCATCGGTCACGGATTATCTCAATCTTCTCGAACAAAACGGTGTTGTCGTGTCCGGCGTTACACCTTCGATGATCGCTATTGCTGAGGTGGCAGCAAACGGCGGATGCACCAAACCGACTTTCATTGTTGACATCGGTGCGCGGTATACGGATTTCTGTTTCCTCGAAAACGGCATTCTCCGATTTTCACGGAGTTTCCGACTCGGGGGCAACAACCTGTCCGAACATATCAGTCGTACTTTGAATATTGATACCGATGCCGCAGCAGAAGAAAAACGACATATCTCCGCGGATGAGGCACCAACATCTACGTGGACAGCACAATTGATTTCTGAACTCCAGCGTTCCATTGCCGCCGCGAACCTACAGCGTGAACAGGGCGCCAGCGATGCAGAGAACGACGCTATTGAACCTGAAAATCCAACGCTCTCTATAACTGAACCTGAAATCTGGTTATCTGGTGGGGGTGCACGTGTCCCCGATCTCGCCCCTCTTTTGGAAACGGAACTTAATGTCCCGACAATGCTATGGCATCCGCTTCAGGCAATTGAACAACATGCAAATATTAAAATCGAACCCAATCAAGCAGAAGTCCGAGCCCTACTCGACGAATACGGTGATACGCTGGCAGTTCCATTAGGTGTCGGACTTAGTGCACTAAACCCGGCGGTTGATGTCTCTCTGTTACCTAAGGAGACAGCCGAGACGATCACGCAAACAGCACGGCAACGTCAGATTTTTGCGACAGCAGGGTTGGGAATCTTGATAATCGGTGGGGCCCTTTTTGGTGGTTATACGCTTCAACGCACACAGAAGCATAGAGCCGAACTGGTAGATCAGAGACTCGCAAGTTACGCACAACCAATGGCAGCCGCACAAACACAACTCGGACGAGAGTTAGCACTTACAGAGATGTTGACGCATAATATCTCGCCACTCGATATTTTGCACGCACTCAGTGAGATGTTTCGCGATAGAACACAAGTCGCATGGACAAACTTTAATATTACCAATCTCAACGTCCCTGAAACGGCACGCATTACTTTCAATTTGGAGGGTTCCTCCCATAATGCCATTAATTCTCTTTTAGGAGCACTCGGCAGCTCTGGGGTCTTCACCAATATTCGACCTGGCGAGGTCACAACAATTACACAAGAGAGAAAACAAATTTTTCAAGTACAGGTGCGGTGTAATTTAACCGCGTCGGCTGTCAAAACATTTGCTAAAAAACGCTATCCGATGCCCGAAGTCCCGATGGATGAAAATGAATCGGTAGCAACGGAAGACGAACCAAATATTGAGCCACCCCTACCGAAAACCGATGAATCTAAAAACGAAAAAGTTGAACTTGAAAATAAAGAAAACGAGGACGATAGATAATAAATATAGGACTTACGCATGCGGCTCTTTTGTAGCATAAACTGTTAGTTTGTGCCATCAGAACGCTGTGTTTTCCGAGAATTCTCATCTAACACAACGAGCTACAGTCAAAATTGCGTAAGTCCTAAAATATTCGGATTTTTATTGAGGATTAAATTATGGAACTGGACCTCCAATTAACGCCACGAAGCCGAATTCTGCTCGCCATTTTGGGAGCGGTACTTCTTATTTTGGTCGCAATACAAGTCGTTCCTGCTTTCTATCGCCTGTTTGTAAATCAGGAGGCTAAAGCCAAACAAGAGCAGTTGCTAAAAACTGAAAACCTTGTACGGGCTGCAGAGGTGCTTAAACCTATTGAAGCCGAGATTTATAAGGCAACCGGATTGGCAAACACAGAAAACCAAGAGGATGATGATCAAAAGATAGTATCACTTTTTGATACCCAACCTCCGGAGACTGTTATTCGAGCACGCGTTGATGGATTGGTCAGACGCGCCGGTATAGAACAAAATTATCAACTCCTAACAAAGCCTGCTGCAGGTAAGCAGAACCTAAAGTTAACATTGCAAAACCGAGAACGTCTCATTCTTTATCTCTATCTCAAGCATATTGAGTCAGAGGAAGGAGAACTCACGGAAATGGCAGCACAAGAGGCAGAGGATAATTCGTTCGACATGATGATGGAGGCATGGTTGTCGGGTACAACAGCGTCCGATACGGATGCAGAATCGGAGGAAACAGATGAAGGGGCGTCTGACGCAGAATCCGTAGAAGATGTGGAACCAGAAAGTACCGCACAATCAGCGGACCCAGAAACTCAGACAGATCCATCGGAATACGCCTCACTGCCAGAAACGATACCGCTTTCGCTTCGTGTTAAACTCGCTTCGTATATCAGAAGTATGGTAACACAACAACTTCGCGGAGCAACTGATTTCAGACAAGGATTCTTTGCGGCACAAGTTCTGAAAATTGAAACGCCTGCCTCTCCCGGTATTTTCGGCATCGGTGCGAAACCCGCTGCCGTTGAAGTGCAGCTGCGAAGAAATAGTCCGCTATTGGAAATCCTCATGCAAACGCCTGACGAGTACGCTGAGGAGCAACCCACAGCCGCTGAACTTCAATCGGCACTCGTCAAATACATTGAAAAGATTCAGGCACAGCGAGCATCCTTTTTAGAGCAGCTCGCTTTGGCACCACCGACCTACGAAACACAACTTTACACGGTCGAAATGAAATTCAAAACAGACCTTGGAAAACTCGTTAGCTTGAACCACCTTATTGAGACAAACGCTAAATGGCTAACCGTGCGGGATATGCGAATCTCTGCTGACAAGCAGACATCAAACGCACAACGCGGTCGAAATCGTGGTCGGGATAACGCAACAAACCTAAATGTTGACCTATTTCTTATCGCTCAAATATTCTAACTTTACCGAGGTCGATAGATCGATTTCGGCTCTTAAAAAACTGCCTAAACCTTACGAGGGCGGCAGGAAAATGGAGCAAATCAAAAGGATCGGATGTTATGCAAGGACGAAGACGCTTATTTTTTCTTTTATCCCTCTGTTTCGGATTGCTGGTTATCGGGCTTGCCGAACTACAAGCGCAGCAACAACCGACTATGCGCGTCGCACAGACCGACGATCAAGGTCGGGCAATCCGTTTCGATTTTAATTTTACCAGTCAGGAACTCAAAGGAGTCCTTGAGTGGCTTTCACGTGAAACGGACCTAACGATTATCGCAAGTGAAGAAGATATTCGGGATAAACAGTTCTCACTCATTAATCTCACAAACGCAACGATCGAAGACGTCATCGAACAAATCAAAACTGTCCTCACACAATATGAGCTCACCCTGATCCAAACCGATAGCACGCTCTTGATTACAACCTTCTCACGCGCTATGGTTACAAAGGGCGTTGTCAACAGCATTACACCAGATCCCGATCTCGTTGATATGACCGATGAAATTCAAACTTATATCATTCGGTTGACAAATGTCGTTGCTTCAGAACAGATCGAACGTCTCAGACCGCTACTTAATAAACAAGCAAATATTTTTGCGGATACCACTACAAACTCACTCGTCATAACAGATGTCGCCTCCAACATACACCGAATCGTTAGAATTTTACAAGTGGCTGACGAAGGTGAAAGATCCCCACTAAAAATTCTCGTCATTCCGCTTGCTTACGCGGATGCCAGTCGCGTGGCACAAGCACTCACCGACATTTTTAGAGAAAGGCGAGACGAACAGCAAAACGACGGTATCCGTATTACTGCGGAAGAGGCGAGAGCCGCTGCAGAACAGATGAAGGCAGAAGGGACAGGCTACGAAGTCCTCGACGGCACCATCCAAATTATCGCTGAAACCAACTCCAACTCACTCATCCTCAAAGCCTCTGAAGCAAATTTGGTATTCCTGCAGGAGATCGTCAAGGAACTTGATGTATCACCTACCTCACAGACCGAAATCCGAACTTTTCGGCTTCAGTACGCAGCCGCCGAGGATGTCGCAGAAACGCTCCGGGAGGTACTTACCGGTGAGAGTCAAGACAGCCGCCGCAGGATGGATGCTTGGGACCGCGCACGGTTAAGAAACTGGCAACGTGAACAAGGCGTTGACCAACAAGGGATCGTTGGAGAAGTCAACGTCTCTCCCAACGATCGACTCAACATTATCGTCGTCTCCTCGGATCCGCGCAACTTTTCTATCATTGAAAAAGTCATCCAAGAACTTGACCAAGCGGAGACACAAGAGGAGATTAAACTCTATTTTCTCAAGTTCGCGAACGCGGAAACCCTCGTCCCCAATCTGCAGGACCTCTTTGAAGGCGGCAGTGCCGGTCGAGATAGAGAGCGGCCTTGGTGGGAGCGTAGACGCGACGAACCCACTGAAGGTGGCGGCGGATTCGGTGTACAAGGCGAGGTTCACCTCGTCGCTGACCTACGCCTCAATGCTATTATGATCTCAACGAGTTCACAAAACTTTGCAACTATTGACGCACTTATCGCTAAACTTGATGTCAACATGCCGGACCAAGAATGGGGGACCCGCATGTATAAACTCAAATACGCCGATGCTGAAAATATAGCCGCTGTCATCAACAATACCTATCAGGGCAGTTCCAACAATCAGGACTTTTTCTTCTTTCTCCCACGAAGCAACCGGAATCAGACGCAAGGGTCGTTGGCAGGGAACGTCTATGCTGAGGCGTATCCCACCTTGAACGCTGTTATTATCTCAACGGCGACACAGCGCAACTTTGAACTTATCACACAGTTTATTGACTCCTTGGATACACCCACACCAGAGGGACAAAAAGAGATTACAACAACCATTCGACTCGAATACGCAGAAGCCACACAGCTTGAAACGGTCCTGCAACAGGTGTGGGAAGGTGAAGGAGATGACGGCGGGTTCAGTTTTAGAAGGTTCATCCAGTCCGGTGGCGGGCAGCAACAGCAAGACATCAACTCCTTACGTGGAAAAGTTACCGTCTTCGCTGATGCGGATACTAATTCTCTAATTATTACAACGCGACAGCGGTACCTTCCTGATGTTGAAGCACTTATTAAAAAATTAGACTTTGTCCGAGGACAGGTATGGATAGATATCCAAATCCTTGAAGTGACGCTTGATGAAACCACTAAACTCGGTATTGAACTCACGGCACAAGAGAACAAAATCTTCGGCGTATCTCCAGTTCCGGGCAACCCACTCATCGGTGAACTCGATGCACAACTCGGACTCGATCAGGAAATCTCCGGGTTCAACCTCGGTTTGGCAACCAAGGAATATATGGCACTCCTCCACACACTCATGCGTGAAAACAAGGTCCAAACCCTCTCAACACCGTCCCTGCTAACACGAGACTCAAGAGCAGCGACCTGGAGCAGTGGGCGCCGCATCCCCTATCTCCAGAGTGTTGATACCACCAGTATTTTAGGGGAAGCTGTCTCTCAACCGCTCTTTAACTACGATTTTATTGATCCGCCTGTCGGCATTAATATCGATCTCACCCCGTACATCGCTAAATCACAAGTAGGCGAGGACGGTAAACGCACCATCGGCTTGGATATTACAAATATCAGTGCCAGCAATTTTATCGAGTTTACCGACTTTAATGCACCTATCACGGATGACAACGCCATCAGCGTCTATATTGATGTCGAAGACGGGCAACAGATCGTTGTCGGCGGCATTATCCGTCAAAAGCAGAAACAGGTCGAAAACAAACTCCCGATCTTAGGAGACATTCCATTGCTCGGTCGGCTCTTCAAAAGCACCGAAACCGCTATTGAAGACGCAGAAATTGTAATCATTATTACGCCGCATATCGTCGATATTAAGAATCCAAGCGACCTTGAAAAACTCAGGGAAAAGGCTGATAACTGGCAGAAGAACGGGAACATTGAAATGCAAAAGAAGGTCGAAGAACCTAACGAAGTAGACGAATAATTAGGGCTTACGTATTTTTTTCTCAGACAATACTAAACACTACAGGGTTTTTGCTGGGGTGTTTCTTCAGGGTTTGTAACCCCGCCTCCTCATTTTACAGAACAACAAACCATTCCTTTGCAGATGAGGTTTATAACTCCGCCTTCTGTAGATACATCCTTAATAGGACTTACGCATGACGCTCTTTATGTACCACAAACTGTTAGTTTGTGACACCAGAACGCTGTGTTTCCCGAAAAAATTCACCTAACAGAACGGGTTACATCCAGAATTGCGTATGCGTAAGTCCTAATTCATTGGAGGCGTAATATATATCCTACCGAATATGCCGGTAGAGTTTAGCGAGTTGTGCAGGTGAAAATTTGAGAAAATAGAGGAGCGTTATTAGCCAGTTGTTTAGCGTGGTGCGAACGATCCCTTTCGTTTCCCACCGCCGCGCAGAGATATGAATATGTGGTGTAATCAAGGTCGTTTTGCCGAGCCGCCGCAGCTCTTTTGAAAATTCCATCTCTTCCAGAATCGGGATTTCAGGAAAGCCCCCGATCTTCTCGAAATCGGCGCGCCTTAGAAAGATACCGCTGTCTCCGTAAAAAACCTTCAGGTATTTTCCGCGCATGTTTCCTGCGACTTCAATCGCGCGGTAGAGAAAATGGGCACCATCAATCTTCTGCTGAAAGCCGCCACCGACGTACCCAGAAGCGAATGCCGTCACTACCGATGCCAATGCCCCCGGTTCAAGCCAAATATCAGCGTGTAAAAAGACCAGAACATCCCCCGTTGCCGATGCCGCGCCTCTGTTTAACTGCTTCGCACGTCCTGGTTCCGATGTAATCACTCTACCATACTTCTCAGCGATATGAACAGAACCGTCAGTACTCCCACCGTCTACAACGATGAGTTCATGCGCCCCTAACTCAGACTGAAACCGGGAGAGCGTCTTCTCCAATATCTTCGCCTCGTTCAGGATAGGTATTATGATTGATATTTTTTGCGGTGTCGTCATACGATGAAACTATGAGGCAGTTTGCAGCGACTGGTTCAAAGCGAGTATCGGAAAAACAGACGCATAGATCGGGTCCGCGTAGCCCCCTATAATCTCCCAATAGATACCGACGCACTGCTCTTGCCACGAACCGTCTTCCCGCTGGTGTCTGAGCAGAAACCCAATGCCGTCTTGTGCTGCACGGTTTTCAGGATCCACCTGTAGAAGCGCGTAAGTACTCCATGCCGTCTGTTCTATTGTACTTTCGATCGGATTTCCGAACATATCTTCACCCCAACCACCATCCGAATTTTGGCTGCTCTCTAACCACGCAACACCAACAGAGACTTCTGGGGCATCTTTCAGTCCGGCTTTCACGAGTGCAGCTATAGCACAAGCAGTACCGTAAGTATCTTTTGCCAGCCAGAGGTCTCGCCAGTAACCGTCTGAATGAATTTGACGGCGCAGCCATTCGATACCGCGTTGCATCTCACGCGTCATATCTGGTTTATCTGCAAGATCGAGTTCACCAAAAGCGAGCAGCGCTTCAATCGTATGCGCCGTGATACTGACACATCCGACATCGCCTTGTCCGGGTTGATATGTACTCCAACTCCCATCGCGCCCCTGTTGCGTTTTTAACCACTCAATCCCGCGGTGAATCGCCTCATCGTAAGGGCGAGGTGACCTCGCCCCTACAGCGTACGAACGTATCAACGCAAGCGTACCGAGGGCGGTATCGTCAGCATCACTGGGGAGCGAACTATCGCTTAAACCGGAAAACGCCCATCCACCATCGGCATTTTGATGTTCGACAAGCCATCGCGCAGCAGATTTCACTTTTTCAGTCTCCTCAACACCAAGAGACGCAATTTTTGCGTTAGTGGAATGCACCTCCGTGAGCGTGATGATACCCAACGCTGTATCCCAGACATTCAGGTTCAGAGCTTCTCGGCACCCACCATCAGGATTTCGGGTCTTACGGAGCCATTCAATGCCACGCTCAATAAATTCCGCAGTACCTTCGTCGTTCTCCCATTTCTCTTGGAGTTCAATAAGTGCCAAAACCGAAAGCGCAGTAATATAGTTCACCCGAAACCAGCTGCCATCGCTGAGAACGTGTCCTTTCAGCCAATCAACGAGTGCCGCAATCATCTCAGGGCGTCTTGTCGTGTTTAATTCTATTAAAATGAAAACGGGCACAAGTGTGTGTTGCTCAGCAATAAACAGCGCATCAAAGAGTTCGGTATTGAACAAGGCAACCGGTGGTAGCCGATGTCTCGGAGGCTTCAATCGTTTTCCGAGTAGTGGGACTTTTGTCAATTGCCTTGCAAGTTTCATGAAGCGTAAAGCGTTTTCTGGTAGGTTAAGTTCGTTCCAGTCAAACTCGCCAAAAGCGGCGTACGCCAATTTGACCAAAGCGAGATGTGGTGGTGGTAGCGGAATAGATGTGAGCAGCTTTTCGAGAGATGAATCGGGAGTGCGTTGATGAATTTGTGATAGAATTAGGTGGGCAAATCGGGTCGCTTCAGCGTTTGATATGTTCGCAGTATCCAATCCCCATCCACCATCTTCGCGTTGGTTTGTCTTGAACCAGTCAATTAGATCGGAATCCGGCATCTCGTCTCGTACAAGTTGGATCCAGGCATAAGCACAAGTCGGAAACGTACTGGAAGAGAGTTGCCCCTCAAAATTTCCGGCTTCTTGCTGTTGCAATAGTAGAAAAGCAGTGCCACGCGTTAATGCAGATATGACTTCTTTGTTCATAATGAATTTCAGTAATCCGAGAGCTCCCTGATGGTCTATTGTTCAAACTTTGGAATATAGTTTAGCATGCAAATATTAACACGGTCAATCCTTTTAGCACATCTCAATCTGACCAGATTGACAGCAACACCAAAGTACGCTATAATTGCCATATAGAATCAAGTCACTTTAGATTATTGAGGGACAACTAAGTGTTTAATTTTAATTTTCAGAATCTTATCTACTTTATTCTTTTTATTCTGTTACTTGGATTGACAGGTCTATGTTCCGTTTTTGCAGAAGACGACGCAGAACCTATAACATTAGAGAAAATTGTTGTAACCCCAGGTCGCTTTACTATTTACGAGGGCACATCAACAAGAATCGCCATCTCCAAACAAGAAATTGAACGGTTCCCGTTAGTTGATAACGATGTCATGCGAGCTGGACACGTTTTTCCGGGGGTCGCCTCAAGCGATTATAGTGCGAGATTCAGCGTCCGAGGTGGAGAAAAGAGCGATATATCTGTCAGATTAGACGGAATGGAACTCTACGATCCTTATCATCTTCAAGATTTCGGCGGCGCAGTTTCACTCATTGGTCTCGATCTCGTTCAGAATACGCAGCTCCTGATGGGGGGGTTCCCTGCTGAATACGGAGAGAAGATGTCCGGCGTTTTTGACATCACGACACGGACACCGAACACGAAGCAATTCTCGGCAAATTTTGGGTTAGACCTGATCAACGCAACAGCCACCTTGGAAGGACCACTCACTGATAAAGGCAGCTGGCTCCTATCTGCACGACGCGGATATATTGACCTCATTCTCGCACTCATCGATATCGACGAAGACTATAACCCGCAGTATGCCGATGTCTACGGGAAATTCACATATCAACTGACACCAGCAGATACGCTCACACTTAATGGACTCTACGGTTGGGACAAGAATCGGATACGTTTAAATGATGCAGACAATAACTTGGATTCACTATATAACAATTCAACGATTTGGACAAAATGGCGGCATACCTTCGGGAACTCACACTGGACGGATGTATTCGTTTTCGGCGGAATTTCTGGTCAAGATAGAACGAGCGGCGAAGCGGACTCCGACAATCGAGACTTTAGGTTCTTCGGGACAAAAACGGAACTGACAGCAAACCTTTTTGAGGATCACACCGTTCGTACAGGCGTAACTTGGCGATGGTTGACGGCAGAATATAAATATAGCGTCCAAGAACGGCAAGCAGGTATAGATGTCTATAAGTCGATTCTCGCCGATGTTAATGATAGCGGCAGCGAATTCAGTGCATTCCTACAAGATGAGTGGCAACTTCACTCGAAACTTGCCCTCAATGTTGGAGGACGTTATGTCTATCAGCAGTATCGAAAACAAGGTATCCAACGTTATGAGATTGGACCGAGAGTCGCACTCGCAGTAAAACCGACGAGCGACTTCATCTTACGCGGTGCTTGGGGCATTTATCATCAACCCGTTAGCCTCATGGGGATCCCGGTAGAAGACGGGATTGAAACCGTCGGACGTGCCGAAAATGCTGTACACTATGTCATCGGTGCTGAATATACGCCAACCGATAACTTCTTAGTCCGTGTTGAAGGCTACTATAACACGTTTGATAATCTCGTCGGACGATTACGCGAGTTCGGACGACAGAACCAGATTTTCGTTCCACCACAGTCCGGAGATGCCAGAGGTCTCGATGTGTTCATAACGCACGCAATTTCAAACCGCTTGTCGTGGACACTCGGTTATGCTTACGGAATTGCTGAAGAACTCGCTGGCGACGAGACGTTCTTCCGTCAATATGACAGACGGCACGCTTTTGCTGTCAGCAGCAGTTATCAGTTTGCACCGACTTGGCATCTCTATATCAGTTGGCGTTTCCATACCGGGGAACCGAGAACGCCGCTTATTCACACAGAAATCCTGCAAGCTGACGGAAGCATCCTTTGCGACCGACAGTTCGGGGCAACGCACTCAGAGCGGATGCCCGCTTATCATAGCCTCGATTTTCGGATCACAAAACGGAGTCCATATCGACGATGGGAGTTGTCATGGTATTTCCAAATTTTGAACTTATATAACCAGAAAAACCTGGATCAATATGCCTTTAGCGAAGTTCGCGATGAAGAAACAAACGCTATTATCAACTGCACAATTGAAGAAGAACCCCAATTACCAATCCTTCCAACCTTAGGAGTGACGATACGTTTCTAAGGAAGTTAATAGGACTCAGTAGGATTTTCTACGAAAACCTTTCAGTTTGCCTCACAGTGAGAGTTAAAGAGGCGTGTTGTGGCAGCAGCAGAAAAGGTAACCAACACAATGTGCTAACTGTGTACTGAAAAATTGCACAGCAACCATCCTGTTAACTGTAGGACTTACGTATGCTGCTCTTTTGTAGCACAAACTGTTAGTTTGTGCTATCAGAACGTTGTGTTTACAGAGAATTTTCATCTAACAGAACCGACTACAGTCAAAATTGCGTAAATCCTGAACTGTTAACTTTAAAAAAATGTTCAATTATATCAAACAAGCCATAAAAAAGATACAACAGCAGTATATGAGAAGTCGCGAAAGACGGAACTTGCCGAAGGCTGCACCCAGTGTAGCAGAGGCGATTCTTCCACTGGATGCAGACACATACACTATCGTACCAGACCAACTCAAAGATATGATAAATGAAGGTAAACGATTCATTCTGTTAGATGTCCGTGAGCAATGGGAGTATGAGATGGTCCACATTGAAGGGGCAATGCTAATCCCGTTTCGCGAACTACCCAGACGGTGTCGAGAGATTACGCCTGGCGTTGAGGTAGTGGTATATTGCCATTGGGGGATGCGGAGTCTCGATGCTGCGTTTCTTTTACAACAACTCGGTTTTAAATCAGTGAAGAGCTTGGTCGGCGGTATAGACCGATGGGCACAAGAAATTGATACACAACTCCGCCGGTATTAGGGTTTACTTACGATTTTTCCGCGAAAAATTTTTCAGTTTTAAGGGTTGTCAGTTATCAGCACGGTTTTCTATGAAAACCTTTCAGTTAAAGAGGTGTGTTGTGGCAGTAGCATCATCTATAATTGCCATAGTGAACTTCTTTAACTGTTAACCGTTAACTATTTGATAACTGATAACTATTTGAAATCCTGACTTTGCAGACCGTACTTTTGCATCCGATGCTGGAGTTTCCGACGCGAGATACCGAGTAGTTTTGCCGCTTGAATCTGTGTCCCATTGCTTTTCGTCAACGCACTGCACACATACTCCTTGATAATTTCATCAAGTGAAACCCCCTCTTCTGGAATATCGAATTCAACCTCTGTCGTCGGCAGTGAAGTATCCAAGATTTCCGGCGGTAACTCGTCTTTATCAATTACATCATTCTCTGAGAGTACAAAGATCCGACGAAGATAATTTTCTAATTGCCGAATATTACCGGGCCACTCGTAACGTCGGAGCGCGGACATCGCTTGCGGTGTAACCTGTTTTGGAGTCGCCTCCACGTATTCGCCACTGAATTTCTGTATTAGGAAATTCACGAGCATCGGAATGTCCTCCGGATGTTCCCGCAGCGGTGGAACGTGAAGCGGTATCACATTCAAACGGAAATAGAGATCCTCACGGAAAATACTGTCCCTGACAGCCTGAATTAGATCCTTGTTCGTCGCAGCAATAACGCATACATCCACTTTGATGCTCTGTGTACCACCAATCCGACGTATCTCGCGTTCCTCAAGAACGTGCAAGAGCTTGCTCTGCGTCTGGATCGGAAGGTCCCCGATTTCGTCCAGAAAGAGGATCCCCTCATTCGCAACCTCAAAAAGTCCTTTCTTCTGATGCGAAGCATCCGTAAAAGCACCTTTTTCGTGTCCAAAAAGTTCGCTTTCAATCAACGTATCTGGAATCGCACCACAGTTGACAGCGACGAAAGGTTTGTCCTGTCTAAGTCCATGTTTGTGAAGCGCGCGGGCAATGAGACTCTTTCCGGAACCCGTCTCACCTGTGATGAGAACCTGTGTGACACCGCGGTGCAGGATCCGAGCCATCTTTTTGAAAAGGTCCTGCATCTGCACACTTTCACCGACAATCTCATCAATCTGAATTTCCGGAACGGATTCGTCGCTCTCCTCTTCCGGTTCCGAAAGCGCACCGCGCATCTGTAGTGCGTGCTTCACCTCGCGTTTGAGAACATCTATCTGAATCGGTTTCTCAAGATAGTAAAACGCACCCTCATGCGCCACGAGGTTAACAGCGTCGTTGAGTTCCGCATAAGCCGTCATAATAAGCACCGGCAGATCAGGATCCGTACGTTTTATCTCCCGTAGCAGATCTCGCCCCTCAAACCTCGCCGACATCCACATGTCGCTAATAACGAGATCAAACATCCGATCCTCTAAAACCTCAAGCGCGGATTTACTGTCTCCAACAGTTTCAACTGTGTACCCCTCGCGTTTCAAAATACGCTGTAGAATTGTCAGTTGTGCCTGGTCATCGTCTACAATCAATATAGATGCCATCGTTCGGTTCTCCTCTAATAGTACTCAAACAGTACTCAGTACGATTTTTCTGCGAAACTGTTAACTGTTAACTTCTAAAGCGGAAGACTGATTTTAAAAGCCGTTCCCATTCCCATTTTGCTTCGGACTTCAACCTTACCGCCATGTGCAGTAATAACCTGATGTGAAATCGCGAGCCCAAGTCCTATACCACCGGTCGCGTCCTTCGTTGTAAAATAGGCATCGTAAATCCGTTCCTGAATTTCTTCGGCGATACCGATACCGGTATCCCGAATTTCGATCACTACCTGTTCCACTTCCGTACCGGCTTTCTCTTCCGAAGTGCTAACGTAGATACTGCCACCCTTCGGCATCGCTTGGATACTGTTTTGCACAAAGTTAAAGAGCGTCTGCCGCATCAATGTCGCATCAAGCGGAACATCCGGCAAGTTTTCGTAACTCCTGATGATCTGAACCTTTGCTTCCTCTGCGATAAGCGCAAATTCTGAGAGTACCTGTTCCACAAGGGTATTGAGGTCTACAGATTTTATGTTCAATTTTCTGGGTCGATTTAAGGTGAGAAACTGCTCCGAAGTCTGCTTCAGTTCCTGAATTTTGTTGTCAACAATCTCTAATAGCTCCTTCGCCTCTTCGATATTGTCCTTGCTCACCTTCTGTTGTGAAAAAACAGATTTCAGGTACTGGGCGGTCATTCCAATTGAATTAAGTGGATTCCGAATTTCGTGTGCCACACCAGCGGCAAATTGCCCTAACGCATCAATCCTTTTTGAATGAGAATCCCGCAATTGCCACAGCATTCGGACGAGATTATGGGTCGCCCTTCCGATTTCATCCGAGGAATAAGTCTGATCGAGAGATAAATCGCCACTTTCCGCACTCTGAATAATACGAGTCATCCGTTCTAACGGCTTCATAATCAGGTGATTCGTTGTTAAATCAATCAGAATAACGAGAAGCGCACCGACAATCACGATCAGAATCGCGTGCATCAGCAATGAGTTTCGGATTGACCTATCAATATAGGGCACATCAAAAAGCACCTGTATGTAGCCGGTCAAGGATCTCTGAATCCATAAAACTCCATCTTGCTTCCATAAATTGTAGAGATTCCCTGTTTCCTGATCAGTAACTCGCCAGTGCCTACCTTTTTCTTGAGATATCACGGGTTCTTCTGGCATATAGACATCTTCACTAAAGACCCTCCACCAAGCATCATACCAGACATCATCCAACGGCAGCATTCCCTCATCAAGTATCTGTTCATAAGCGAAATCACTCGGTTCCAACTCAATTGGCTCCGGTGCTGTCAAAGGGGCGATGTATTTAATAACAATCGCTGTTGCATTCTGTCCCTCAACGGCATGTATCGTCGCGCCTTTTGCCTCAATTTGCTCAAGATCCGGTGAATCCAGATTAATGACGACAGCATCTTCACCAGCGAGTAGGCTGGAACGGATACGGGTATCGCTCAAGGAGATGTGGATGTTCAGGACATCTCGCATGTCGGGATGTTCCCGCTTTAGCGCATTTAGCACTTGATCCAAGTGTTGTGCATTAAACGCCTTTGTCGTTTCGATTTCTCTGACAACAGCATTAAGAATCGTGTTTTCAGCAATTTTTCTCAGTTCAGCCCCGCGTTCTGCTCCCAAGGCATGGAGCGCATTCATCTCGTTTCGGACACGGATACTATCAAAGAAGTAAAATGCCACGAGGATTGCTATGACAGAAAGATTAATGACAAGAGAATACTTCCATTGGAGTCGCATAGAAGTTAACAATTAACAGGACGGTTGATGCACAACCTCTCAGTTATAAGTTAAGAGGACGTAGGTAATAGATAAACCTCCTTAACCACCTACTTATAACTTACCACCATTTTTTAATCTATCACACGTTCTACGGCTCGTTTCCACTGTTCAAGTTTTCGGTTCCGTTCATCCGTGTCAATCTGTGGTGAAAAGACACAAGTCATAGAAACGTCGTCAGCAGATGTTGTTTGCGTAGAGCGGTGGACCTCAAGTTCTTCAACATCACTCCAAAACCCGATCGTAATGCCAGCGAGATACGCAGCACCCAATCCCGTTGATTCAATCTGTGTCGGACGTTCCACATCTATTCCGAGAATATCTGCTTGGAACTGCATCAGGAAATTATTAGCAGTTGCACCACCGTCAACGCGTAACCGATCAATCGTCATATCCGCATCTGCCACCATTGCAGTAACAACATCAGCCGATTGATACGCGATGGATTCCAAAGTCGCGCGGATAATATGGGCGCGTGTACTCCCACGCGTTAAACCGAGAATAGCACCCCGTGCCTCAGCATCCCAATAAGGGGCACCGAGACCGGTAAAGGCTGGAACAACAAAGACACCGCCCGTATCAGGGATATCAGACGCGATCTCTTCCGTTTCCGAAGCGTTGCCAATAATCTGGATGCCGTCTCGTAGCCACTGAACAGCAGCACCCGCAACAAATACGCTCCCTTCAAGCGCGTAGACAGGACTTTCATCTAAACTACAAGCAAGCGTTGTCAGCAGTCCGCTATCTGTTTCTACTTTTTCATCACCGGTATTGAGCATGAGGAAACAACCTGTACCGTAGGTGTTTTTTGCCATACCAGGTCTCGTACATAATTGTCCAAAAAGGGCTGCTTGTTGATCTCCTGCTATTCCAGCAATTGGCACACCATCTATGCTTATATTTTTATCGAAGGTTTCAAGCCAGAAATTGCGGTAAAAACTCGCCGTGCCGAAGTTGTTAGCAGATGGACAAACTTCCGGCAATATGGTTTTAGGGACGTTAAAAATTTCCAAAAGGGTTTCGTCCCACGCCAGCGTGTTAATATTAAAGAGGAGCGTGCGTGACGCGTTTGTATAGTCGGTCTTATAGACAGCACCATCGGTTAATTTCCACAAGAGCCAAGTGTCTACGGTACCAAAAGCGAGTTCCCCACGTTCCGCTTGTTCCCGGGCTCCGCTGACATTATCCAGAATCCACGCCACCTTTGTCGCAGAAAAATAAGCATCCAATACAAGACCTGTTTTCTTTTTTATTTCTTCTGAAATCCCCTGTTTCGCAAGTGTATCACACATCTCCGCAGTACGCCGACACTGCCACACAATGGCAGGATAGATCGGTTCACCGGTCTGTCGATTCCAGATGAGCGTCGTTTCGCGTTGATTCGCGATGCCAAGCGCGACAATATCAGGTGTTTTATCTTCAAAAAGTGCGTCTATAGCTTGGAGAGTGGCATCCCAGATCTCCGCCGGATCGTGTTCTACCCAACCGGGACGTGGATAATACTGTCTGAATTCCCGGTATCCTTTCGCGACAATGTTGCCACGCCCGTCAACAAGGAGTGTCGTTGTCCCTGTTGTCCCTTGGTCAATTGATAGAATACAAGCGGTATTGGGCATGCTATAAAAAAATCTCCTGATGGATGCTGAAGTTTTAGTTAAAAAAGCATAACACGTAAAAAAAAAAATAGCAATTGGAAATCAGAACTGGTCGTAACTTAATATAACAACTTTCTAATCAATTCAGTTGACATCGGATTCGCTATTTTGATATAATATATCATCAGTCTTGAAAGTTTTGGACAATACTATATGACGCAGAGCCATTATCGTTTCTATACTAAAAATAGACCTACCGATATTTTGCAGACACTTAGGTTGTACAAGTGAGACTACGTGCCGGCTCTACTGCTCAATCAACGTCTGGTTGAGATTCTTGTTACGAACAAAAAAACAGATTTTGAATAGTTTAGGGAGGAGTAACGCTGTGAAAAAGGCTTGGGTTTTTGCACTGATAGTGTTCTGCTTGACTACCTACTATAGCCACGCACAGATTAAGTGGGATGCTGAGAAGTTTGTGCCGTTGTCCGAGGTAAAACCTGGCATGAAAGGGAAAGGCTACACGGTATTTTCTGGAATAACGGTTGAAGAAATTGAATATGAAGTTGTGAGTATCGAATACGACAGTTACCCCGGATGGCATGTGGTATGGTGTAAAGGTCTTAGCGAGAACTTTAAACGTACCGGTGTCGCAGGCGGAATGAGCGGAAGTCCAATGTATCTTAACGGACGACTCATGGGGGCACTTTCACTCGGACATTACAATCAGCGCGAACATGCCAATCTCTTTGGTGTCACACCGATCGAATTGATGGTTAAAGTAGCACAACGCGGCATGGAACCTAATTTAAGCTACCAAGGCATGCAACTCTTTGATCTCGGTGATGCCGCAGGCGTACAAACATCCGATTTAGATATGGGCGCCTCCCTACTTCGCGATGGTGAAGTCCCACATACACCCCGTACCTTTGAGGATATGTGGTTTGAGGGCGTTTCTAATGCCCCCACTCGAGCGCGGTCCGCCCAGCTCTCAATACCTCTCGCAATGCCACCACTGAATCCAGAGCTGATGCGATTCGTTAAACCCGTTTTTAAAAAATTCAACTTTACACCAGTTCAAGCCGCAGGTGGCGGTGGACGAATTAAAGAATCACCCGTTGAGGAAGGACAGATTATCGGAACGGAATTCGTCCGAGGCGATGTCTCATTTTTTGGCTACGGTACTATCACTCATGTGGACGGAAAGGAATTACTCGCTTATGGACACGGCGCATCGGCGCAAGGCAACGTCAATCTTCCCCTTTCAGGCGGACATGTCCATTTTATTTTACCGAGTACCTCCCGATCTTCTAAAATTGCCGCACCGACACAACCCATCGGCACTTTAGTCCAAGACCGAGAAACTTCTATCGCGGGTATCATCGGTAGACATCCGAGCTATATTCCGGTCAACGTCAATATACAAACCACCGATGGAAAACTGCACCAAAAACACTATGAAGTGATAAGGGACCGCGGCATATCCGGACTCTATACCGCAATTGGCACATCCTACCTCTTGGACGCATTGGAATTCTATTTTCACGACCACACAGTCAACTTGGGCGCGACCATCACCTTGAAAGATCATCCTGACCTCGAAAACCGTGAGTTGACCTATAAGAATATTTATTCTTCCAGCGGCTCACCTTCGTCTGGTGTCATGCAAACACTAATGCTCCCAATGATGATGTTAGATAGCAACACCTACACAAAGGTTCACGTAGAAAAAGTTGATCTCGATATCAAGGTAGAAGATAAACGCCGGACAGCAGGAATCCAGAGCCTCCGCGTCGATAAACTTCGGTATCGTCCCGGTGAGACGGTCGCTGTCGAAATTACTTTGCAGCCCTATCTTGAGATGCCTATCGTCCTGACAGGAACAATCACAATTCCAAAAGATACGCCTGATGGACTCGTTATGCTACTCGCCTCTAACGGGAATTTTTATGAGTCGTGGCAGCGTTCCCGCGCACCCTATAATTTCCGCTATCGAAACATCAACCAATTAGTTGAACTACTGAAACGAGAGGAAAACAATTCCAATATTATTTTGGAACTCTCTGTACCGCAACCCGGACTCACCGTTCAAGGTGAAGAGTTCTCGAGTCTACCGCCTTCAGTCATGTCTGTAATGAATACAGCTAAACAGGTAGTCGGCAATAGCGGGTACACTTCCGGGACAGCCTTGCACGTTGATAAGGTGTCCACAAACTACGTGATTTCTGGCAGTGGCATCATCCGATTTGTTGTTGATAGGAACGCCGAATAGTATTACGTCCACTAACGTTTTCAACTTGTAGGTACGTTTCGGAACTGCACCTACGGACACACACTTAAATTTGGCGACTTGTTACATTCCGATCAAGATTCGCTTAAACAACCCTATAGGAGGGTATTTTCAATGCGCCGTGTCATCTCCTTCTGGAGTATCGTTCTAACTATCCTTATTTTTGCCGGAGTCGCATCCGCTGTAAAAACTTCGTTGTGGGAACAGCAGAACCATTCGGATTTCGAGTCTGGTAAGCCTAAAAATCTTTCACTCACGAGTACCGGGGACGTGATGCTGTCCCTGAAAATTGATGATTTTACAAAATTAAAGGAGACCCAAGTCTGGGCACTCGTTGAAGATTCTGAAGGCAACCTATACGCCGGAACTGGAAACGAAGGAAAAATATACAAGATTAGCGCGGGGGGCGACTCCGCTGAACTGTATTATAATTCACCAGAAGTCACTATCTATAGCCTCGCAATCGGACCCGATGGAGCACTCTATGCCGGTACAGGCCCCGATGGCTTGATTTACAAAATTACTGACGCTACGACACCACCGACAACGATCCTCAACAAAGGCGATAAGTATGTCTGGGCGTTACACTTTGACGATGCCGGTAATCTCTATGCCGCAACCGGTACCGATGGAAAAATTTACAAAATCACGCCGGACGGCGAATCTGATGTCCTATTTGATGCCGAAGAACAAAACATCATGACGCTCCTTCCACACGAAAACGGTTTCTATGCCGGAAGCGGCGACAACGGTATCATCTACCACATTATGGACGACGGCACCGCAAAGGTTATTTATCAAGCGACAGAAAAAGAAATTCGTGTTCTTGAAATGGACAGCAAAGGGAATCTCTACGCCGCAGCCGTTACATCCCAACCCGCTGAACCTTCAAGAGGGCGCCGAGGCGGCGGCAGCAGCGCAGCACCACCTACTCCTACAGGACCACCACCCCCAGGCGGTAGACCACCGCAAGAGAATAAATCCAATCTCTACAAAATCCGTCCAGACGGGACGACTGTATCAGTATGGAATTCACCGGAACCACTGATCCTCGCGCTCGTTTTGGAAAGCGACTCCCAAATCCTTGTCGGAACTGGAAACGAAGGAAAAATTTATCGCGTTAACCCAATAACCGGCGACTACACTGAAATCGGTAAATGCTCAGCAGATCAAGTTGTCGCAATCCATCAAAGAGAAGTCGAAGGAAAAACAACAACACTCTTGGCAACAGGGAACCCCGGTAAACTCTTTACCGTTACAACCGACTACGTCGAAGAAGGAACCCTTGAGTCAGAGGTTCACGATGCACAGAGCCTCTCCCGTTGGGGTAAACTCTCTTGGGAAGGCACTATGGAGGAAAATGCTACCATCACCTTCTCAACCCGAACCGGTAACACCAAAAAGCCGGATGACACATGGAGCGACTGGTCAGATGAACTCGCAACCGCAGAAGGGGCACAAGTCCCGAATGGAGATGCCCAGTACATTCAGTGGCGCGCGAAATTCACAACGACTGACGCAGCGAAAACGCCGGTCTTGAAGAAGGTTACCCTCGCCTCCGTCCAGACAAATGTTGAACCACGACTCACCGGTATTACGATAGACGACGGCAGCGGCAGCGGCAACCAAGACCAGAGAAGACGCTCCGGAGGCAACTTACCGCCTCCAGGTTCAAGAGGCGGAAGCAGCGGAGGATCTGGAAACGGTGATACACCCTCCAAAAATTGGAAGGTTACTTGGAATGTTGAGGATCCGAATGATGACACGCTCCAATATACCCTCTACTACAAAGCAGCCACTGAAGGAAACTGGCGACTCCTGAAAAAAGAACTCACTAAAGCTGAATACGAGTGGGATATTACGACCCTTGCAGATGGACGCTATCAGGTGAAAGTCGTTGCAACAGATAAACTGAGCAATCCTGTCGGTTGGGCGAAATCCGCTGAGAAAGTGAGCAAACCGTTTGATGTAGATAATACGCAACCCTCTATCGGCGCAATTCAAGTCGCTAAGAACGGGGACGGCACTTACAAAATCAGCTGTGACGTTACAGATATGGGGACACCCATCGAGAAAGCCGTCTATAAAATCGATAGCGATCAGGAATGGAAGGCGATCTTCCCCGATGACGGTATCTTCGATTCCAAAAGTGAGCAGCTCCTATTGGAAACCGGTGAGCTTCCAGAAGGCGCACACGCTATTACCATTCAGGTGACAGATAGAGCAAAAAATACAGCAGTCGGTCGTGCTGGCTTCTAAACGGTCTCTACAATTTAGCGACACACCTACAAAAGGCGGGGTTACAAACCTCGCCTTATTCTTTCGTGATGACCTCAATAGAGCTATAAACAATATCCAGCAGCGCATCCAACTCGGCAATCGATATTCCTAACGGCGGCATCAAGACGATCGTATTAACAAGCGGTCGGAGCATCGCACCACGGCTGAGTGCCTCTTTGCAAACCCGGATACCTACCTTCTCTTCAAACAGGTAAGGTATATCTGTCTCTCGGTCCTTCATGAGTTCTACACCCGCAGCGAAACCGCACACACGGACATCACCGACATGCCGCAGCGCATAGAAATCCTGAAGTCGATTTTTGAAGTGTTCAATTTTAAGCTGAAGTTCGGATAGGAGGTTCTCACGCTCGAAAATGGCGATGTTTTCTAACGCCACCGCGCATGCTAATGGATTTCCTGTGAAGGTGTGACCGTGGAAGAAGGTTTTGAGGTCTTTATAATCGCCGAGAAAGGCGTTATAGATGTCGTCTGTCGTAAGTGTCGCAGCGAGGGGGAGGTAACCCGCAGCGAGCCCCTTTGCTGTGCATAAGATGTCAGGTGGAACGTTCTCGTGTTCACATGCCCACATTTTGCCGGTGCGTCCGAATCCTGTCATCACTTCATCAACAATGAGAAGCACTTCACACCGTTTCGCCAACGCGGAGAGTTCCTTCAAAAACCCTTTCGGCGCAATCAGCATCCCACCAGCACCCTGAATAAGTGGCTCCAAAATGATACCAGCGATCCGACCCGCATTTTCCGAGAGCGCAGCTTCCACAGCATTAAGCCAGCGGGTTTTCAGCGCAGCACCACGACGATCCCCTGACGCATCTCTATCACGATCAGGACGATAGGTTTCAGGAGCAGACACACGGACACCTCTGAAAAGGAGGGAATCAAAGGTGTTATGGAAACTATTGATACCACCGACACTCATCGCACCTACCGTGTCACCGTGATACGCATTATCGAAATGGATAAACAGTTCCCGTTGCGATTCTCCCTTGTGTTGCCAATACTGATACGCCATCTTCAAGGCAATTTCGACAGCAGTTGAACCGTTATCGGAATAAAAGACCTTGTTGAGTCCTATTGGCGTGATTTCTACCAGTTTTTGTGCCAGTTGAATCGCAGGGATATTGCTATATCCGAGCAGTGTGGTATGTGCGACTTTATCCAGTTGTGTTTTGAGTGCTGCATTTATTGCTGGATGATTGTGTCCGTGGACATTCGTCCACATAGATGCCATGCCGTCAATATATCGATTCCCAGAAATATCTACAAGGTAACACCCTTCACCACGTTCGATGACGACCACATCCTCTGTCATCCAATCTTGCATCTGCGTGAACGGATGCCAGAGATAACGCTTGTCATAAGCGACAAGCGTCTCTTTATCCAACATAATGCTTTCTCGTGATTTTTATCCCTTAAGCTTCGCATAATGAACAGGCGGTTCCAAGCCCAGTTCAGCATAAGTCCCAGTTTTCGGGACAACAATTTCGAGCACCCTGTTCCGATAGTGCGTATGGAAATCCACCGGTTGCGCTTGAATTGGAAAAACACTTGTAAAACCGTTCGGGAAGGAACTCGCACGTCCAACGACATTCTCAAACCGAGGGTCTTCCATCTGACCTGTCTTCGGATTTATCGGAAGCTGCGTCTGAACTGTAACAGTGGTTTCCGATACGGGTGTCGCCTCTATCGAATACGGAGAACTCAAATGGACTTCGTAGTCGTAATCCGGCAATCTATCGGGTAAGCCGTACGTTTCTTTCATCGAAGAATGCGGAACCCATCGCGGGAACTCAATCTCAATGCGGTAGTAATCCGCCGTTTCTGAGACCTGATTAATCATTCCGTAACGTCGGTATCGTTCCTTTATATCATCGGTGTAAATCGCGCCATCCACAGCCACCGCTCCAGGGGCTGTTGTCCGTTGAGATGGAGATTCCGTAACCAATGCAGAACGAGCACCGATGAGAAGTGGTGTCGCAACGAGGGACATCAACCAACCGTAGAACGACGCGCCATAACGCGGTTGCGTCTCTGTTGAACCGAACTCGTCCTTAAAACGGTAAATCCCTTCGGTGACCGCGATAACGATACCAAGGAAAATCATCAAGTTGCCTCTACTTGAGAAAAGGTCGGGTTCTTGTCCTCGGAACCCGATGAAGAAAAGAATTAGTGGATAGAGTGTCAAGTTAACGAGGCTATTAATACCAGTAGATACAGCAGAACTAAAGACACGCGCATTGCCTGCCATCTCTTCAAGCTGCGCTTTGAATTTCGTTGAGAACGCGCCAAGAATAGGTTGACCGAGCATCGCTAACAGATTAAACGGAGCGCGGAGCCTTGTATCCGGCACTTCTGGCAGCTGCACAAACTCTTCTGGGATACCTTGTGTTTTGCCCTGTTTAGGTTTACCTGCATCGTCGGCATCGCTGTCTGATGTTTCTGGTTTAACGAAAGTCTCGAAGAATTTACTGTTTATTTCAATATATGATTCCCACTCGGCAGGGACATCACTTTGCATAAAGATCGCGTCTACCGGACACGCTGGTTCACACGCACCGCAGTCAATACACACATCCGGCTCAATGTAGAGCTGCTTTTCACTTTCGCTGGTGTGTATACAGTCTACAGGACAGACATCAACACATGCAGTGTCCATTACGTCAACACACGGTTCACAAATTATATAAGCCATCTTTCCCTCCTTTTTGTTGACATCTAACTATTAAGTATACCACAATTAGATGCCAATAGCAAGGAAATATTTCTACATTTTAGGTTTGACAAATTGACCCACCGAACCTATAATGACGTGAGTGAAATAAAAGCATATTGTAGCGCAAAACTTTATAGTTTGCGACCATAGTAAAAAAACGTATCAGGAAACAAATTTAATGTTCAAAGAACCGGAAGATTTTATCGTTGAAGAAATACCACTGTATGAACCCTCTCGGACAGGCACACACACCTATTTCGCGATTCGGAAACGGAATCTCAGCACTATGGAGGCGATCAACCGAATCGCACGGGAACTTCAGGTCCACACGCGGAATATTGGCTACGCAGGCTTAAAAGATAAGAACGCCATCACCACACAAGTGTTATCTGTCGAAGGTGTAACACTGGAACAGGTGTTGAGCATGGAACAACCGAGTATTGAGGTTTTATGGGCAGAACGGCACACACATAAATTGCGCGTCGGCCATCTTCGCGGCAACCGTTTTGAACTCACTTTACGGGATATACCGCACGGGACACTGACGCAAATTAAGACGGCGATGGACAGGTTGAATACAGAAGGGGTCCCGAATCGGTTTGGCGTGCAACGGTTCGGAAATAAAAACGATTCGCACCTCATCGGGAAAGCACTGATAAAGTCGGACTGGGAAACAGTGAAGTGTTATATACTTGCAAACGGCGACATTCCACAACAGAAATTCGATCGAAAGCCTATCGAGACAGTGGTAAACGCGATTCCACACCGGTTGCGGCGGTTATACCTCTCGGCATATCAAGCACACCTCTTTAACCGCATTCTTGAGGAGCGGATGCCACATTTAGGCAAGCTCCTTCACGGAGATATCGCGGTGAAACATAGCAACGGCGCGCCTTTTCTTGTTGAGCACGCGCCCCTCGAACAGCCGCGGGCAGACGCACTTGAGATTAGTCCATCAGGACCCATCTTCGGTTACAAAATGCGGATGCCAAGTGGCGATGTACGTGATTTGGAAATATCGGTTCTTGCAGATGATGGCATTCGTCTTGAAAAGTTTCGGAAGGTCGCTGGCATTCGATTACCGGGAACACGTAGACCACTAAGGATGCCGATCCAACCGCATGAGATATCCATTGCCGATAATCATGAAGGAATACGTCTCAGTTTCACACTTCCCGCGGGTGGATACGCAACGGTGGTCTTAGACAAACTCTTGGCGGATCTGCCAAGCCCAGAATGATTTTAATCTTCTTCTGCTGTCCGCCTAACTTTTCGATACCTATAAAACGTCCAGGCACCAGAGACAAGCAAAACGACCAACAGCATAATCAAGCCAATATTAAGAAGATAACGACTCCGATCAAGCTGCCACAACCGTTGACCCGCCAATTTGGCAGCGGGTGTCCCCTTCTCCGCTTTCGTTTTCACCTCTTGCCAATATTTCTTAGCGAGGTTAATTTGATTGAGTTGTTCAGCGAGCTTCGCTGTAACGACGAGATAACTAACATCCTGAACATCTTGTCTTTCCAACACATCAGCGAAAGAACTCAGGAGCAGAACTGTCAGATCCGTGGACATCTCTGGGAAATCTGTCGTCTCCTCAATCCCGTTCTGAAAAGCAGTGACTGCGCCTTGATGGTTCTTTCGATCAAATTCGATTTGGGACACCTCAAACCAAGTTTTCTTAACAAGTTGGAGCGATTGTGATATATCGCTATAGCCGTCGAATGTAAAAGTTGACGAACCGTAATTCAGACTTCCCTGTTTCGCGTAGAGTGTGTAAGTCTCACCGATCATCAATAAATCAGGCTCTTTCCACGCATCAAAACGAAAAATTCCGTCTGCTTCCACAGTTCGGTGATGTGTTGTGCCATCAATCCAAACGACAGCATCGGCAGGCGACGCACCATCAACGCCTTTAAGAGTTCCATGGATAGCGATAGGTTTAAGCACCCAACCGATGTGGACGGACTCACCAAGTGCTAACGTCAATTCAGCAGGTTTAGCAGGGGGCATGACGTAACCGGCTTTTTTTACGGATACTTTAGAGGTGCCTTGCTGTAGATTCTCTGTAATGAGTTTCGGTGTCCTTCCAACTTCTACATCGTTGATAGAGACCTGTGCCCCTTCGGGAAGTGTCGTAATCTTAAGCGCGGGACTCAATTTGAGCAGTGGCACTTCAACGTTACCTGTCGGTGCAAGGATTCCGTCCAGAAATTCCGGTGCTTCCCGCAGCAAATCGTAAACTTCAGAGATACTCAACCTCCGATTGTCGTCTAAATCCGTTGTATCCACAGCGAGCACATCGTTCAGTTTCTTAAGCAACGTTGTACGCTCCGCCTTCGCTACCGATTGAATCACATTTAGCGCAGCAGTACCGAGTATCTCACGATTACCGAAGTAAGTACTTAAATTCGTATCTTCTGTATAAGCATCAACGATGATAACTGTGTGTTCTATACCCGTCTCTCTGAGCCACCCGTTGAATGTCGAATCTTCGATGACATCTATGTCGCCTTGCGGCAATAGATGCATTGAGGCGGTACCCCTCGGTTTCGTAACCAACCCGTGGTATAAGAAGATCAGCGTGTCTTCTGCCTCCGCCTGTCTTCCGATTTCTTGGAGTTGCGCGCGAATCTCTACACCTGTCGCGTTCTCGCCCTCCACAAGGTAAATTTGCGCACTCGGCACCTTTCCTCGCGTAGTCAGGAGTTCGGTAAGCGCATTAAGTCCGTTGCGTGCCTGCGCATCCAATGTAGCGTCAACGAGCATCCAGTATGTGCCCGAATCTACCGAGAACACTGGTATTGATAGAAAAAAAATAAAAACTATACAAATAAAAATAGATACGGAAACGCGATTTCTTTTTGGCATGATTCTATCCGCAAATTGTGGTTTCAAGGTCCTTTGACGATTACGGTTACGTAAACTGTCGCTGTTTATCAAGAACGTCGGTTTTTTGACAATCAGATACCGATCGCTTTTATCTATAATAGTTTAGCAGCAATCTGTAACAATTGCAATTATAAAGAACCTCTTGACAGGTCAAAATGTCTAAACTTTTATAGAGGTATTGCGTCAAAGTATATAGGTAGGTCTTTTCAGTATTGCATTAAAAATTCAAATAACTCTTAATAGAGCGTGTAAGAGGCATTCTCACGTTTAGGAGTTTTTAGAAGTCAGTGCTAACACGCATAAAGAATTAAAGGCTGCATTGACGCGATAATCTATAAAAACAATACGGTTTTACGAAATTTACACTGACCAAAACGACTGTCAGACAATTTTGAACGACTATAATGTATCCGCTTAGAAAGCATATCTATAAGCATCGGAATGGACAAGGAGACCTTAATGATTCACGGGAAAATTAAGTTTACTATTTTATCTAAACTTGCAACTTTCTTAAAGGCGCGGCGTGCAAACTTCCAAAACGCGCTCCTATTACTTACACTTATCCTTCAATTTGCCGTAGTTCTTAGTGTCGACGCACAAGAACCTGCGAATGAAATTGACTTATCTCAATCGTTGACGCTTGAACAGTGTATCCAGATAGGCTTGGAAAAATCAACAAGTATGCGGAACGCACGCTTGAACCTCGCCATTCAAGAAATACGTGTAAAAACCGCGCGTTCCAGATATTTCCCACAAATTTTTTCAACCGGCAACTACGATTTTTCTGACCGCCTTGACTTCGGTTTTGAACCTGAAAACTACAACTTAGGACTCCGTGGGGTATACACGCTTTGGGATAACGGGCAGCGTGAAGGCAGCTTCGCCCAAGCAAAAGAAAGTCTAACCGCTACTGTTAACCGGAACGAAAGGACTAAACAAGACATAATCCTTGACATTACAGTGGCTTACTACGATGTTCTTAAAAGGCAGGAACTCGTCAAAGTTAGCGAACAAATTCTTGCAAGATCGCAAGAAAACACACAACGCACAAGGGATTTCGTGGAAGCAGGCACCCTGATCCCCGCAGATGTCGCTACCGCCGAGCTCCGAGAAGCAAATGATCAACTATCACTTATTAACAATGTAAACGCATTGCAAATCGCGCAGGCAACGCTACCACGTCTCCTCGGATTGGACCCTGGGCAGTTACTTACGGTCTCTGTTGATGAATCCTATCAACTCTACCAAGACCGAGGAACTATTGAGCGAATAGAGATGCCGATTGAAGAAGCCATCCAGATCGCTCTTAACAGCCGTCCTGAATTCCAAGAGCGACAAGCACAAATCAGATCACAAGAATGGAGCCTGACCCTGGCGCGATTACAACGCTGGCCACGTTTAAACGCAGATGTTGACTACAACGTCAACCTTGACGACTATCTCCGTGAGCGGGAGAATTTCTCCGATTTCCGGTCCTGGAGTGCCGGTGTATCCCTGAATTTCACGCTCTTTGATGGTGGTGTTTTGGGGAATCGTGTTAAAGAAATACAGATGCAGTTAGAACAATCGCGTGAAAATGTCAGCGATTTAGAACGAAGCGTTGCACTTGCTGTGCGGCAAGCCTACCTGACCCTTGAACGGAGTGAACTCGTCGTTGACATCTCCAAAAAACAGGTACTCAATGCACAATCCAGCTTGGAGGTCATTCAAGGACGTTTTGATGTCGGAAAGGCTATCCTGCTTGAACTGCTCGATGCCCAAACGAGTTACGCACAAGCATTGACAAACGAGGTCAACGCGTTCTACGACTACAAAATCGCACAAATCCGTCTACAAGACGCAATGGGAGTCCTACAGTAGACATGAAAGCTCGAAAAAAATGGTTCATCATCGCGGGAGTTGCCATCGTCGTTATTGCACTCGGGGCAATCGGTGCTACCCGTATGAATTTCAGTTTCGGTGGAAAAAAGGAAGAGACCGAAGTCAAACAGGAAGTCGTCCGACGTGGCGAATTTCTTGTCCGTGTTCGTGAATCCGGTAACTTACGCTCCTTTATAGAAGTAGATGTCCGCTCAAACGTCGAAGGCGAGATCGTTGAAATCCTCGTTGATGAAGCGGAAAAGGTTGAGCTCGGCCAACCCCTCCTTCGCATCGATGAAAAGCAAATTCTGGAGCAAAAGAAGCAGGCGGAGGCAAATCTTAATGCCCGGAAGGCAGAACTTGAGCGAGCACAACTGCGGATTAAAATTACGGAGAAACAGCAGGAGAGTAGTCTCGCCCAAGCGCAAAATTCCGTTTTAAAAGCACAAGCAACCCTGGATTCCTTCGTTGCAAACACACAGCAACGGATCACAGAGGCTGAAACGTTGGTCGCAACAACAAAAAATTCACTTGATCAGGATAATATCGCTTTGAAGCAGGCAGAAATCGCATTGGGACAAGCAAAACTAACACTTGAACGCGCAGAGTCATCTGTTGAATCCGCTAAAATCTCGTATGAAACGACAGCGTCCGAGCATGAGCGCAACAAGGAACTTTATGATAAGCAACTCATTTCAAAACAGGCGTTGGAAGATTCTCAGAGACAACTTGTCGTTGCGAAGTCACAGTACGATACGGCTCTTAAAGAGGTAGAATCACAAAAGGAAACCATAAAATCCCAAGAAGAGAACCTTAACACTCGGAACAAAGCCATAGATAACCGCAAATCAACGCTCGCTCTCAATGAAAAGAACGTTGAAACGCTTAAAGAGTCCCTAAAAGCACAGCAGAAGCAATACGAAGCGGAACTCGAAGATTCACAAACCCGACTCCAACAGATACAAGAGACAACAGAAGAAGAAAAGGAGTTGACAATACATTCAAAGGTGAGCGCAGAGGCGAGTCTTCTCCAAGCGCAAAGCCAACTCGACTCTCAGCAAGAACGCTATGAATGGACAACCGTCACTGCACCTATGGCAGGAACGATTACCCGCCTTATTGTGGAGGAAGGCGAAATTATAACCTCAGGGCGTTCTTCATTTTCACGCGGTGAGGCGATTATGCGTATTGCTGACCTCGACCAGATGATCGTGAGGACACAAATCAATCAGGTAGAGATTGGAAAGATAGAAGTCGATCAACGCGCCGAAATCACCGTTGATAGCTACCCCGGGCAAGTCTTTCCAGGACGAGTGAGCGAGATTTCACCGAGCGCAACGCAACGCGGCCCCGGAAATCAGAGCTCCGTCATTACCTTTGAGGTAGATGTAGAGGTCATCGGCTCCCCGCCCGAATTGCTGCCCGGCATGTCCGCAGATGTTGATATTATTGTATTTGAAGAATCGGATATCCTGCAGCTACCCATCCCGTCCGTGCTAAGTCCAGAGATTTTCACTGTTAAAGCCAACATAAATTCAGCAAGCCTCACACAATTTCAGGCAGGGCAAGAACTGAAAATTAGAAACCTTATTGGAAAGAATTTTAACGGACGCGTCGGTAAAATTTACCCAGAAAAAACACGTGGAAACCTTGAAATCTTGCTCGAAGGTGATCAAAAAGGCTTACGCACCGGTCCCATAGAGATCAGTATTGTTATTTCCGAACAAAACATACTTCCTGATATAGAGGCAGAAGTTAGTAGTGAACGCCAGTACTTTGTTATGTTAGATACCGGTGAATCCAGCAAAAACAAAGAACAAAAGGGTGTTAAAACCCATATCACAATCGGGCAGCGCAATAATACACACTTCCAAATCACAGGCGGTTTGAAAGAAGGAGACCGTGTTTTTGTGCCCTCTATGCAAGAATTAACGAAAGGACAAACAGGGACAGACGGAGACGGTAAGTAAAAGGCCCCTGAAAATACGTTTTCCCGTCTGTTTTTATATTTATCAGATGAAAAGTCAGGAGGAAATGTCGTGTTAATAGATGTAAAAGATTTAACAAAGGTCTATGAGATGGGTGATGTCCAAGTCCACGCACTTCGAGGCGTGTCCTTCTCTATAACAGAAGGCGAATTTCTCGCGATTATGGGACCGTCGGGTTCCGGTAAATCGACAATGATGGATATCCTCGGATGTCTGGCAACACCAACATCGGGTGAATACTACCTTGAAGGTGAAGAGGTCGGCAAACTTTCCGACAATCGCCTCGCTGACATCCGCAACAAGAAGATCGGCTTCGTATTTCAATCGTTTAACCTGCTACCTCGCACCAGTGCGCTGAACAACGTTGAACTACCCCTTATTTACGCTGGTATGGGCAGAAAAGAACGTAAACGACGCGCATTTGAAGCGTTGGAAGCCGTCGGCTTGGCAGACCGTGTAGATCACAAATCCACAGAGTTATCAGGTGGACAAATTCAGCGCGTCGCTATCGCGCGGGCTTTGGTCAATAACCCATCAATGATCTTTGCCGACGAACCGACAGGAAACTTAGACACTCGTTCCGGCGACGAAATTATGGCGATCTTTGACCGCCTGAACGAAGAAGGTAATACAATTATCATGGTGACACACGAACCTGAAGTCGCTGAACACGCAAAACGTGTCCTCCATATTCGAGACGGGCTCATCGAACGCGATATTAGACAAAATGGACATCAGGAAAATGGTGAGTCGTAAGATGAGAAAAGCGCGCCTTTTTATTTTTCTCACTTTCTGTTTTACTGCTTGCTATGCACACGCACAGATTAAGTGGGACGCAGCAAAATTCATGCCCCTCTCTGAAGTCAAACCGGGGATGAAAGGTAAAGGTTATACCGTATTCTCTGGAACAACCGTTGAGGCATTCGATTTTGAGGTTGTCAGCGTCTACTATGACCGTTTTCCCGGCTTACATATTGTGTGGGCAAAAGGGTTAAGCGACAATTTTAAGAAAACAGGTTCTGCCGGTGGAATGAGTGGAAGCCCGATGTATATTAACGGCAGACTCATGGGCGCGCTCTCGCGAAGCTATCGAAACCAGCGTGAACATGCAAACCTTTTCGGTATCACACCCATCGAGTTTATGGTGAAGGTTACCGAATTCGGCATGGAGCCGAATCTAAGTTATCAAGGGACGCAGCTGTTTAATTTCACCTCAGCAACTGTAGCAGAGGGCGTTAGTCCGACTGTTTCCCTCTTTCCAAGGCACAATTCCACATACACACGACAATCTCTTGATGATTTTCAGATAGATGGCCTATCAGAACAGTTACCCCTACCAATTGCGATGTCCGGTGTTAATTCTGATGTCATGCGGTTCTATAAACCGCTTTTCGACAGATTCAATCTGATGCCTCTTGAGGCACCAAGTGGTGGAAGCCCCGTTAAAAAATCGCCTATTGAGCAGGGACAGATAATTGGTGTTCCTTATGCCCGGGGCGATTATACCGCTTTTCGTTCCGGAACCATCACCTATATTGAAGGAAATCAACTCCTCGCTTACGGGCACTCAAGAGATGGCGAAGGAAACGTCAACCTCCCGATCTCTGGTGGGTATGCTCACTTTATTATACCGAGCATTTCAAGATCATTGAGGGTATCTTCTGCAACACAACTCATTGGGACCTTGGTGCAAGATCGGCAAGCAGCGATCGCTGGTATCATCGGTAAGCATCCATCTTACATCCCCGTGACACTTAATATGCAAACCGTTGATGGAAAACTGCATCACAAGTCTTACGAAGTCACTCGGCATCGCAGTTTTTCACCCGTCCATATTGAGAATGGGGCAGAGTCACTCATTCAGGCGTTAGCGTTTTCTTCAGCCGACCACACGTTGACGATTGATGCAAGAATCACCTTAAAAGCACAACCAGAACTTGTATCGCGAGAACTCGTCTATAAAAGTGTCTATACTTCAGGCGGATCGACCGGAGGCGGTATTGCAAGAGTACTTCGGGATCCACTTTTACAGTTAAGCAATAATCCTTATACACACGTCGAGTTTGAGAAGGTAGCACTTAACCTGAAATTAGAAGATAAACGGAGAAGTGCATGGATTGAAAGGCTTCAGGTTGATAAACTACGCTATCGCCCAGGCGAAACAGTTGAGATAACGATTACATTGAGACCCTACCTCGAACATCTAACAACCCAAAATATCACCATTACAATTCCAGACGACGCACCTGATGGGCTTATCACTTTAACCGCAATGAGTGCGACAACAGACGCACAACGGCAGCGTTCACGTGCCCCGCTTAACTTTCGCCCCCGAAACATCAATCAACTCGTTAATCTTTTACAGCAGCATGAGACCAATACAGATATTATCTTAGAACTCTTTCTCACACAACCTGGATTGACGATCCAAGGCGAGGAATTCTCTGGTTTGCCAACTTCTGTAATGTCTGTAATGAATTCCGCAAAACAGGTCGGCGAGAGTGGATACACACTTGGAACTGCCTTGCATCGCGACACGCATGCAACAAATTATGTTATCTACGGTATCTGCTCACTTGAACTTGTTGTAGACAGAAATGCCCAATAAGTCTCCTTTTCAGGCTTTTTCCACACTTAATCATAGACAACTATGCACCACGTCAAAATTAAAACACCGTCCCGGTTACACTTTTCTTTACTTGATCTAAACGGTGCATTAGGGCGGATTGATGGCGGATTTGGTCTTACAATCGCTGATCCCAATTTTCAAATCATCGCTGAAAGATCAACAGACATTGAGGTCTCGACTTCTGTCTACCGTGAACGAGCTATCACAATCCTCCAACGGTTCCAACAGACCTACCGGTTTCCCGGCATCAAATTAACATTTGAATCTGAAATCCCAACGCATAGCGGATTCGGGTCTGGAACACAGCTCGCGCTCGGTATCGCGCAGGCTATCAATCTGTTATACGAATTCGGGTTAAATGTTCAACAACTCGCGCAGGCTGTCGGGCGCGGCGGCACCTCAGGTATTGGCGTTGCAGCGTTTGATACGGGTGGGTTTATCGTCGATGGTGGACACCGATTCCCAGAAGAGAAAGCGTCATTCCTACCCTCTTCTGCTGTCGGCGATATTTTGCCACCTCCGATTTTATTCCGCCATCCGTTTCCTGAATTACCGCTGCTCATCGTCATGCCGAATTGTTCGAGAATATACGGTGATAAGGAGATAGAACTCTTCCGCACATTATGTCCACAACCAGAATGGGTCGCACAGAAACTTTCACATATCTTGCTGCTACAGGTACTTCCCGCCTTAGTCGAAGGTGATATGCACAATTTTGGCAAAGCATTGAACAACATTCAGGCGTTCGGATGGAAGCGAGTAGAAATTGACGCACAAGGCTCGGAACTTCAATCAACCCTTGATTTTCTGCAAGACAGTCGGGCATTCGGGGCAGGTGTTAGTAGTTGGGGCCCCGCAATCTGCGTAATAACTGAAGATGTTGATAGGCTTAAACAGGAGACAGATACATTCCTAAAAACGCTTCCAAACGGAGGCACCAGCTTCATTACGCATGCGAACAACTTTGGCGCAAGTATCCTGTCGAGTTAAAAAAAAACGGGCGGGTGATGACACCCGCCCGTTTTTCTGTAGCATTGCTATCCTTTGCTTGGCGCATAATACGGGTTCGTTCCTGAAGCGTGATCGGTCGTATCAATCACATGCTTGATTTCAGGAAAAACCTCTTGAATCATCGCTTCGATACCGTGTTTGAGAGTGACATTCGCCATGCCACACCCTTGGCATCCACCACCCATGTGAATGTAGATAGAATCGTCATCAACGTTCAACAGTTCTATCTGTCCACCGTGTGCAGCGACTGCTGGGTTAATCCGTTCATCAATAAGTTCCTGAATCTTCTGCGCCTTCGGGTCATCCCATGCCGGTGTATTCGGGTTCTCAATATTAAAACCACTCGCATTCAGGTCATCGACATAATCAATAACTGCGCCTTTGAGATCCGGGGCACTTTCGGCATCAACAAGTACATTAAATTTCCCACATTCAACAACAATGTCATCCGCTTGCGCTTCGGTCGCTAAACCGAGACTGTATTGGAACGCAGTAGCCGTCTTGCCTTGGATACTAATTCGTAGTCCTTCGACTTCAACCTCTTCGGCTTCAATCACTGCGTGAATTTTCTTTTCTGCAGCTTCTGTAACTGTCAGCAAAGGATCTTCGCTGCCTGTGAACTTCTTCAAGAAATTCTTCATAGTTGCCTTCCGTGAATGCGTTTATGCAGCAGTTTTACCTGCCCAAGACTGATCTGACTGAAATTCTCCCATTTCGTCGTACAACACGCGGAGCCGCTTGATTGCCTCTATCTCAAGCTGTCGAACCCGTTCGCGGGTGACTTCCAGGGCAACACCAATTTCGCGGAGCGTCTTGCGTTCACCGTCTTCGAGACCGAAGCGCATCTTCAGCACCTTCTGTTCCCGTTCCGGTAACCTTTTAAGAAATTGGGCGATCAAGTCTTCGTTAATCATTTCTGCGATAGGACTTTGTTCACCGTTTGTCGCAGGGTCCTCAATTAAATCACCTAACGTCGCGGCGGAGCGTTCATCGCTGAGTTGTAAATCCATAGAAATAGCATCAGCGTTGAACGTCAAAATTTCTTCAACCTGCGTTACGGATAGATCTAAAGCCTCAGCTATCTCTTCACGCCGAGGTTCACGCTGCAGCTCCTGACATAATGCCGCGTACACAGCATCAAACTTGTTCATCTTCGCAACTACGTAAGAAGGGAGTCGAATTGAGCGGGAGAAATTGTCAAGCGTACGCATAATCGCCTGTTTAATCCACCAAATCGCATAAGTACTGAATTTAAAGCCCTTCGTATAATCAAATTTACTCGCTGCTTTAATGAGTCCGATATTTCCTTCTTGAATCAGATCTTCGAGTGGGACATTGTGTCCTTGATACCTCACAGCAATTGAAATAACAAGTCGTAAATTCGCTTGCACAAGTTGATCTCTTGCCAATTCTGCATCCGCTGTATAACCATCTTTCGTCTTACCAGCTTCAATTCGTTTCGCTAACTCAACTTCTTCCTCACGGGTTAACAGGCGATGACCTGCCACACTCCGGAGCCAACTTGTTAAGGCACTCTGATCACTCCCGCTGTAACTCTCTGGCGGTTCTGTTTCTTCTGGATATGCTGCATCCATATAAGAATCAACACTATCAATATTTGTCGTTTCACCGAGAAATTCGGCTTCCATCGTTCTCCTCTCCTTTTACGGAATTTAATAAAAAATCATACAAATCTTAATGATACACCATGTTAAAACGATTTGTCAAGTAAAATGTTTAAAAAAAAGCGAAAAATCGTAGAATAATCCACATAATAAAGCATTTTAACACAATTATTCAAACAATAGCAAGAAAATAAAGATTTTCAATAGGACTTACGCATGCTGCTCTTTTGTACCACAAACTTCCAGTTTTGCGGCGTACTTGAAGAAACGCCCCAGCAAAAACCCCAGATGCGACGGGCATCGTGCTATCAGAACGCTGTGTTTACAGAAAAATTTCATCTAACAAAACTGACTACAGTCAATATTGCGTAAGTCCTGTTCAACTAAACTACGTGGCATGTCCAACCAATAAAACCGCTGCTGGCAACGAAGTTTCCTCCGTCTTTTCAAACGCTGCACCGATACATCGGATGTCGTTATCTGTTTCTAACATCTCATAAGGTAAATTCCACGCTTCGAGCGTCGGCTCCAGAAAACTCGCGACTGAATCTATCCATTGTCCGTCTGGGTCTCGATTGCGGTAGCCGCGATACCCGATGAATACCACCACTGGTACCCGCATGTTGACAACCGTACCTCGAAACGCATCGCCAGATTCCAGAAAGCCTGTGTTTTGAATGATGATTACAGGCTTTTTGCCACCGACATACAAACCAGAGGCAACAGCGAACGCCTCGCCTTCACGGGTTACTGTAATAACCTCAATTCCTGGTTCCGCCCGTAAAAGTTCATAAATCCGCGCACTACCGTTATCTGGAACCCCTATAGCGTGCGTGATCTGATGCCTTTTTAATTCATTTACAATCTTCTCTGCTGACGCCAATGTATACTCCTACTTCTTCTGTAGTTATCAGTTTACAGTTGCCAGTAAAAGAGATCTCTTCACTGGTTACTGGCAACTGGTAACTTCTTCACTGATAAATGACAACTATTTATTGTCGTCCCTCAACCAATGCGTCGACAACCGTCGGGTCCGCAAGTGTTGACGTATCACCCAGGTCGGAGATGTCCCCCTCCGCGATTTTGCGAAGGATACGCCGCATGATCTTACCCGACCTCGTCTTTGGCAACGCCGGTGTAAACTGAACCTTGTCAGGTGTAGCAATCGGTCCAATGTGTTGCCGAACCGCCTGCTTGATACCCGTTTCTACTTCATCAGACGCGGATTCACCGGTCATAAGGGTAACATACGCATAAATACCTTGTCCCTTAATATCGTGCGGGTAACCGACAACAGCTGCCTCCGCTACCGCCTCATGCTGCCCGATCGCACCTTCTACCTCTGCTGTGCCTAATCGGTGTCCTGAAACATTCAGCACATCGTCCACGCGCCCTGTAATCCAATAGTAACCGTCCTCATCGCGCAGAACACCGTCGCCAGTCATATAATAGCCGGGAAACCGACGAAAATAGGTGTCTAAAAAACGTTCATGATCCCCATAAACCGTTCGCATGACGCCAGGCCATGCCGTTTTGATACACAGATAACCCGTTGCTGGATTCCCTTCGACCTCGTTCCCTGCTTCATCAAGTATCACCGGTTCAATCGCAAAAAATGGGAACGTCGCCGACCCCGGTTTCAATGTCGTCGCCGCAGGCAGCGGTGTCATCAGAATACCACCCGTCTCGGTCTGCCACCACGTATCCACAATTGGACACCGTTTCTCACCAACGATGTCATAATACCACATCCATTCCGGTTCCTTAATCGGTTCACCGACTGTACCGAGCAACCTGAGTGTCGATCTGTCATACTTCTCGACCCATGTATTGCCTTCCTTCATCAAAGCACGCAGCGCTGTCGGGGCAGTGTAAAAAATGTTAATACCGTGTTTCTCGACGACTTGCCAAAAACGTCCAAAGTCCGGGTAGTTCGGTACACCTTCAAACATAACGCTAATAGAACGATTCGCGAGCGGGCCGTAAATGATATAAGAGTGTCCGGTAATCCATCCGATGTCGGCGGTGCACCAGTAGACATCACCTTCGTGGTAATCAAAGACTTGTTGATGTGTATAGGAGGTATAGACGAGATAACCACCTGTGGTATGTAAAACCCCCTTCGGTTTTCCTGTTGAGCCGGAGGTATAGAGAATAAAAAGTGGGTCCTCGGCATCCATAAGCTCTGGTTCACACGCCACGTCAGCATCTGCCATCGCTTCGTGCCACCAGATATCACGCGAAGCATCGAAATCCACACTGTCCCCTGTGCGTTTCACAACGACTACTTTTTCAATAGACGGGCATTCTGCAACAGCAGCATCCGCATTCGCCTTCATCGGTATATCGCTACGAGCACCGCGAAGTGCAGTATCTTGCGTTATGAGCATCTTACACGCCGAGTCATTAATTCTGTCTCGAAGAGATTCCGCTGAAAATGCACCGAAGACGATAGAGTGGATCGCACCAATCCTCGCACACGCCAACATCGCAATCGCCAATTCTGGCACCATCTGTAGATAGATACAGACGCGATCGCCTTTTTCAATACCTTGCGATTTCAGGACATTGGCAAACTTTTTAACTTCAGCGAGGAGTTCACTGTAACTGAAGGTCTTATCTTCGGACGGATCGTTTCCTTCCCAAATAACAGCAGTCGCATCACCGTGTCCAGCCTCTACGTGCCGATCGAGACAGTTATAGCAAGCATTGAGGGTGCCGCCTTCAAACCATTTAATATCACCGTTAACAAAGTCATAGTTGGAAACTGTATCCCATTTTTGATACCACGTCAACCGTTCTGCGATTTGTGCCCAAAACGCTTCAGGGTCTTGAACCGATTCGGCGTATTGCGTCTGATACGCTTCAAAACTATTGACGTGTGCGTTATCAATCGGATAAGCAGTTTCCACCGGTGGAAATACATTATTAGCCATAGATTTCTCCTATACAAATGATGTCTCGATGCCAGTTAAATTGTCTTGAATGCAAGCGGAATAACTTACCGAAAGTATTCCCACCTTACAGCAGCTGAGACATGGTATTCTTCTTACAGAGGCGGGGCAACAGCACCGCCGAGTTTTGTTTATAACCTTCTATAATTTGCAGATATATTAATCTGGTATTTCTCAAAAGTTATCCTAAAGCAATAATTATCAGGGTTCTTTAGGGGTTAGTTCATGAAAATGCGTTATGAAGTCCGTGAGTATCTGTCTTTCTCCCGTGAGTTGAAGTTGTATCTGATGAAATGTGCGGCGTT
>JAJEEK010000046.1 GCA_022821065.1 Candidatus Poribacteria bacterium
TAGAGTTGTCACTACCGGGATCTGTTTTTCTTCTGCAAGCCGAAGTAATTTGTCTCGAAATCCGAATCTATGCAGTTCAGCCCCCGCTAAAATGACTGGATTTTCGGATTGATTGATGAACGCAATGGCATTCGCTAAAGCAGCCTCCAATGTTTCGGGGTCACTGTGGCACCCACCCGTTGAGGGGCGTTGGTGGATGGCACCTTGTATACTTACCATATCGCGTGGGAGTTCAATGTAGCCCGGACGCTTATGCCAATAAACTGCATCTAACACTCTGTCTATCTCGTTAAAGGCGGTAAAAGGTTCATCAAGGAGTGCTGAGGCAACCGTTATCTCATCATAGATACGCTGCTGTGTGTAAAAATCTTTACCCTTATGGTGCAAAAGTGCTCCCTCAGTGCGCTCCTTCATGCCAGGGCTACCGCTAATGACAACGAGTGGTGATTTTTCAGCGTAGGCAGCGGTGACAGCGTTAATCATAGATAAACCACCGACACCATACGTCACACACGCGGCTCCCATACCATTTGTGCGCGCATACGCATCTGCAGCAAATCCTGCTGTTTCTTCTCGCGTTGTGCCGATGTGTTGAATTGGACTCTGTTCAATCAGATCAAAGAACTGGACTACGTAATCGCCAGGGATGCCAAAGATGTGGGCAATATCGTAACTTTCTAATTTTTTTAGAAGGTACTCCCCAATAGTAGGTCGTCTATTTGGCATTGGAACTCCTTGCCTGGGAACCTGTCAAAAACTCTAAATCCAATACCCCAGAAACATCTCCAAGAATCGCATGAACATTGTAATCATCAAACGCTGCAGGTGGTGTGACACCGGACAGCACAGCGATAAAGTCGGTATCGGCACGTTGTGCCGTCTTCGCATCGGTCAGGCTATCACCAACATAGAGACAATTTTCGCGGACACAACCCAATCGCTCCATCGCCACCAGCAAACCCTTCGGATTCGGTTTATATTCCGATACATCTTCGGCACCGATGATGACTTCAAATGCATCTAACAACGCCTCGCGTTTGAGTACGGTTTCGATACGGTAACGGTATTTCAATGAGAAAATACCGAGCTGGATACCGAGGTCCCGCAATGTCTCGACCGTCTCAGGCACAACCTCAAAGAGTTGCGTGTTGTCCGCCATTATTTCATCAGCACGTTCCATAAACAGTTGTGTAAATGCATCCGTATATCGCGTGTATTCTTTTCCGCCTAACATCACCAGCGCATCGGGCAGTGTTAGACCGATTGTTTGCCGGATTGTGGCATCATCGGCACTTGGCAAACCGAGTCTACCAAGCGCGAAGTTGAAACACGCAATTACGCCGCGCGAAGAGTCGGCGAGCGTATAGTCAAAGTCGAAAATGATGGCTTGAACGGCTGATTTTGGTCGACTCAAAACTTCAGTTCGGGGATCCCGACCTCCGCTGCGGTTTCTTGACATTTTCTGCTACGCTGCGTCAAACAGCGATGGGAAATGGCGATACGGGTCGCCAGGTTCACGGAAAAGGATTTTTTGACGCGCCGTGAGTTCTGTCTCCTCTGGGGGTGCCACGCGCCGCGAAGTCCACGCAATATGTGAGACGCAGTATTTATAGAGGAGTGATCTCCGTTGATGCTTGCCGTTCCACGCCGCTGTACCGTGTGTCAACGCCTCAGTAAAGAGGATCGCTGAACCGGCGGGGGCATTCGGGATGACGACACAAGGTGAGTCTTCAGGTGCCGCAGCTATCTGTTGTGGCAACTTATAATTGCTTTTGTGGCTGCCCGGAATGCAGCAAAATCCGCCGTGTTCCGGTCCGGTATCGGCGAGATTCCACGTCACAACAACGAATCCATTGTGAATCTCGTTGTCTCGGAAAGGATAATATTCTCCAGGTTGTGTTTTTGCCGTTGGCGCGGTCGCACCGTAATCGGCGTGCAAGCCGCCTCTCCGCATCCCTTCCTTCATATACATGCCGTAAATCCGGTCAAGACGGAAGCAGTCCCCTAACCGGAGCCGGAGGATCGGCATAATTTTCGGATGGTCGAGTAGATCACAAAACGGTTTACCCCACTGCAGGAAACCAGAACCGCCGGGCGCACTCCCAAATCTTTGGACCTTTCCCGGTGTCGGCAGCTGCTGTTCGTCAATGCATTGATTAAGGGCTGCAAGTTCTTCTGGGTTCAAGACATTTTCGATGACCAAGTAGCCTTGCACATCAAAGAGGTACTGTTGCAACTGTAGATCGCTCATGCGTTTGCTCTCCTATTGTCTACAAGTGTGATACTCACAACGGCTAAGGTTTCCGTGTGCTTCTTTGCTTCCTTGTAGGAGGCTTACTTGATTTGAGTCCCGAAAACGGTGACCACTTATCAAGTCTACACAGATCCGGATGATACCGAATACCTGTGGGGGATACCACCGCCCCAACTACAGGGTTGAATAACCAACCCTGATACTTCGTCAGAAGATTGCTCGCACCAACTACGTCTCTATGACCTTGCCACTCACATTTTGAACACTGATAGGTCCGTTTGTTCGGTTTTTTCTTACGACCACAGGACGGACAGGTTTGAGACGTATACGCTTCGTCTTGCGTATCTACTTCGATACCGACCGCTTTCGCTTTGTACGTGATCAGGTCAGTAATCTTTGCGAATGCCCATTGATGCGACTTCTGATTGGATTTTTTGCCATAATCGATAGATTGTCGTATGTGCTTTATATCACCAAGAACAATCGTTTCTACTTTCTTAGCTTTACGGGTAGAAACAAAACGAGACGTGATTTTGTGTCGAACGTCTCGGATAACATTATTTAACTGATTGAGGGTTCGGTTTTTCGCACGTTTCAACTTCTTCCAACGCCTGCTGCTACGTTGACACCGTGAAAGCAAATGATTGATTTTCGCCTTGAACTTCTCGCGATATTGAACCAGACTCCGTAGATACCGTCCATTGTAGATTTCGGAAGTGATACCATCAAAACAGACGATCGGATGTATTTCACCTAAATCTACAGCAACAATATTTTTCGGTTCCGGTTTATGTGTCGATGGTTGCGTTTCATAAGTCGCGTGAAACTCGTAAATGTGGGTATTTCGGTTATACACCAACGACACTTCCGATGGCACTTTCTTATGAAACTTCTTGTTTATCTTGATATAAAGTGCGTCTCTACCTTTACCCATAGATAAACGCAGTTTACCGCGACTATAAGAGATGCCTGTGGCACGCCACGTGAATGGGTGATACCAGTTCCGTTTGAAAGGGGGTCTCACATTTGGATTCGTTTTTCGGTTCGCAAAGAAAGAACGCCGCGCACCGCAATAGTCGTCTATAATCGCTTGCACAGAATGTGCTTGACACGGATAACGTTTGAACTTTAGATACGCCTTAAGTCCCCTATCCGAAAGCCAAAAACCTTTGCTATCATGTGTCTTTTCTGCCAACGAAATCGTTTTAGAATAGATACGTCCCGCGAGACGATTTAGACCATCAAGTTGTTCCGTCTTCACTGACATCGCAATAATATAGGTCCGGTAATTCTTATCTGTTTTTCGCATCGTAATCACGTATCACGCTTTTATCCCCTTATCAGTGGGAGGCAAGCACGCCACCGAGAGATGACGCTGATAATGCTTGCCAACGTGATACTATCATTTATAACACAATTAGAGTGCGTTGTCAAATGTTTTTTGATTCCAGTACGAGTTGACTGGGTTGGACCCAAACCTAAAGGATTGGGATTGTTAAGGAAGTCCCTTCAAACCTAACTGCAAGATTGTTCCAATAAGCGTTGATACTCAATTTAGCATACGGGTGAGACTTTAGTCAAGGAAATTTGCTTTTACGATATGCAGTGCCCTATATCGTGCAGTGTGTCATCGGGTTGCCCATCTTTGTGCAGATTGTTCGTTTTAAAATTTCGGATAACGGTAGATTCAGCATTTCAGAGGTTGGCATGTAAATTGCTAAAGTATCTGACAAGCGTCTTTTGCTTGAAAAGGAGGTATCCGACAGATGAAGATAAACGCAATTTCTATTTTCGCGCTTTTACTGATTTCTATGCTATCTCCACTGAACAATTTCGCGCAAGATGCTTCGCAATGGAACTTACCCGATGATGCTATAGCACGGTTCGGTAAAGGCAGCATAATTGACATCGCATATTCACCGGAGGGTACGCATTTCGCTGTGGCGAGTACTATCGGAATTTGGCTTTACGAGGCACATACCTATAAAGAAATTGCTTTATTGACACGGTATACGTCGGTGTCGGAGATATTCGCAATTGTGTTTTCGCCAGATGGAAAAACACTCGCAAGCACCAGTTGGGATGGATCGGTTCGGTTGTGGGATGTCTACACAAGACAACTCCGCCTTACACTAACAGAGCGTATGAACAGCGTTGAAGCCGTTGCGTTCTCACCGGATAGCAAAACATTTGCCACCGCATATACCAAAGAAATCCTGTTGTGGGACACCGAAACGGGTCAACAACTTAGTGCTCTTAGAGGGCATACCGCCTCGGTGAAAACTGTCGCGTTCATGCCAAATGGAAGAAGATTAGTGAGTGTGAGTTCAGATAGGACGATTCGTGTGTGGGATGTGCTGACAGGGCAACATAAATCTATTCGTGGTGTGAAACTGAATAGTTATTGGGATGCTGTGTTTTCACCAGATGCGAAAACGCTTGCTGTCGCACACGCGAATAGCCAACGAATTGAATTGTGGGAGACAGACACAGGCCAATTCCTACAGACCATCAGAACTACGCAACCGGTGGACACCATTGCATTTTCACCCGACGGACGAACTCTTGCCTGTAGCAGCGGTACTTGGCAAGATTGCTTAATTGAATTGTGGAACGTACAAACGGGCGAACTGCTCACAACTTTTACGGAGCATACATCCTTTGTCGCCGCGTTAGCATTCTCGCCGGATGGAAAAACGCTGATCAGTGGGAGTTGGAATGACACGATCAAGGTGTGGAGCGTAGAAACAAGCGAGAGTCGTGTTACGCTCCGAGGATACCTGGGTTGGGTTGGTGTCGTTGCGTTTTCATCGGATGGGCACACCCTCGCGAGCGGCAGTTCACCGCACAGAATTCAATTGTGGGATATGGATTCCCAACAATACAAAACCACACTTGAAGCTTATGCATTTGAAGTTTGGGGGCTTATATTCTCGCCGGATGGGCAGCTGCTTATCAGTGGCAGTTCAGAAGAGGTGTTGATATGGGGTGCACACACCGGAGAACTCCACGCAAGGTATCAGAATTGGTATGGAGCTATCGCGTTTTCACCGGACGGAGAGACACTCGCCAGTGGAAGATTTGATCGTACCATCAAGCTGTGGAATGTGAACACGATCCAAGACTCGAAGGCTGTCCAAAGCACTGCTGTCTTTGATGCACATCGCAGCGGCTATGATAGTTTAGCGTATTCTCCAGATGGGAAAATACTCGCAAGTGCAGGTAGAGAAGGTACTGCGTATAGAAAAGGGACTATTTTGTTCTGGGATGTCTTTACTGCACAACTAAAAACAACTATCAATGCCCATGAGGAACCCATTACCACCTTAGCATTTTCGCCAGATGGGAGGACCCTCGCCAGTGGGAGTTGGGATGACACCATTCGATTATGGGATACAGAAACGAACATGCTCAGCCAAATCCTTAGCGGACATACGGAGGGTGTAACTTCCGTTGCATTTTCGCTAGATGGAAAAACACTCGCAAGCGCGGGGGGCGACGGAACCGTCCGATTGTGGAACGCACACACAGGTCAAAACCACACTATTTTCAACGGGCATAATAAGTACGAGGTGAATTCGGTTGCGTTTTCGCCAGATGGGAGGACCCTCGCCAGTGGGGGTGGAGATGGCGCGATTCTTTTGTGGGAAATTCAGTCTGAAGTGTCTGAAGATGTCAACGGTGATGGAATCGTAAATATTGACGACCTAACGTTTGTTGCCATACACTTTGGTGATGGCGGAAAAGAAGATACAGCCGACGTTAATGACGATGGAATTGTCAATATCCTTGACCTTGTTACGGTTGCAGGCGCGATAGAATGACGTGAATGAAAAAAGAGAGGCGCGCTCGAAAACGCGCCTCTGAGAGGAAAAGTCAACAGAGAAGTCTTATTCGTTGATGTAATCTGATCTTAACTCAAATGTATGCAGCACCCAGCTGCTTGCTTGGAGATCAAGTTCATCCTCAATCGCTTTTATCTCTTCGAGTTCCTCATAAGTGTCGATATCTTCTTGGTTGGCAAATTCCAAGGTAACAAGCCGATGTGGAGATTCACCATTATAGTTGTCATAAGAGGATACCGCTTTCACTTGAGGGGGCCCGACCAAGGCAGAAGAAATGGAAGCCACCCATTCCAGATAGGCTGCTTTCCCACCAAGCGGATAGTCAACAAAAATAATGCCTTTAATTGGCCAATCGTCTGCCTCAGTTTTCGCGTAGTCAGAACGCTCAATAAACGTGTGTGCGCTCACTTGCGTTGCGTGGTTGGGAAGGTCTTCAAAAACGGCAGCTATTTCTGGACGATTCATATAGGTCATTGCATCAACAAAACTGTCAAATACAAACTCAACAAACCGATGCGGAGTCGTCTCCTCAAGATTGTCGTAAGATCTTATCCGATTCACCTCTGCCGGGGCTTGCAGTATCGGTGCAATAGACGCAATCCATTCAAGATACACATCCTTTGCCCCCTCTGGGTAATCAACTAACCAGACTAAACTCACTGGAATCTCTTCCATGTCAGTCATAGTCTCATCCATGGTGGCATCAGCTGATGGCGTGGTATCTGCAACCATGTCTCGTGCTCTTCCGCAACCAGCGAGTGCGACGAGCGCGATGAGAATTATCATAAATAGGTTTGCTAATCTCAAAATCATCTTTTAGTCTCCTTTGATTAAAAATAAATAAATGAAGCGTAGGTGTTTTCAATCCACGCATATTATTCGATATAATACAACTCTTTTTTTTTAACTCGGTTACGATTTCCAAATTGGTTCTGGAGCCTGTGCACGGTAGTTCACCGTGCGAGCGAGAACGAACAGAAGATCCGAGAGCCTGTTTAAACTCCGAATTATTTCTGGGTTGATCTCCGTTTCGCTTGCGAGATGAACGACACGCCGTTCACTTCGACGGCAGACAACGCGCGCGATATGTAAGATAGCACCGGCAGCACAACCGCCGGGGAGTATAAAGTTCGTCAGTGGCGGAAGTTCCTCTGAAAGTGTGTCTATCGCGGTTTCCATCTCCGCTGTGAAATCCGACGCTATACGGAATTCGCTGGCTTTCGTATGTGTCTCTGGTGTCGCCAAATCTGCCCCGACGGCGAAGAGGTGATTCTGGATTCGCGCCATCAGTTCCGAGAGGTCTGTATCGTCAATAAGCACTTGAGCGTAGCCGATATAGGCGTTCAGTTCATCAACAGTACCGATCGCCTCAATCCGCGGCGCATCTTTCCCAATCCTCGTCCCGCCGTATAGCGCGGTTTCTCCAGTATCACCAAATTTAGTATAAATTTTCATTATGTGTTACGGTTTCGCGCTTTCTGCGCGTTCTTTATATGCTGCGGCACCGGACGTAATCCATCCGCCGACACCTGTCATTAGAAACCGTACGCCTGCCTGAACATATTTCTCGACCATGGCATCGAGCGTTAAGGTGCCTGCGACGCGTCCGGCTGCTTGGATACGAGCAAGCGCAGCATCAATTGTGTTCTGAACATCTGGGTGACTAAGGTTCCCGATATGCCCCATAGAGGTCGCTAAATCTGACGGTGCCACGAAAAACACATCAATGTGATCGACGGTAAGAATCTCGTCAAGATTGTTGATGGCGACGATGTCTTCGATGAGGACGATGACAAGTGTCTGTGAGTTCGCTGCGTCAAAATAGTTATCTACACCGTAGCCTTGACGGCTGGTATACATGCCACGGTGGCCAATCGGTGCGAACTTTGTGCCATCCACGACGTTTCGCGCTTCCGCTTTCGTATTGACATGTGGGACAGCAATCCCCATCGAACCGCAGTCAAGTGTACGGTAGATAAGTGCCTGATCGTTGCGATTGACACGTGTAATAGAGGTCATACCCCAAAGGTCGCACGCGCGGGTCAGATCGCCGATTCTCGACGCATCGACAGCACCGTGTTCACCTTCCAGCCATACGCCATCGAATCCGTTGGGACCAAAAATATCTATATCGTCGGCGTTTGTCAGCCCTGAAATGACGTACGCTAAATCGCCTGCTGCTAATTTCTCTTTAACTCGGTTTGGTCTTATTTGCATAAATGTCTCCTGTTCGGGTGTTATTTTAGAAGTAAAGGGTATCAGGAATTTTGAAAATTGTCGATAAAAAAGCGAAGTACGCACTTGAAAAGCGCGTACTTCGCGTTAGATCCATAATAGCACATTCGTTTGTTGTGTCGTTCTACTATGAGCCAGAAGATTAACGCTGAGATAGGCTTCGTTGCCTATTCACTGGCGCAGTAGATGGATACCCATTGCGATATTCAACGGTGGCAGTATCGCGTCAAAGAGAATCCATACTAAACCGCGTGTGTCACTACTGACGGCGGTAAAATCTGACGCGAAACCCATGATGCCGAACCAGTTCCAGAAGAACATGATGGCTGTGAAAATGAACCCGTAGAATAGCGTGTTCGCCGATATGAATTCTTGGAGGCTCGACTCCTCACCGACACCACGCATACGAATGTAGCCGAATATTAACCCCAGAATTACCGAAATAGCGGAGAGCCAGTTAATGATGTCCCACGCCGAGCTGTACGGACTATCATCAGTGGAAGTGTGGTAAACCGGCTCCATGATTGTTTGGATGGCGACTATCGCCGCAATGACGATAAGCACAACCCCTATGAATCGCTTGAGACCTTCCATGAAAATTTCTCCTTTTCCCAGATGGGGATCCAGTTAAATCCTATCCGAAAAAGTAGCAGATAGGGTTGTTAATGGATGAAGTTTGAGGTTTTTAACCTCTCGTTAACGAAACAAGAAATTACCTTCACTTCTCAAAACGGAAAAATTTACCACATTCTCCTGCAGTATACATTTTGCAACATAAAAAGTCAAGTTTTTTTACAAAAAAGTATATTATTATCCCTAAATATCAGGTCAGGTGATTAGCCTACTTTATCTTTGGGGAAAATAAATGCTCTAATTTCTGCAGCGTATTTCTCAAAGTCATGCTCAGCAAGGGATTTGAGATTCTCTAACTGCGTAAGGGTATCTAATTCCCAGAAATCAATTTCGGGGTTGATCCGTAGATAATTCTGCTGTAGCAGCAGTTTCGCTGTCCGGGCAGATGCCTGCGATTGCAAAGTCATCACGTATGATGTTAGTTTTGCCCCACCCCATCCAGTGAGAAACCCCCAACCACGTCTGTTGCGATACATGTTCACTGAGTGTCCTGTTCCGATGGAGAGCATCCGAATCTCTTTTACTTCTTTTTTAAGCGTTGTACATGCTTCTGTGAGGGCAACTGTGGACGGGTTATTTGCCCAGAGTCCGCCGTCTGCTAACAAGAGATTGTCAACGGATTTTGGGGCGAAAAAGGTGGGTGCCGCGCAAGAGGCGAGGATCGCATCTCTCAGACTCACGGTTTTATCCGCAGGATTAGATTCACCGTAATTAGATCTAAAAATCTGGACTTCGCTTTTAGCGATCTCCGAACTTGTTATCATTAACGGTGTCGTTATGTTGTTGAGTGGTGTTGCGGGAAGATGTTCGGCGATAATCTCTGCAAGTTTTTCGCTCGGATACTTACTAAGAAATAGCGGGATACGATACCATCTTCTTCGGAAGATATAGGTGGTTTCAGTCTCAAAGAGTTCGACGATATCTGTCATCGGGATGTCAGAGACAACAGCACCCGCAATAATCGCACCTGTGCTCGTTCCAGCGATGAGATCGAAACAGGTTTTGATCGGTTTCTCAAAGGCACGTTCAATTTTGGCAAGAAGTTGTGCAGTGTATATGCCGCGTGTGCCACCGCCATCTAACGCGAGGATGTGGAAGGTGTCTGTGTTTTTCATTGATTGCTTATTGGTTATCCGATAGACCTTTCGTTCCCTTTGTATCGTGCAATCAACATACCATATTTCCACGCCAGAGTCAACCAAATTTTATATTGACACGAACCCGCAATTTCTGCTAAAATGCCATTCAAAACAATAGGACAAGGAGAACACATGAACCGTAGAAAATTTCTAATCCAAGGAAGTAGCGCATTTGCAGGACTGCTGCTCGCGAACAGTCCGCTGCGCCTTTACGCAGATCACCACGACCATAGCCATAGCCACGGACATACACTACCGCCACTGCGTTATTCATACGATGCACTTGAGCCACATATTGACAAACGCACAATGGAGATCCATCACGGAAAACACCACCAAGGCTACGTCAATAAACTCAACGCAGCAATCGGCGGACATCACGACTTAGAACACATGTCAATAGAGGGTATACTTCGGAATATTGACAAGGTGCCAGCCGACATCCGTCAAGCCGTTGTTAACAGCGGCGGTGGACACGCCAATCACACGCTCTTCTGGAGTATTATGATTCGCGATGGTAGAGCACCGACAGGTAAAGTCGCTGAAGCCGTTCAATCCACGTTTGGATCGCTTGATGCTGGTAACGAGATGTTCGCCACAGCAGCGAAAACGCATTTCGGGTCAGGATGGGCATGGCTCGTCGTTGATGAAAACAAGAAACTGCAGATCTATTCAACATCGAATCAAGATAGTCCTTTGATGAAAGGACATACACCTATCCTCGGTCTCGATGTCTGGGAACACGCCTATTATCTGAACTACCAGAATCGACGCGCCGATTACGTTGACGCTTGGGCTAAAGTCGTCAATTGGAAACAGGTCAATGCCAACTACATTGCGGCAACCAGTGCCTAAAACCGCATCTACGAAAAAATGAGGAGTCACCATGGAGCGTAGAGATTTTTTGCGGCACACGGGTCTAACACTCACCGGATTGCTGCTCAGTCCGTGGGCAGTCTATGCCTTCCCAAGCCGTGAAGGTGAGGTACTGATCCCGTTCACCGATCAACCCCCGAAACCGCCTTCAGAGCGTGGTTTGCTGGATTGGAACGAATTGGATACGTTTATCACACCGAACGATGAATTCTTCAACGTTTCACATTACGGTAAGCCTGAAGTCGATCTCGCAACGTGGAAACTGGAGATAAGCGGATTGGTTGATAATCCGATGATGCTCACGATTGACGACATTAAAGCGCGGCCTCGACAGGAGGTAACCTTCACTTTGGAATGCTCCGGCAACCACGGGTTTGCAACATTCACCGGTGGAATAGGCAACGCAAAATGGGCAGGCACACCCCTCGCACCGATCCTCAAGGAAACCGGTATCCAAGAAGACGGCATTGAGGTGATCTTTTTCGGACACGATGTCGGTGAAGAGGAACGGCGCGGCGTAAAGATGCGTCAGAACTTCGCACGGAGCATGTCGGTTGAAGATGCTTTAGAAGACACGATGCTCCTCTGTTACGAGATGAACGGTGAACCCTTACCACACGCAAACGGTGCGCCACTGCGCTTGATTACCCCCGGCTGGTACGGCATCGCATGCGTCAAATGGCTCAAACGTATTGAGGTGCGTGATACTCGGTACATGGGTAGATTCATGGGACGCGATTATGTCACGATGCGTGAAGAGAAGCGTTCCGATGGCGAATCTGTCTGGATGGAGACCTCAGTTGGTAGGACAAAGTTGAAATCGTTGGCAGCGAAGGTAACGCGCATCGGCGATCAATACCGTATCTACGGTGCCGCGTGGGGCGCGCCTATCAAAACCGTTGAGGTTAGCATTGATGGTGGCGCGTGGCAAACAGCGACGATTGACCCCGAAGAAGACGCTGAATTCGCTTGGAAAATCTGGCATCTCGACTGGAACAGCCCGACGAAAGGTGAACACACCGTCGTCTCGAGAGCGATTGACGCAAAGGGCAACATCCAACCCGCAGCGGATTCTGATTATATCACTGGAAAGCATACTTACTGGGAAAGCAACGGTCAAGTCGTTCGTCGGGTCAATATCGAGTAGAAACCTCTTTGTAGGTCGGAAATTTACAAACCGGACGCACCACCGAAACTTAATAATTGGAAAAACATGCACATAACTGACGCACAGAAACAGCAATTCCAAGAGGAAGGCTATCTCATTTTAGAAAACGTTATCCCGGAATCGCTGCTGGAACTCCTTCGCGGTGAATGCGGGACCTTTATCAATCAGGCGGATGCTGAGATGGAACGGCAGGGCAAAGAGGTACTCGGTCTCAACCATCGTGGCAAGCGATATTTCGTCTCAAACTGTTTCAGGAAACAACCGAAACTTCGCGAATTCCTGTTCAGCGACCTTATGGCGGATGTCTGCCGTGCCACCTTAGGTGAGACAGCGTATCTCTTCTGGGAACAGTACGTCGTCAAGGGTGCCGAAGAAGGGATGAAGTTCAGTTGGCATCAGGATTCCGGCTATGTCGGTTACCCCGATCATAAGCCGTATCTGACCTGTTGGTGTGCGCTCGACGATATGTCTGAGGAGAACGGGACGGTCTATGTGATGCCATTCTCGCAGATTGGCATCCGTTCGTGGGTGAAACACATCCGTGACGATGAGAGCAACGATCTGGTCGGCTATTTCGGACCGGAGAAGGGCGTACCGGCTGTCGTCCCTGCAGGGAGCATCGTGGCGTTTACGAGTGTCAACTTCCACTGTAGCGGGACGAATTATACGAGTAACCTCCGGCGTGCGTATCTTGCTCAGTATTCCGCGGAGCCGCTGCTTTCGCATGATGGGAGTCGTTTGTGGGGGAATGCGGAGCCGTTGTTGAAAGATGGTAAGTCTGTTGTGGGAGAACCGCCACCAGAGATTACATCACGATTTGATTGAAGAAGTTGCAGGGTGAATTTTCCCACCTTGCTTATCAGTTTTCTGCATTTTTGAGTTCTTGAAGTAACTCCTCAATCTCGGTTTTGAGGGGTTCATTGCGAACCTGTTCTAACAATTCCAATGCTGTCTGATAATCCGCCTTTGCTTTCTGAATTTGTCCTAAGCCCGTATGTGCAACGCCTCGGTATTTGTAGGCAAAGGCATTATCAGACTTGAGACGTATTGCCTCATTACAGTCAACAAGCGCGGACTCATACTGTCCCAACGCGTTTTTTGCTCGCCCCCGGTTGCTATAGGTAGTTGAAGAATCTGGGTCGAGACGTATTGCTTCATCACAGTCGGAAATTGCAGACTCAAATTCGCCTAATCGTATCTTTGCAAGTCCACGGCCATTGTAAGCGGTGTTGCTAGGTTTAAGGCGAATCTGTTCATCATAGTGAGCGACAGCCTGCTCATAGTCGGCGATGGCTTCTTCTTGTTTTCCGAATTTTTCTTTCGCATAGCCACGGTTATTATAGCGTACAGGACTCGGATCTAATCGTATCGCCTCATCATAATCAACAATTGCAGACTCATATTGACCTAACAATCTTTTCGTGTAGCCACAGTTGCTGTAAGCAAGGGCATAATCAGGATTTAGCCGTATCGCCTCATTGTAATCCGCAATCGCAGATTCGTGTTGCCCTAACAGTCCCTTCACATAGCCACGATTATTGTAATCTAAGGGATCATTCGGATTTAGCCGTATTGCCTCATCGTAATCTTCGATTGCCGCCTCGTATTGTTCTAACAGTCTCTTCGTATAGGCCCGATTGAAGTAGGCAGTAGCATAATTTGGATTTAGCCGAATAGCCTCACTATAATCTTCGATTGCCGCCTCATATTGTTTTAAAAGTCTTTTCATATATCCACGTCCGGTATAGGCATAGACATAATTTGGATTGAGTCGTATTGCCTCATCGTAATCTTCAATCGCCGCCTCGTATTGATCTAATTCTTCTTTTACATATCCACGTATAGTATAGGCTTGGGCAGAACTGGGATTGATACGAATTTCTTCATCAAAATGGGTAATCGCCGCCTCATAGTCTGCTATTGCTTCATCCTGTTGCCCGAGTTTTTTCTTTGCCCTCCCGCGATGGTAGTAGACATAGGCATAATCTGGTTTTAGCCGGATGGCTTCATCAAAGTCAGGAATCGCAGATTCATACTGCCCAAGTTGGTTTTTTACATAACCCCGATTCGCATAGCCAAAGTGATACTCTGGATCTAATCGTATTGCCTCCTCATAGTCGGCAATAGCTCCCTCGCGTTGTCCTAATCGATTTTTTGCAATCCCGCGATTGTTGTAGGCTACAACTAAAGTTGGATCTAATCGGAGAGCCTCGTTACAGTCCGCGATTGCCTCGTCAAGTTGGTCAAGTAGACTTTTCACATATCCTCGGTTGGAATAGGCGGCCGCCTCGTCCGGATTTAGTCGAATCGCCTCGTCGTAATCGTTAATTGCAGCTTCGTATTGTCCTAATTTGTGTTTTGCAACGCCTCGGTTGGTATACGCTTCGGCAAAGTCAGGATTCAGACGAAGGGCTTCGTCGTAGTCAAGGAGGGCAGCTTCATAGTGGTAGATTTCGTTTTTTGCGCCGCCGCGGTTGTAGTAGGCATCTGTATAATCCGGGTTCAAGCGAATCGCCTCGTCATAGTCGGCAATCGCAGCTTTATATTGCTTCAGTTCGCCTTTGGCAATGCCGCGGTTGTAGTAGGGATCCGCATGATCCGGGTTCAAGCGAATTGCTTCGTCATAGTCGGCAATCGCAGCTTCGTATTGCTCCAGTTCGTTCTTTGCCCAGCCCCGATTGTAATATGCATCCGCATACTCTGGATCGAGACGTATTGCCTCGTCGTAGTCAGGAATTGCAGACTCAAGTTGCTCCAGTAGTGATTTTGTTGCCCCTCGGTCATTGTAAGCAACAGCGTAATTTGGGTTGAGGTTGAGGGATTTGTCGTAAGCGGAGAGGGCATCTTCCTGTTGATCATCTTCTGTCAGGAGAGAGCCAACGCAAAGCCAGGCGTGGGAGGCAATTTCCGGGTCAAATCCTTCTGTAATGTTCGCAATGGAACGCCACTTTTCGATTGCCTCGGTAACTTCCCCTGTTTGTTGTAATTGATAAGCATCAACTATCGCTTTACCTATGAAAGACAACTCAATATTCTGCAGCTCCTCTTGCAAGGTTTCGTCAACCTTTTCCGCTTGTTCTGGGTCGCTGAGCTTCTCTATGAGTTCTATTAGGTTTTTTGTGTTCACGGTTCCCTTAGAAGATGTGTTTTACGTCATACCATTTTCGAGGATTGGGATCTGCTTGATGGTGGGAAATTTCAAATTGGAGCGATTGTGCATAAATGGATGGCTGTTTGAACGCTACGCGCGTTATTCTTATTTCGTTTTAACTAAATAATCACCCAGTTTTCTCAATAAACGTCTATGCCGGACAGCTGAGATAGAACCGATACGTCCCGCTATTTCTTCTTTTCGGACTCGACTTAAAAAACCGGGGCGGATCACGGACTGAGCAGCTGGGAGTCTCTTTAAATCGTCATCATTTGGGGTGATAATTTCATCAAGGATTTTGTCATACCGATTTACCTTTGTAGTTAGACCACAAACGAGGAATTCGCTATACGTCGGGGGTAATTTTCGCAGGCAAACCGCGGGTCTAAGTTTTAAACCTAATTGCTGTCCCTCTTCATAAGCATCGTACGCGCTGTCATAGTCGCCTTGGTGTTCATACAGGGACCCCAATCGTATGTAAATGTCGGAACAGTCTTCCTCGCGTTTCATTAGTAAATCAATCACATTTTCAAGTTCGCTCGTCGCTTTAGAAAGTTCGCCTTGTATCTCATGGAACACTGTCAATTCTAAGCGTTTCAGAACATTATCAGGGTTCTCTATAAGTGCATTCTCCACCTCTGTTTGATGTACAGGCAAACTTGCAGGCGGCACCCCAATTAATTTCTGTTTCGTCTTAAGATAGATCTGAATTCTCTTGAGAAATCTCTGAGTATCACCAAGGAAATAAACAAGGATTACATCTCGTTCTGCGATAGGTCTATTTTTCATCATAGTCAGGATTTACTGAGATAAGCATGTCAAGGGTATATTCGGGTTCGTCGTCACCATAGGCAGCCTCAAGACCGCGCGCAGGTAAACGTATACTGACTTCTCCGTTCTCGTCAAGACCCGCGTAGTCAGGATTTACTGAGATAAGCATGTCAAGGGTATATTCGGGTTCGTCGTCACCATAGGCAGCCTCAAGACCGCGCGCAGGTAAACGCATACCGGAATCCAAGTCGGTCTTGGCTTCTTCTCTGTTCAATGATTCAGTCGAATTTGCCATAATAGATTGCTCCTCATACTTCTCAATGAGGTTACCAATAAAGTGCATTAACGGGGCTAAAAAATGATTCTCATCCTCACCAACCACATTGATTAACTTGTCTAACGCTGCAACAAGCCTCTGACGATCTTCATCTGTCAACGAAGTGAAGAGCTGATCCTCGTTTATTTGTACCAACGTGTCCACAGTCGCAGCAAGCGATTGGGACGGACTACTGACTTCTGACTCAGAATCACTCAGTGATCCTAATAACATCGCTAAAGCAAATTGGGCAGTCCCGCGCCATTGAGCACCAGAGATACCAAGTGCTGCCAGGGACATTATCGTTTCAAACCCCTGAGGTACCGATGATGAACCGAATCTAACAGAAGCCTGCTTTTGGTATCCAGCTGGGCTCAATCCACCAGCGTCCTCAAACGCAGGGTCTAATTCAACAGGGGTTGACGTTACGGGGGCAGTTGGTGTGCCTTGTTTATTGGTTGACATAATTTATTCCTTCAGATTTCTCTATCACACACCACTGGTATTCACATTACCCATAATTTAAACTTCTTTTGGTTTGCGATAAACCGTGCTTTATTATTAACGAGTGGTACAGAATTATGTTTAATATACCATAAAAAAATATCGGTGTCAAGCGGAAATTATCCAAAAATTGGATGTTTACAATCAATTTATAGCGCGACCTGAAGAATTACATTGATATTATATCCTGCAAAAACTTAAATGTCAAGAAAAACATGAAAAATGGGCAGGGTCATCAAATTCTCGATCTGAATTTCGGTTTTGCTTTACAGAAGTAAACGCTCTTTAGGAAAAAATCGCGAGCCCAGCTCGCTCCTACAGGCGAAAAGATTCACATACATAAAGTGAATAGGTGAAATTGAATGGCCCTGCATCCCCTCACACTGGAATGTAACTCGGGTTGTACTTGGTTGCTACCATACTTCATGTCCTACTGCTGGTCCGGTGTCTATTTCTTCTGATTCGGTATGATCGGGTTCTTGCGCTAAGAGGTCCGCCAGTTTCACGCGCGAAAGCGTCGCCGGACGACCAACCTTTTCAGGGCGATGTCGCCTGAAAGGGGCTATGTTCACAGCATCATCAGATCCTTTAGTATCAGGTTCTTGTGCTAACAGGTCCGCGAGTTTCAAACGCGGGAGATTGGCAGGACGCCCCGTTTTTTCAGGACGATGCGGCTTGAGCACAGCATCGGTGTCTGCTACACCTCTGTCTGTGTCTAAAGAATCCACCGTTGGCGCGACTATCGGTGTCGCTTGCCTTTCGCGTGCCATAATTTATTTCCTCAAATTTCCGCTATTATCTTAACGGGTGTTTGACTTTACCAGTTTCGTTAGCGTCCGTGTCTTGGTTCAATTGAGCAATACTTTGAAATTACACCCCAGTATACCAGGGAAAAATGCTAGTGCCAAGCAAAACTACCGTAATTATAATGAATTTACCTGGATAAAAAACCAAAAATATTTTAATATATCAAAACCTAAATGTCAAAAAAAACATAACAATTGCCGCGTTTGCAGTCAATTTGCCGCTTATGATTAAGAATTTGCAGATATTATAATAGGTCAAAACTTAAACGTCAAAAAAATTGTGCGATAGATTAACACAGATGTTCCAACTTGCCTTAAAGGTGCTAACCGTTAACGGCTCGAAGTCGGATAACGACTAAACCCTGTTAAATAATTTCCAATCTGATCTTGGATATCCCGTGCGGGTGAAGCAGAACCGACGTAATGACTAATCAGGATACCAAATGCAACGATCTCACCATCCGCTGTCGTTGTGTAGCCAGCAAGCGCAGAGACACCGCTCAACGTCCCCGTTTTCGCTCGCAACACCTTTTCACCTGACATCCCTTGCATCCGATTTATCAAGGTGCCATCAACGCCAGCAATCGGTAATGATGCCAAAAACTCAGGCATCAACTTAAAATCGTGGTGCATAGAGACGAGCAACCGCGTGAGCAATTCGGCGTTGAGGAGATTATAGCGAGAGAGTCCAGAACCGTCGACGAACCGATGTGCTGGCGGTTCACCCGTGATTTCTTCTAAGAATTCATTGACAGCGTCCCTTCCTTTCTGCCATGTTCCGGGTTCACCCATCACTTCAGCACCGACGGCTTTGAAAAGCAACTCGGCGATCCAATTGTTACTCGGTTTGTTCATGGATTTGAGGATATCAGAGAGTGGCGGCGATAGGTGTGTGGCAACACTGCGCGCACCTGATGGAACTGTTCCTGAAACGACATCACCGATCACCTCGACACCTTTTTCCACGAGTTCGTTTTTCAGTAAATAACCGCACGCAAAGGCTCTGCTCCGTGTACCGGGTTCGGGTTCAATTTGTCTGATGCTTAAAGCACTCAGCCGAAGCGGTAGATCGTCCCACATCCATCCGGGACCCTCCCGAACAGTGTCAAGATATGTTGCATCAACAACGATATCGCCTTGTATTGACTCTACACCGGCTTCAAGCAATGTATCAACCAGTTTCACTATATCTTGAGGTTGAAGCACTGGATCGGCTCTGCCTTTGAGATAGATGTCCCCTATCACTTGGGTATCCGCATCCGCATCAATATAGAGGGTTGTTTCAAACCGGAAGTCTGGTCCGAGTTTTGCCAAAGCGGTTGCTGCCGTGAAGAGTTTCGTTGTGGAAGCAGGATGGTGTAGTTTGAGGGCATTCCTTTCGTAGATCACCTCTCCTGTTTTTACAGCGACAACTTTTATACCAATGCTGGCAGTTGTGAACAACATCTCTTGCAAAACGTTATCAATATCGGTATGTAATTTTTCGAGCGTATCTGTGGGAGCTGCTGGCAGTTGCGTCTCAACCGGTTTTGCTGTAAATATTCCGCAACTTGAGAACAACAAGGCACAGCAGACAAGCAAAATAGTATAGGTTTTCATGATTGCTATTGTAAAATCCCAAAATGTGTGGATACTCCCTTGTAGGTAACGGGTGGGTTCGGTGTTTCAAACCGTGCCTACCGAAGTCAAAATATGATGGTAAACTTTATTATAAATCATAACACAATTTCACAGATTATGAAAGAAAAACAGAGATTTTGGTTTTCAGCAATCGGTTGCCATCTGCAGTTAGCCATTAGTAACGTGGCTCCTACGAGAAATCGTCCGCGTGTAGACAACCACAAATATCTTGACTTTTGTCCTAAAATGTGATAGAATTTCAGTAATAGAATGAACAGACATTGCTAAAAGGAGACACCGACTTTTTTGGCGTTGTAGGGTGAAGTTTGTCAACCCATATTTATTCAAAGTGTGAGCCAAAACTTGCTGTGAAACATAACATGGTTGAATTTTACGATACGACACTCAGAGATGGCAGTCAAGCAGAAGGCGTTGCGTTTTCTGTTGAAGATAAACTCATCATCATAGAAGCACTTGATAAGCTAGGCATCCGCTATATTGAGGGTGGTTATCCGGGTTCTAATCCGAAAGACATAGAATTTTTCAAACGAGCAAAAGGGATGGCACTGGAAACAGCGACGATCGTGCCGTTTGGTAGCACACGCTACCCGACCTATACCACTGATACCGATCCCAATTTGGCAGCCTTGCTGGATACTGGCGCGAGGACTGTCACAATCTTTGGGAAAACTTGGCGGCTCCATGCCACCGATGTGCTCCGTGTGACAGCAGAAGAGAATTTGGAATTAATTGAGAGCTCCGTCCGCTATCTCGTTGAGAACGGTCGTGAGGTCATTTACGATGCCGAGCACTTTTTTGACGGCTACGCCGATGACGCTGCGTATGCGATAGAAACCCTAAGAGCCGCTGCCGCAGGTGGCGCGAGTTGTCTTGTCCTCTGTGATACAAACGGTGGCAGATTACCGTTAGAGGTTCAAGAAGGTGTTGAAGTCATCCTCTCCGAATTATCGTTGCCGGTTGGTATCCACACGCACAACGACGCAGGGATGGGCGCGGCAAACTCCGTATTGGCTGTGCAAGCCGGGGCAACCCACGTACAAGGCACATTCAACGGCTACGGCGAACGGTGTGGCAACGCGAATCTCGCCTCTATTATTCCGACAATCCAGATCAAACTTGGGAGGCAGTGCCTCAGCGATACGCAGCTGCAGTCAATCACAGGTGTATCACGCCTTATCAGTGAATTAGCGAATCTCCCGCACGATGAACGTCAACCCTATGTCGGACGTTCCGCTTTTGCCCATAAAGGCGGTCTACACACCGACGCAATCCGTAAGAATCGGCTCACCTACGAACACATCGTGCCGGAAGCAGTCGGAAATACGCAACGGATTCTCGTTTCTGATCAAGCCGGACGCGGCACCATCATGAAGAAAATCGAGAAAGAATATCCAAACTACGACAAGAACTCGCCCCAGGTGTTAGAACTCTTCAAACGCCTCAAGGAAGCCGAGCAGGCAGGTTATCAATATGAAGCCGCTGAAGCATCGTTTGAACTTTTAACACGCAAGGTGTTCAACGGATATGAACCGTTTTTTGATCCTGTCGGTTTTCGGGTGATTATAGAACAATTCACCGATTTCGCGATGCGTTCTGAAGCAACGGTAAAGGTCACAACGCCAGACGGCTTAACAGCACACACCGCTGCGGATGGTGATGGTCCTGTAAACGCTCTTGATACTGCACTCCGAAAGGCACTTGAACAGTTCTATCCCGCTTTGCAGACAGTTCGACTCATAGATTACAAAGTCCGTGTGTTGGACACTAAAGCCGGTACAGGTTCAAAAGTTAGGGTGCTTATTGAAGCAAGTGATGGCGAGCGAAGCTGGAGAACCGTAGGTGTCTCAGAAAATATCATCTCCGCGAGTTGCGAAGCACTCATAGATAGTTTTGAATACAAACTCTATATAGATGAAAGTTTCCCTCGTAAGTCGGAATAGGTGTTCAGAAATCTTATTCGAGGAGCAGACATGACACATTTAGACACAATTGAGAAAGCAGCACAGAAACTCATCGCGCTCTGCCAGAAAGAGAAACAGACGAAAACCGACAAGGCAAAGATGCTTGAGATACAGGCAGAGATTTTGGAAGGCATTGAGAACCTTGCCGAATGCGAACTCTGCGGTGCTATCAGTGAAGTGATTGTAACGATGACTTTAGCTGATGTTACGGCGAAGTTGTGTAAAGCGTGTGGTGTTAAATCGCTGGAGGCAGGAAAAATTCAATCTTCTAAGCAGAGAACATCTCGAAAACGGAACCGTCGCACGAATACACCAAAAACGGCATCAACGAAGCCAAAACCTAAAACTGGAAGTAACCGTTCCAAGCGTGGTGTAACTGTCGAAGAGCCAGAGACTCCCGCCATGCTACACACCCGCGTTGAATCGGAGACCGGTATCAAGAAAACCGACATCAAACGTCTCCATAAGATTATTCAAGACATCGCTGGGCCGATGAATCCTGAACATACACTGATGTATGTGCAACGTGAAGCAGGGATTGCGAAAATAAAGGTGGAGGCGGATGCTTTAGAAAAAGCGGTCACACTCCTAAGCGGGGACAGCAGTTCACAGACGGCATCCACGGTTTAGCCTGTTTCGATGTTTTTTGCCCATTCCCGATTCGCCTGATACCACTCCACAAGTGCCGTTATACCTTCTCGGAAACTGACCTGTGGTCGCCATCCTAAGAGTTCTTTCGCTTTTCCGATATTTGCCCATGTGGCGCGAACATCTGCCGGATGGAACGGTTGATGTGAAAGTTCCGCCTTCTTGCCAACGAGTTCCTCTATCAACCGAATCGTATCAATCAGCACGATAGGGCTGTCCGAACCGAGATTGATGACCTCGTATCTGAGTGGTTTCAGTCCTGCGATTACGCCGCGAGCGATGTCTTCAAGATACGTATAGTCCCGCGAGGACTGTTTACCGTCACCGTAGACAAGGACAGGTTTCCCTTCACTAATCCACTGTACAAAACGGAACGCACTCATATCGGGTCTACCAGCAGGTCCATAGACGGTGAAGAAGCGGAAGATCGTCACATCTATGCCGTAGAGGTGGTGGTAACTATGGCAGAGCGATTCAGCCCCCTTTTTTGATGCTGCATAAGGGGATAGCGGACCGTCTGTGTTCGACGCTTCACTGAAAGGGAGCGCGTTGTTCGCACCGTAAAGACTTGATGTTGAAGCCAATACGAATTTTGGAACTTCAAACTCGCGACATAAGTCTAATAGGTTCAGCGTTCCCGTCACGTTTGTATCGACGTATACCCATGGATTTTCGACAGACTGTCGCACACCGGCGCGGGCGGCAAGATTAATCACTGCGTCATAAGGCGTATTGAATAGTTTTTGTAGTGCAGTTCGGTCGCAGATGTCAGCGTGGTGAAATTGGAAATTTGGAGTGCCTTCCAGCTGCTGCAGTCTCCACTGCTTGACCTGTATATCGTAGGCGGCGTTTAAGTTATCAATCCCAACAACGGTATGTCCCATTTCTAACAAGAATTCCGTCACTTTCCATCCGATAAACCCAGCACAGCCGGTGACGAGGTATTTCATAGGTGTTTTCTTTCATCCTTTCGGCAAACTAAAACTCACAACTCGCTTTAAACGCTCTAAAACGTTCTTCAAAGATAGAGAGTGCCATTTTCGACATTTCATACCGCGTTTGGGTATCTGTCTCTAATTTTAGCAGTTCGGCTTCGTGCTGTGAGGTCAACGCGTCTATCTCCTCAACTTCTGTTTTCAACACCTCAACGGTATCAAACGTGTCGGTTTCTCTGGTACACGCTGTCAATAATTCGTGATAAAGCGTTACACCGCCATCAAGTTTTTTAAAGTCTTTCCGAATTCGATTCAATACACTACGGTAATCCTCCGGTGCCGTTGGACTTTCCGTCTCAACTAATGTCTTGAGGGTGGTGTCGAATTGGGTCAACTCAAGTTGCTTCTCTGACCAGAGAATTTTCTTGGCAACACCATCCACGCTATCATTGTCCATAATAGGTGCATGCTTCTGTAGGTTATCATGGAGTTGTGTTTCCAATTCGGTTAGTCCTGTTTGAAACGCTTTGATACGTTCCTTGAATTCCTCGGAATGCGTACGGACTTCTGGGAATTTCTCATGAAGTTCCTCGTGTTTCTCCTTCAACTTATGGACCTTCAAAACATACGTAGGATAGTGCACCTTCAAGTCTTGAGTGAGTTCACGCACCGCTTGCAATTCCCTTTTGGTGAGCGTTCTAATGGGTTTACCCTCTAATGTTCCCATCAGTCCATAAGCAGCAGCAGAGAAGCCGCAGACAGTTAAAAACAGTGCTAAAAAAATGTGAAATAGCGTATCGTCCCCCACTGTGGACATCGCGAACAGCCCGAAGCCGCCGACCAGTAGACCCACAACGAGTGGAAAGACCGGACTCGACAAATAGTCTTCAAGCGTTTTTCCGATAAACATTCTACTAACCTCCTTCCCGTCTACTATCTTGATGAACCCGCATAATGCCACACAGATACCAAAAAAAGATAGGATTACGCCTAAAGGAAATAATAGGTAATGTGTACGCGTTGGAGCGCGTATCGCGAATATACCTGCTATACTAAGGAGCAAACCGAGAACAAGAGGAAAGACCTTGGACAAATAATTTTCTACCTTCGTTTTTGTAAACATATTTTTTTTATCCTGAAGGATTGTATACGATTACGGATTACGCTATGGTTCCACAGTGTAAATTCACAAAAGGTCACCGTTCATCAGATCCTGCTAAAAGTTTGTCGATTTCCTTTTTCAGATCAGCGTAAGTCTCTGGCTTGAAATTCGCTTTTCGATGGAATACAATCTTACCTTTCTGTGAGATGAGATAAAGCACCGGTTTCTCTTTTTCTGTCTGATACCGTTTGTGTACCGTGCCTTTCCAATCGAGTAAGAATTTCACAGGCGGCGGATTCTTCTTCAACTGACCTCTGATAAACCCTTTCGGTATAAACCCAGGGACACTCCGCATATCGGCGATGATGTAGGCGGTAACCTGTTCGTTTTCTCGGTAATCCTTCTGGAACGCCGCTGCCCATTTGTCGTCCTCTTTCCGAATTTTCCGGTTGCCGAGAATCAGAAAGACAACTTTACCGCGTAGTTTCTTGAGGTTGTGTTCCTTCTCTTCTGGGTCTTGAAGCGTCCAATCTGGTGCAGTGTCGCCAACTTTTGGAGGTGCTGGTTCAGCCTTTTCGCTGGCGAAACTCGCAAGCATCCCGAAGCAGGTGGTACAGATAATAATAACAATGGACAATCTCATGGCAGTCCTCCGTCCGCTTCGTGTGTCATCTATCCACATTCTAACATAGATCTCTAACAATTGTCAAGTTGACTTTTTAGCGGAAACCTGCTATTCTATTATTGGGCGTTGACGGTTTGTCTATCGTTGCAGGTGGTTTCCCACATCTATTCAACCTTTATTTCTGAATTTGTGATGAAAGATAACATTTATGATGTATCACAGAAAATTTTTGTTTAGCTTGTTGGTTTTAGGGATGTTGTCTGCGTGTACGCAGACTCCCGAGCAGCGTGCCAAAGCGGCTACAGTGCTGATAATTACAGGAAATGCGGACATTGGAACTGGTAGCGGCTTTTTTGTAAGACCTGATAAAATTGTGACGAATATCCACGTTGTTGATAATGCCAAAATGGTTTTCGTTGTTGGTCGAAAAAAAGTTTACAACATTGAAGGAGTCACCGGATATGCTCCGGAACACGATCTGGTTGTCCTGCAAGTTTCAGGTAAAGGTGAACCGCTTGAATTGAGCGAAGGGCAAATAGGTGATGAGATTTCTGTTTTAGGTTACCCGCGTGGAGGATACAAGGTTACGGAGGGCAAAGTCCACGGCATCCGAAATAGCGACAAACAATTTCGGCTGGTAGCCAGGGAGTTTCCGAAAAACAGGGAGCCTGTTATTGTTGATGGTAACAGTGGCGGGCCTATCATAAACAGGGAGCGGCGGGTTATAGGGGTTGCCGTTTCCTCAAACGGAGGTTTTAGTTCCGCGAGTGCTTCAAGCGCGCTCAAGGTATTGCTTGATTCGACGAACAAGGAAAATTTGTCAGAGTGGCAAAAGAAAAACCCTATACTTGCCTATGTTTATGCAACCCGGGCAAATGAGAAGTCAGACGGTGAGCATTATGAAGAAGCTATTAAAGGTTTTGACAAAGCCATTGCAATATACCAGCACGCTAAAACCTACAACAAGCGGGGGCTAACGAAAGGCAGACTTGGTCGGTACCAAGAGGCTATTCAAGATTTTGATACGGCGATCGAACTGATTCCAGATTTTGCCATAGCCTACTATAACCGGGGCAATGCCTACTATAGGTGGAATATCGCGAAGCGGAAAAGTGGTGATAACGGGATTGTTCAAGACTTTGCGATACCTATTCAAGACTACAATAAAGTTCTTGAATTCAACTCAGATTTTGCCGATGCCTACGCCAACCGAGGCGTGGCAAACTCGAAACGACGTGACTATGTAGCAGCGATTCAAGACTATACCGATGCCATCAACCGAAATCCAAAGGCTGTCAAAAGTTACTTTAACCGGGGCGACGCGAAGCTAGAAATTGAGGACTACGTGGGCGCGATCCAAGACTATACGGAAGTCATCGAGTTAAACCCGGATCATGCCGAAGCCTATATCGACCGAGGCGTGGCAAAAGTAAAAATGTCTGACCCAGATTATGCGGGCGCGATTCAAGATTATACGAAAGCCATCAATCTGAATCCTGATGATGCGCTGTTGGCGCGGGCTTATCATAAGCGATGTGCCGCGAAGCTAGCCTTGGGTCAATTTTACCATAAGCAAGATGCCGCGAAGCAAGCCTTGGGTCAGTATGAAGACGCTAAACGGGACTGTGCCAAAGCTTACTACTATTTGGGTAAAATAGATGCGAATAAAGGTAACTATCAAGCGGCAATTGAGGACTTTGATGAATTCATTGCAGCAGATCCGGATGATGTGGAAGTTTATTATCTTCGCGGCAATGCCAAGCGGAAAAGCGGAGACTATGAAGGCGCGATTCAAGATTATACCCTCACTATCAAGCAAAACCCAGATTTTGCCGAGGCCTACTACGCACGCGGTGTGACGGAGCTGCGTCTTGATAAGTACCAAAGGGCTATTGATGACCTTGGTAAAGCGATTGCGTTAAAGGATCCGGTGATTTATGCTGAAGCTTACAAAGCCAGGGGAGACGCAAAGGAGGGCTTAGGCAAGGATACAGACGCTAAAGCAGATTTTTCTATAGCTTACTACCACTGGGGCGATGAAGCCCATGAACGTGACCAGTATCAAGATGCGATCGAAAACTTTAACAGAGTTCTTGCGTTAATGCCAAATTTTGCCCTGGCCTATCACGCTCGGGGTAATGCTAAAATAAAGCTTGGTCAATCTAATGCTGATTTAGATGAGTTAGAAACGGCGCGGCAGCTATATCAAGAGGCAATTGAAGACTGTGATAGAGCGATTCAGTTGAACTGGGAGAATCCCTACTTCTATGGCAATAGAGGTCTGGCAAAGTCCCTGCGCGGGATTATTCGCGACCCTGACGAGGCAATTGTGGACTATCAAGCGGCCATTGAGGACTTTACCGAGGTTGTCAAGCGGAAACAGGGCTTTCTTGAACAGGCTTACTATCTACGCGGTAGAGCACGGTGTCTATTGGGCTACGCGAAAGCGAATCAGGGCCAATCAAGGGAAGCACGGAAGCAATACAATTTAGCACTTAAAGACTTCAAGGCAGCTAATAAGTTGGACGCCGATGATGCTTCACACTACAGAGGTTTAGGGCTTGCCAACGCGGCCCTTGGAAAAGCGAAAGCGGCAATAACGGCTTTTGAAAAGGCGAAGTACCTAAGAGTAGAGAAAGTAGTCGGACTGGAGTAAAAATTAAACCTCAGTAAACAATTGAAAGTATTGTTCTCTGCTCATGCCGACAGTACGCATGTTATTTCTGATGATTGTAACAGGGATTTCGTCATACCGAGGGATAACAACGGCACGTTCCGCATTAGGATGGTGGTAGATGAGATGTGATCCTTTTTGCCGAACATAGCGGCACCCGAATTTTTCAAAAATCTTAACTTGGGTTCGCCAATCTGTTGGTAAAAGTCTCGGCATTAAAGGGCTCCGAGAGGTACGGTACGCTGGTTGAATGCCACGACTTGTTTATCAAGTTGGAGGGTCGGTTGTGAAGTTGTCAAATCGTAACCCGCGTTTTCCAAAAATGCCCTGAGTGTTCCTAATTTCGCTGCTTCCTCCAGATGAATTTCGATCACTTCAAGAAGATTTTTTCGCGCTTCCTCTATATCCCTACCGCAACTCACAACGTCTAACTCTGGGCAATAGGCGGTGTACATATTGCCTTCTTTCCAGATTTCTTCTGTTACCACAAGATTCTTCATCGGAGCCTCCATATCTACAAGGTCGGAATTGTTTATGTTATCACTGTTATTACTAAAGTATACACGAAAAATTTAGAAAAAGCAAGTGCTTTAACTTTCCACCAATAATTCTCAAATTGACTCTTTACAGAAAATCTGCTATTCTATTTAAGAGAGTTTAAGCAATTCGTAATCTTTGGCATTTGCCCAATTTAACCTAACGTGAGTTGGATAAAAACAAGATGTCGGGATCGTCGTAGGGGCGAGGTCTTCTCGCCCGTAGGGATTAGGCAACCTAACCCCTACGAAAAGGTTCATTTGCGTCTATGATTTGCTATATATCAAACTCACGTTAACCTATGAATTCGCAACGGAACCCAAGCGATCAGAAGGATAAGCTTTATGAAATATAACGGAAAATTTCTATTTGGATTATTGGCTTTAGTGCTTCTGTTGGCCTGTACGCAGACACCTGAGCAGCGTGCCAAAGATGCTACGGTACTGATAGTAACCGGAAAGGCAGACGGGACTGTTGGAAACGGTAGCGGTTTTTTTGTAGAACCTGATAAAATTGCAACCAATATTCACGTTGTGGCCGGTGAGAAAATGCTTTTCGCTGTTGGCACCAAAAAAATCTACAACATTGAAAAGGTTACCGGGTATAATCCGGAACGTGACCTTGTTGTGCTACAGGTTTCGGGTAAAGGTAAACTTTTTGAATTGAGCGAAGGGAAAATAGACGAAACGATTTTCGCCGTGGGCTACCCACGTGGAGGGTATGATCGTACAGAAGGCACAGTACATGGGATCCGTGAAAGTGATGGACAACTCCGACTGGTAGCCAAGGGCTTTCCAAGAAATGGAGATTCTGTTCTCGCTCCTGGTAACAGTGGCGGGCCCGTGATAAATAACAATGGACAAGTCATCGGGATCGCAGTTGGGGCAGCAGGCGAAGATTTTTATGATGTTATTGCTTCAAGCAAGCTCAAGCCATTGCTCGATTCATCAAATGAGGAAAATTTGTCGGATTGGCAGAAGAGAAAACCTATACTTGCTTATACCTACTACGCGTGGGCTGAAAAAAAAGTTGACAGTGAGGATTATAAGAAAGCAATTAAAGGGTTTAATAAAGCTGATGAACAATATGAAAGGTATGCTAAAGTTTACACAAGACGTGGATTTGCAAAAAGAGAACTTGGTCAATATCAATCTGCTATTGAAGATCATAAAAAGGAAATTGAACTGATTCCAGATAATTCCCTTGCTTACTCCAGTAGCGGGACAACAAAACTGATTCGTGGATCAGATGGTGACTATAAAGCAGCCATTGAAGACTTTAACAAGGCTCTTGAACTAAACCCAGATTATGCCAGAGACTATCAAAATCGAGGAGTTGCAAAGGTAAAGCTGCTTAATTATGCAGGGGCGATTCAAGACTATGACAAAGCTATTGCGTTAAACCCAAAGGATGCGGATGCCTACAACAATAGAGGTTTCGCGAAACTAAAAATTGAAGACTATGCTGGTGCAATTGAAGATTATACTGAAACCATACGGTTAAAAGATGGCTTTGTTGGTGCTCACTTCTACCGAGGTGTTGCGAAAGCAGAAATGCCAGACCCTGACTATGCAGGGGCGATTCAAGACTATGACAAAGCTATTGCGTTAAACCCAAAGGATAGCCAGGCCTACTATTATCAAGGTAACGCGAAGAAAGCCTTGGGACAGGATAAAGACGCTAAGATAGACCATGCCAAAGCTTACTACTATTGGGGTAACGCACATTTGAACAGCCGTAACTATCAAGCGGCGATTGAAAAACTTGATGAAACGATTAAATTGGTTCAAAATCGTCCTGAAGCGTATAATTCTCGGGGCAACGCGTACCGGCTCCGAGGTGAAAAAGATGACTATCAAGAGGCGATTAAAAACTATGATAAGGCAATTGAGGTCTATGATGCTGCGGTAGAACCTGTTTATATTGAGATTCATGTCATTCACAATGATAGAGGCCTTGCCAATGCAGCTGTTGGTAACTATGACGAAGCAATTAAAGATTATACGAAAGCCATAGAGTCGAAACCTGATTATGCTGAAGCCTACTATAATCGAGGTGTGGTACAACATGATCTTTCCAAATATCAAGAAGCGGTTGATGACCTTAGTCGAGCTATTAAGTTAAAGAAATCACAGGATCCTCCTGTGATTTATACTGAAGCTTACGAAGCTAGGGGTAATACAAAAGAAGCCTTGGGGGAGGAGGTAAATGCTAAAGTAGATTTTGTCATGGCCTATTACTATTGGAGTAATGAAGCTTACAAAGAAGGAAAGTGTGAAGAGGCGATTGAAAAATTGAACACGGTTCTTGATGAGTTAGAGATGGATATTTCTTATGTTTATCATGCTCGCGGTAAGGCAAAAGCCAAATTTGGAAAATCTAAAGCAGATTTAGGGGATTTAGATGGGGCACGGAAGCTATATCAAGAGGCAATTGAAGACTATGATGAAGCCATTAAGTTGGAGCCAGAGAACGCCTTATACTATCAAGATAGAGGTATGACAAGATTGTTGCGCGGGGCTATTCGTGTCCCTAATGGAATGATCGAAGACTATGAATCGGCGATTGCGGACTTTACCGAGGCTATCAATCGAAAATCAGATTTGGTTGATGTCTATAATCAACGCGGTCAGGCAGGGTGCCTCCTTGGTTACGCAAAAGCGAATCGGGGAGCCACAAAGGAAGCAAGGAAACACTATAAATTAGCACTTGAAGACTTCAAGGAAGCCATTAATTTGGACAGCGATAATGCAGGGTATTACAAATATCTGGGGCTTGCAAACGCTGCCCTTGGAAAAGCGAAAGCGGCATTATCGGCTTTTGAAAAGGCGAAGCAACTAAAAGAAGCAAAGTCTGAAAACTGAAATATGAACATTGAACATACTGTCCCTACACTTTTGAATCAGATACGGGAGGAACTCCTTCCACATATTGCGCGTTCGTCGGAAACCCAGACGGTTGAGAACCTGCAGCTCTTTCGGAGTCGGCTCCACAGTCTCCACTACTACTGTGTTCGCGCACAAATTCCTGATGCCGTTTCCAATCGCGTGGAGGTCCTGCTTTCAACGAGTGCCGATTATTGGCGGCTCATCGCAGAAAATGAAGTGTTGTTGACAAATTTGAAAGATTTTAGACGCGTTCGCACCTTCTCAGCAGAAGCAGAGGGTATAACGAACTTAGAAGAACTGCTCTCTGGCGAGGACACACTTCGCGATGTGATTATCAACAGTATCGCCTTTATGCTCAATTGGAAGGCGAATACCATCTGGGTAGATTCCGCGAAGAAAGCACGCACTGCCATGGCAAAGAATTATATGCTCGAAATTCAGGATCGCTTATGGCAGTTTATCAAAGAGAGTACCCCAGAGACAGAAACAGACGATTTGGAGAAAGCTGAGCAGGTTCGCGATCGCGCCGACAAATTGCTTGCTGTGATTTACGCCAGCGATCTACCAACAGAAGCGCAAGTTACCCTGCTGATGCAAATCTATACGCTCCTGCTCCGGCTGCAACTCGGTCGACTCATCCTCGAATTAGAGTCTCTTCAAGAAGGCACCTCAGACGCATGAAAACACGTCTTTTCGAGGCATTTTGCCATACCAAACGCATCTCCTGTACAAATAATTCGCGCCTGATCGGAGAGATTGTATGCTTCAGCACACTCTTTCTACTGCTGTTTTGCAGTGTTCTCGTCGCCGATGTACCGATCTCCAAAGCTGAATTGTTACCTGGAAAGGAAGTGCGTATCGCTGCTCCAGAGACAGGAAAAAATTTTCTGGTTTACGTTCCGGTTGATTACACCGACAAACGGTCATTTCCTGTTATTTTTTGTTACCACGGCTACCGTGGAAAAGCGACGACGTGGCCCTTCAAACAGGTAACGAAAGCAAAAGGGTTTATCGTTGTCGGCATGAATTATGCCACTGACGACTATTACAAAGGACACCTCCCGCCTACTGAAACAGCACCTGAAAAGGCGTACTTTAATGAAGTGATGGCATTTGTATCCGCGCGTTTGAATATTGCGACGGATTATATCTTCATGGGCGGGTATAGCCAAGGCGGCTATTCGACGACTGTTTTAGGTGAACAGTTGCTGGATCGGTTAGCGGGTTTTCTTATTCTTGGTGCAGGTAGACGCAATGTGGATATGGAACCCCCGCCAGCGGAACTGATTCGCGGGCATCCTATCTTCTACGGTGTCGGCGAATTGGATGATCCACACTACCCACGTGCCAAACGCGCGTCTGGATTTTATACAGAGTGGGGAGCAGACGTGACTTTTGAGGGGTGGGAAAATGAGACACACAGTCTTTCTCCACAGTGGTTGACGAAAACCAAAATGCGGGAGTGGCTTATCACTTACGGTCCCATGAAACAGGTTGAATCTGGATTTGCCAAGGCACAGATCGCTGAAAAGGATGGCAAACTCGGGGAGGCGTTCACGCTTTATACGCAAATTGCGGGAATTTTACCTGACACAGCGTTGTGCCACACAGCAGAAAAATCAGCGATGCGTCTCGCTACGAAAGCCGAAACAGAACTTGAAAAACTCAAAGAGGCATTCGATAAGAAACCGTACGCTGAAGTGACGAAGGCGTTAGCGTCTTTTCGGAATACGTACAGCAATAGCATTTTCGCTGTACGTGCTGCGCAGCTGCTCAATAAGCTGTTGAATGCGAAGGCGGATGCCTTAGAGGCACGCGCCCTTGCGGCAGAAGCAGAGGAAGATTATAATCGCGCCCTACAGCTCTACGAGCTCTATCTCACCTATTTCGCTGAAGCCGAACGCTACGCAGCCGTTCAGAAACACGTGAAAGATTTAAAACAAAAAATCGAGGGGAAATAAAGGAGGTTTGTATGTCAAAAGACCTGTTTAAAGAATTGGTTGCTGTTATAGCAACCCTACGGGGCGAAAACGGATGTCCGTGGGATCGAGAGCAGACACATGAAACGCTGAAATCTACACTTATTGAGGAAACTTATGAGACCCTTGAAGCGATTGATACTGGTGATCCAAAAAAGTTAGAAGAAGAACTCGGCGACCTGCTATTGAACATCATGCTCCAGGCACAGATCGCAGCAGAACACAAAAATTTTGATGTCTACGGCGTAATTGAGACGTTAACAGAGAAACTCATACGTCGCCATCCGCATGTCTTTGGTGATGTCGATGTTGAGGATTCGGATGAAGTTGTGAGGAATTGGGAAACGATCAAACGTTCTGAATCGGGTTACGAGGACCGAAAGTCAGTCCTTGACGGGATTCCGAACGCCCTTCCCACACTGCTCCGCGCACAGAAGATACAGAACCGGGCAGCGCGGGTAGGCTTCGATTGGGATGAACTCACCGATGTCGTCGCAAAAGTCGAAGAAGAGCTCGAAGAGGTTAAGGCGAGTATCAACGCAGGTGAACCGGAAGCAACTGCGATGGAACTTGGGGACCTGCTGTTTGCTATCGTTAATCTCTGCCGCTTTATGGAAATCCAAGCCGAAGAGACACTGCGACAGGCGAATCGAAAGTTTATGTGGCGTTTTAAATGGATGGAAGCGGAATTAGAACGTCGTGGCACGAATTTTGAAGCACAAGATTTAGAAAGTTTGGACGCTATCTGGGAGGAGGCGAAGAAAGCAGAAACCGACGAGGATTAGTCCTGCCGACACTCACGCCTTTTGACACAGGTGAACGATCATGACAAACACATCATTGAATCTGTTGACACAAAAATGCAAGGAACACCCGGACTATCAACGGTACGCTGAACTCTTTGGGCAATTGGATTCATCGGCACCGCCACGGATAGAATTCGTTCACCGCGCGACACCACGAAATTTTCAACAAACTAAAAAACTCGGCATCTTCTCGGGTTCTTTCAATCCGTTGACTCTCGCACACACAAAAATGGTGGAGGATACGATCGCTAAATATCAGTTAGATGAACTGCTCCTACTGCTCGCGAAGGCGAATGTTGATAAACCGGTTTTCGGTTTACCGTTGGCTGCAAGACTCTTAACACTCAAGAAATACGCCGAGAACCGATCACGAATTTCAGTCGGAGCATCAAGCCACGGTAGGTATATTGACAAGATCACGGCACTAAAGACGCTATTCTCGCCGGATACGGAGTTCAACTTCATCGTCGGATATGACACCCTCGTTAGGATTTTTGACGCAAAATACTATACAGATTTTCACGTCGAATTACAGGCGTTGTTTGCTTCGGCGCGCATTATTGTTGCAAACCGCGCGGAAGCAGGTATTAAGACGATAGAAAACTTCATGGCGCAGCCGGAAATCTGCCGCTATGTTTCCTATGTCTCATGCATCCTGCTGCCTGATGTTTATGCGTATATGTCGTCAACAGAGGTTCGTGATCTGTTAGAACATGGTGAGACCGTTGAACATCTTATACCGCCGAGTACCCTCGCTATATTTGACGAAGGCCTCTCGAAAATGTAATATTTCGTCAATAAAACTGCCCAATTGTGTTTCCAATTTGATACAGTTTCCCAAATATCCCTCCCGTATTGTGTCGAATCACACACACTTTTCCCAATTATCCGCCCATTTTAGCATTTCTACATTGGCATGATTCTTGCTTAGTATTTTATATATTTGTGTTGGTTATGCCGTTAATCGGCAAATTTTTCACAAATTTTGAAACGGATTCATAAATAGTCTCGTATTTAAAAGATACTTATGCTGACAATAGGTTATCAACGTGATTGTGTCAGCAGCTCATATAGGGCTATAATAAATAAACGTAGTACTAAGGAGAATGGACAATGTTTAACGGTGTCGAAATAATTATCGGCAGTTTAGGTGCTCTCATCGGTATTGGTGGCGGTTACCTGGTCCTTTCTGCTTTTTTCGCTGGCATCCAGCATATCACGAAAATAGGTGCTGTCGAAATTAAGGAAACGAACCCTGAGAAATAGTCGTTCCTATGGATGACACTGAAAGGGCTTGACAATTAGAGATTTTTGTGTTATAATGTAATGTTATGGAGCATCCGGCGGAGAGATTGGAACCGTGGTTCGGGGTCCAGAGCATTGTAAGGCAAAATGAGTTTGCATTGAAAACGAACAGCGGCAGCTATGAAATATCGCGCCCTCCACTTGTGGGATGTTACACCTGAAGAAGCCAGACAAATCCAAAACAAACTGCGCACACAGGTGATTTCAACAGACCAGTTTGGGAAAATCAACACCGTTGCAGGCGTAGACATCGGGTTGAAAAAGGATACCGCAATCGCATCTGTGGTCATCCTGAGTTTCCCTGAATTACAGGTGGTAGATAGCGTGCTTACAGCAAGCCCTGTTCGTTTTCCTTATATACCGGGGTTGTTATCCTTTCGGGAGCTTCCACCGCTGCTGACGGCGTTTGATCAATTGCAAACGGTACCGGATCTGATAATCGTAGACGGACAAGGGATCGCACACCCCAGAAGATTCGGACTTGCCTCGCACTTAGGGCTGATCTTGGATAAACCGACAATCGGTTGCGCAAAATCCCGACTCTGCGGACAATACAACGAACCCGATTCCGAGCAGGGTGCTTATACGTATCTTAGAGATAAAGGAGAGGTGATCGGTGCTGCGGTCCGCACGCGTACAAACGTCCGAGTGGTCTACGTATCTACAGGACACCGAATCTCCCTGGATTCAGCCCGTATGTGGACGTTGGCATGTTGTCAAGGCTATCGTTTACCTGAAACCACCCGCCATGCACACAACGCCGCATCCGGTAAACCCCGCAGAATACGCACATGAATATATTTTCAAAACGCTTAAATCGACTCCCGCCTTATATGTTTGGTAAACTCAAACAGCTGACGCACGAACGCAGGCAGCAAGGGATAGATATTATCGACTTGGGGATGGGGAACCCGAATCAACCAACCCCGCAACCTATTATTGATAAATTGACGGAGGCTGCACAGGAACTTCGGAATCATCGCTATTCCGCTTCGCGCGGCATTTTCAATCTGCGCAGGGAAGTCAGTTGGCATTATGAACGCCGGTTCGGTGTAGATATTGATCCGGATGAAGAGGCGATCGCGGTTATCGGTACGAAAGAGGGACTCGGACATCTCGCTTTGGCTTTGATTGACGAAGGCGACTTGGCGATGGTCCCGAATCCGACGTTCCCGATTCATACCTACAGCGTTGTGCTCGCCGGTGGTAGCGTTGTGAGCATACCACTTACGGAGGAGAACGATTTCATCCCTTCACTCACGGAGATTACACGCGATATCTGGCCGAGACCTAAGATGTTAATCTTAAGTTTCCCGCATAACCCGACGGGTGCCGTTGTTGATCTTGGGTTCTTTGAGGAGATCGTCGCGTTCGCGAAACAACAGGAGATCGTTGTCGTTCACGATTTGGCTTATGCGGACATCGTTTTTGATGGCTACAAAGCACCGAGTTTCCTACAGGCGAAGGGCGCGAAGGATGTCGGTATCGAATTCATCTCACTCTCGAAATCCTATAATATGGCAGGATGGCGATGCGGGTTCGCAGCGGGGAACCGCGAGATTATAGAGGCACTCGCTCGAATTAAAGGCTACTACGATTACGGGATTTTCGCACCGATTCAGGTCGCCGCGATCATGGCACTCCGCACGCCGATAGATACGGTGATGGAAAACGCTGCGATCTACCAGAAACGTCGTGATGTGCTTGTGGACGGGTTAAACCGGATTGGATGGACAGTCCCGAAACCACAGGCTTCCATGTTCGTCTGGGCACCGATTCCCGAAGCGTGGCGACACTTGAGTTCTCTGGACTTCTCAATGAAACTTTTGAATGAAGCGGAAGTCTGCGTCTCTCCGGGGGCAGGGTTCGGACACAACGGCGAAGGCTACATTCGTATTGCACTCGTGGAGAACGAGGATCGTATCCGTCAAGCAGTCCGCCAGATCCGGCGCGCCTTGTTCGGTTAATTGTAAGGACGCGCCAAATACCAAATATTAGATGGATATGTATACAAATTATACATATCAACATCGATATGTATAAAAAACGCCAAAAATTATACATGTCCAGATGGATATGTACAGAAATTATACATATCAACACCGATATGTATAAAAAACGCCAAAATTATATAGGTCTGATTGTATATGTTCGGGTTGATATGTATACAAATTATACATATCAACATCGATATGTATAAAAAACGCCAAAAATTATACATGTCCGGTTGTCAAGACTGGTGACAACAATGCCTCAAGTCAATCCAAATCTTCCATGGAACGATATTCCTGAACTGCCGCCCGCTGTAGACCTTGAATCGCGTGAAATTCTCAAAGCGTGCATATCCGCAATGACTGAGCTTTCAAGGGCGAACGCCTTGGTGAAGCAGCTGCCAAGCGAAGCGGTTTTGATAAATACACTACCGCTTCAGGAAGCACGTAAGAGTTCGGAAATTGAAAACATCGTTACGACGAACGATGAACTGTACCGAGCGATGACCTCTGACGAAAACCAAATTGCCCCTAATACCAAAGAAGTGTTACGCTACCGTGAGGCATTGTGGGATGGTGTCAATCACATCCGAAAAGGCTCAACCTTGGACATACACCTCTTTGAGCAGATATGCTCGTGCATTCTTGACGAAACAATGAAGGTGCGTAACAGTGCTGTAGTGATTGAAAATCGAGTAACACAAGAACTCATTTACAGACCCCTAACTGGATACGGAAATCTTATCAGATTGTTAATTAATCTTGAGCGATTCATTAATGATAAGACTGATGGATTCCAACCACTCGTCAAAATGGCCGTAATGCACTACCAGTTTGAGGCGATACACCCTTTCATGGATGGCAATGGACGAACGGGACGTATACTCAACATCCTCTATTTGGTACAGCAAGGACTGCTTGATGTACCGATACTTTATCTCAGCCGTTTCTTTATCCAAAATCGGGATGCCTATTATCAATATCTTCGTGAAGTCACAGAAAATGGGAGTTGGCAACAATGGATTCTCTACATCTTGGCAGCAGTGGAAGAGATCTCGCGAGACACTGCGGACAAAATAGAGGCAATTAGTCGCCTTATCAACAACGTTATTACAACGGCGCAAGACAAAACCAAAGCCGTTGAGCGCGAAGGGTTTGTTGACCTACTTTTCAAGTGGCCTTACTGCAAGATTGGTATTGTTGAGAGAGAACTTAGATGTAGTCGCCTTACAGCCACAAAATATCTGAATGAAGTAACAGCACTTGGATTGCTGGAGCGTTTGCGTTTTGGCCGAGAGTACTACTATATTAACAAGAATCTTATCGACTTGCTGTCAATTGATGCCGTTGAGGAATCCTAATAGGATAAAATATGTCACGCGGTACGTTAGATACAAGGTATACCATGCGATCATTGGTTAAATTACTCCAGGCCCCACTGTTTTTTTGCTTCCTCGAACGAAATCTTTTGGCTGCCTGTATGAGAAATCGGGTTTTTGCCGACCCACCGCTCATCGATCGGATGCGCTGCGGGTTGGAAACGGATGTCACAGCTGATGCGCCACCGATCCGAAAGGTTCTTGGTGGAAGTGTGCATCGTATGCATCGTGAAGATAATGACATCCCCCATCTCAAAATCGGCTGTTTTCCACTCACCGCCGTATTTATCGCTAATCTCCATCGGGTCGCGTCCGAAATGCCCGGGAGTTCCGTCTTTATCGACATCCGTTCTACCATAGGTATCCCGAATCGGTGCGAAACTCGGTAAGTTGTGCGACCCGACGAGTACCGTCAATGTTCCCATCGTTGCGGGCACATCACCGAACGGAACCCAACAGGTGTGCAGCTGCTTCGAGCCTCTTCCCATATAGACGAAATCGAAGTGTGGTCCCGACCAACCGTCAGGGCGGACGAACCGGAGCCATTTGTAATCGAAGGTTCGGGTATCGCCTCCGAAGAAGTTGCGGAAGAATTTAAAGAGTTCATCGCCTTCTAAGACGGACTGAACATCTGGATGGTGTGTAACAGCGGGTGCTCCCATCGTCCGTCCAGGGCTGCCGTTTCCTGCGACTGCCTCCATGATGTCGGTGTCAGCCTTGAATACCTCATCTTTTCCGTTCCCTTCGGCGTATTCAAGGATGGCGCGCCGCCCTGCGATAATCTTTTCTCTGTTAATTAAACCCCGGACGAGTAGATACCCGTCTTCTGCTATCTGTTCGTGCAAGCCTTCTGGTGAGCCAAGTACAGCGTTACAGTCCCGAAGTACACCGAGGTGTGGACCCGGGAAAGTTAGTTCATGGTCTCCTACAAAAACGGTTTTCGCCATCGTTTTCCTCCTCAAACGTGCTATTAAGGTGTGAGCACATGATAAAGTTGTATCTTTCCGTCTCTGATAATATTGATAACGGCACTCTTGATCGCGTGTCGATTTTCGTTAAAATGCGAGAGTATTGCTGCACCCCTATAGTCCTGAGTCGCTTGAATTTGGTCGCGAATCGCCGCGGCAGTCAAGTTAGGGGCACGTTTCATCGCCGCAATGATAATGTTCGCTGCATCATATCCGAGTGATGCGGGACCGTCAGGTGCCATTCCAAACTGTGAGGTATAGTCGGTAATAAATTGCGTTGCTTCTTTGCCTAACTGTTCTGGGGTCCCTCCAGCGGAAAAGTGGTTCGCAAAGAAGCTGCCTTCAGCTGCTGCGCCAGCGATTTCAACGAGATCGGGTCGATCCCAGCCGTCGCCGCCGAGGAAGGTTGCAGGAATATTAATATCGGCAGCTTTCGCCTGCTTCACAGCTAACAGGAATTCGGGACCCAAGCCGGGTAGAAAGACGACATCAACTGGCGGATCAATTGCGGCAATTGCGGTGAGTTGCTCAGTGTAGTCAGTGGTACCTGCTTCGTAGAATTGGCGGATTGCAATTGTGCCCCGTTGCGCGGTAAACGTTTCAACGAAAACATCAGTCAATCCTTGCGAGTAAGCACTATCAGTTTCTGTAAGTACCGCCGCTGTCGTCGCGCCTAATTCCTGAACAGCAAAACCCGCCATTACACCCGCTTGGTATGGATCCGTGAACGCTCCCATAAACGAAAAGTGCCTATTTTCGGGAACTTTCGGATTCGTGGGATAGGTTGTCACCATAGGGATTCCGTGTTCTTGGACAACATCTCCGACTGGCATTGCCAGCGCAGAATAATCTGGTCCCACGATTGCGGATACACCGGCATCAATCAGCTCCTTCGCATATTGGACACTGAGTGCGGGGTCTCTTTTATCATCTCGGATGAGGAGTTCTATGGGCAATCCGTTAACGCCGCCAGTCTCGTTCGCGAGCATGACAGCCAGTTCCGCACCGTTTCGCGTTGTGCCTGGGTCGGGCGGGCTATACAAAAGACCGATTTTGACAGTAACCCTGTTGTCTGGCGACTCTGAATCCGTTGGTGCAACAACCTGTTGGGCTCGTTGACATCCTAAAAAGAAAACAACCAGCAAGCAAGATGCTCCCAGAATCCCGGAAACCGTTCGGAATCTGAGTCCTATTTGGTTTCGTTTATGTATCATATAATTCCTCCGATGCTTCCATTGTTTACGCGGATCCGCGTGTCCACCCACGCTCTATGGACTGCACGCCGAACTCAAAAAGTGCCCTATTTGCTGGTGTATTAAAGGTAAAAACCGGTTTATCCCACGACACTATCATCTGCGCGAATTCCAATGTCTTACTGTCTTCGGCGGCATGCACAATACAGATTTTGTCCGCGAGTGCTGCGACGAAAGCGTTGCGCCGATTTGCCAACGCCGCTGTCTGTCGATCGTAGCGACTTTCAAACGGTGATAGAATTAATAGTTGTTCTTTAGCGAATGCGTCTTTCCATACCGATTTCAGTTGCATATTTTCGATGCTCCGTGCTGGACATAACAGAATCGGTTGTACGCCACGCAGCAAGACGCGCAAGCATTCCTTTTCAATCGGTGAATGATAGCCGCCGATCGTTGGGATCCCTCGCTCCTTAAATCTTTGTGCCAAGTCGTGCGTCTTCAATATCAGTTCACCCGGACATTTCTTGGAACAGAAGAGTGCCCAGAGGTTTCCGTTGAAAGCGGTATCTATTCCGGGTAACAAGTCGATATTTCCACGTGCCCAAATCGTTTCTGGGGCTTCTGTTTTTAGGGAGTCCTTTAACCTTTTCGGATAATTCGGGTCTGTTTGTGTGATGCGTTGAATTGGCGGTATCACTTCTTATCCTACATGATATTTGATAAAGTTAGAGTTTATGAATAATCCCGTTTGTAGTAGGGCAATTCATCGCCCGTTGTGGACGTACAATAATGCACTTCGCTTATGGGCGAGTACTCCGCAAAATCGCACGACCACGAACCCACTCTCAAGTTCAAAGTTGAGGAAGCAATAGTCTGCCATAGGTTACCTACCTTTCACTAATTCTTAAGCAGCTTCATCTGATGATTTTAACAAAACTTGGTAATTAGTGCAAGGATATAACCAGCAGTGAACAGCCTCATTCAATTGTCACAAATCGTTCTTGTAGGAGGGGTGTTTCTTATGCTCGCGATACTCATAATAAATGCTGTATCAAGCGGAAAGTTGACGATGCGGTTCAGGTGGTGCGCCGTTTTGGAGCCAAATGATCGGTTGTTCTTCTGCTGTCCTATCTGGGTTAACCCAGATAATGTCTCGGATTTCGCCAACTTGTTGAGATGCTCGCTTGAAAAGTCCACGGATAGTTTCATCAAGTGAAACAATGATTTGATCGGTTGCAAGTGCTGCTCCGAGAAGATGAAAATCTTTTTGGAGAGCTTCAATATCTCTTTCCCCGTTTGCTGTCATTTCGATTTTGTCGGACAACGTGCTATTCTGAGGAGGGTTGACATAAACAAATCTCTTTCTGGCAATCATTGATTTCAACCAACGGGCTGAAAAATTTGATTGATGCTTATTCCATTCTTCCGACAATTCCGGTGTCATTACAACATGGTGTGGAGATTCCTCTTGAAAGGTTTCAAGAAATTCGGTGCAGTTGACTGATACTGACGCGGTTGCCCCCTTGCCACCAGCAGCGCGAGCGACGGAGGCATTCACAACGAGTCGTTTTAAATCTCTTGCGCGCATGCTATGTCCTTTCAATGAAACGTGACTGCGCTGCTTTTATGTAACGACTCTGTGTTTTGAGTTCTACATCATCAAAATCCATGGGCCAATCACCGTAAGCTCCCGCTTCGTCTAAATCCACGCTGCTAACTTCAGTCACCCCATCTTTGTTCCGTGAAAACCAGTGAAGCTTAACTAACTCCGGTGGGAGGTCTCCTTCGGCAACAAGCGTTTGAACCCCCAAAAGCAGTAGCGAACTGTGCGTCTCGACGACAACTCGGACACCCCGTTTCGCAGCGTCTGAAAGCACTTGTGCTAATGCAACTTGTGCGCGGGGGTGGAGATGCAGCTCCGGTTGTTCGAGGTAGACCAATCGTCCCGGTTCCGCTACAATCAATGCTACTATAGCAGGCAAAACTTGAGATACTCCAAAGCCTACATCAGCTATATTGACCAGGGCTGTTTTTCCAGCGTTGTCGTGTAGAAGGCAACCGACCTGAACCTCAATGCCGACATCACCGATTTTTTTTGTGCTAACTTGTCTTGTCAATCCAAGTGTATGAAGGGCATCGGTTAGCGTTTTCAGGCGTTCATCTGTTGTTTCCTGCCATTCGTGAATAATGCTTGCAGCATAATGTTCAAAAGTGCCGGGGTATAAGGGACCAGTGCTGGTAAGTTTGTAGATGCGTTCTGGATTGCCTCGTAATCCGGGGAGATGAGTGCTGTGGGAGATATTGGATTCAACGTGGGGTGTAACATTGTAAAGGTGATTATCTTCTTGGGATTTAAAACGCAAAAAACAGCGTAAACGCTCCACCGCGTCAAAATTCTTACGCAGCGGAGCTTGATTTCCTAGTGCCTTGATTTCTTCAACCGACATTTCAGGATATAGGGTAAAGCGTTTAAAAGGTAATGGTTGAGCAGCTTGTCTCACTTCAGTGGTCATTTCAACAATTTCAAGCCCGGTCTTCCCTTTTTTGAAAGCTGTTTCCACTGAGTAAACAAAATCAGAGGCACAAGTCTCAATTCGTATCTGAAAATAATCTGCTCTTTTTTCGCCAGTTAACTGGGATAGAAATTGTGCTGCCTCGGTAAACTGAACATTCGGTCCATCAATCTTCAGCGGTCCTGGATCATAGGGTGCCTCCAGCGTCTGTTTCAGCATCAATAGCGGTTGCATGATGCTGGATTTCCCAGAACTGTTTGCACCGGCAAGGATTGTCAGCGGACGGATGTCTATTTCGCATTCCTCCGCGATGGACTTGAAACCCTTCACGGCTATCTTGGTGATACCTGAGACATTTTTTTCCGACATGTCGAACTTGCTCCTTGTGTTAATCGCTTACCTAATCGTTCACTTAATCGCTTACCTAATCGCTTACTTTTCGGACGTATCTGCTCCCTCTCCCTTTTTCAATCATGGACAATAACCCTTTATCCGTCATATCCTTTAGTTCCTCATAGGCAATCCTACGCGAGACATTGTTGATCTCTACATACTCCTTTGTCGCAATTTGCCCGTTTCTTTGCACGTAGAAAAACGCGTTCTTTTGACGTTCGTTCAACTGTTCTGAAATATCGTCAATTTCAATATAAGTGTTCTCTTGAATCGGGGAATCAAAGATGATTTTGGTTTCAATGGGGTGAAACTCATAACGCGGTTCCTTGTTTCCCCATTCCCTGCATAATCTTTGCATCATCCTGATACCGGCACCGTACCGTTCAATGAAACCGACATCAAACATGAATTGACTCAAAGTAGGGTTTACCGGTTTATGAGTCGGTTCATCTGGACTAACACCTTCTGGAAAAGTGCCGGGACTGATAACCTCAACGCGATTGTCGAATATAAAAACCCGGACATCCGCAGTTTCTTGATAATTGCGGTGAATCAAGGCGTTGATTATTGCCTCCCGTAGTGCATTCAACGGGTATTCAAACTTATCGTCTCTTTGGAAACGCCTTGAGGTACGAAAACTGAGGAGTCTAATATTTCTTCTTATAAATTCCTCGGCGGTCTCAACGTTTTCCCAGAGCGTCTCGCCGCAATCAAGCCGATCAATGACCGGATGGGTGACAGATGTTCCTTTGAATCTGACAACTCGTAATTGCGCGTTGTGGAAGAATCTTAGTAGCGGGTGCTTACTGAAGAAAAGAAGCCCCGCGTGGGTTGGTGTTCCATTATCGCTGATACCCTTAATGTTGTTCAAAAATGCTGCCATGTTCATATCTTGCGGTTTAGACACATTTCGGATTGTCTCTCGACGGGTCAGATACCATTCGACTTTTTTCTTGTCTATATCATCAAGTCCAGCACGTGTAACTGAGAGTTGATCCCAAGTTCGTCCGGTAGCGTTGAGGTGCATCTGTGCAATTTCTTGTGGCGACATGACGCGGTTACTATTCCCGACTCTCTTATAGCATCTACCCCTAACAGCAATAGGTTTTATGGAAGCTTCCGAGATATGGACCAACAGCACCGATTTTCCTTCTACGTCAACTGACGTAACGTCCAGGACCGACCGCGGTTCAGTCGTTTGCGAAATCCGGTTTGATACATCTCTTAGCGTCTCTTTGCCGAGGGTAATACCTCTAATTTCTCCGCCATCAGATACACCAATAAAGATAATGCCGCTGTCGGTATTGGCAAACGCAGCAGCGGTCTCAATCACTTCTTGATCGAAGTTCTCTTTGAATTCGGTTGTGGTATTTTCGCCTTGCGCGATGCGTTGTTTCAGATCGGCGGTTTCCATAGTTTTTTTCGGTTATTTAATCAGGACGATGGTTGTTCGTGCGCTGAACTTTGCCATTTTTGTGACAGATGACGAATTCCGTGTTCTGATTAAGGCTAACCTGCTGTCCATACGCCACTGCGTCTTTTTTCGTATCAAAATGTCTTAATGATTTTGTAGCACCGCGGCGTTTCACATCCCAGCCGCCGTTATCGCCACGAATGACATAATGGGTATCCTTCCCCAGACCGTAAACGACAGCCTCTACCGCATGTTGAATCTGGCTTTCGGTAAGATTTCCTCGTTTGGGCGGATCCTTGACAATTCTTTTTCTTGCCATGCTAATCACCTCCTTGCACATGTTGGGATAAACGACTCTCTCTGGTTCGTAACCATTTCACAATCAGCCAAATGTAGTCATTGTAAATCAAGTTATTAGCATCTAACTGCCATATTTGAGTCATTTCAGGTAAATCTTGCATAAAATTTTGGTAACGTTCCCAAATGATGTCGCCACTCGGAATTGTCCTATGTCTTGATGCTGTGCGGAGCCAATTCCGAACGACCTTTACAATTTCTTCTGGGGCGTTGTTATGTGACTGAATATCTTGCCCTGCAATATCCGACATAAACTGTTGATACCGATACGGTTCTTTATCCAATATGAGACATTTTTTGCCTTTTTGTACTTCCAAACCAAATTTCTTTGCCCCGAGAAAAACACCCAATTCCAGAGGCATATTAAATCGCGGAAACCCTGAAGGTTCGTCTAATTCTATTCTGGATATATCGTGAATACCGTAGCGGCAATCGGCAATAATTTCGTAGATTTTTTCAATCCTCACTTGGCTTGCGTCGTCTTCTTCAAGTGCACAACGCGGGATAAAACCGCAATCATGCACGGCAAATACCATCGCATCGAACAACGGCTTATAAGCTGGATCGAATGGACAATTGATAAAGACATTGTCGTTATAGTGGCGTGATTTCATAAGTTCTTATGTGTAATACCTATTCCTCCCAAGGGCTTTCAACCGGCATTGGTTTGCTACGTCCTTTGTATATTAACTTAACCCGTATTGTGCCTGATGGACGCGGCGGAGGTGTAATTATAGCAGCGTCCCAATCAAGGATGTCCCCTTCGTCGTAAGTGGGAAAAGCGAGGCGTTGCTTATGCCTTTCGTTGGTTGTGTTTTTTGAGTGTGTAGTTTTCATAGACTGTTTAGAACTCCTTTTGTATACAATTTAACAGAAATTAATGGCGAGTACAACCGCAGTCCAAGGGAAAAAACGTATTTTCAGTGAGCGATTTAATCCCGTACCACTTTATGGTCCAATTACCGATTGTTGTAGTAGGTCTATGAACCGTAAAATGTTCTCCTTCCTTAGGCAAATACTCACGGTCTTTCAACCATTCCATGGTGGCACGTAGACTGTCTGTTGTCTTTAACTTTTCCATGAGATGATTGGCTCGGATGACAGGCACTTCCGGATTCTGAACATTGCCATATCCAATCCAATTCTGTGAGACAACAACGCCTTCAAGTTTATAACTGGTATCAATGCTGAGCTTATCTAATAATGGCCTATGATTATCTGCAAAAGCTTGTTTTAGTTTTAGAATCTGAGAAACACCATCTTTAATCTCTTTGGATTTATTAATACGTTCACGTGCTGTTGTTGGTGCAATGAACCATTTGAGTTCTAAAAGTAAACATGCTTTTTCGGAATGATTTACAATGGCGAGGTCAACATCGGTTAGGTTTGTTATATTGACCGAAATGAATTTAAAGTCTTTATCACATAAACCAGTAGTAAAACGCTCTTTCATAAGGCCTTCTTTTTCATTGGTAAATTTTTCGTAAATCTTCTGATCTGGCAATCTATTTAACAGTGTAGTAAAATTTCGCTCCGCTGAGGAACATATCCAGATATGAGGGACAATTGCATAGGACCTTGAATTCAATTTAATTAAAGGCTGCAAAGCAGGGATAGGCTTTTTAATACCACTGCCTCCATAGGTCAAATCATCAAGAACATTTTTTACTGTTATAGGTGATATATCAGAACACCTAGCAATACACCTAATCAATTTGCCATAGGTTAGCACGTAAATACTGTCAAGATAACCTTTATGAGTAACTCCTTGATTCACAGCGATTATGTGTGCTGCCCAATGAACATGTGCGATAGCACAAACAGTTTCAAAAACCTTCTGAAAGTCTCCCAACGCATAACATCTAAATTGCCATTCACTTGGCAATAAAAACATGCGATCAAATAACGGTGGCAAATACTTTTTCGTATCAGCAACCATTTTTGGGTTCAATTCGTAACGAAATCTATCACCTTGAACCCTTACAGAATCCAGAATCGCTGTTGAAGGAAAATCATCGGGATTCAGATCGAATTGTGCTTCTTCCGGTTCATGTGCGTCAACTAAGATATTATATGCTTCGTACTCTATATTTGCGAAAAAATCCCCAGTTGGTTGAATAGTTGATCCTTGATGTTCCAATTCAAGGATCCCTTCGCTGGCATATGTGTATGCGAAAACGAACCAATCATATTTCTGTCCTAACTGAAATAAATCCTTGGATGCTTTGTGAATGTCTGAGGCATAAGCAAAGGGGATTTTTCCACCCTGTTCACAATCGCGATAGATCCAAGACATAGAATGCTCAATTTCATTAATAAAATCACTACCTAATGCATGACGATCTTGTATTCCGAGCACTCCATTGATTTGCTCATTTAGCATATACTCTTCAGCAGTCCGTAGTAAACACGATGCCGCGGTCGCAAATGGAAGTTTGAGCAAAGGATTAGATTTATAATAGTCGTCTATTTCCTTCTCAATTTTTCGCAATTCGGGTGAGACATTATCAGTGGTTTTCATGATGGAATTCTGCCTTTGGCTTTGTTAATTTCCCAAGTCCATACAGTATTTGATGTCAGAGTTGATAAAATCTAATTCCCTTCAAAATGGCTCAATATCAAAACAAACGGAGCAACATGATTCCTGAAAGAATTTACCCTGTTTCTGTATGATTCCGAAAATGCCTATGAATAAATTCTGTTATCTCCGGTCCTGATAACTTTTTCTTTCCACCCTCAGTTTTGACGTGAAGTTCCCCGCGGCCTGTGTAAAAAATGTCTCTACTCTGTGGAGGCGGGACTAAAAGTTCAATAACCCACAAATCTTCTATAAATGCTCCCTGTAAGTCATAGACCGGATGCAATTCGAGTTGCCAATGTCCAACAATAGAGGGTTGTATAGCCCCAAGTTTCTCAGATACTTTAACTCGTAGATCATCTCTCTGTTGTTCATTAAGAGGCACACCTATTGTGATTCTATCCTTGTTTCTTATTCCCCAGAAAATACGTCCACCTTTTTCATGATTGAGAAAAGCAACAGCGTATATGTCAGAGGTATCTTTAATTGAACGAATTGCATTTCCGCCTCCGATTTCCTTAAATTCGTAGAGGTGTGTCTCTTCAAAAGGAACGGGTTGATTTTGAATAAAACGAATTTGGGTTGGTTGAGTTAGGTTATCAGCATCAGTCGCAATCGCTAAGTATTCCTCAGCTACCTGCTTGTTATCACGCAATTCCGAAATTTTACCTTCTGAATCAAATGTAATGCCTTCTTCAAAACACTCAATCGCTTTTTGATATTGTTTCAACGCGAGAAAAGTCACACCTTTGTTGTTCAAAACAATTGCCTTTTCGGTTGGGTCTTGCACCGCGGCGAGGGCATCATCAAAATGGTTGAGAGCAGCTTGGAATTCCCCAAGATGAAGGAGTGCTGAGCCCTGACCGAATAAACCTATTGGATCAAGCGTAAGCAATTGTCCAGGGAGAGCGTTCTCCATTAAGTCATCTGATCCTTTGAGGAAACCAATATTCCCTTCCGCTGTTACCTCAACATACCTTTCGTGAACAGTTGCCAAACTCACTTGGGTCCTTATCTTCACCAACCGGATTTGGAGTTTATCGTAGAGAGAAATATAACCGGGAGCACTTATATCAGCAATAAGTCTACCCGATAAATGTCTTTCAAAATCTGAACTAAGCATTTGAGTGACCCGGTCCCGATTTTTATCCGAAGGGGTTAACCGATGCAAATGCTCCCAAGATTCACGAAAACTTGCAGTGTCACCATGTAAAGCGAAAAACAGAGTTGAAGGAGACGCAAGTAGTCCTCTTCGAATGCTTTCTTTCTCGTCATCAGTCTGATAGACTGAATCCAGATAAAAGCGTTTAAGAACATAATCGACTAACTCAAAATCAATTCTGGTAAAGTAATACTCTGAAGTAATAAACTGCTTTATCTGTTCCTTATGTTCCTCTTTATTTGATAAAAATTCTTGGACTAATTGTGCAAAAGTCTCAATGTCTTTTCGGACAACATACTGATCCACTTCATCTTGGTTTGCTTTGTCACAAATATTTTCTGAGACAAGTTCTGTAAGTTGTCCCTCTATAGTTGCCAACGATTCGTCAATCTCGTTGTAGATTTCGTTTGCTGACTTGGAATTACAATCTGTTAAGCACAAAATAATCTGTTTATGAATTAAATCGTCCATATTCTCTCCATATTTTAGTGTTGATCGGTGTATTCAATTCCCTAAGCTCATCCGATATTTAACGTCGTAGTTAATAATGTAGTCTAATTCCTCATCTGTAAAGCTGTAGTGTTCGGCAAGCACGCGGTCAATTTCATCAATAATAGGTTTGCATGGAGCAACAGAAAATTGATCTACCTCAGCTTTTCCATATACTACGCGGTTTGCATTTTTCCGATAGGCAGTCATCAATTTTTCTTCAAGGGAATAGAACTTATTTAGTAATTGCTGAGATAGTGGTAATTTGATAGGCAGCATGGCAATATCTGAAGGATAAACATGTCGTGCGTCAGTTAGACTTTTCCAAAAAAAATAAAAGAGACTACTATTTAGAAGACATAAATAAGTTGTAGCTAAATCCTTTGATGGTAGACGTAACTCTGAAATTGTTGTGTGCTTTTTTCCTGGATCCACAAGTGATCGATAATGCGGTCGAAAATTGAACGTTTTAATCCAGTAACCTCCTGCATTATGATAAAAAACGGTTGAATTACCTCGGAACTCTCGATACGAATGCCAAGGCTGACTCGCAGCCAAAATCTTTGACAGTGCCGATCGAGAAATTAGGTTATTTACCTTCGGCAAACTATATTCTTGGACTATACCGTGCAATGAAGTATATTGCAACAAATGAAACAATTCAGGTCTTTCATCTGCATACCAAGTGATATAATCTGTCGTGTATGCTGAACCAGAACTTCCATTGCAAATTAGGCATATCGTAAGCCGTTGCATAACGTTTGGAAAAAGGGATGCTGGTCTTAACGCAAAATTACTAAAGTGAACTATATCAGCTCTACTCAGTAAATTTCTTTGTAAGGGTTTCATTCTCTGAGCGGCAGTTAGTGAGATGGGTACAATTAAACCTAACCGAGAGTGTGTTTTTTGAATAGACTGTGACCGCTCCATCACAAATGTGTATAAATTCCCACAATCTTCAGTTTGATACCTTCTAATCGTATACTCCTTTTTAACCTTGCTATATTCTACATACGGTGGATTGCCGATAATCACATCAAATCCTCCATCCCTCAGAATCCCGTAAAACGCAATGAACCAGTGGAAAGGTTTGTGTGAATCTAACCAGTTTTGGTAATCAATCTTCTTGTTTGGATCTACTTTATATTCCCCGGCGAAGTAACCGTTGAGCTCGTTTTCTAACGCTTGCAGCTTGGTCTGTAACGCCTGTTTGTCGGCAGGTGTCACGGTGCCGCCCAATTCGGTCTGTTGCTTGCGGAATTGTTCAAATAGATGGTCAATGTCTTCTGCCTTCTCTTTTATGCGCTTCATTGTGTTATTAAAGTCAAGTCTACCGGTGACTGCCTTCTCTACTTGTTGATATGTGGCAAAGCCGACAAGCGTATTGCCTGCCTGAATGTTAAAGTCAATGTCCGGCAACGGTTCAATCCGTTTCGCGTCCTCAATCTGTGCTACCATTTTGAGGAACAGGCGGAGTTTGCAGATTTCGACTGCCTCATCCATGATGTCTACACCATAGAGATTGTTGATAATGATGGATTTGAGGACGAAATATTCTCGGTTTGTGTGCTGTTTGATACGTTCAAGAATATCGCGGAAATCGCTGTATCTACGGGAGTTCGGTTTTTTAGGAGTATCCTCTAACCCCCCTGCCCCCCTTATCAGGAGGGAAACCGTTCCTGTCTCATCAAGGAAAACTTGCATTCGATCAAGGCATGCTTCATAAAGCGGTTCGAGGATGTTGAGCGCAGCAAAGAGGAACGCACCGGAACCGCAGGTCGGATCAAGGATTGTCACTTCGGTGATGGCTTTCCAGAAGGCGCGAAGCAGTTCGGGGCCCTCACAGTTTTCGATGACATCTTGTGCGAATTGGCGGATGTCAAGGTTGTAGGTAATCAGATCGTTGATGTCGCGGACCTCTCCGTTTGCGAGTTTGGATCGGACGGTTTCATAACGCTGCCGCCGTGCGACGGTCTCCCGCCAGATTTCTGTTGGCAAGGCGTATTCTTCAGATGCAAGTGTATTCCAGCAATCAGCGCGTTTCGGGATATCGTCAATGCCGGCAGCGATTTCCTCTGGCAAATCCAATTCGACACCCTTTTTAACAGCATCGTAGATGTAGCGGTCAGGGTCTTCTTGTAGCAAGCTCCAAACGGATGCATCGCCTTCAAAGGCGATTTTGCATGCTTTCTTCGCCTTGTCAAAAAGGAACGGAATTATCGTATTTTTGCTGATGTACTCGGTGATGTCCTCTTTGGTGTAGTACGCACCCATTTGCTTCTGGTTGATGTATTTCTCGAAGATGTAACCAAGCACGTCAGGGTTAATCTCGTTATCATTTTTGAGTGGACGGTCATCAAGATGCCAGTCGTATTGCTCAAAGAAGTTAAAAATCTGTTCAAACGCCTTGTCGGGGATGTCAATGCTTTCGCCGTGGAGGGTCTCAAGTTGGTGTTGTTGGAAGATGCCGCCGTTAAGGTAAGGGATTTTACCGAGAAGTTGTTTCATCTTATCTGTTCGCTCATCTTCCCGTTTCGCAAACCCTTCAAAAAAGAGTGGACAGAGGAATTCTTTGTAGTAGCGGTTAGTGCTATTCGCTTGACTCTCTGTCAATTTGGTGGACAAATAATTTGGGTCACTATCAAGGAAACGTTTCTTTTGGATAAAATAGATGAACATCAGACGGTTGAGCATCACAGAAACATACCACTTTTGCATCTCTTCATCAGGGATGCCACTGAGGAATTTGAGAAATGCGTCATGCTCTTTCTTGAAACGGTCATAAAACTTTTTGGTAACCCGTTCAGCGTAAAAGGCAGTCCCAACGCGTCCGGTTACGTCAATAAGTGAAAGGTCCTCTTCCTCTTGAAAAGTAAAAGCGATGTTTTGTAGTTTTTGAATCAGAGAATCGCCGGACTGTTCGTCGCGGTTATAGCGGTGTTCACGGCATGCGTCCGGTTTGCCTTGCTCGCGTTTGACCCACTGCCAAATGTCTGTAGTTTTCTCAGGGTCGGTATAGATGATAAAGTGCTCATGGACTAATTTCGCGACCTGCTTTTGGATTTTGCGTCGGGTGGCGTAATCGGGGATGCGCGGAACCCCCCTGCCCCCCTTATCCGGGGGGAAAACTTCTGCAGGACATTCAAAGACGACCATTCCGCGTTTTTGGGCGATTGCGGTGAGTTGATATGCTGTTTCGTCTACTGTGACATTGAGGGTTTCGTTGTGATGGTCCCAACCGAGTTCTTGCGTAAAGAGGTCTTCAAATTCAGATTCTTTGAGGTATTGGCGTGTTTCTCGGAGGTTAAGCATTCATGTTTTCCTTTTGTCATATTCAGTAAGAAGCGTATCAGCAATTTCCGCAAGTGCCTTAGTCGTTATCCGCGTCTGCCTCGTCATCCAGGTCCATTCCCAAGGAGAGCCCCATGTAGGCAAGGCGTTCTTTGACTTTGTAGAGCGATCCCGGTCCGAAACCGTTGTACATCAACAAGTCTATATCCGTTTTTCTGACGAGATCACGGACCGTTTCGATATTTTCCCTTTCAAGACAGTTGTGGATCCGGACACCGAATGGAATTTCAAAAATAGAGAGTGCTAAGTACGCATCCCGTTGTTCCTCCGTTACATCGGCTATAGGTTCCGGTTCCATGTCAAAATCGTGAGTCGTTAATGCCCGTCCGGGTTGCTCATCAACAACATCTATCCAGGGTGATGTCAATTCGTGTTCCGCATCGTCATAATTGCCGAAGATCCCCAATCCGCCTGTGCTCATGGCTGCACTGATGGAATCGGCGAGAGATTTCCAAAGTATATCAACGGCTTTCGTTGCGATTTCTGCTTCTTCCGGATCGGTATGAGTTTCCCAAAATGCACTGTCTGCTTCTAATGCAAGCTCGCGCCAATAGCTGAGAAATTCCTCAAGGGTCTCAACATTTTCTTTACCCCTCGAAATTTGTATGACCAATTCGAGTAAATCCTGAAAAAACGCAATAAGTTCCTCAGGCTCTAAGTGTTTGAACCAATCCAGTAACTTTGGAACCTTAATAGATTGGATGAAGGCTCCGCCATCCATAAGGTATCCAATGACAAATTCAGGCTTTTTCATCTGATACCTCCCTATGTGTGGTGTGGGTATTGAGTTTAGGTGAATTATACACAATGTATCAGTAAAATTCAAGGTTTTTTCAGATGTTACGTCGTGCGAAGTCCGAGTGAGCAGACGATCTGCGGTTCTTGTGTTTGCCTCTCTTGCTCAATGATGCAGAGTCGTTCTGTCTCCCATAAATCAATGACTAACGCGGCGAGGTCTTCGTTGGAAATACCACTGCGGAGTTGACGGTTGAGGGTGTCGGTAGCTGCTTGCCGCAGTGGATAGCGATAGATGGTTTCAATGACCTGCTTAAGTGCTGGTGTGCTAAGCAGTGTCCCCTCCACCTCCGAAGCATAATCCTTTAGGCGTTCATAAGTGCGAAACCGTGCCCCGGAGGGTCGTCCGAGCTGCCCGCCGACGGAACGCTCCTCAGAGAGGATTAACTTTGCGGCTGCTTCCACAAGGTTGTGATGTGCTTCAAGCGGTGGGAGTGCCTCCGTGTCAGGTTCACACGCCGCTGCTTGGAGGATTGCAAACTGGGATTCGGTTACGCTTTCGCCGTCTCGGTCTATCCACGCCAAAGCGTCGTTTTCGTGTCCTGTTCGGATATAGACGAGCGCGCCCTCGGGTTCAGTATCGGTTGGCGTGTGCGGTTGCGTTGAATAAACAACGGACGGGAGTGCAGGCACAACTTTTTCTAAATCTGGATCGTGTGTAATGGCGTTTTTCCAGATTTGATAGGCGTGGGAGGCGAGATCCACATCGTTATCTTGTGCATCGTCAAGTAAGCCTGCTCTTTCGTTATAGAGATCAACAATTCTCTTATTGCCTTCCTCACCGTCATCTTCAAAAAAGGCTTCATCTGTGCCGACGACCTCAGCGTTCTGCTGGAGACGCGCACGAACGCGCCCGCGCAAGTTGATAATACGCTCCACACCTTCAGCAGGTAGGAACGAATAACACAAGATATCTTCCGCCATTTGTCCAATCCGGTCAACTCTGCCTGCACGTTGGACTAACCTGATGATTGCCCATGGCAGATCGTAGTTGACGACGATTGCGCAGTCTTGCAAATTTTGACCTTCGCTGAGAACATCCGTACTGATAAGCACGCGCAGCTCGTCCTCCGGATTGATTCTATCGCGTTTATCGTTACTCACCGGACTGAAGCAGTGGGCTAAGGCAGTCGGGTCCGCTGAGTCGCCGGTTGCATCGGCGATGTGTGTCATGCCGCGTTCTGAGAGCGCATCCGTTAGGTATTTCACGGTATCCGCAAATTGCGTGAAGACCAAGACCTTATCTTCCCAGTGTGTCTCGGTTAAAAGGGTCTCAAGGGCGTTGAGTTTTTCGTCTTTTTCGGGGTCCCATGTACCGTACTGTTGTAAGACTTTAGTGAGTGCGATCGTGTCTTCGGTGAGATCCTTGTGAAGCATCGGATGAAAGAGGTTCGGACGGAGCCATCTAAACCGACTTTTATATTTCGTTGTGTAGCGTCCGTAGATTTCGGCGGCACGTTGTTTATAGGCATCGGGTGTGTATGTGCTTGTCTGTGCATCCGTGTCATCTATCCGTGTGTCATCGGCATCACCGGAAACATCTAAGATAAGGGTGGCATCTTCGGTATCTCTGTCTTCAAGCCGAGAGTCGAGCATCTCAGCGTTTTGCGATCCGATCGGTAGCGGTGCGTCGTTTTCAATAGCATGGAGAAAGATATAGTTGCGTAGGATATGGCGATCGACGGATTGGATGAACGCCTGTCCACTGCTTTCGAGGCGTTTGAAAAGGTTCGTCCGGCAAAACCCCATCAGGCGTTGTCCACCGCGGGATAGGTCTTGTAATTGCCGTTGTTCTGCTTCCGTTGGTGGTTCTGATGGTGTGTCCACAATATAATTTGCAAGTCCGTATCGAGCGAGTTTGAGGGCACTGATAACGTTCACAACAGAAGGAGAATATAGCTGCGCGTAAGAGTCATCCGGGTCTTTATCATCAATTGTGAACGTTATCGTTTTTGGAACACGTGTCGGGAAGTAGGAAGGCGTGCCGTCTGAAAACAAAAGGAACTTCCGTTTTGTTTCAGGATCCGTTTCAGCGTAGTTGTCCATGATAAAGCTGCGGGTTCGGCGCACGAGATAACGGCGCATCAGTTCACGCCAATCGTCAATATACTCGCTGTGTTCAAACGCTTGAAGTGTGCGGATACCGCTCTGATGCTTGCTATTAAATTCGATGACACCCCCTAACGATTTGATGTATTGCTCCGGACGGATGCCGAGGTCTTCGGTTTCATCGACGAACAATCGGAGTTGATTAGAAAGGTCGAGATAGGTTTTGTTGTAAGGTGTTGCGGAGAGGAGGATAACCTTGCTCTCATTTTCGTGGATATATTCTTGAATGGCTTGGTAGCGTTTACCTTCACGGTTTCTGAGGTTATGGCTCTCGTCAATCATAACGAGCCGATAGCGACGAAGGTCGGGTAAAGTATTGATGACTTGGCTGATGGAGAGTACCCTCCCGCGCAGGCGATATTCCTCTCGATAATCTTCCCACATGTTCACAAGGTTTTTCGGACAGATAATCAGCGTTTCGAGGTCGTAATCGTCTTCCTCTATCCGTGCGAGTGCCGTTCCCATGAGCGTTTTACCGAGTCCGACGACATCGCCTATGAGCACACCGCCGCGTCTGTTGAGGTGATGCGCTGCGATTTTCACAGCGGCGGTTTGAAATTCAAACAGTTTGTTCTCAAATTCGCGTGGAATCCGAAACTCAGTTAACCCAGCGCGTGCTTCTTGCGATAGATGGTACGCCATTTTGACGTAGATGTGATACGGCGGGATGGGTTCTTCACGTGCCCAACTCTGCTCAATAATTTCTGCCAATTCTTTGGAAATATCGATGCACCATTTGTCGTTCCAACGGTCTTCAAACCAGTCTTCTAATTTATCACAGGAGTCTGCGTCAACCACATCAACGTTGAGCTCTCCCTGTTGTGAAAGTCCGGAGACAGTTAGATTGCTGCTGCCGAGGTAACCCACAGTGGGTGTAATCAGGTCAGCACGATAAATCAGATAAAGTTTTGCGTGGAGCGTGTGTCGGAGAAAGAGTTTTACCTGGACCTTCTCGTCGCGAAGTTGGTGTGCTAATTGACGCAATCCTATTTCATCTTGGCGCGTCGGTACGCCTATGGTCAACTGCTCGCGGAACTCCTCTGCCAATCTCCGTTTGAGACGGAGTGCTGTCTGGTTATCAATACCACCGTCTTTAGCAATCCGCATCGTTTCTCGGAGTTCTTCTTCGGGTAAGCGTTGCATGCCGACGAGCAGTCGGCAGCATTCGCCTTCGCCGCCGTCCCAATTTTCAACATAAGAGGCAAGTCCTCGCCAGCCGCGGAGATTGAAATAGCCGACGCAGAAATCTGCATGTGTAGCCGTTTCAAGTGTCTGTTGGAGTGCGGGGAGGAGTGGTTGGTCAATGTTATCGAAAATACGGGGCATTTAGGGATAGTCCTTTTTCGTGTCTAAATATCCGATATCTGCTCAATTCGCGTGGGTCCTGTGAGTAAGACAAACTTTATGACTGATGCTGCTTTATATGCGTTGAAGCGTTTTGCAGAAGTATCAAATTAAAGCAACATGAATCGTTTCTTGTGTTTCTTGCGTTGATTTTGGGCGGACTCGTATTTCAATATGATGA
>JAJEEK010000059.1 GCA_022821065.1 Candidatus Poribacteria bacterium
CCGGTAGCGACGCGGTTCAAGCGACTCAAGGTCTGGACGCACTGCAGCCCGTCTAACTTTTTATCGACGTACATCGTCTGTAGCATCGGTTCATCAAAACCGGTCTGGAACTTGCTCGCGACAATCAGAATCCGATATTCAGGATTCTTGAAGGCATCTGCAATCGAAGCCCTCGGCGGTAAACCGTTCATGCCATTTTCCGTGTAGTCCCGCCCACTATCGGTGTCGTGCACCGTGTCGCTGAACGCCACCAGACACCCGTAGGGAAGCTTCATCTCCCGCATCTGCTTATTGAATTCTAACTTGTATTTGACGCAGTGCAGTCGGGATGGTGTGACTAACATCGCCCGCCCTTTACCTTCTATCGTTTTTGCCGTGTGTTCAATGAAGTGTTCAAGGATAATTTGGGTTTTCTTCTCAATGCTGTGGGGTTGCAAGTCAACGTAATTAGTCAATGTTCGGAGCGTCCGTGCCTTCTCGTACTTTCTATCCTCCAGCACACTTTTGACCAGTTCAAAATACCGCTTAAAGGTGGTATAGTTCTGCAGCACGTCCAGTGTAAAACCTTCGCTGATACTCTGGCGCATGAAATAAGTGTGGAACGGGGCAAATTTTCCTTCCGCGTCCTTCCGTCCAAACAACTCTAAGGTCTTGTTTTTCGGTGTGCCGCTGAAACCGAAATAGGAGATATGATCCTGCATTCTACGCTGCTCCATCTGCTTAAGGATTTCGGCGTCTATATCTGATTCTACCTCGTCGGGGTCATCATCTTTTATGTCTTCCTCAATCCCTTTTGAAAGCGAAACTCTGAGGTCTTTTGCTGCTTCACCACTTTGTGAGGAGTGCGCTTCGTCAATAATCACAGCGAAGGTCTTGCTTTTAAGTTTGCCAATCTCTTCCGCAATCACACTGAACTTCTGAATCGTTGAGATGATGATGTCTTTACCGGATTCGAGGAACCCCCTGAGTTGTGCTGAATCCTTATCAACGGCATGTACCACACCTTCGACCTGTCCTACCTGCTTGATTGTGTCCTGCAGCTGCTTGTCAAGCACGCGCCGATCCGTCACAACGATGATGGAGTCGAAAATGCGCTCGGTAGCCTTTGATGAACTATAGAGATGTGTCAGCAGGTGTGCCAACCATGCAATGGAGTTGGATTTGCCGCTCCCTGTGGTGTGTTGGATCAAGTAATTATGCCCGACACCTTCTGCAACAAGAGCCGCTTTCAATTGACGGATGACACTTAGTTGATGATATCGTGGGAAAATCAGCACTGTCCGCTTCTCATCTTTCACCGCATCCATTTTGGCATCGTAAACCTTTTCTGTGACCTCTTGTTCATGGATAAAGTTGTTGATTAACGCCATCAGATTATTGGGCTGTAGGATGTCTTCCCACAGGTAAGCGGTCTTGTGCCCGTTTGGGTTCACAGGGTTTTCTATCCCTTTGTTGAACGGAAAGAACCGTGTCTTACCACTTTGCAGTTGGGTTGTCATGGACACCTTCTCATTGCCCACCGCAAAGTGTACCAGACACCGTTTGAATTGGAACAACGGTTACCTCGGATCCCGATCCGTGCGGTACTGTTTCTCCGCATCTGTGAAAACCTGACTGGTGAGACTGTTTTTCAGTTCCATCGTCACCAACGGCAGCCCGTTGAGAAACAGCACCATATCGAGCGATTTCTCGTTCCGTTCTGAGTAATGCAGTTGTCGAATGAGGGAGAATCGGTTTTGCGCGTAGAGCCGTTGATGGTCGGGGTTCATGCCACTTGCGGGTTGGAAGTAGGTCAGTTTAAAATCACAACCGCGATCCTTAACGCCTTTCCGCAGCACGTCCAACACGCCTCGACTCTTAACCTGATTGCTCATACGAAGCATGAGTTTCTGCGGTGTGTCTTCCCCGTACTGACGTTCGAGTTTCTGGTATTCTTCCAATTGCGTCATCTGAATAAACCGTAGTGTCTCACTGGGTATCAGGCAGCGGGATTTATTATAATGGGAAGATTGTAATGACCGGTAGCCTGACCGGTTCAGGTGTTGCTCGATGTGATCCTCAAAATCTGTTTCTGTATACCTCGGCATGGTCTAAATCTCGTTAAGTAGATGAGGGGTGCTGCTGCATCAGGAGAAATGCGTATCTATTTCCTCTAAGCTTTGTGCTGTCATGGCTTGTTCTAAAAGCGTGTCGAGGTGCGATAAGTTGTGGATGTTGCGGATTTCACGTGAAAGCACTTCAGGCACGTCCTGGAATCGGAGCTGCAGGAGTTTGAGGATTGCGTCCTGTTTACCTTCCAATTTGCCTTCTATTTTGCCTTGTTCTCTGAGAAATTCGGCTGTTGTCTGTGCCATCGTTTCTAACCCCTTTATTAATTTTTCAAGGCGGACTGCGTATCTATTTCCTCTAAGCTTTGTGCTGTCATGGCTTGCTCTAAGAGCGTGTCGAGGTGCGATAAGTTGTGGATGTTGCGGATTTCACGTGAAAGCACTTCAGGCACGTCCTGAAATTGGAGCTGCAGGAATTTGAGGATTGTGTCTTGTTTGCCTTCTACTTTGCCTTGTTCTCTGAGAAATTCGGCTGTTGTCTGTGCCATCGTTTCTAACTCCTTTGGGTTTTGAATGTGTTGTCTGATAATATCTACTAACGCATCGCGTTCGTCAAAAGAACGCCGGTGGAATATCAACTGCACAAAATACCGGAGTGCCTCCGCAACTTGCGGTGCGAAATCTTCATCTGCTGATGCTATATGCGACATCGCATCTGCTAAGGCTTCGCTTATCTCTGTTTGCTCCGAATGCTCCTTTTGAAGTACATGTAACAACCAGCCCAACGGATGTCCAGATTGCGTCAGGACATCTGTCTCAGTCTCCTTAACCCCTAAAAACAGCGTGTCGAAACTTGGGACGAAACGCTCCAAAATTTCAGGGACATCCATAATCGCTGTTAGGGACACCGGCGTTGTCCACGGACGATCTCCTGTATAAAAGAGGATCGGCAGGATCGGCTGTAAACGTCTTTCATTTTCTGGAATCTTCTCCGTTTCCCATTCCCGCCGTTGCGATTCCCAGATTTGCATCATGTAAGACAATAATCGAAACCCCATCGTTTTATCCACTGTGGATTGGTGTTCAATGAGGATATAGATGAGCAATGCATCGGTATCTGTGGCCTCCGTGTCTTCTTGAAACGGGACACTCAGTAGTACATCTGACTCGCGTTCTTGTAGTGCTTTAGATATAAAACTCCTTTTCTGGTATGTGATTCGACTGAAGTCGAGAAACGCCTCGATGTCCGGCGCGATAATTCGGACTAACCCTCGTACATATTCCGAGTCTTGAAGCAAGCGTCTGAGGCTCCGGTCGGGGAAATGTTCTATCTGCGTATCCTGTGTCTTGTGCATAGATGCCTATAGTTTCCAAGTGTTGAAAAACGTTTTGTAAAGTATAACATAGAAATACGGAAAAAATCAACGCTATATGTATCGCACGCCACGGTCATTCAATTTTAAGAAATTATTGGATTGGATGTCTTTTTTTGCAGGATCCGGTGCGAAATGCTGCGAAATCTAGCGAAATGCTGCGAAAATTTCGGTGAATTGCTTTAATTATACTTATATTTTAGGTAATATATATTAAGTATTTTACCTGTAAAAGGACAACAGAAAAAACGGACTATTGAATGACCCTGTATCGCACGCTAAATCAAAAATAACAAGATAGGGTCTAAACTTCGTTTCTGACATCTATTTTGCCGGTCACTGCTTCGGAGATGAGGGATTGCCGGTATTCTTTGAGAAGTTCAATCTTTCGCTGCTCTGCGGTTATCAGTTCGTTGATCTGTTTGGTTTTCTGGTCAAGGAAACCGACGATTTGTTTTTGTTCTTGGTGCAAAGGAATAGGGAGTCGAAAATTTGAATACTTTTCGCCATTGACATTCTGGATTGTTGAGATGATTATCTGTTGCTCAAGCCAATTTCTATAAAAATGTGATAGTGTTACATAGTAGATGAATTTCGATGCCCAGTAATCATCAAAGTTAAATCTAACGAGATAGCCCGCACTGGTATATTTTCCTGTTTCAAGGTGTAGATAAGATTTTCCCACTGTTGCCCCACTACGAGACAAAAGCAGATCATAGCTATTAAGCATCTGTTCTTGAGGAACACAATCTTCAGGTAGATAAACCCCTTTCTGCATGAGACTTCCGCCTTCACCAATATCAGTAATTCTGATTAATCTGATCCCTTCTGTGGTATATCTATCTGCCTCAATATTAAGACCATAAGTCACTGGAATGTTGGAAATATACTTCAATCTTGTAAGATGCCAATGTTTCGGTATCTCCCCAATCCACTCCACGCCCGATGGTTTCATCTCCACATTTGGGTCAAGTCCCTTTGTCACTGCCTGATTTATCAGTGCGGTGTGTTGTTCCTGCAGCAGTTCTATCTGTCGCTCTTTGATGCGGATGAGTTCGTCAATCTGTTCGGTTTTACGATCAAGGAAGTTGGCGATTTGGGTTTGTTCTGACAAAGACGGATACGGAACAACAATATCCTTGAAATCCTCAAATCGTAGTTCCCATTGGCCTATTCTCACCCCATAGGATAATCTGTTAAACTCCTGAATGTAAGGCTGAGACCTAAGCAAATAATGGAAATACTTCCCGTTAAAATATCTCTTGGGCTTACAGACAGTATAAGCAGGGCTGACAATTCCTCTATATTCCGAAACTCCTAAAGAACCTTGCCAACACTTCATTTTATTAAACACAAAGTCCCCGGATTCAACGAGTTTATAGTTTGATGTATCCTCTGATACCCTGTTGTAATTATCGTTTCTACTATTTCGCTTGATGACTCCGTAATCTCTGTAAACAGACAAATTGATTTCCCCAGATGTTTTTTTTATGTGCTTCAATTCAAAGAGATGGGCACACCTTATTGTATTCCAATGCTTTGGTATATCTCCAATAAATTCAACTCCATCGTCTTTATATTCGGGATAACGCCTCATAATTCTAATACCTCTTTGTCTGAATCGCGGATTATGCGGATTTCGCGAATTTTAAGATGTCTTCATGTCAAATCATCGCTGCTCTATCAAGGCTGAAACCCATCCTAACTCTCAAGGAGGAAAAGGTTCACCTCAATAACTATGATGATATAATGGAGGCTGAAGCGCGTATCGGGTATTTAATCGAACAGGTATATAATCAGAAATGCCCTCACTTGGCGTTAGGGTATTTGATACTTGTTGAATTTGAGCAACAATCCTTATCTTAACTTTACCGATTTCTGGTCTAGATTAACGTCGGCACTTCAGCAACATAAATAGTTTGCTCTGAGAATGAGTGATTGCGCCTCATACGTGAACATGAATGTTCAATTTACCGAAAAACTTCATCAAGCCGCCAAACGAGCTTAAGCGCATCTGACCAACCTGTTTTAGCAAAAAGATCTAATAAATTTAATAGGCTTTCCAAAGATTCATTGTCATCTTTTACCACATGCCGGTAGTCAGCGAGAACAATTTCAACCAAATCAACAATATCTTTAACCGCAATGGCATCAAGGGTATAACCGAATCGTTCACTTGAACCGGCTACACGTTCTGCTAAACGCAAAACTTCTTGGGGATTGCAGCTGAGAAAACTTGTTAGAAGTTGCATGAAATAATGCGCTGTCGACGCAAACATAAGACCGTTTTCAGGACTATCAGCAAACTCAATAACTTGTTTCATCAGAGACTTGACTTCATCGTAGAAACAACAACGTAAATCGTCAGAGATCGTCTCTATGTGATTGTCTGATTTCACTCTTTCATGTGCAAATGAATAGTAAAGACTTGATATCACTTGATCAATCACACCGTAAGTATTCTGTAATTTTTTCTGATCTTCCTCAGTGATATTTTGATTCAGTACATTGCAAAGTTCCCTTATCTTATTGACAGTAGCGGAGATAGCTTCATTGAGATAATTAATTGCCCGTTTAACATTTTCTATTTCTCCATTAGCTTCAAATTGCTTTGGGTCCAGATATGTTTTTATTGTCTCCCTAACGACCCGGGTTAACATATTTGAATATTGAATCGGATCATTGAAGTAAGTTCCTTTAATAAAATCTATTGCCCACGAATTTTCACGTTCTATTACTAACCACATCAGCAAATTGATAAATGGATCTGATGTCCCAAATTTACTCCTAGGAAAGGGTGTATGCTTAAGCAACTTAGCCATAATGTTGGTTGTCTTGTTTTCATTCTCTTTTCTATGCGCTACGAGGGTATTCAATGTTCTATAGAGACATTCTTGAACAACAAGATTTGTCTCCAATTCAGATCGTTTATTTATAATTTTCCAGAATCTATCGTAATTTTTTGCATATACATTTCTCAACTGCATTGCTATCAACATCCGAACAGATGGTACTGGATCATTCGCAAGGAGTTCAACTGCATCTAATACTTCTTTATCATCGGGTTTGTCGTATGCAAGTAAGGTCAAGCCTTTGGCAGCTTCATGTCTTGGAAATGGTGAATATCCCATAGAATCAAATTGGGCATCATACTCACGATCAGGAAGGGGAAGTTCGTGTTTTGCGCCTCCTAAGATGACTTGACGGCAAAAAGTAAACGAATCGTTATCAAGACTATCGACAATTCCTACAAGAATAGATGCACATCCGGTTAACTTGCGCCAAAGTATATTGATAATCTCTTGATTATCTACTGTATAGTAATTTATTACAGAATAAACCATCTGCATTTTAGGTAGAATTAAATCAATGGCTTCCGAAGTAGGATTATCACTATTCCAATCCTTGCAGAATTTTTCAAGTATTTGAGAATATTCTTGTAATTTTTGATTTTCTGGGGTTGTGGTATCAACACCTTTATCCTTAAGCCATTTTTCTTCAGTGTAGGGTTCGCTCCAAGTGTTAAAAGTAATTGGGGGCCGATTCTCTGGAATATTGTTTTCACGCTCCATTTTTTCTCTAATTGACTTTCCTTTTATAGAAAGTAATTCCATAGGAATTCGGGCGAAGAGACTATCTCTATGCATTATAAGATAGTCGGCATTTTCCTGATCCTTTGCTTCAATGGGGAGTGCTAAAATGCCTTCTTCAATCTGACGAAGTTGTTCGGTGGTAAATTCAGAAACAGTATTTTCTAAGAAAAGACCGAGTTCGTAAGAAACTTCAAGATAGAGTAGTATAGGTTTTGCTATACATAACTCAAATAATCGCGGTCCAAAAACCTTGGGAAACTGAGATGCTATTTTCAACAGTCTTTTCCAAAAGAACGCGGCTAACACATGTTCAATGAATATATCAAGAAGCGAATCAAGAAGATAATGTTGTTCTTCAGATTTTGCTAAATCTGCAATAAATTCAAATAGGGCATCTGCCAATTCAATAGGTTCATCAGAAGATTGTTGGGCATCCCAGATATAACTACTGTCTTTTAAAAAGTATGCGGTTTTCCCCCGAAAATTGAAAGGTTCTATTAAATTGTCAATTGTTATATCTTTGCTGGAAAATCGAAGGACGTGTTCTTTAGCAATATAATCGTTCAAACCCTGGATTGCTGCTTGTGTAGCATGCATAGGTTTTTCTTGCAGAAATTTAGAAAAGTGCTTTACTAAACGATATTGACACATACCGAAATCTTGACTCCGGTAGGTAGTTATAGAAAAAACAGCTCCACCGCGTTGTGTCTTTCCTTCACCGGTAAATTGGTGTGAAAAAACAGTACGATATATTAAGATTGCAAATTCTGGGTCATGCATATATATATAGTTAACATTGTCAGTCAACCACGTCAAAAATCCCATCGGGAAATTGTCTTCCTGCGTCAGTTGGAGTACTTTTACAAGTAGTGAGCGAGATTCTTCAATATTTGTATGATATGTTTTAGCGACAAGCGGCACTGCCCAATGTCCCCCAAAACGATTATACCAGTCATCTGTCTTTGTTTCCCTTTCTTGCCATACCCATTCAAGTAACTGTCGCCCAACGCGTCCACAAGTATCTATTACATTTGTGTCTGTTGTCTTCTCAAGAATATCCGATGTAAGGTTGGCCAAATCCCAAGCAAAATTGATGTCTATGTATTCCGATGCTTGATCAAAGAAATCAACCCATGGTTTTTCACGTTTAATTTGTAGGGTCTGAAGTGCCTGCAAAAGTCTTGTTATCGCCTCGATAGCGTTAGGTTCTCTGTCCTGAAGTTTTTGTATAAGTGGTGTCAATCGTCCAATTTCGTGTACTTCATTTGCAATGACACTTGTTGGAATAAGACGCGCAACAAGACGCAAGTGTACAGATTGATTGTTTGGAAAAATATGCCAGAAAGCACGCCAGAAACTTTTAGGGTCTTCATAATACCAAAGGCGTGTAAAAAAATAAGTAAGACTTGGTCTAAGAAAGAGTGGACGCGAGGGATCTTCAGTAATAAATCTTTCCAGATGTTGTGGTTCGTCATCAATATGTAAAACGCTTATTGCATAGTCAAAAAGAATGTTGTGAGAAAAAGCAATCCTTTGTCCAGTTGAAGAAACTTTTGCCAGAATTTCATCACTCTGGAGCTTGTCCCAAGCGGTATTCCTTATTGGGTTGTCAAGGCCTACTTCATCGTAAATGTTATCTACTCTAACAGTTAACGAACGCTCCTTAACCATTCGGCTTGAGACTTGTCGCAAGACACGTTCACTTGTTTCATTATCAACTCGTTGTTCCCAAAACTGATCGAACAACTGAACTTCAGAACGAATCTGGCTAATATGTCTAATATTCTCAGGTGATGCGAACTTAAGAATCTTTTCCAATAACCAGAGATTAAAAGGATTTGCAAGGATGTTCTTAAAATCCTGAGAACCCTCCATATATACAGATTTTGGACACCCAATTTGATCAAAACCTTGTAGAATCTCCTCCTCAGTGAAAGGTGGAATTGTGAAATGTCTACATAATATATCTTCGGTCTGATATCCAGTGTCATCAGGACTACCAAATAGATCTAAGAGTTCTCGTGATTTCATAGCATCATAAGTCCGGACCGTGACGACAACATTCCATTTTGTGAGATCTTTGATCGCGCGTTGAATCAAATTTAGAAAGCGATTGCGGGCATTCTCATCTCTTGCAGCATCAAAGGCATCAAATAATAAAATGGCATTTTTACCTGAAATAGAAATAGATTTCAATTTCTCAATCAGATCGTCTTGGTAAGACAACTCTTCCCGTAAGGTTTCGTCGGAACCGTCTCCAAGTTGGTCTATTCGTAAGAGTAGATGTTTTATCCCCGCAGCCTTTAGGTGTTGGCGGAGTTCTTTCAGGATGTATGATTTTCCGACCCCCGGTCCGCCGATCACAACCCCATCTCCACACAAGGCAAAGTCATGCAAGTCATTTATTAGCTGCTTCCGTTCAATTTTCATTGCCAATACCCTTTTCCATATTTTGATTCACTTGCTCCAACCAATCCTCTTGATCAGTTGTCAACTGACTACTATTTTCAAACACTTCATTGATCTCCTCAATGATCTTCTCTAACCCTTGATGTGAACCATCAATATCCTCGTAGAATACAGTGCTAACACCGTACTTATTGTTAAGTCTGTCAGCTTTGTCTTTTGTATCTTCAGCATCCTTGGAGGTAATACTCATAATTGCAAAGTGAGTAGATTTATTCCATGTCCATAGATCCTCACTGACGACCTCTAAGATTTTGTTCAGATAAGGATCGTCCAGACTAAAACCGATAAAAACAACCCTACGTGTTGCTAAAACTGCCCAAAGTAGTCTGAAACGAAGTTTTGATTCATTTCCCGCTTGATTTTCTTCGTCAATAGGGTTTATTAAACCATAGGCACGTTTGTAGTCTTCAATACTCAGAATAATACTGGTTGCGGGATCAAATTTCCCGTGTAGGTGCGCGATGCGTTTTGTGATTCTTCTATCATTATTCATTGCCATCAGAAATTCATGAACTCTTGCACCAGAAACTTCATTGATTATCAATGAGTTATCGGAGGCAGACTCTGGATCAATCATTCCCAATGCGGCTTCAAGTACAGTATCGTAATTTGTAGTTAAAATTCCTCTGAAGGGCAATGAGACAAGCATTTTGTGAAGATCATCACATGGAGGAGATTTTTGTTTAAATAACTCATAAAGGCAACCATAATACCTGTTTAGACTACCTGTTTTTTCATTAATATGTGATTTGATGTCTTCAGCGTATGTTAATAGGTCATTTTTACGGCTTTGATCAAGAGCCCCTCCACATTGAATTGCCAATTTTTCTAACTCATTCAACAGTTCCGGCCAAGTCTCATATTCAACGCGTGCACTGCTTCCTGATCCAACTATGAGTACGGCTTCCCCAGAAACAACAAGGTTAATCAATTCACGCTTTCGCTCAGCGTTTTCGTTTCGCTCTTCAGGTGTAAAAACTTCAGGTAATATAATTTCTTTATTTTCCATTTTAAAACGAGAGTGATAACAATGAAGTGCCAACGTTAATTTAGATTTCTCGGTTTGTACAAAGGCATTTTAGGTCTTTGTTCTTGAGATGTGTCATCACCTGTCCACCGTATAGCTGCATTTCCTATGAATTTCCTTGATGCCTCGGACACATCATCGCGCGATTTGCCATGAACTTGAACTATCCCAGAGACGAGGTGAGTTGCATTCTCACGAGTTTTAGGTTCAATAATAAGCAGCCATTCATTTGGGTATTTCTCAGACATCTCCTCCACAGTCATTCTTTCGCTAATCATTGGAAACCTCCATTAAAACAATTTACCTTCAGGCATTTTGCCGGTATAGTGTATCGCTGCGCCTCCGATAAATCCGTCTAATGCATCATAGATGTCATCACGGACTCTGCTATGAACAGAAACTATACCGCCTAAGAGTTCAGTATTCTCACTAATTTCAGGTTCTATAATGAACAACCACTCATTTGGATATTTCCGTTCCATTCCTGCTATCGTTAAACGTTCAACACACATTTTATAATATCTTCTCACCTCTGAAAAGACTCATTAAGATTAAAAAATGCTAACCTTGAGGTATTGTACCACACTTTCTACTTTTTACCAAGTCAATTATGAATTTTCCCCAGGGTGATTTAGTTTTAAGAAATTCGCGAGTTTTATGCTTTTTGTTACAAATCCGGTGCGGTTAGAAACACGCACCTACCGGGCCTGGGGGTCCAAAATTGGACGAAAAAACCGAGAACTGAATAGCCCTGGAATTTGCCCAGGGTCATTGGTGCCGCTAACAGAAAACGAGCGCAGCGGCGTGTATTGGTAGAAATACCGTTTCATCTCGTCGCGGAAGCCAACGGCGTTGATGTTCTGGTTGCAGCGGAATATCCCTTGACTTCCGGCATAATTTGTGGTAGACTCTAAGACAGAAGCAGGAACGGACATCTCCATGCAAAACCCCAAAAATATTAACAAACAGATCTACCGACTTGCACTACCGAATATCATCAGCAATTTTTCTATCCCGCTCTTAGGGGCAGTGGATACCGCTTTAATGGGTCGGTTGGAGTCCGAATCCTACCTCGGTGCTGTCGGTATCGGTGGTATTATCTTCAGTTTTATCTATTGGGGGTTCGGGTTCCTCAGAATGACGACAACCGGATTGACCGCGCAAGCCTTCGGAGAAAAAGACCTTCGAGAATGTGGACGTTTGCTGCTAAGGGCAATATGCATCGGTATCACTTCAAGTTTGCTACTTTTTTTTCTCCAATGGCAATTAATTGATCTCAGTTTCCTGCTTATTGATACAAGTTCCGACGTAGAACACCTTGCTCGCGTCTATTTTCATATCCGTATCTATGCTGCCCCTGCGACCCTCTGCCTCCATGCATTCCACGGTGTGTTTTTAGGGTTACAGAACGCACACTATCCGATGCTCCTGACAGTTGTGGTGAACCTCATCAATGTAGTCTTGAATCTTATATTTGTGCAACTGCTCGGTATGAAAGTAGAAGGCGTCGCTTTGGCGACTGTTATTGCACAATATATCGGGTTGTTCTTGGCAATCCTATTTTTTTGGCGACACTATCGCGGTCTCTTGACCCCGTTCCGGATGTGTGAGGTCCTGGTGTTACCAAAACTCAAACGTTTTCTCAGCATTAGTGGTGACATCTTCATCAGGACCTGTTGCCTCGTGTTTAGCCATGCCGTTTTCACGGCGAAGTCTGCTGCCTTAAGCGATACGATCCTTGCCATTAACACGATCCTACTTCAGTTTATCAACCTCCTCTCCTACGCGATTGACGGACTCGCTTTTGCTGCCGAGAGTCTGATCGGTAAATATAAAGGTGCCGACGATATGCCGAGACTGAAACGGACAATACGTCAGATATTCTTCTGGTCGTTTCTGTTTGGAACCCTGATTATGCTAATCTTCCTCTTATTTGGGGAGCAGTTACTACGTATCTTCACAGATCAGACACCACTTATTGAACAAGCGAAACTGTATCTCATCTGGATAATCGTCGCCCCCGTCATAAACGTCGCAGCCTACATTTGGGACGGTATTTTTCTGGGGGCAACGGCTTCTAAGGCACTACGGAATTCTGTCGTTCTCTCAACATTCCTCTACTTAAGTGCTGTCTACTTGCTGATGCCTTTTGGCAATCACGGGCTATGGTGTGCGTTGACGATCCTTCTAATCGCTCGCGGCGTGTCCCTGACAATATTGGCGCCACGATACCTGTTTAGACAGAACGCGTCCGGTTCCTGATAACTGACAATCGATAACTGAATACCTTTGTTAAAAACTTGAAACCTACTACAATTTGTGCTAAATTAAAAAATATCTTATGCTACAAGGAGAACAATGCAAAATGCCAAAATTTGGTGTAAATTTATTGCTCTGGGCAGATAAGTTTGACAGAGAAACCGCAGACCTGATCCCGAAAGTCGCTGAAATGGGTTTTGATGGTGTCGAGATCCCTATCTTCGACCCAGATACGGTGGACATTCCGTACACCCAAGCGTTACTAAAGGATACCGGTTTAGAAACCATCGGATGTAATATCATGGGTGGGGATCGGAACCCGATTGACGAGGATCCTGCTATTCGCGAAAACGCGAAAATCTATCTCAAACGTACAGTCGAGATTATTGCTGAATTAGGTGCAGACACACTCGTTGGACCGATGTACAGTGCCGTCGGTAACCTCGTCGGGCGCGGTAGGAACGAACAAGAATGGGGTTGGTGCGTTGAAGGGTTACAAGAGATCGCTGAATTTAGTGGTAAGCACGGTGTCACGCTCGCCAGCGAGCCGCTCAACCGATTTGAAACCTATTTCATCAACATCGCCGAAGATGCCGTTAAACTGTGTGAAGCGGTGGATAGCCCGTATTTTAAAGTCCATCTGGATACATTCCACATGAACATTGAAGAAAAAAATCAGGCGGAAGCGATTATCAATACTGGAGATTATCTGCATCACATGCACTGTTGTGAGAACGACCGCGGCACTCCGGGCACAGGTCTTGTAGATTGGGAAGGCGTTTTTGGGGCGTTGGCACAGGCTAACTACGACAGGTGGCTCGTGATTGAATCGTTCACACCAGCAGTGAAGGAAATCGCCGCTGCGACCTGTATCTGGCGCGACATCGCACCGAGTGCCGAAAGCCTCGCGATAGACGGTCTCGCGTTCTTAAAACAGAAAGCCGCCGAATACCTATAGTATCCGCTCGTTTGTAGCAGTGCGATTCTGTGGCGTACCCGCCCAAATGTAAAGGGCATTATCGCACGTTTACGGGTACAATTACGCTAAAAATTGGAGGACTGAGATGCGTTGCGTCAAATTGATTGGGCTGTTCTGCCTAATATTCTTTGCTGTTTTTCTAATAGGCGATGTTCTTGCACAGCACTCAACACCAGAAGAGATAGATACAGATGCTGCTGTGGAACCGCAATTTCTCAGCAATATTCGACAACTTACCTATGATGGAAAACGCGCCGGGGAGGGTTATTTTTCCAAAGATGGCAACGCGCTCATCTTCCAAAGCGAACGTGAACCGGACAATCCGTTTTATCAGATTTATCTCCTGGACCTACTAACGGGTGATACACATCGCGTCTCAACGGGTATCGGAAAAACAACCTGCGCCTTTTTCCGTCCGGGGACAGATGAAGTACTCTATGCTTCAACGCACCACGATTCGTTCGCGACGGCAAAACAGGAAGAGGAACTGCAATTCCGCGCCTCTGGACAAGAACGCCGCTACAGCTGGGATTACGATGAAACGATGGACATCTTCTCGGCAAACCGAGAGGGAAGTAACCTGACGCGGTTGACAGATGCACCGGGTTATGATGCTGAAGCCTCGTATTCACCTGACGGCAATATGATTGTCTTCTGTTCGCTGCGGGATGCCTATCCGAAAAGTAAACTCTCCGCTAAGGACCTAAAACAATTAGAGGTCGACCCGTCCTATTTCGGTGAAATCTATATCATGAATGCCGACGGATCCGGTCAGACGCGATTGACAGATTCACCGGGGTACGACGGCGGTCCCTTCTTCACACCTGATGGGCAACACATCGTCTGGCGACACTTCACACCCGACGGAAGCCAGAGCGACATCTATACCATGCGGATTGACGGGTCAAACGTCCGACGCCTGACCGATTTCGATAGTATGTCTTGGGCACCCTACTTCCATCCGAGCGGTGCTTACGTTATTTTCGCTTCTAACAAACTCGGATTTTCCAATTTTGAGTTATACCTCGTTGATGCGAGAGGTAGGCATCAGCCTGTTCGGGTTACCTCAACCGACGGATTTGACGGACTTCCCGTCTTTTCCCCCGATGGCAACCGTTTGTGCTGGACCTCGAATCGGAACAGCCAAGGCGTTTCGCAACTTTATATCGCGGAGTGGAACCACCAAGCCGCGTTGGAGGCGGTTACATCTGCACCGGTCTATACCAACGCTCATGATCTCTCGGAAGCAGACGGTTTTATCCCGGCACACGATACATCAAACACAACAAATATCAGCATCCAACAGCAGATAGAGTTCCTCGCTTCTGACGAACTCGAAGGTAGGATGACCGGTTCCGAAGGCGCGAAACGCGCAGCGGAACACATCGCTACACAATTCGAGCGACTCAATCTCAGACCTATCGGTGATGGAGCAAGTTATTTCCAAGAATTTGAATTCACCGCAGGAAGGCGAATTATAGCCGAGGAGAACCGCTTTCGTATCACACGTCAGATGCACGGTTCTGAAGAAGCGTTGGAATTCAGTGTGGAACGCGATTTTCAACCGCTCTCTTTCTCGCGCAACGGTGTCGTTGAGGGTGAAGTCGTCTTTGTCGGGTACGGATTAACTGTCCCCGGCGAGTTCGGTGAAGGTTATGACGCTTATGCCGGTCTGGACGTGAAAGACAAAATAGTTGTCGCGCTTCGCTATGTTCCTGAAGGCGTCGAACCCGAACGCCGTCAACAACTAAATCGGTATGCCGGACTCCGCTACAAAGCGATGCAAGCACGTGAACACGGGGCAAAAGCGTTTCTCGTCGTTGCCGGTCCGAACTCGCCAAACGCTGGTAAATTGATTCCGCTTGATTTCGACAGCAGCCTCGCGGATTCCGGGATTGTCGCTGCATCTATCAGCGATACCGTCGCAAACGCACTTTTCGCGCCATCTGCTAAAAACCTGAAGGATACGCAGTCAGGGTTGGATGTCGAAAACCCACACTTCCTCGGACAGTTTCCGTTGCCCGATGTCAAAGCCAAAATCGTGGTTTCGGTTGAGAAGGTTAAGAAAACCGATCATAACGTCGTAGCACTGCTGCCACCACCGGAATTAACAGACGAAACCGAGTACGTTATTGTCGGTGCACACTACGACCATATCGGACGCGGTGAAATCGGCTCTCTGGCTCGGAAAGGTGAAGAAGGGCAAATTCACAATGGTGCGGATGATAACGCCTCCGGCACCGCTGTCGTATTGGAATTGGCGACGACGCTCAGTGAAGCATACCAGAAACAGCCAGAAAAGTTTCGCAGAGGAATCATCTTCGCGCTCTGGTCGGGTGAGGAACTTGGACTCATCGGTTCTACGCACTTTGTCAACAATCCGGTTGTCCCTTTAGACAAAATTGCTGCGTATATCAACTTTGATATGGTCGGACGGCTTCGGGATAACAAACTCATCTTACAAGGTGTCGGCTCATCTTCTGTGTGGACGAAGTTGATTGAAAAGCGGAACGTCCCGATTGGCTTTAATCTGACCTTACAAGATGATCCCTATCTACCAACAGACGTAACTGCTTTCTATCCGAAAGAGGTACCGGTACTCAGTTTCTTCACCGGCGGACACGAGGACTATAACCGACCAACAGATGATCCTGACACGCTTAACTTTAATGGCATAGAGCGGATTTCAGACTTCGCGCACGGTATCGTTTTAGACTTAATCAGTGCTGATGAACGTCCGGAGTATGTTCGGGTTGAACGGAGTCAATCAGAAGAAGGAAGTCGTGATACACTCCGTGCCTATCTCGGCACGATCCCAGATTATACAACGGAAGGCACCGGCGTTAAGATCTCGGGTGTTCGGGCAGGCGGTCCTGCTGATAAAGCCGGTCTAAAAGGCGGCGATGTCATCGTCGAATTTGGTGGACAGAAGATTACCAACATCTATGATTACACTTATGCGCTTGACGCTGTGAAAATTGGCGAACCGGTCGAAGTTGTAGTGCTACGTGACGGAAAACAGGTAAAACTGACGGTTACACCTGAAGCTCGGAATTAGTTTTCTCATCTGACGCTTCGGAGTTACGTGATTCCTGTCATACAAGAACGCCCTTCCACTGGATAGTCCGTCAGATTATGATGAACTGCTAAAAGCGCAGCGCAAATGAGGCTCGCGCTTCAACCATTCGTAATGTGAATGGTGTTTGCGCAATATCAAGTACATTATAGCCTGGAAGACCGAGTGAACCCCAGATGGATCGATGACCCGCGTACAGGGAAAATTCTCCTGTGTCGCCAAGGAAGTGTTTTTGATAGTCAACACCGATACTTCCCTTATTCACATCAAAATCTTCATGTTTGCTGCGTCCATAGATTCCAGTGATAGAAAAAGTGTCAGTAAAGGAATATCGGACACCGATCTGAGCAGCTGTGTTTCGCTGCTGCAGAAACCGTGAACTTACACCGAAGGGGCTTGCGGTGGAACCGGCGGCAAATGCGACTGTGGTTTTATGCGTACCGAATGTAAGACCTATCTCTCTTTTATCTTCCCCGATGTGGTAGAACACATCAAGGTTATCTTCAGCAACGGTTATTGCTTGCTCAAGGGTCACATCCGCAAACAAGTATACTTCTAAAGATTCTTCCAATCTCTGCACAGCTCTATTCCAGATAAGAGGGTGGTCGGCATTGATGAGACCCCATCCAAATTCCTCGTCAACACCAGGTTCTCCGATGTCAGTCGCAGTTTGCTGCATGACCTCAACAACCTCTTTTGTGGTGTCCCAGAGTTGATACAAATAAAAAGCGAATACCGCAACGTGAGCGGAGGCATCTGAGGTTCCCGGTATATACCATCTCTCGTCCCTATTCCATTGAACCCTCTTTTCTTTAAGGGAAACTGAGAACCCGTATTCTCTGAGGGCGCCGAAACGAACAGTTAGCGGGTGGCGAATGTATTCACCTTCAGCGGCATAATACATCTCTTGCAAATCTTCTTTGTCCATTGACTTTAAAGCCCAAGAAACGAAATCTTCAAAGGTCTCCGGCTTTCTTATGGCAAAATTTGCCATGATTGCGTGACCTTCCTGGAAAAACTCTTCAACCACTTGATATTCCGGCAATTTTCTTGCGTTTTCATCCCACGGCGGCGGATTGCCCCAATATGGACTGTCTTGACGGTATATATCCGGGGGGATGGTGGTGAAATTTCCTGCGGCATATACTGCCAGGATATCCTGGCTTTTCAATACCTGCAATGCTGCTTCCCTTCTGGAGTGGTGGGCGTTATGGTGCCAGAGTGTTGGCACGTGGACCACACGCACACCATGTTTTTTCATTTCCTCTGCATGGTCAACAGAGGCCCATCCACGCTCCATTTCTTCAATTTTGTGAATAGACCCTTCAACACCCTCAAAGGTTAAAATGTGTTCTTTTGGAACTGACTGGGCCAGTGTGTCAAACATTTGTTCTGCGTGCGGCCCGGGAATCGGGCTGTCTTGTAAGAAAATCTTACCTTCAAAACTTCCCGTTGCCTCCAGCAAAACAGAGAGTCCTTTCTGTCCGGGAAAACTTTCTTCTTGATTGTTACCTTGACCTTGCCCGGCAAAAGAAAAAAACATCATAGCCACAATCATCAACGCTGATGATTTCATTAAGTAACCCTCCTCTATATAAAACCTAAGATTCCTTGTATCTCCCGAATGTCTTTGGAGATATACCCTATCGGCGTAGAGACTCCCGTGGATCCCCTCGGCAAACTTTAGCAAGGGGCTACGCCCTGACTCAACTCAACGTCCAAGATTTCACCACTCGGATGCAGTTTTCGAGAAGGAAACGCTTGAAAAACACTATAGAACGTCCAAAATTTGTGAGTAGCAACTTGGGTTATATTATTAACTCCACGGATTCTCTAATCCGAATATCCATCCCTTGCGCGCAGATTGGCGGAACAGTTTTAAGAGCTCCGCGGGATTATCCGTTGTATAAAAATTCGGCAACTCGGGATTTTCAAGTTGGAGCCGGTAATACTCCAAAATCATCCAATAGTGTGAGTGCCCGAGTCGATACGGAATATCCTGCGGGTTCTCTTCAAAATATATATCTGCGAGAACGTCAAGGTCACCTTGTTCCACCGATCCCTTTTTCTGATCATCGGGCAGTAAATCAAGATTAGCGTCTCTTAAAACATTCCCAAACGATATTCTGAGACGAATGTTACTCTCTTTCACTCGTTCTGCCGCCTCGGGAAACGATGGGAGATTAATAGAGGCGACAAAGAGATCATATACCTCTTCGCGTGCTTCGTAGGGCAGGAGGGATAACACATCAGCGGTTTTGCCCGCCTGGGTCTGTAGGGTTGGTTGCGTTGGGTCAAAATCAGGAATATAATTTTGACGAATGAATTCATCTACCGCTATTAACGCTGCCTCATTCTCTGAGCGCGTAATCGTTTGGGGGGTAAGTTCCGGTGGCAACTCGTACCCGGTCGGCAGTGTTAGCGTAATTTGTTCCGGTGCTTCGGGTTCACCTTCGCCAGCATCGGCTTCATCCTGCTTCATCTCATCGACTGTTGTCGGTGGTGTGGTGTCTTTCGGATCAATGATTTCATCGACAACGGGTTTCATCATCAGTTGGGTTTCATCGCAACCGATTATACCTACGATGAGGGTTACTAAAACGACACCTAATAGTCGCCATTTTTTCCCAGCGGATTGCTTCAATCTTTTCTCCTTCACGGTTTGAACCTATTTCTTTTAGAAGAGAGGCAAAAAAGCAGTTCCCCGGACACTAAGTGCTATAGGGATCTCGGTTCGCACTGCTCCTCGCGACGCAATTGACATGCTTATTCAGTTATAATAGGTCAAAATTTATTTTTATTCAAGAAAAAATAAAAATTCTATATCTGACTATAAATTATAGGATATTTTCGGGAAAAGTGCGAAGTTTTGTTGATTGAATAAATACCGAAAATCCGATAGAATATCTCCTAAGCAGAAAAGGATGTCCATTTTTACGTCCTTTTAAAACAGTGGTATGTTTTTATGAGAAGATACCTGCTTTTCTGCTTTTCCACATTATAATTCTAAAAATTGTCCAAACTTTAGTTATTTTTAAGATTCACTATAAATGTATAGGAGATATTTATGAACACGAAAATTTTTCAGTTTATGCTATGCGTCCTCCTTACGCTCTCAGTGGCGTTATTATCGGGGTGTGAGCGGATAGGTGACATGGGGATGACTGATGAGATGGTCACTCCGCCCGGTGAAACGACTACGCCTACGCTTAAAGTGGGTTTGATTCATCCGCAGCCCAATTATACCAGTTTTGGCAAAGGGGCTGAACTTGCCCAAGCTGAAATCAACGCAGCTGGCGGCATTCTCAACATGCAGGTCGAGTTGCGCTTTAGGGAAGAAACAACAGATACCGTTGTTCAGTCGGCGACAGAATTAACTGAAATGGAAGGGGTTGTTGCGATATTGGGACCTCTCTTTTCGAGCCATGCTGTGAAAGTTGGAGCGGTTATCAATATCCCGGTACTTTTGGGCGCGACAAGGGCAGAGGTGACGGCAGACGCGACGGACCCAAACGATTTTATGTTTCTCATTGCAGGCTCCAATGTGTTGCAGGCGAAACTTCTGGCACAAGTTATAAGTCAACAAGGCGCGAGCACCGCTGCAATGATTTGGCAAAATATGGATGTCTATTCCGAGGGTTTTGTGCAATCATTTAAGGCAAGTTTTGAAAACCTTGGCGGGAGCGTAGTTGCCGAGGAAACCTATGAGAGTGGGGCGATGCTATTTACTGAACAGCTGACTGCAGTTAAAGATACAACCCCGGATGTCCTTCTTCTCGCCAGTTTCCCACCAGCGAATCCACTCATAATGAAACAGGCAAGAGACATGGGAATCCAATCTATCTTTATTGGTAGCGATGGTTGGGACGATCCACTGATGTCTACGACTTTGGAGGATAATGAACCTGTTGACGGTTACTATTGTACCAACTTAGATCCGGATGCTATGGATTTTAATGCTGCTTATACGGCGAAATATGGCTCTGTTGACGGCATTGCAGCTGCAGGCTATGATGCCATGAGAATCTTGAAAATGGCAATCGAGACAGTGGGATCAACCGATGATCCAGCTGCGATTCGAGATGCGATCGCTAAAATCACAAACTACGAAGGTGCGACGACTATCTCTCGTTTCGATGTGAACCGCAATCCGGTCAAAAGTGTTGGGGTCCGTCAAATTCTTAATGGTATGCCACAGGATAATATAATTGAGGCAACACCTGAAATTAGTGGACCTGAATAAGTCCAAAACCTGTGAGGTGCAAAGCGCACTGTAACGGCTATTCAAATGCTGTTATAGCGCGCTTTACTTTTTTAAAATGTCAAACGATCTTACACTACTCAAATACCAGATGTGCGACAACTCCGGCGTGGTCAGAGGGCCACAACCCAGAAGGTAAGCGGTCGGCTGGTTTATCACCAACAGTGTGTGTTATGACAGATGTCGGTGCCAGATTTCGGACAAAAATCTGATCAATCCGAACAGAGAGGTCACTCATCTCGTTTAGGATGTCGTCGTCTTGACAACAAGTTTTACCAGTTCCGTCGGAATCCATCTGCCAGACATCAACATATCCCGCAGATAGCAAAATTTGGTAAGCAGTGCCGTCGGGTGCTCTTGTATTGAAATCCCCTAACAGGATAATCGGCAAGGTTTCTTGGCTAAGAATCTCCACGAGTTCCTGTGTTTGTGGAATCCGACTTTCCGCCACAAATGCTTCTAAGTGTGTGTTGACAACACGGTAAGTGACACCGGAAACGGTGGCATCTATGGCAATGTATCCTCTTTGTATTTCAAGCCCAAGCATTTC
>JAJEEK010000076.1 GCA_022821065.1 Candidatus Poribacteria bacterium
AACGCCGCACATTTCATCAGATACAACTTCAACTCACGGGAGAAAGACAGATACTCACGGACTTCATAACGCATTTTCATGAACTAACCCCTAAAGAACCCTGATAATTATTGCTTTAGGATAACTTTTGAGAAATACCAGTTTATTAATTCGGTAATTTATTGGCGAAGTCCGGCGCGGTTGCAAACCGCACCTACCGGCCCTGGGGAAGATATAGAATTACCGAAATATTTATTTAATCTTCATGAAACCGAACCTACCAGGCCTAGGGAAGATAGTGTTTTACCAATCATGAACATCTTGAAAGATATTATTCAACGCTGCCGCCAACGGCGTGAAAACCCGCTCCGGCAGCGGAAAACAGTGATAACTCCGGCACTCTATAAGGGGCTTCCGTATCATTTCTCGGTTTACTGCGCGTATCGGTACCCTCCTGTGAAACTCTACGCGCTTGAACAGGCAGGCGTTTCATTTATGCCGATAGGTCGCGCTCCGGCGTATGAAAACGGCCCAACGGATTTTGGTGGTGAACGGTTCTTGACACGCCAAGGCATAGAGGATTGGAAGATTAGACAATGGCGCGGCTCGTGTGGCATTCAGGTGTACACAGGTATCCCATCGGCAAAGGATGGCGCGCATTGGCACGATCTCAATTTTACTTACGAAGCCGTCTGTGCTGCGCCGGACGCTGTTATCGCCTGTATCGAGACTTTGGTCGGCATCGTAGCGAACCCGCTGCTGACAATTACAAAGTCCGGTGGACTGCGGTTCTCATGCCGAGTGCCAGATTACCTGCACCCGAATACCGAGGACGCAAGGCAGTACATCTATAAGCATGCACCGACAGCAGAAAACGCATATCAACAAGCGGTGTACCTCGAAATCTTTGGGGACAAGGGATACAACCGTTGGGACGGACGTTACGAGGTTCTGTTTGGCAATCTCTTAGACCCGCCTGTAATTTCCAAAGAGCTCCTCTTTGCACCTATTGACGCGCTCCGTGATAGACTTCACGCCCCCGTGCCGCTTGATGAAAAGGGGCTGCGACCCGTTATCCGCCCTGTTATTTTAGATACGCCTGTAGCACCAGCCGCCTTGGGTTCACATAACTTAGACCTTGCGAAACAGGCACTGACAAAACGCGGTTTCTCGTATATCAAGCAAGCCAACGGTTCCTACGACTGGAAACCGTCTGAGGATATAGGTGAGGATAGACGGGTGTCGTTATGGGAGCGTGATGGTACAGTGTGGCTCCGCGCTGCGACGGCTGATAGTGGGGTGCCTACGGAACCGACACCGATCACAGATATCTGGGACGATACGGGTATTCTACCGCGGACACCGAACACGGATCTATTTATCTCTAAAACTGTGCTTGCGGTGCGGGAGGGCAAACTCAGCCCGTTAGCGATCAAACGTCCACCGACGGTGCTGCAGAAACCGGGAGACGCGAAACAAGATTACGAGACCCTCGAAAACAACGCCGCTGAGATACAGCGCGTTTTCGATAGCAGTGCACGCGTTCTCACACTTATTGCTGAGAAAGGTGGCGGGAAAAGTTACGGTGCAGCGTCATACATCCTCAAGGGCGGTGCGATAAGCCTAAATACGAAGTTCTGGGCAGCAGAAGAATCGGAACTGAGATTTCAACGACGCGACGTGTCATCGGTAAGGCGCAGACGCGCGCGAAGATACCGATGGGAACAAGCGAAAAAGATACCCGCAGACGTACGGATGGCGCACCCGTTTGAACACGGAAATATTTGTGAGGATCCAGAGCGGTGCGATGCGCTTGAACAGAAGGGCGGCACTCCGAGCGAAAGCATCTGTCCGGAGTGTCCTGTCTATGCGGCGTGTCAGCAGCGCGGCTATCTATCGCAACCTGCTGCGCTCCGGCGCGCGAACGTACAAATATCGGGACCGCCTCAAATCTTCTTGAATCCACTCCATAGCGAAACGGTAGAAGAGATGCTTGGCGAAGCGAATGAAACAGAACGGCTTTGTATTTTCGACAACGTGCAAAGCGATGAACTGTTTTCTCAATGCAGTTTATCAAAGGCTACATTGGAGGCGTGGCGTGTCAGTTGGCGAGGACATGCCTTGGGGCACTTTTCTGAGGCACTCCTAAATGCCGTAGAAATTAAGGGGGACCCCGACGAGAATGCGGTCAGACGTATTCGTACAACGATGCGGGCATTTGAGAGGCAGGCAGACGAACTGATTAAACAGATGTGCCAAGTGAACGTGAGCGGTCGGGTGTCGGCGCGCGCGTACGTTGATGATGAAACCGATGAGTTACTGGCGCGTTTTATGATTGCGTTTGACGGCGGCAGTTCGGCTTATATACCTTTAAATAGGGCGGCTAAAGATAGACTGACGGCAAAAGGGGTGCCCGTTTTTGAACTCGATGCTTTTCAGTTGAACGCAGACGCACACATCCCCATGTCGATGGGTCAAGCGATCGAATTGCGGATTTTAGACGCTTCAACGGTCGAGTGCATTGAAGCGTTCCCGGATGTCTGTTCGGATCCAGATTGGACGTTTTGGCACCGTTTGGCGTATTTTTTTGCGTATTATAAGCGTGATGCGGATGCGCCGATGATCTGGTATAAGAACGCGCTAACGTTCTGGGTGCCGCCTGTGTTGCATCCGCGCGTTAAACGGCTATTGCTCATGTCCTGGAGTCTCACCGAACGAGATGTCCGCCAAGCGTTTCCAGAGACAGAGATCGAGGTTACCCATCTGAAACCGACGGCGTGGGTTGCGGGGAATAAGGTTTTTCAGATTCGGACAGACCCGTATTCACCCGAAACGCTTTTGGAACACTATCATAACTGGGATGTGATCGGCGTGTCTAAAACGGGGCAGCGCATCTTCTCTGGGATCCGAGCAGAGATCGAACGGGACCCAAGTGTTAAGCATGCGATCGTCACTTATATGCCGATTCTCAGGCAGTTGAAAGCTATTTCGGAAATAGAGAATGTCTGTCTTGTCTCGCATTTCAAAGACCTGGACAGGTTCGCCTCCGCTTTTGAAGCGGCAGAGGTTGTTTGGATCGTCGGTACGCCGAATTGGACGCCCGGTATCATTTGGCGACGGGCACAGATTTTGTATGGCAGCGACGAGAGACCGCTCTCGTATGAGACAGAGACGGAGCCTCGCCGGTATAAAGACGAACGCGTCCAGCGTGTTTATGAACAGCATATTGTTAGGCATCTTTCAGAAATTGTCGGGCTTACGGGTCTGAATCGCTTGCCGGGTAAAACGGTTGTGTTGGTTACAAGCGTGCCGTTGCCGGACATTACCGACCGACCTGAAGTGCTTCTTTTTGATTGGGAAGATTTTGAGGTGGCTGGTAGCTTAGACAAACTCTCTGAAGTGATAGCGACGCGCGAGCGTTTTGAAGCGGAACGTGCGAACATAACCGCGGACACCTGTCGCGCTGAAGTGGAACGTATTTTGGGGTGTTCACCGAGGCAGGCGCACCGCGTGTTGCATAAATTCAGGGGCGGGAACATTCCACGTGTGCTTTTCCGGGAACAGATTTTCGCGATCCTGGCGAACGGCGAGAAAAGGGCATCCGAACTCGTTGACGCGATTGACGGGCATCCCACCGCGGTCCGAAACGAACTCACACGCCTCGTGGAGACTGGTGAACTTGTGAAGGTACGGTGGGGGGTCTATGCGTTGCCATCGTAAGTGTCAATTTTACAAGCAATTGAGGCAAGTGGGAAAAGTAGGTTCGGTTTGATGAAGTTTCAGAAAATAAATCGGTAATTCTATATCTTTCCCAGGACCGGTAGGTGCGGTTTGCAACCGCACCGGACTTCGCTAATAAATTACCGAATTAATAAATTAATCTTCATAAAGTTTGCGCTACAAAACGCTTGGCTAATCAACATTTTTCAATGAAACACAGGGTCTACTGGTCTAAAATCTTGTTAGTAGCAACTTGGGTTAATATTGACCCCTATGGTTGGTGCTCGATAGAACACAGTCAAAAAACACCTTGCTTAATGTTCACCTTTCTGATATACTATTGAAACCAGTTTAGGGTGGCACAGCTACGAATCGGAGTCTCACTCCGTTTCTGCCACCCTCCCACCGTAGCTTGGGGGATAAAACAAACTGGCACTGGAACCCACCATGAAAACGATTTTGATTCTCTTGATACTATCATCCGCACTCGCTATGCCAGCAATTGGAGCACTTGACGATGCCGATCTTGACAAAATCCGAGTGATTGTCAACGAGGCAAACATACCTATAAAAACGGATGTAGCATGGCTTCGTGGTAAAATGGACAGCCTTGATAAACAGATCTCCTGGCTCATGGTTCTAATCGTGGTAGCTGTCGGACTTCCACAGGCTATTATTGCGTGGCGTAGCAGAAAAGATAGCGCACTCGAAAAGCAGATTGAAACCCTCACACAGGAAATCGAAACGCTCAAACAACGCCATATTGTAAACCCGTAAAACGTTCTATAGGCACAGCCTAACAGGCTATGCTACACAAGAAATGAACCTCAGCTGGGGGATAAAACAAACTGGCACTGGAACCCACCATGAAAACGATACTCGCGCTCTCGATCCTCTTTTCTGTTATCGCTATCCCGGCACTCGGTGAGTTGACCGTCCAGGACATTGAAAAAGTTGACGCGAAAATCCAAGCGTCTGAAGATCGAATGAAAGCACACATGACCCAGCAGACAGACCTCTTGAAAAACCATATTTCTCAAGAGATCAAGACCGTCAACGTCCAATTCACGGAAATAGACAAGCGAATCAGTTCTGATTCTGGCTGGACGAAGTTCTTGTTCACTATTGTCGTCGCCATCATCGGTATCCCAACAGCCATAATCGTATGGCGTAGCAGAAAAGATCGTGCACTCGAAAAGCAGATTGAAACCCTCACACAGGAAATCGAAACGCTCAAACAACGCCATATTGTAAACCCGTAAAACGTTCTATAGGCACAGCCTAACAGGCTATGCTACACAAGAAATGATCCTCTTTTGTCGCGTCCGCTGTTAACTTGTGCTATGATGCCGCCCCTCTGGGGCTTTCTTTTTGTTTAGTTCACGTTTCTACATAGATGCCGTCGCTCCGCGACTGAAGAGGGGTTTGAAGATTTCGAGGTTTTCGCGTGAAATCCGGCGCAGTTGGAATGCAGGTCGCATGAATCAACGGTATGAATGCCTTATGGCATTCCCCGGGGTGAGTACGCCGCAAAACAGCGCCTACCAGTCCTTACAAATGCTTAAGAAACCCGGCGGAGAAAAAAATATAACGTAGGTTTTTGCGTACAAAAAAAATTAAAATCCATATAGATGGATGCGGTTTCAGAAAATAATGCGGTTTCTCGTAACCCAGAGGTAGGGGTGAGCGTTATCTTTCAAGAAGGGAAGCTTGAAGTGGAACGCGTCCCCCACGCGTTCTGAGGTTTTTTTCTTGACAAATTATGCAAAAAATGCTTTAATTCATAATTAAGTCAAGAAAAATAGGTTTTTATTTGACAAATATGGCGAATCAGGTTATAATTAGCAATAATATCGTGCTAAATATAATATTATGTCAAAAAAATCAATTTTTTGCTTGACAAGTATTCGACACAGTGTTATAATATTAACAAAACTGACGTGAATCCATTTTGACCGATGCTGGATGCGTTAGAACCGTAAAGCATACCTGAAATATAATATTGTGTCAGAAAATGTAATTTTATATTTGACAAATATTAGGAATGAGGTTATAATTAAGCGTGATACTGTGTCTCTAATATAATGTTATGTCCAAAAAATTAATTTTTTGGTTGGCAAATATGGAACATGGTGTTATAAACCTGAATTATATTAACACTTTAGATGTGTTAGAATTTCTTTGTGGCTATTCTCTGAACGATGTGGAGAGGTTTCACGCGAAATTATTAATACAGGGGGGAATTTCGCATGCCGAAACGAGCCAGTACGAAACAACTGTTAATCGCCTGCCGGATGTCATTTGAAGGTAGGAGTAACCGCGAAATCGCCGACGAGCTCGGTTTCACCGAGACGACAGTATCGAATTGGCGTAAGTTGGAGGTATGGCAAGAATTCGAGGCAGAACTGATTAAAGCCTATAAGGAGCAAGTGTTGAACCTCGAAAGCGCAGCCCCCTCGTAATTTTGGTTTTTATGACGCAAAAACGCGGGCATCCTGACTTATAGTCCCGCACACACAAAAAGGTTAGTTTATTTGTTTTTAGAATGGGTTTACTTCCCTGAATCCATTCGACTGTTGAATGGAAGTCTTTGAAGTGTCCAGTAACCAGTGTCCAGTAACCAGTTAAGAGGTTTTCGGAGAATCAGGACACTCTTTAACTGGCAACTCGTAACTGGAAACTGGCAACTTGAAAAAGACTTAACACTATTTTTTCTATTTACATTTTGGAGGAAAATAAAGTATGTCAAATCGATTGACATTTTCCTTAGCAAGTTTAATTCTAATAATCGGTCTGGTGTTCGCAACCGCACCGGTGATGGCACATGACACGGATACTGATACTGCTGGTGATCAACCAGATGGGCACGTGCATCACACCACTACTCCGATGGTAGAGGATGAGGATATTAAGCTGGTTTCGGCCCTAGATAACACCGTACAGGGCACCGAAGTGCTGCTAGTGGATGACGTTAATGCTGCTACCCCAGTAACAGTTGATCCTGGTACAGCGGGTGCGTTTCAGGTAGAGATCAAGTTTAGCGAGGCTGTATATGCTTATACCCAGGATCTTGCGGCTTCTCCACCTACATTTACCTTTCCTACCGTTACTACAACTCTCGCGGAGGCTGACCTAGCACCAGGTGATTTTACGATTACTGCTGCATCAAGGTCAGTAAATCCGGGGGCGAATTTGTTTGGTGGTGCGAACATAACTGTAACGGTGGCGCGTAAAGCAGGTGCAACTGCTGGTACTTTTTTAGATGATACCTTCCTTTTAACATTTGCAGTACCTGCAACTGTTAATCCTGCTGCGGATGCTGCTGCGACACCTCCTGTTGTTGAACGACTCCCAATAGATGTCTGGATAACCTTGAACAAGGATGCAGTGGCTAGCCAAACTAAACTTGTTGACGGGATAGAGACCACTGGCGTACCGAATGCAGCGTCGATGAGAAAGAAATTCACAATCGTTAAGATGCTTGATGACCCGCCAACAACAGTGGAAATCACTACCATTCCCGATATGCCCACTGTTGGTGATACATTTACCGCTGTTTTGACGTTCAGTGAAGCAGTTACTGCGTTAACCGCAGAAAATGTCATGGTTACTGGTGGTACGGCTGCAGCTCCTGTGCAACTTGCGCCCACAGTTTGGACTTCAGTTATTACACCCGAGGATGATGCTGAAAGTATATCAGTATCTGTCGCAGCTGCTGTTGCAGAAGGCGACATGTTAACAATAGAGCCTGAAGAAGAAGAAACAGGCGATATGCTTGCTAACAACGCTTACCTCGTCATCGTCCGTGATATGGATAACGCACCGGACTTCGGCACTACCAACCCCGATATGATGGAATGGGCAGATATGCCGGACCTGCATGAACTCTTTATTCGGAACGCCCTGGGCGGTGGTTCTTTGCAGTTGACTGCTACCGGTGTTAGCGGTGCACGTAAGATGGTCTTCAGCGAAATTATGTGGGGTATTGATGAAGGTCAAGTCGGTCATGACGACGCTGATAAGAACCAGTGGATTGAGATTTACAACCGCTCTGGTGCAGCCGTTGCACATGATGATATTACTATCACAGCGAAAGAAGGTCGTCCCGCACTGGTGCAAGGACTTGATCTTGTCAGTAACGTCGTTGGTGGCGGTGCGGATTGGATCGGTGGTAAAGGTCAGAACGGTAACACTGGTGGTACTGATACCAATGGTAAC
>JAJEEK010000079.1 GCA_022821065.1 Candidatus Poribacteria bacterium
TTGGAACGTAAGGCAACGACTAAAAACGAATATATGAACGGAGAAACACTCGCGATGGCTGGTGCCAGTTTCGCACATAATTTCATCACGTTTGACACGGCAATTCATCTTAACAACCAACTGATGGATACGGAATGTCAAGTCGTTTCGACCGGTGATCTGCGCGTGAAAGTTGTCCAGACAGCATCCTACTTTTACCCTGATATTGTCGTTGTGTGCGGTGAACCACGCGCCGAGGATAACGTCTTTGACACACTCCTGAACCCAACGCTTATTGTAGAGGTACTTTCGACTTCTACTGAAATGTATGACAAAAACGAAAAATTCACACACTATCGCCAAATAGATGCTTTGCAAGAATACATCCTAATTTCACAAGACAGAGTACAGGTGCTGCGGTATCGTCGCCACGAACCCGAATGGACACCGACAGAATTTCGGAAGCTTGAGGATGTCGTGCCACTGCTATCTATCCAATGTGAACTGCCTTTGCAGCACGTCTACAGACGCGTCAACTTTGACAATGAGGGTTAAGTAGTTACCGACAACTGAAAACCGACAACTGGGAACTATTAAAGTGGAAGCCATACAATATCACAAAAACATCCCACGCTATCTTGCGATGCGTTACCTCGGAAAACGGTGGCGCGGTCTCTACACGTCCCCGTTTTCCTGTGTGCATCTCGTTGACATCCCAGAGCCGCAGCTGCCGACACCTGAATGGGTCAAAGTCAGAACGCGACTCAGCGGTATCTGTGGCTCCGATTTGGCGACGATCACCGCGAAAGGGAGTCCCTATTTCTCGCCGTTCACATCAACGCCTTTCGTGTTAGGACATGAAGTCGTCGGTGAGATTGCAGAGATCGGCGACGCAGTGGCGGATTTCTATGTCGGTGAACGTGTCGTGATTGAACCCGCGCTCTCATGCGAAGTTCGAGGCATCTCGCCGCCGTGCCATCAGTGTCAAAACCTATTTTTCGCTAACTGCGAAAATATCACAAAAGGCGACATCTCCGAAGGTGTACAGACGGGGTATTGTCGCGATACCGGTGGCGGGTGGAGTCCTTATGTCCTGGCACACCAATCACAACTCCATCTTGTGCCCGACGATATCGCGGACGAAATCGCCGTCCTGCTCGAACCTTTTGCTTGCGCAATACACGGCGTTTTGAAGTCGGCGTATAATACAGCAAACAACATCTGTATCATAGGCGGCGGCACAATCGGACTGCTGACGGTTGCTGCGCTTCGGACGCTCGGTTATCAAAACCGGATCCTTATCTTCGCCAAGTATCCGCACCAACAGCAGTTGGCACTTGAACTCGGCGCAAATGATGTAATATTGCCGAATCGCGGTCGATATACAGCGTTCTGTGAACTCACAGGATCCGAACCGCATCAACCGGAATTGGGGCAACAGGTATTAATCGGAGGCGTAGATATTACCTTTGATTGCATCGGTTCCAGTGTTACGATAGATGACGCCCTCCGTTTCACACATGCAAATGGCGAAGTCATCTTGCTTGGTATGCCGGGTGTACCTAAAAACATCGACTGGGTATCGGTTTGGTATAAGCAGTTGCGTGTAAAAGGGGCTTATACGTATGGCGTTGAAACATACAACGATGAACAGATTCATACCTTTACACTCGGTATGCGGCGCCTCCAAGAAATGGGCGCACAATTGCGTCCATTGGTGATTAGACGCTTTCGGCTCCGAGACTACAGACGCGCCATCCAGACCGCCTTGAACACCGGGAAAACCGCCACAGTGAAAACCGTATTTGACTTACGTACCGACTTCGCCCGATACTAATCGACACGTACACGCCTTATGACACCTTCTGTCCCTTCACAGAATTTCCCGAAAACGACGCAGCCCACTTATCGTGGTATCACCACGCGGAGTGTCCTGATCGGTATCGGTGCGGTGATATGCCAGTGCCTCATCACACCGTACAACGATTTCCGCGTCGGCGGCACCTACCTTGCCGGGAACCACATGCCGATCGCCGTCGTCTTCGTGATGTTGGTCTTTGTACTCGGTGTCAATGTACTACTCAAACGACTGAGAACCGGTGCCGAACTGCAAGGCAACGAACTCCTCGTTATCTGGGGCATGATGCTGGTCGCCTCCGGTATCCCGTCCTCTGGATTGATGCGATACCTCATTCCACTCGCTGTGAGTCCGTTCTACTTCGCAACGCCTGAAAACGAATGGGCAACCCTTTTTCATCAACATCTCCCAGAATGGATGGTCGTCAGCGATCCGAAAGCCGTCTTCTATTTTTATGAACAACTACCAGAAGGCGACGCAATCCCGTGGCGCGCATGGTTGAAACCGATCGTCGGATGGAGCGTGTTCGTCCTCATCTTCTATTTCGTTACGATCTGTTGGACGGTACTCCTCCGAAAACAGTGGGTCGAACACGAACGGTTCACCTTTCCGCTCGTCCAATTGCCGGTAGAGATGTTTCAAACGCCATCGGGTGGCACCTTGGTGAATAGGTTCTTCAAATCACGATGGATGTGGTGCGGTTTTGCGATACCTGTCCTATTGCACGGCTTAAAAGGATTGCACCTCTATTTTCCATCTACGCCGAACCCGCCGCTCTATTTTCCGATCGCCCAATTCTTCACCGAAAAACCGTTTTCTGCTTTGGCATGGTGGCCCTCGGTGAACCTCTTTATCTATCCATCGGTCATCGCAGTTGTCTATCTGCTCACACTTGAAATATCGTTCAGTTTCTGGTTCTTCTTCCTACTCGGTAAAATGGAGACGGTGCTTATCTATGCAACCGGTTCAAAAGTGAACCAGTGGAACTTCCACCAAAACCAGCAGATGGGCGGCTTCCTGATCTTCATCGTGCTAATCCTCTGGAGTGGTAAAAGGCATTTCACGCGCGCCTTCACTGCGATATTTGGACCCAAACGGGCTGACGACACCGATGAACCGCTCTCTTACGCCTTCGCCGTATTCGGATTAATTCTCGGAACCCTTGCACTTTGCCTGATATGCACCACTGCTGGCATGCGTTTCTGGGTTGCACTTTTTATTTTGGTCCTTTTCCTCGGATTGACGACAGTGATGACGTGGATGGTTGCCAACGGTGGATTGTTGTTTGTGCTTTACTCCTTCCTTCCGGGTGAATACCTCATTACACTTTTCGGCAGCTCACGTGTGAACGCCTCCAGTTGGACGCTGGTCGCTTACGAACGGGTCTTGATGTTTGACATGCGGGAAATCTTGATGCCGAGTGTAATGAACAACTTCAAACTCGCTGATCCCTTGCGTCTCAAGCAGCGTCCGTTCCTGATTGCGATGGGTATTGCGATCATTTTGGCAATCGGTGTCTCCTACTACTCTTCTATCGACCTCGCCTATACGCACGGCGCAGTTAATCTACAGCACTGGACGTATATGATCTCCACGACGACACCGTTCAATCGGCTCACAAGTATCCTCCAACATCCGACCGGTATCGAATTAGAGAGGCTCGGTTCGTTCATCTTCGGCGGTGCCGCGATGTTCGGCATGTTCTGGATGCGCCAATACTATCTCTGGTGGAAATTACATCCGATCGGGTATCTCATGATGACGAGTTATGCGACTTACTGTTTCTGGGGATCGTTTTTCATCGGATGGTTGCTCAAGTACACCGTCCTGAAGTTCGGCGGTGTTGCACAGTACCGGAAACTCCGACCCTTCATTTTAGGTGTTGTATTAGGCGAATGTTTCATCGGCGGAATTTGGATCATCGTCGGACTCATAACCGGCATCGGCTATCGGCTACTTCCGGGTTGATACAATGTGAGTCGTAAAAGTAGTAAGCACATGCTGTGTGCTGTAACCAATGCGAATCATAACTCCTTCATCAGTCATTCTGTTGTACAGAATAGGGCACCTACCAAAATAGAATAGGACTTACGCATGATGCTCTTTTGTACCACAAACTGTTAGTTTGTGCTGCCAAAACGCTGTGTTTTCAGAGAAATTTCATCTAACACAACCCCCTACAGTCAAAAATTGCGTAAGTCCTGTAAAAAATAAATTTGATTCTGAAAGCGAAATGTGATATACTATACATAACCTAACTTACTACATCTCAACGAAAACCAACTCTCATAGTGGAAGCGACAGTTGCTTGAAAATGCGCCCATGTTGTTTGATTCTACTGATAAACAGTCCAGCGAGGTTTCCGAGAAGCGTATCGCTCACCTTGAGCAGCTCGTTGGGAGGATGGCGGTAGCCTTAGACATCGAAAAGAAACTATTGACATGGCTGGACTAAACTTACCGAGATTCCGAACCAGATAGCAGATAAGAGAACGCACCGGCTACCCCACCCAAAAACCGATTGAACTCTATGAACGCATCGTCACAGCTTCGTCAAATGACCAAGACATCATCCTTGACCCGTTCTGTGGATGTGGCACAACGCTCATGGCTGCCGAAACACTCAACAGACACTGGATCGGGATCGATCTCACCTATCTCTCGATCGGTGCTGTGAGGCAACAATTTGAACGGTTATTCCCGCAACATCGGGAGAGTGTCAACGTCATCGGGACCCCCGAAAACGAGGAACAGGCACTCAGACTCGCACGCAACAACCCACACGCCTTCGAGGAATGGTGCGTTACCCACGTCCTGAAATTCAGATCAAATGACACGCGAGGCGGAGACGGTGGCATCGACGGCACTTTCAGATTTCCAGTCGGACGGACACAAGGCAGGCAAGCGTTTGGCAGAGCCGTCGCACAAGTCAAAGGCGGAAACTACACACTCGGACATATCCGAGACTTCCGAACCGCTATGCAGAACGCCGAGGCGGACTTAGGCGTTTTCGTCGTAACACGACCCCCTACACAAGGTATGCTGACAGAAGCAAGCAGGGCAGGAACATACCAACACCCATTCCTTGACATGGAGGCACAAGCACTCCAAATCTACGAGATTCAAGACTATTTCAGAGGCGTTTTACCAACGCTCCCCTTCGGCGAAAGAGCTGTGTTATAAACAAGAAAGGATAACAGACATGGAATATTACTATGGACAAGCATGGGTAATGGGAAAAACTGAAGTGCATATTCGAGAGTTGGTCTTCATTCTGCCGCATCCCAAACTTGAATCGACACACCCTAACCCATCAGAGAAAAAAATATAACGCAGATTTTTGCGTACAAAAAAAATTAAAGTGCCTTTATGACAAAAATCACAGCAGCCGAACGCGTTTTTCTATCGCGCGCCGAAGCCGTTACCGAAAGATAGACTGTTAGGCTATTGGGTTCGTTGGGGCGCAAGCTAACAGCGGACGCTACAAAAGATGATATGCTAAAAAATCGCGCGCCAAAAACTTTACACACCCCCGACAACGCTCTGTATTTTTTGTTTTTCTTTGTTTTTTATTTGTTTTAGTGGTATAATGCTTACACAATTAATCCATCTAACAATACAGAAAAGAATAACGCTATTAGTAGATTTGGGAAAGGAAAAATTGTTTTTAAATCGCTGTGATCTCTTGTTTTTATTGGGATTACAGCATTTTGTATTATAGAATTAACGTGTTTTTTAGCTTGTTAATTTGACGAGCGAGAACTCTGCTAATTATTCCTATTTTTCATTTAGGGTTTTGATACATTTTTCAATTAGGTCAGCATTTGTTTTGTCAATCTCACATGATTCTAAAAGATCAATCAGTTCTTCAAGTCGTGTTCGTAAGAGAACCAGTTTAATCAATTCTTTTTCAAATTCTTTAATGCGCGATTCAAAGTAGCATTTTGTTTTTTGGACTTCAGCGTATGTCGTATTGGAAACGCGCATATTACGAAAATCTGTTTTGAGGTGTATATCTCTTTCGGCTTGGATTGCAAAACGGATTCCTAATTCCTGTGTTTCTTCCCACAATTCTTTTGTTTCTAAGCTGATTTTGACAGATTCTAAATTATTAGAGTCTACGCCTCTCTTTTTTACTTCCATTTTCATTCTATAACTCCTTAAAATACCTAAATATTATCTTTTAAAATCCGCTTTAAACCCACGTATTTATTGACTTTTCTCTTGATTTTGTTTGTCAAAAATGGTATAATAATTGCAGTTAAATAGGGCGGTTGCCCCCGCCCTACTCTAACAATCAGAGTTGTATTGTTCTGATCTGATTTGTCATATTCTATTGTATCAGAATTTATCAGAATTATGCAACTCTTTAATACAGGAGTTTGTCATGAATCTGATAGAGGTTATGGAGCGATTCCCTGACCAAGAGTCGTGTATTGAGCATTTAGAACGCATTCGGTGGGGTAACAAGCCTGTCTGTCTGCATTGTGGGTGTGTAGAGGTAAAAGAAAAGAAGGAAGACGGTGTAGGGCGTGTAGGACGCTATCATTGCTCTGCATGTAAAGCGTCATTCAAGGTCACTTGTGGCACGGTATTTCACGGCACAAAGATACCGCTTCAGAAGTGGTTTCTCGCTATATCACTTATCCTAAATGCGAAAAAGAGCTTGTCCAGTTGCCAGTTAGCACGAGATTTAGATTTGAACCAAAAAACTGCTTGGTATATACAGACACGGATAAGGGCGGAAATGGCGAATAAGACCAATCCTATCGTGCTACAAGGCATTATAGAAGCAGACGAAACCTACATAGGCGGTAAACCCCGCAAAGAAAATAAAAAGGAAGACAGAAAACCCGCCAAGCGTGGACGTGGCACAAGTAAAACTGCTGTGATTGGCGCGGTTGAACGCGGTGGGCAAGTCGTTGCTGAAGTTGCGAAAGGATTAACAGGACGCGATATTATGCAGTTTATCCGTCGTGTTGTTAACGTCAAGGAATCCGAACTTATGACCGACGAATACCACGCGTATAACGCACTTAGTGGTCAACTAAAGCACCATGTTATTAATCACCAAGAGCAATACGTGGACGGTGATAAGCACACTAACACCATAGAGGGCTTTTGGTCGCTACTCAAACGGGCTTGGTATGGGCAACATCACCACTATAGCGTTGGATACACACCACTTTATGTGGCTGAACGCTGTTACGTCTATAACAATCGCAATCTTGAAACAATTTTTTGGAAATTTCTTAACGGAAGCATGAAAGTTTAGAAAAGACGAAAGCCACCGACTATTTAGCCAATGGCTTTCTCGTAATTCAACTGCTACATGTGTAAGATATTATCTAAATAGCGATTTTACTTTGGTAAACGCTATTTTAGGATTCTTGCGAAGGTGTTGTTATAGATATTGGGGGCTGTTCGTTAAACGGTTCGTTACGCGATTCAGCATCCAATCTTCGCTGATTCCATGCGGCTACTGCTTGAGCTATTCTCGCAGCACCTATAGCTTCGCCTTCAAGTCTGGCACGTTCTTCGGCACGTGCGTCATTTCTTATAGCTTCTCTAACACGCCTAAACATAATGTCTACTCCTTCCTTAAGGATTATAGCTGCTGTAGCAATTGACATTATTTTTGGGATATGATTTGTAGCAGCATAGATTGCCCCAAAACAACCTTGCCCCTTAATTACCTCATATACATAGGCATATATGAGACCGGCAATGACAATGATTGTAAGCCAAGTCATTGCACTTTCAGCGTCTTGAACTGTAAATATAGATGAACGTTTGTCTCTGTCCTCCACAAAAATTTGCTAACCTCACAACTAATCTATTGCTTATTAGACGCAAAAAGTGAATAAAGTTAAAAATGGAAATACCGATCAAAACCTTTTAATGTAGTTTCCATTTCTGTAGTTTCCATTTCAAAAATTATATCTTGTTTACACATTTTTGTCAAGTTAATACGATTTTTGTTCGGGAAAATGAAGATTTGTATGTATTCGTTTACAATCAGTCCACTGTTAGATTGAACAGCAGACTGATAGTGTTTTATTCCGAACCGATATTGAAGTCAAACGTCTAATAAACGATTTTTTCTTGACAGAAGTTTACAGATATTCTATAATGATAAGTGCAGAATACTGGGGGTATCCCCCCAGTATTTATGCAGTTGGAGGACAAAGAATGGCACTCAATGTCTTCCGATTTAACTAACTAACGCTGGCAGTTAAAACGCAATAGATTGGTTTTTGCTGCCTATAGTTATTGAAGGGCGTTTAATCGCGCCCTTCCGACTGCATTTTTAGTATAGCATATTTTCGCATAATTAGTAAAGCAGTTTAGTGGAAATATGTGCTAATGTCAGAAATGACAGAAAGAGAAGATAAATGCGTAATATATTATGTTTAATTTACCTGTTATGCCTTTTTACAGCGTGTGGCAGGATTGAATCACCAACACAACAGATACTTTTGCACCCACACGAAGTAGAAGAACCGCTTACACATACTGTGACATTTAACATTCCGAAATGGATTCAAGATACTCTTTGGGAAGACGAAGAAAGATTGATACAAGATTTACTAAAGCTTGAAACGAGAGACAGGGAAAAAGCTGATAGTATCATAGAAGCGATACGGATGCGTAGAGAACAGTCAGAAAACTATTATGTTTTTGTAGACGTTGACGGAATGGCTCTTATTGGGACACGTGGTATGAGCACGCGTATCCAAGAAATGGCAAATATCATGTTGACTATGACACAAAAACGTCCTGAAATTAGAAAAGAACTGCACTATGATACCGGATTCTATTTTGTGATTTACTATCCAGTGTTGTTTACTACAGATCAGTTACCCGAATGGCGTGAGGCAAAAAAAGGGTTTGGTGATAGTATTTATTTTGTCCCCCCGGGTTTTTGTTACTTTAGACAAGTTAATTCTGAAGGTGAAATAGTCTATAGTTTTGCTATGTGTGCAGCACCTTCAAAAGTGTTTGATTATGCTGTTAATAAAGCTTGGTGGTTTCATAATAGCTGGCAAGTTGGGATACATGAATTTGCACACGCTATGGACTATGCTATACGTAAAATAGACGACACCTTTGAAACAAGGCTGACCACAGCATACGAAAACGCAAAAGAAAAGGGATTGTGGACTTATCACCTAACTGCTGCACCAGACTCATTTAGAGATAATGCGAAAGAGTATTGGGCGGAGGGTGTAGAGGGTTGGTTTATTGGAAAAAATGAAACTCGTATTGGCTGGTTGGACGGGGCAAAGTCACCACCGGTAAATAAAGTCACATTGCCTGAAATTGACCCTCTATTATACGAGTTATTAAACGAGTGGCTACCATACGTTGATTTAGAACCTTAAACCACCTTTTTCCATATATTTTCAAGGAGATTTTTATGAAAAAATCGTTTTACTTACTTTTCGCAGTTTTGGGTATAATCGTTAGTTTAACTGTTAGCGATACAAATGCAAACACCAATAAAGGTGTTACACATTTATGGAATGAGTTTCAATTTGTCGGTTTTCACGGTGGAGCTTATGATATAGGCGACAGGGATGATGGACTATTTGCTGGTGTTAACGGCTTCTATCACACATATTTAGAACACAGTCGTAGTGGTGGGGCATTCGCTCACTTTAATAGCCTCGGTATAGCTGGCACACTGAATTATTATTTCAAATCAGAATCTATAACAATGTCAATTTTTATCACTTCAGGGTATTATCCTTCAAAAGAGACACTCCTCCAATGGGGAATGGGACCAGTATACTCTGATAGTTTTGGAACAGGTCTATCTGCAATAACACATATAGGTTATGCTTATCATGCGGATTACGCACTTTCATTTTTTTCCCAAGCCGACTATTTCCCGGAAATAGACTCAATTCAATATCTGTTTGGAGTCTCATTTGGATTTGGCACGCTAAAATCTTACGAGTAAAGAGGGATTATGAGATACTTTCAAGTTTTTCTAATTTTATGCGTCATATTCTTGGTTGGGTGTGGTGCAGATAACCCTTTCTCCCCTATAGAAGAAGTCAGTATGTCAGAAGTAGTGCGTGATGCTATAAATGGCGGAGACCTCTACGAAAATGAAAAGATTAAAATTAGAGCAACGGTTCTGTTTGACAATGCTGATTTTGATTACATAGGCGGTATCACACTTGAAACTGGCGATTGGGACGTAACTTTCTTTATCACAGATTATCAAAACCAAAAAAGTCTAAATCGCTACAAGTCAGGAAAATCTTACACCTTTACATTGTATATTGAAGACATAGAATTTGACTTAGACGGGTGGACGATTTGGGCAGAAGAAATTTAAGGAAAAGCAAATGAAACACACAAAAGTTTTGGGTCTATTCTTTCTCATGTTTTTTATCGTTAGTTGTGGTGTTAGTGGCTGGCGACCACTTCAGCACAACATACATATAAGTCAATATCTGTTAAAATGGGGCGAACCGATCGGTGTATCACCTGTGCAGTCAAAAGTAGGTTTAATTAACATTTACCTGTGGAACATTTACATGGCTAATGGCGTGTCGCGATACATAGTAGCCTATGTAGAACCTACAAGCGGAAACGTTATGGCAGCTTTTGGTGAGTTTGCTCACGACGGAAAACCCCCATTATTACCACACCTCGGTGGACAAATGCACCCGTCTGCCCAGTAATTAATGTGCACCCAATAGGCAAACTCACCACTATTGGGGGGAAATTAAAGGTGAGATAACCAACCACAGAGGGAGTTGAAAATTCGCAACTCCCTCACATTAAGGGAGATAAATATGAACGATAAACCCGAATGTCAGAAGTCCATAAAGGACAATACAAGTGATACTTCAGAACGCAAATTTGGTGATACATTAAATTTAGTATGGGTTGATACTATTGATCACGTGCTATTGGAGTTAGATACATTTCTGAAACCTTTGCGCGAACAGACTGAACATAAGGGGTATTTATGTGCAGCAAAGAACATGTTGGACACCTTACAATCTTGCTCACAGAAGATTGAGATTCTGATTGAGATTGAGGATCAAGGACATCAGCTGCGTCAACAGATTGAGGCACAGCCTCAACAGAAGGCTTAACTTTGCGTAAAATTTTCATTTTGCGTAAAATTTTCATTTTGAATACTCCTTAAACTAACTTTATGGCACGTCTCTGTTGGATACAGGGGCGTGTCTTTTTTGGAAATGACAAGTTTATACTACATGTTACCAGTTAAGATACCCGTTTGTCAAGTAAAATTATCAGAAGGGTGGTAGACAAAATGATAGAAAAAATACTACAGATCGTTTTGGGGGTTGTGGTTGTTATTGCTTATCTGGCAGCAAGCGTTGTCGTGTGGCGTAGAATGATGAATCAAGAATACGGATGTTGGGCTACCTACAAACTGCTTCCTATTTTCGCCGCAGGCATGTTTGTCTGCTATACTTTTTATCTTCTCTACAAAATAATGGTAGAAATTGGCAAAGGTGTTGGCTGGCTTTTTGGATACAGAGACAGAGAATAAAATATGTATCTGATTGTCCCAATCGGTCGTTAATGTCTTCTTTTTTGGGGTTGACAAGAATTACCAGTTGTTATATAATTACAAATAAGCTCGTTGGTGGGGCTGTCAGTGCAACGCACCTTGCGTTGCACCCCACCGATACTCCTGACAGAGTATAGCGAGTTTGCGAGCGATAATCTCGTTCAACATGTTAATAAAGAAAAGAATGTAGGTCATTATGACACTCACTCCCGATTATGGGAAGGAGGGTATCTTTATGACACACATTCGTAGTAAAAACTATGGAGTTGTCCATAGAAAAATCAGACGAATTGTAAAACATAGACGCATAAGTGTTAGGAAAACTGTGCGTCATGTAATCAAAAAACGCTAATACACAAAATTTATTAAATAAATAACCTACATTCTTCTCTCATACGGAGGCAGTGTTTCACCACTCCCTCCGTATTTATATTATAGATGATAACATGTGCATATACGATTGTCAAGAAAAAATAGCAACCCCCAAATAAGTCTTGCTATTTGGGTTGACAAAAAACGTGAAAATGCTATACTATTTACTGTGAAAGGAAATTTAACCAATCCCAAAACTACTAATAGCGAAGAATAATCTTGGGGCTGATACTTGATATTGGGTCAATATATAAGTTCATCCGACGATCCTGTTTCTGATATTTAGGTATTAACTTTTCTAAAAAGACTTGAACCATTTTTAAGGAGACTACGCATGACGAATAACACACCCGTGACTCGCGAAGACCATTGGAGTCGTCCGGTAGCTATGGCTCCAGATGGGCAATGGCTCTCTTTGCGGGAAGTGATAGACGAAGAACCCGCAAGGTTGTCATTCGCCCAATTGTCCCGTGAGCAACAGTCAGAATTAGTTGCGGAACGCATCCGACAACGGCCCAGATTTGATGCAGGTATCCTTGGGCTGGGGGTATTTAGCAAAAAGCGTGCCATTAACGAAGTCCGGGCGCGAACGCGTATAGGACGCACTTTCATTGAGGTTGAGCAGCTCATGATTGCTCGCTTGATTGAACGTGCCCGTGAAGGAACTCTCCAACCCCCGAAGTAAGAACGTTATCTCGGACATAAAACGACGTATTGAATCGGAAACTGCTTTGAAAATTCTTGCTATTGATTCCAGTTATGATGGGATCACAAAAGCCTCTTATGTTTATCGGAATCGGCACGTTTATCCCTACTTGGAATCCAAAGGGTTTGAGATTGTACGTTGTCAGGACAAATTGGCGCGTCGTGTCTACGTTCAACCGGAAGCATCTCGAGAAGACATTGTCTATATGACCGGTGTCGGGCATGGAGTCTATACAACCTATATGGGAGAATATTGCGATCCTATTTTTCATATAGGGAACTATCAAGCTAAGGAATTAGACAATAAGGCTGCTCACTTTTTTGCTTGTCAAACTGCGGCTGAACTCGGCACCGACTTTGTCAACAATGGATGCCTTGCCTACTTTGGGTACAATGAAGACTTCATTGTTTTGATGCATATTTCGGATGCTTTTTTTGACTGTGATTCTGAAATAGATCGGGCGTTTGCTGACGGTTTGACTGCAGAAGAGGTGTACGACCGGGTAATTGCCTACTATAATCAGAAAATCCGCGAGTTGGAAGAGGGGGGACACGACGATGCAGCGGCGGCTTTAACATACAATCGGAATCATCTCTGTGCCCCCTCAGTCGATGCAAAATGGGGCGACAGAAAAGCAAGAATCGTATAACGATTGAGAGTCCTGCGAAAAACACAAGGCAGCGACGGTAGAAACTTTGAGAACCCACCGATACTATCAACACACCGTCCATTTACGAGCCGGATAGCACATCCATTAAAACCCCGCCAAACATAGAAGATTTGAGGCTGCCCTATTTCGTGCAATCTGTTTTGAGGCTTGCACTATTTAGGGCAATTTTTTTTGAGAAAACCATCTGTGACGCTATCTGAAATGGCACGAAACTTGCTTAACGCCCTAATAACCCGTTTTCTCCAAAATCCTTGTAATGTGATAAAAAACTTGCACATTCCCCATAAATTGTGCTAAAATAAATTGGTGATTGCAAAGCCGTAACGACATCATATTGAAACCGTCTCACGAAACGAGTTATCCAGTCTAAATGAAATACTTTACCTACTTCGGAAACCATCTCATCAACGCGAAACTGCCGGACAATTCGGAGATCTTCTACGCCAAGCCGCCGATACCGGGAATCAAGCGCGCCGCACTCAGCGAACACACACAACGCGCCTTTGAAAACCCGCTGGAGATGCCACCGCTCAACGAACTCGTTGATGGTAACTCAAAAATACTCATCTTGTTCGATGATAACTGCCAACCCTTTCCAGCTACGAAAAAACCCGACCTGCGGCAAATTATGATTGAGACGCTTCTGAAGATGCTCTATAGTTACGGCGTAGAGAAACAGAACATCGAACTGATATGTGCAGTTGCGTTACACCGTAAGATGAAGGAACACGAACTCGCGTATATGCTCGGCAAAGACATTATGGACGAGTTCTATCCGCATCAACTCCGAAACTTTGATGCCGAAGATGCCGATCAGATCGTTGAGGTAGGACGCACAGAACAAAACGAAATCGTTGAGACCGATAAGGCAGCCCTCGAAGCCGATCTCGTGATTTATGTCGATATGATACAAATCCCGCTCAACGGCGGACACAAATCCGTAGCAGTCGGTCTCGGTACGTATAACTCCATCGCGCCGCACCACTCTCCGCACATGACTGCAGAGAGCCCACACGTGATGCAACCCGAAGGTTCGCACATGCACGCCTGTATCGAGCGGATGAGCCGTCTCATACAGAAAGAGACCCCGATCTTAGTTCTCGAAGCAGCGATGAACGGCGCGATTTATCCGTTCCATCTCCGCTACGTCGGGAAACCGAACCGCGACTGCAATATCGCCGAGAAGGTCATCAAGACCTTTACACCGACAACGCTATCGCTTTTACCGGAATCCGCACGTTACGCGATTCTCAAAAGCGTACGCACCGACTACGAACCGATACAGATCAACGCAGGCGATATCGATGCCGTCCATGCGAGAACGCTAACGTCAATGAAGGATCAGTTGGCAATAGACATCCCACGTCAGTTCAGCACATTGGTGTTCGGGCTCCCCGATATGAGTCCTTACGCCGTTGATGCGCGTATCAATCCCGTGTTGGTCGTCAGCGACATCTTAGGCTATGTCTTCAACTGGTTCTACAACAAACCCATCATTAAAAAGAACGGGGTCGTGATTATCTTGAACCCGACGTATGAAATTTTCCACGAAGAGTATCACGTCGCTTACAAACAGTTTTATGATGAAGTCCTTGCTGAGACGACAGAACCTTTTGAGATGCAACAGAAGTTCCAAGAGAAATATGCGAAAGACGAGTATTTAATCGACTGCTATCGGAACAAATTCGCGCACCACGGTTTCCATCCGTTCACCGTCTGGTATTGGGCGACGTATCCGTTGAAATATCTCTCGAAGGTCATCCTTGTCGGTCCGAAGGAACCGAGGGTTGCACAGCGATTGGGTGTTGACTGGGCAAAAAACTTAGACGACGCACTCGCAATGGCACGCGAAATCTCTGGTGAGGACGATGTGGTCGCCTTGACAATGCCACCATTTTTCTATGCAAACGTCGGAGGTTAGGAAACAATGATTAAAGATTCCCCCATCGTTGAAGACACCCGACGTGTTCGCCGCCTGATCTCTGAAAAATTCGATCATGATATAGGTCGCTATATTGCCTATTTGCAAAGTGAGGCAGCTGCACGTCAAACGAAGAAAGCTGCGCAAGCGTCAGATAGCAATGAAGATCGAACAACTGAGGAGATTCACAATGAACGATGAAAAAATCACGACGTTGGATATGTTTCAGTTACTTCGGGAAGATATAAAATCTTCAGAAGCACGCCTTTTGGCAGATATGCAAAAGATTAGGGAAGATATAAAATCTTCAGAAGCACGCCTTTTGTCGGACATACACGCTTTGGAGGATCGATTACGAAAAGTGGAGGAAGCCGTCGCTGGCAAAAAAGCGGTGACAACTTTTCAGAAAACGCTCATGGATTGGCTCTTCCGAGTCGCCGCCGCGGTGGGTGTCGGTGGTGCGATAAAGGCGTTTTTCTCATAGTTTCAGTATAGTCGCATCAAATGATGGCAAAACAAATGAAAAATACAAACATTTTAATACCGACCAGTACCATCGGAAGCTACGCACCCCCGAGTTGGCTGTGTGTAACACTTGAAGCAATCGGGCGCGGAGAACTCGGTGAAACCGACATCAACGAAACCCTTGATGACGCAGTCCGAACCGCCATTGCCGACCAAGAACGCGCTGGCGTTGACGTTATTACCGAAGGCGAGATGCGACGACAGGATTTCGTGCTCGGTTTCTATGAACGGTTCCCCGGATTGGAGGAGCTCCCCGCACCGAGAACCCAAGGCCCCGATGGACACGATCAGCGCGGCAAATGGCTGCCATCCGTCCCGCTCACTGCACCCGACGGACTCGGTATCCTCGCGGAATTTGAATTCGCAAAAAACGAAACGACGAAACCGCTTAAGGTAACATGTCCCGGACCGTTCACACTCTCCGGACGCATCCAGACCGGCGGCATCTACAAAGAACGTCTTGAAGTCGCCTACGCGTGTGCGGAGATTATCAATACGGAACTCCGGCAACTCGTCGCTGCTGGCGCGGAATTCATTCAGTTAGATGAACCCTCCTACGCCGTTTATCCCGACCGTCCGCAGGAATTTGTGAAACTGTTCAACCATACTATTAACGATGTTTCGGCGAAGATCGGTTTGCATATCTGTTTCGGGAACTACCGCGGTCGCGCTGTCGGTAAACGCTCCTACCGTCCGCTGTTTCCACATATCCTTGACGCAGCCTTCGATCAACTCGCGTTGGAGTTTGCGAACAGAGAGATGGCAGAAATCGGACTCTGGAGCGAATTTTCAAACGATAAGGAACTCGCTGCTGGACTCATTGATGTCAAAAACTATTATGTTGAGACACCAGAGGATGTCGCTGCCCTGCTCCGAGAGGCACTCAAACACGTGTCGCCAGAGAAACTCTCAATTACACCGGACTGCGGTTTCAGCCAGACAGCGCGGTGGGCAGCTGCCGCTAAACTGAAATCAATGGTTGCCGGTGCTGAAATCATCCGCCGTGAACTCACCGGAAACTGAACCGCAAGGAACCTTAAAAAATCATGAATACAAATAGAAAAATGCCGACCCCCGAAGAAATTGAAAAGGAATTCCAAGAGTTCTGGCAGAAGAAATACGGCGGCACCGTCCGCCTGACGAACGTATCTGCCAGTGAACCCGCACAGGATAGCCAAACCGAAGAACCTGAACCGAAAAAGACTTTCGATCTGAATTTTGATCTCAAACCGAAGGAGATTAAGAAGTATCTTGATCGGTACGTGATTAAACAGGATGAGGCGAAAAAAGCACTCGCTATCGCTGTTTGCGATCACTATAACCACGTCCGAGAATGCCACGAAAACTCCGATGCTGCTGATACCGACTACTCAAAGCAGAATATCGTTATGCTCGGTCCGACCGGTGTCGGCAAGACGTATCTTATCCGACACATCGCCAAACTCATCGGTGTTCCGTTTGTCAAAGCCGATGCCACCCGATTCAGTGAAACGGGTTACGTCGGTGCGAACGTAGACGACTTAATTCGCGAGTTAGTCTCACAGGCGGATGACAACCTCGAATTGGCACAATACGGCATCATCTATCTCGATGAAGCGGATAAAATCGCGACACCACCGAATATTATGGGGCGCGACGTGAGTGGGCGCGGCGTACAAATTGGACTCCTCAAACTTATGGAAGAGACAGAGGTCGACCTGCGCGGCGGAAACGATGTCGCTTCGCAGATGCGTGCCGCAATGGAATTCCAGAGAAGCGGCAAACTCGATAAAGAAGTTATCAACACGCGGCATATCCTCTTTATCATCAGTGGCGCGTTTACAGGTATGGAAAAAATAATCAAGAAACGCCTGCATCAAAGCAAAATCGGGTTCAACGCTGAAATTACCAGTCAGAACGACGATAGCGCGCGCGCTTTTGAGAACGTCACACCGAAAGATTTTATCGACTTCGGTTTTGAACCTGAGTTTATCGGACGGCTTCCTGTCCATGTCATCTGTAACGAACTTGCGGTGGACGATCTGTACCACATTTTGAAACATTCCGAAGGCTCCATCATTCGGCAGTACGAGAACGCGTTTCGTGCGTACGGCATCACTGTGCTGTTCTCGGAAAACGGTTTACGCCGAATCGCTGAAAAAGCCATCGAACAGAAAACAGGCGCGCGTGCCTTAATGACCGTTTGTGAAAAGGCGTTACGCGACTATAAGTTTGAACTTCCGTCTACCGGTGTTGATGAATTCGTTGTTACCAAAGAGGTCATAGACACGCCGGATGTTGAACTCAAACGCATCATCGAAGATACCGATTACAATAGGGATACGGTGATGCCTGAGCAGGTGCGCCGGTATGAATCGCAATTCCATATTGACCACGGGTTACAGATTCAGTTCGATGCCGAAGCAACGTCCCTTATCTGTGAACGCGCCATCGCAGACGAAAAAACAGTACGACAGGTCTGTGACGAACTCCTGAAAAGCTACCAGCACGGTCTGAACCTCATCAAGCAAAATACGGGACAGACCCTCTTCACTTTCCCCAGAGGAATCGTTGAAAACCCCGATCAGGTACTTGAGGAGTGGATTCGTGCGTCGTATACCACAAAACGTTGAGAATGGCCGTCAGTCGTCAGCTATCGGTTTCTATCGGCAGAAATAGCCGTCAACCATAAATCGGAAAGTGATTACAAAAAATTATGAACAAAAAAAGACCACCTCGTCCAGAGCCGGTGGACCTTAGAGAAGTCGGTGCGCCGATTGACGGTGAACCGCAGGTTAGCGATAGACGCCTGTTTTTCCAACTCCACGTTTTTGGACATTGTTTGCACCCGGATGTGATTGTCAAACATATTCAATCGAACAATTACAGTCCGCCGGCTGCAATTTTCTACGACGATTTGAATAACCCTGCCGGTCTCGGTGTCCTTCTTTTTGCGGAGGATCCGGCAGGCTTGATGCACCAATCGCTCGCACTACAAGACATGCAACGCAAGTTCTATCGTGAGATCTCATATCGTCCAGAGATGACGATGACAGGGCGAACGTATTCAAGCGGTAGGGAGCCCGATTTGGAAGAATGGCTTATCAGTAAACCGCTTCAAAGTGCTCTTAACCCCGATTTTCCATGGGCGATTTGGTATCCGTTGCGTCGAAATCCCGAATTTTATCGCCTCGAACCGAGCGAACGCGGGCGCATTTTGGGCGAACATGCGATGCTCGGTCGTAGTTACGCCGCCGGTGGATACGCCAGCGACATCCGATTGGCATGCTTCGGGTTGGATACAAACGACAACGAATTCGTCATCGGGTTAGTCGGCCCAGAGTTATACCCGTTATCGCGACTGATACAAGATATGCGCCAAACGGAACAAACGACCAAATATATTGAATCGCTCGGGCCATTCTTCGTAGGAAAAGTTCGGAAGCGATGGATTAATGAGTCTTTATTGGAAAAATGAGAAACATCCTTGCGGTTTGTGCAAAAGAACTCTACACCTATTTCGTTTCACCGATCGCCTATTTCGTCTGTTTCGTTTTCATAGCGATTTCAGGCTTTCTTTTCTCCACTATACTTATTACTTTTAGCAGTCAAGGTGGAACCGGAGCGGCCGTGATGGGAACGCTCTTCGGTAATATGGCTATCATCCTGCTCTTTTTTACACCGGTCTTGACGATGAAGCTCTTTGCAGAAGAGCGGAAATCAGGAACAATCGAACTTCTCCTCACGTCGCCGATTACAGATGGGCAGGTCGTTCTCGGCAAATTTTTCGCGAGTATCTCACTGATGCTGATTATGCTCGGTTTGACGCTCCTGTTTCCGTTTTTGACACAACGGTTCGGATACTTGGATATAGGGCTCCTACTCAGCGGTTACTTCGGCGTTATTCTGATTAGTTCCGCCTTTCTGGCGTTAGGTCTGTTGATGTCCTCAATGTGCAAGAACCAACTTGTTGCGGCCCTCACGAGCTTCGGCATTCTCATAACATTGTGGGTAATCGGCGCGCTTTCAACTCGCGGGGGCGCGATTACGAATTTTTTGAGTTATCTGTCGCTATCTGAACACTACCACAACTTTGCGCGTGGTGTCATCCCGCTGAAAGATGTCGTCTACTACGTTAGCTTTACATCTGTCTGCCTGTTTGCAACGTTCAAGTCCATTGAATCATCAAAATGGAGATAGGACATGGATATCGAAAAAAACATTACAGGCCCACTCTTTGGATTTCTTACGTTGGTTTTCGGTTTTGGTGCGACCGCCAGCGGTATTTTTCGCGCATGGCCTGTTTTTTGGATATGCTTACTCCTCGCAATCGTTTCACTCACTGTTTTTGCCCGGTTAAGGTTCGCGGACTTTGTAAACTTCTTCGTCAGCCGTCAAGCGCGCTACGGTGCGAATGTGGCGTTGAGTATCGTCGGCGTTATGGGTATCGCGGTTTTCGCGAATGCTATTGTCACACACCGCTTTGATAAAAGAGCAGATTTAACAGCACTGCGGCTTTATACGCTTTCCGAACAAACCGCGACTGTTCTCGAAAATCTCGAAGTGGAAATTCAGGTGACAGCGTTCTTTAGCAGCAGCATCCCGCAATTGGCAACACGTGCCAAAAATATTTTGGAATTGTATCAGCGCGAAACCCAATTCTTGACGGTCTCATTTAAAGACCCCTACGTCGATCTACAACTCAGTGAACAGTACCAAGTACAATATGACGGAACGATTATTTTTGAAAGTAAAGAGCGACAAGAAAAGGTTACCATTGTCGATGAACAGAAATTCACAAGTGCGATCCTTAAACTGATCCGCAATGAAACTAAAAAGGTCTATTTCCTCGTCGGTCACGGTGAACACAGCCTTGATGATCCCAATAACAGTGGATATAGTGATGTGAAAACGGAACTCGAAAACCAGAATTACGCCGCATTCCCGCTCTCGCTTTTGACGAAAACCGATATACCGACAGACTGTGAAGTGCTTGTAATCGCGGGACCAGAAACCGCTTTGACACGCAACGAACTTGATGCCGTAGAAAAATATCTGACGCGTGGTGGAAAACTGTTCCTGATGCTTGACCCATCGTTAACGTCCGCTGAAGATGTAAATAGTGGACTCGTTCGACGCATGAAACCATGGGGTATTAACATAGGAAATGATCTTGTTATTGACAAGGCACAGTTTATACCTCTATTCGGACCCAGCGCACCGGTCCCGGGACCTGAATTGCATGAAATTACACGCGCTATGAGAGAACCAGTGGCGTTTCCTGTGGTTCGCTCTGTGAAACCTATAACAGATAGATCCGCCGACCTCAGCGTGAAATCTCTCTTTAAGACCGTCGGTGGAACCGGAAACAGTTGGGGTGAAACCGAGCGTGAAACCGACGGAACTTTCAGCGACGATTTCACCGATTTCACTTATAACGTCGGTGTAGATACGCCACCACCAGTGTCTGTCGCTGTCGCAATTGAACAGAAAACTGACACAGACGGCAACGGAGACACGACACGCGATCCAACCCGAATTGTCGTTTTCGGGGATTCGGATTTCGCTGCAAACGCCATTTTCCGAGCACCGAACCGAGACCTCTTTTTAACCGCAATTAATTGGCTCACATTGGAGGAAGACCTCGTCGCAATCCGTCCAATTGATTTAAGCCAGCAAGCACTGCGCGAGATGACGATCCAGGATATGCGCGTCGTACAGATAACCGCTGTCTTTTTCATTCCGCTTATCGTATTTATCGCTGGCGTGACCGTCTGGTGGCAGCGTCGAAAAGGAGAGAACGCTTGAACTTTAAGACAACGCTCATTATCATTGTCCTCCTTATCGGCATCGGTGGTGCATACTACCTCTTTTTTCAGGAATCGTCTGATGACGCATCAACGGACGAGAAACCGATGATCCATCAGGCCTACGGTGTCGCGCGCGATACAGTACAACAGGTCGAAATCTCGTTTGCCGATACTGCGTATCAGAACCTGAAATTAGAAAAAGACGGGACCGGAAACTGGCAACTCACCAAACCTATACAGGTAGATGCAGACACTAAAAAAGTCAACCAAGTGTTGGATGACATCCTCAACAAACGCATTAAACAGACGCTTGAAGTGCCTGCCTTAACACAGTATGGACTCGATACACCGAGTATTACACTCTCACTCTGGACGAATGGAACGGCACCCGCAGCGACCTTTTTAATTGGTAAAAAGACGATTAACTTTTCTGTCTATGCCAAAGAGGAATCAGAACCGCATATCTTTCTCATTGAATCCAGCGCACTTGACGACCTGACGAAATCCACGACTGACCTTCGGGACCGATCAATGGTTAAGTTCGATACGGAAACCGTGTCTCACATTCAACTTCAGCAGCAGGGCACGATTTCCTGTATGAAGCAAAACAATACATGGCATATCCTCCTACGCCCCGGTATTCAAATAATTCAAGCGAAGGCAGATGCACAAGAAATTGAGACGCTGCTTTCGGAATTGCTTACATTAAAAGTATCCACCTTTGAGGCAGACGGTGCAGATGCTAATAATCCTGAGCGATTGGAAAAATACGGGTTGGATACTCGACGTATTCGAGCACAGATCACAGACGCAGATCACAGATACGCTATCAGCATCGGCTCGGCAGTCCCAGCAGAGACTGGAACGCAAGGACAGGTCTATGTTAAAGTCTCCACTCATCAAGATGCTATCTATACTGTGTCTGAGGATGTCTACAATTTGCTCAATAAATCTGTCTTTGATCTACGGGATAAACGGGTTATAGATTTTGAACGTACCGATACAATCCGTTTTGAAATCAAGAAGGGTAAAGAGACAACTATTGGCACAAGGAACTTTGATGATACTTGGGAATTACAAACGCCGACAAGGAAAATAAAAGCAGACGCGGATGCAGTGAGCGATCTGCTTTTCGGTGTAGATTCCCTTGAGGCCGCCGCATTCGTTGAGGGTCCTAATGACAATTTTGTGTCGTATGGATTCGTACCGCCGTCTATTGAGGTTGCGTTCACACAACGCGGTGAGGAAAAACCTGCCGTTCTGCTGATCGGAAACCGGACACAGGACGGGACTGTCTATGTCAAATCCGAACAATCCGAACAGGTTGTTCGGGTCAAACCTGCCTTAATCGATAACATCGCATTGGGGGCAGCGTGGCTACGGGATAAGCAAGTGCTCAACTTTCATATTGACGATGCCATTCGGATGACTTTTAACGCGTCTGGAGAAGAGTCTGTTACATGCCGACGTTTGGGCACTAATTGGCGGATTACCGCACCGGTGAAAGAAAATGCAAACAATGTCGAAGTGAACGCCATTATCTATGAGCTGGACGATTTGATGGCAGAGGCATTTGTCAGGGAAGAATCCATAACTACCGGTTTAGACAAACCGAACATGCAGCTAACCATCGAACTCCGGAATCAGAAAGTGTATACCTTGCAAATCGGCAAGCCTGATGCGTCCGGACGTTTCTACGCACGGCTACAACATGAACCGGATCTAATTTTTCTGCTGAACGCAGAACTGGTCCCAAAACTAAAAACAACACTGGCACTGCTTCGTACTTCCGAACAGGGAACCCTATAACAAATCGGAGCAATGGTTGAACGCTATGCAGACGTATATTATCGCAACCGCCTATTTTTTCTTTATTGTTCAACTGCTCGTTATTAGTCGGTCTTTTCTCTATGCGCGGCGCCAACGCAACGCGAAAAGACCCGCCTATACACCAAAGGTCGCAATTATCGCACCCCATTACGGATGGGATGCTGAAACAGAGGAACACGCCAAAGGCGTTTTGCGCCAAGAATATGCCGGTGAATACGAAGTCTTCTTCGTCACACACCAAAAAGCTGATGCCGAGCACGATGTTTCGTATCCACACTTATGTGAAATTGCTGAACCGTATCCTAACGTCCATGTCCTATTAGCACCAAATATCGTTGATAATGACCTCGGACGCTCGCAAAAAGTACAGAACCTCCTAACAGCGATAGAGACACTGCCAGATGATGTTGAGGTTATCGCTTTTGTGGATGCTGATGTCGCTATCCAAAAGGATTGGTTAACCCTGCTTGTTAATCCGCTCCAAGAACCAGAGATCGGAACGACTGTCGGCGGAAGGTTTTATTTTCCGCAAAATTGGAACATCGCAGCTTTCGCTGAATCGATCTGGGTAAATTTCCAGATGAGTTTCCAAGGCGACCATCTGTACACAATGGTATGGGGCGGCTCTAACGCCTTCCGACGCGAGATGCTCGAAAAAGCGCAAATCCTCCAACGCTGGGAACAAGCAACTATCGAAGACCTCAACACCACACTCGCAATGCGAGATGTTAAGCACAAGGTACATTTCGTTCCAGATTGTGTGGCAATAACACAAACTGCCAATCGTACATGGAATCAGGTTATGGAATTTACCAACCGTCAGGTAATTATGACATTTCACATGGGGCTATGGGTGCAATGGTTAACGACGCTCCTTGTGTGTTTACCGAAAGGCATCTGTGTGTTCGGGTCAATCCCGTTTCTATTTCACAGGAGAGAGTTACTACCGGTTATCTTTATCCCTTTTCTGGAGGCACTGAGTTATCGTCTCTTTTCTAAAAACTTACCACGCTGGCTCCAAGACATGCCAAACGTACGGCAGACAATTGGCGTCTCCTCCTACGTTACCTCAATCGGGATATTCTTAGCGGGTCTCAATGCCGTTTATGCTGTATTTCAACGCAAAATCACTTGGGGCGGTGTGCGATATGAAATTCTGTCCGCAACAAAATGTAGAGTCTTAGGTGTCGTCCAACGAAAACAAAAAAATAGTACGTCGTAATTGAAACATATTTGATTTTTTTCGTAAAGTGTGGTATAGTATTCATGCAGGACTTAACAGCTGACCTTGTCGTTATATTTATCGGAGGAGAAAAAAATGCGTACAAAAAAAATTATTAAATCCGAAAAAGAGTGGAAAGAACAGCTCAGTCCAGAAGAATATAAAGTGACTCGGAAAAAAGGGACAGAACGTGCCTTCACAGGGAAATACCACGACTGCAAAGAGCAAGGAACTTATCACTGCATCTGCTGCGGCAACCCGCTCTTCAGTTCCGAAACTAAGTTTGATTCTGGAACAGGATGGCCCAGTTTTTGGGAATCTATCACCCCAGAGGCTATTGAGATGAAATCAGATCGCAGCATTTTTTTCATGCCGCGTACCGAAGTCGTCTGTAGCCGATGCGATGCACACCTTGGGCACGTTTTTGATGACGGACCGCCACCGACAGGCGAACGTTACTGCATGAATTCCGCTGCACTCACACTCGTAAAATCAGAAGATGAATCCTAAGTCAGTTATCAGTGGTTAGTCGTCAGTTTTCAGTTAAGAGGTAGGTTTGTAACAATTCACCGTTCCTTTGCTCTGTCCGAAAGAGGCACTTTGTCACAGAAAAACCTCTTTAACTAATGACCGAAAACCAATAGAGGAGTATTGATGGCACTACGAAGTCGAATCTCATCAAGATTTCTTGTCAATGAACTTGCTACCGCCATATCGCAGGATTGGAGTACTTCGAGCAAGTTCATGCGCTACCAACTCGCCAAAGAGAGTTTCAACTGGCGGCATCCATTCGGCGCAAAACACGGAAAAGGCGATGCTATTGAATTGGTTAGCCTACGGATTACCGATATGTGTAACCTCCGTTGCCATTCTTGTGGACAGTGGGGCGATAACGGCTACCTTCACGGAAAATCTCTCAAAGAGCTTAAACAACGCGAAGTTCCCGTCGAAATCTACAAAGAACTCGTTGATCAGATTGTTGATGAAGGCTGGTCACCCGTCTGGTACATCTGGGGTGGTGAACCGATGCTTTATCCCGGCATTATCGAATTGATGCACTACATCAAAGAGAAGGGGATGCCCATATCGCTCGTTAGCAACGCGACCAATATCGCAAGACGCGCCGAAGATATTTTGGAAACCTGTAAAATTATCTATTTGAGTGTTGACGGACCGAATGAGGAAATCCACAACACGCAACGTCCGGGTGTAACAGAGAACTACGACAACTTCAAAGATGTCAAAGCCGCTCTCGAAACACTCAGCGCAGCGAAAGAAGAACGGAATGTAAAATTTCCTTACATCATTCCGCTCAGCTGCGTTACAATGTATAATATCGATGTTGTTGTAGACCTCTATAAATTCACCAGCCAATTTGCCGACGCACAGATCTTCTATCTCACATGGTGGATAGATTCCGAATCCGCACAGGCACATACAGAAGAATTTGAGGAACGTTTCGGATTCAAACCGCAAACACACTACGGTTGGATCGGAACGTGGAAAGACTTTGATCACGGCGTTATTCTCGATCGTTTTGAAGAGATGGAAAGCCTCTCTAACGAACAGCGGCGTTGCCCACCTATTATGATGCCGAGACTCAATACGAAGGGCGAAATCCAAACTTATTACACAGATCATCAGCAAACCTTCGGATACAACCAGTGTGTCAGCATCTACATGACAATGGAGATTGATAGCAACGGCGACGTTAGCCTCTGCCGCGATTACCACGACTATATCATCGGCAACATTAAAACTGATAAAGTTGTTGATATGTGGAACAATGAGAAGGCGATGCAGTTCCGATCATCTATCAGCAACGACGGACCGATGCCTGTATGCCGCCGATGCTGCGGTCTAATGGGATTTTAGTTTTTAATTATCGGGCCTTCGCACAGATTGCTCTTATAGAACAATCTGGTTTTCGGTTAATTTGCGGCTGGGTTCAGAACCGAGGCAGTTTTCTTCGGTCTCGGATAAAGGCAGCATCTTTACACAGAAAAACAGAGTGGAGTTCCATGACAGTTGTAGGTTGGGTTGAACGCAGTGAAACTCAACATATTTATTCAATCTAACCTATCAGTTTAGACGTGACACAGCAGTAGGTTCCCTGAAACCCTTTTGTCCTTAACCAGAAACCATCGCGAAACATTGTCCTGCAAGCCTCTAAGGCTTGCACAAGGAGCGATGCACGGAGGCCCAGAGTTAAAAGTATGAAGATAGGATTACGTATTCCCGGTACAGCCCGTCAACTGCCTTTCGCAGACTTCTGCAAATGGTGTGCAGATAACGGGTTTGATGCCGTCGATATCGGAGAAGTTACCCCCAAAATTGTCCAAACAGCGAGAGATGCCGGCCTCGCTATCGGCACTGCAGATCTACCCGGCACAAGAGACCTGCTCAGTACAAAGAAATCAAAACAGAAAGCTGGTGCCGAAGCCGCGAAAGCCGCGATTCAAGCCGCTGCCGAAAACGATGTCCATATCATGTTCTGTGTCTTCGTTCCTGAAGATGCAAGCCTCGGCAGAGCAAAAAACTTTGATATTTGGAAAGAGACCGTTCCCCCTATCGCCGAATTCGCCGCTGACAACGGTGTCACTATTGCAGTTGAAGGTTGGCCCGGTCCCGGTCCCGCCTATCCTGCCCTCGGTTGCACACCGGAGATGTGGCGCGCAATGTTCGCAGAATGCGATTCCCCAGGCTTAGGACTCAACTACGACCCGTCGCACCTTGTCCGCATTGGGATCGACTACCTCCGTGCGTTGCACGAATTCGCACCTTATGTCAAGCATGTGCACGGAAAAGATACAGCCTTCGACGAAGAAGCACTCTATCTGCACGGCAATTTAGGACCGAGTTTCCAAAACCCCCGTGGCTTCGGCGAAGACTGGTGGCGTTATACCATCCCCGGTGACGGCATCGTCGATTGGCTGCGCGTCGTTCAACGTTTAGAGGATGAAGGATTTGATGGCATTGTTAGTGTAGAACTCGAAGATTACCGTTATTGGCGGACGTGGGAAGCAGAATCCGACGGTTTGATCCGCTCACGTGAATTTCTTGATGAGTTTGTGCGGTAATATGTCAGCAACCTAAAATCGTAGGGGTTTTTGCTTGGGGATTTCTTCAAGGTCTCCTCGCCCGACGCCAATATCATTTATGACTTACGCCTGTTTTCTTTTCTAGCATAGACTGTTAGTCTGTGCCCGAAAATGACTGTGTTTTTTACAGGGACCTCCATTTTACAGTACGGTCTATGATCAAAATTGTGTAGGTCCTGATTATTAACAAACGCGTCGAATCACCTAACAACAGCGCAGTTAAGGAGAAATCACCATGGACACACTTCTTAATACTGGCATGGCAGCTGCGCCTGAGAAATATCTGGCGCACCTAATCACGAAAGAAGAACGCATCCATTTTGAAGAACAAGGCTATCTATACGTCCCGAACGCGCTTGATACAGAGACGCGCGAAGAACTCATACGGGTTGTAGATGCCTCACATAGCAAGGCACTCGCCACAGGCAGAGCAAAACCGAGTGTGCATTGGGGTTGGTCGGATTTCTTAGCCACCAACGACGCATTATTAAACCTCGTTGATCTGCCGACAACGCTACCAAAAGTCTGGGGTATCTTGGGATGGAACATATACCTCTACCATGCACACATGCACGTCAAACCGCCAGCATCGCCGAATGCCGAAGATGGAGAAGGATGGCTGGAATGGCACCAAGACAGTGGACGCGTCAATGTCGAAATGGAGACCCATCCACGTCCACGTTTATCCCTAAAAGTCGGATATTTCCTCACGGATGTCTCTGAACCTGGACGCGGGAACTTCTATATCCGTCCGGGCAGCCATCTCAAGTCGGATATGTCTGTCCCAGAATCCGAAATCAGTCGAGACCCACGCGAAGGCACCGCAGACGCTGTCCCTGACGATGCGATGCCGGTCTGCGTGGAACCTGGAACTGCCGTTCTGTTCGACAGACGACTCTGGCACTCGCGAAGTCCGAATCACTCCGAAATTACCCGAAAGGTACTCTTCTACGGCTACGGGTACCGTTGGATCCGACCCAAAGATGAGATGACGGTGGAGCAGCTCTACGAACGTTGTGATCCGATCCGTCGGCAGCTGCTCGGTGCCGCTACCCGAAACAACGGACGCTACGTACCCTCCGAAGACGATGTACCGCTGCGCGGCTGGCTCATCGAAAACCTCGGCGACAACCCAGCCTACGCAATGGGACCCCGACACGCTTAATTTGTAATTCTTTAGGGCGAGGGTGCATACCTTGCCCTATTCTTTCCTTTCAGTCCTCTACTCCCATAAAAAGAATAGAAACTTTTTCACCAAAACTTGACATTCCTCAATATTTAAGGTAATATACCTATATCTTTGATTTGATGGAGATGCTCAGAAAAAGCTAACTTTGCAATGTTATCCACAGATAGAAAATCGAGAGTCTACATTGAAACCACAGTCATAAGTTATTTAGCTGCTCGTCTCAGTCGAGATGCGACGATCGCCAGTCGTCAGCGGTTAACCCAGCAATTTTGGTATGAACATGCTGACAGATTTGAATTAGTAATTTCGCCTACAGTCATTTCCGAAGTTAGGCGCGGCAATGCAGAAGCCGTTCAGCGTCGACTTAACCTTATATCGGACATAACCAGATTACCAATGTCAGATGCAATTTCAAACCTTACGCAAAATTTATTGGATACTGGCGCGGTTCCAAGAAGTGCTGAGACGGACGCAACACATATAGCGATTGCAGCGGTCCATAATGTTGAATATCTTGCAACGTGGAACTATAAACATATAACAAATGTGCATAAACGGCAACATATCGAACAAGTTTGCAGAGATAACGATTTCCGACCCCCGATTATTTGCACACCTGCACAGTTGATTGAGGTACGCCTATGAAACCCGATCCGATTCTCGAAGAATGCTACCGTATCAAAGAAGAGTATAACGCCCAATTCAAGGATGTACAGGCACTCTTTGAACACTTAAAAGAGATCGAAGCAGAAGAAAAGCGGAAAGGTAGGAAGTACGCGCCTCCACCGCAACACCTTGAATTTAGTGTCACCGCTGAACACCTTGAATTTGTAATAGATAGAGCAAATAAAGCAGGCACGGACCCGCAAATTGTTGCATTGCTTAAGCGACTCAAAACCGGACTGAAAACCTGTGATACTGCAAGGGACAACGCCGATGACAATTTTGGCGCAATGCTACAAGCTGAAATTGCTCGCGTACTTATACAAGACTGGGCAATTGCAGCGATCCGATTTGCGCTCACCGAGGATACCGACTTGCAATCCGATACCTCTCCTCCGATCGCGGAAGAGGTTCGCCAGATTTTGACAGCTTGGCTCCCCGATTTCAGATTCCTAAATTTTACGTTAGAACTCACAGACGAGATGCAGATTGTAACGGAACCTATTATCGGTTTCGATAAGCGGGAAGGACGGGAGTACCTCGCGAGTGCACACATCGAAATCAGAATGAAGCGAGGCGAGATGCCAGAAAGATTAACGCAGATTTTGAACCGTTTTAACGGCTAACGACTTTCGCGAGCGCGCATCTCCAAATCGGAATTAAAGGAGTACACCCCATGAAAACGTTATTAATTATTTGCATTTTTGTAGCACTCGCGCTTTCCAGTGCGTTCGCTGCCCCCGAATGGAAACCTTACGACGATTTTGAGGGTGATTTAGACGCGATTGACGAAACCCCGGGACAGATACCAGACCTCGGCACAAAATGGGTCCAGTTTGTCCCTGAAAACCGCTTAGAGATGGGCATCGAGAATGGCGTGTTTCAGATGAAAGTCAAGAGTCCTGGGGGACGCGATCCCGGTTTCAAACTCGTCTTCGGATGGGAACCGCGCGACATCCTCGGCATCCAGTTCACTGTGAAAGTTGCAGAACTTTCCGATGCTGGTGGATGGTTCGGCGTGCTGTGTACCAATGAGGAACCGAACTGGAAAAACCCGAATTGGGTGTTCGGCATGTCGCCGAGCCATCAACACAACTGGGGCCCGAAAGGCGTGTTCGGTTCTGGCTCCGTCGGACAACTTGGCGGTTGGGAAGCGTTCTCCTACGAGGACATCCCGGAAAACACGAATATGCTCAGAACGCTCCGCTTGGAGTGGAACGACGCGAAGCATGAAATGGCTGTCACCGTTGATCCGGGTGAAAAAACGGAATGGAAAAAGGACGACATCCCTTCTAACGCCGACTTAGGCAAATTCCCGTGGTGGAGCATCTACCTCACTGCCGATCAGGTGGTTGAGGTCGCCGTTGATGATGTGTTCGTAAAATCGGAGAGTCTACCGTATCCCGTAGAAGCACGCGGCAAACTCGCATCACGCTGGGGTGATATAAAGTTAATGGAATAATGTCCTTCCTTGATTATTTTCAGATTTCTGGGTATAATTAGTACTGTCAATCTTAGCATAAAAAGCATACATTTCTTAGGATTCACACCCCTTTGCAGGCGGGGTTTGTAACGCCGCTTGTAATACTTATTATGGGGTATCTCATGAAAAATATGTAAGTACCATTCATATATGGAGGCAGAAGTGGCAAGAAAAAAAATCAGCGTTATCGGTGCGGGGAATGTCGGCGCAACAGCGGCGTTTCTGATCGCACAAAAACAACTCGGGGATGTGATCATGATAGATATCGTGGACGGTGTTCCCCAAGGTAAAGCATTGGACATGGCACAAATGGGTCCCGTAGAACTCTTTGATGCCGCAATTGACGGAGACCTCGATTATAGCGCGACCGCAGGCTCCGACTTGGTAATTATTACATCAGGTTCCCCACGCAAACCGGGGATGACGCGCGAAGACCTGTTGCAAACGAACGCCAATATCGTCGGCAGCGTCACAGAAAATGTCGTGAAGCATTCACCAGATACGATTATTATGATGCTCACCAACCCGTTAGACATCATGACCTATCACGCGTGGAAGGTCTCAGGGTTCCCGTCACACCGCGTTGTCGGACAGGCAGGCGTGCTGGATTCCGCACGGTTCCGCTATTTCATCTCCCTCGAACTCGGTGTATCCGTAGAAGACATCCAGGCACTCGTCCTCGGCGGACACGGCGACACGATGGTACCGCTTCCACGTTATACAACTGTCAACGGGATCCCGATCCCGCAGTTGATACCCGAAGACCGTATCGAAGCGATGGCACAACGGACTCGCGACGGTGGTGCTGAAATCGTCAATCTCCTGAAAACCAGTGGATACTATGCCGCCGGTGCCTCGTTGGCACAGATGGCAGAGGCTATTATTCTGGACAAGAAACGGTTGCTCCCATGCTCCGCACACCTCACCGGACAATACGGTATTAATGATCTTTATATTGGCGTTCCAATCAAACTCGGTGGAAACGGTATTGAAGAGATTATTGAAATTGAACTGACTGACGACGAACTCGGTTCCTTACAGCACTCCGCCGCAACCTATCGCGAAGGGATTGCATTGTTGGGATACTAAGCAATTCTACTGTTTTGAGCGTGCGTTCAACTTAAACATTTCGTCCGAGCTTGTAGCGTAAACTTTCAGTTTGCGCTATGAGCGTTTTTAGGATTCCGAGACATGATGGAAGGCAGAAAGATTATAAAAAACGAAGAGCATACCGAATGCGAAATAGTGATCGAATGAACCAAAGAGCAGCCCCAGCGGGGGTTTTTGCTTAAGAAACGCCCCAGCAAAAACGGTGTTTCTTCAATATGTGCATCGCACCTAAAATTGTCCAAACTTTAGTAAAGTTACGACGTTTTATCAAGCTCCTATCCAAATCTATGTTTCCACCCTATGCTTTTTGTGCGACCATACTGGAAAGGATGCCGAGGATTTTGTCGCATTGCGCGATCTGGTAGGTTGCTATATCAACATGCAAACATTTTTCCGCTAACTTGAGGAACTGCCACTCTACGCCTGTTGTGGAGGCACCATAAACGTGAGGAATGTCATTCCCTTCTTCCGCATTAAAACGTTGGGCGGCAAGCATTTCTGCGACACACTGCCCCAGCCCAAGTTTCAAGTCAAGATTCTTTGCCTCAACAAGTGTAATAATAGGAGCTTCTACGTAGGATTGCCGAGGTGACAGGCTCACCAGAAAATCACACACACCCGTTAATCCGCTTTCAGCATCAACGTTGAAGTCAATCCCAGAAAACAGACTAATTTTACGATCGAACTGCTCACGCAGCTCAACGAGAACAGGAGAGACAATCATCTCCGATCGGGCTTTTTCAGTGTTTATAGTGGTGGCTAAAGGTACATTTCTCGCCAATGCCTTTGTGAGTTCCGCACTAAGTTCGACGGGTTCTATGTCGGCAAAGATGCCGGCGTGTTCAAGGAATTCAAGTTCAAATTCCTTTTCCACTGTTTGTAGTGTAAAGTTGCTATATGCCATTTGAGCCCCCGCGCTTTACGCCTTTTGTGCGACCATACTTGAAAGGATACCGAGGATCCTGTCGCACCTTTCAAGTGTGTAACTTGTCATATCAATGTGCAGGTGCTTTTCTTCTAATTTAAGAAACACCCAATCTATTCCTGTTGTAGAGGCACCATAAATGTAAGGAATATCATTCCCTTTTTCGGTATTAAAGCGTTGTGCGGCGAGCATCTCTGCGACACACTGTCCAAGCCCCAATTTCACATCCGTATTTTTTGCTTCAACAAGAATAATGATAGGTGCCTCTAAATAAAATTGGTTTGGCGACAGGCTCAATAAAAAATCGCATACCCCCATCAAACCGTTTTCAACATCAACGCTGAGCTCAATTCCAGAAAATAAGCTGATGCGGTGATCCGAGTGTTCAAGGAGGTCAACGAGCACATCGGCAACGATCATTTCTGATCGTGCTTTCTCTGTACCGATAGCCGTGGCCAATGGTGCCTTCTTCGCTAGCCCCGTCGTGAGATACTCACTCGGGGACACTGGTTCTATTTCGGAAAAGAGCCCAGGGGTGTCAATCTTTTCAAGTTGAAATGCTGGCACGACTGTTTCTAAAGTCCAATTGCTATAATCCATTTACTGAACCTCCCATGGACGTTTGCTTTGAACTCACGTTAATAGAAATTTAAGCCAACACGAAAAGCAACATCGGATCTCTCAAAAGATAAGGGTTTTCGTGTAAATATTGCTTAACATAATCATAACACAGTTTGCGTCAAACTTCAAATCGTTTTTTGCGCGCCCCCATCCAAAACCTAAGGATTGATTTTTGGTGTGAAGATTCGATAAATTTCATAGTAAACGCCAAAAGAACCTTTCAGGAAAAATGACGCAAAAGTTAGTCCTAATCAAGGTCTCCCGCCATTTTCCAAATACACGAATTTCATAGTACTATGAAATTTGGCGATCTCCAATTCACCCGAAATTAAAGAGTTCCTCAGGGATGCTGCGCTTCTCCTTGACTTTCACGGCAAAATCAGGTATTCTATTATAGGATTCATACAGTTGGTACGTCTTGAAAGAGACCGCGACGCGAAATCTTGACTAACAAAGAAACAGGCTTCAATGGAAACTTTTGATTGCGAATTGAAACAACAGATCATCTACGGTGACAACAGCATTGAACGACTCGGTGAGTTGGCGCGTACACTCGGTGGCAGTCGGGTTCTTATCACAACAGACCGTGGCATCGAAAAGGCTGGTATTCTCGCGAGAGCCGTTTCAGCGTTGCAAGGTGAACGGATCGCCGTTTACGTTTTTGCGGATGTCCAGTCGAACCCGACCACAGCGGATGTCGAAGCCGCCGTTACCGTCGCAAAGACCAACGCACCGATAGACCTTATCATCGGACTCGGCGGTGGCAGCTCGATGGACTGCGCAAAAGGCGTAAACTTCCTGCTCACAAACGGCGGCAAAATGGAGGACTATTGGGGCACTAACAAAGCGAGCGAACTGATGCTGCCCTCTATCGGTGTTCCAACAACGATCGGCACCGGCAGCGAGGCACAGTCCTACGCACTCATCTCACAGTCGGATACGCATATCAAAATGGCGTGTGGTGATAAAAAGGCACGATTCGGGACCGTGATTTTGGACGCAACGCTTACCAAAACCTTGCCGAGAACGATCGCAGCAATCACCGCAATTGATGCCGTCGCACATGCTGTTGAGAGTTACGTCTCAAATAGAAGCAACCCCATGTCTCGCATGTTCGCGCGGCAAGCATGGGAGTTACTGAACGCGCATTTTGAGGCGTGCCTTGAAGATAAAACAACCGAAGTCAGAAGCAAAATGCTGTTCGGCGCGTACCTCGCCGGACTTGCAATCGAGAACTCGATGCTCGGTGCCGCACACGCTTGCGCGAACCCACTGACAGCAAGATACGGTCTCACCCACGGCGTTGCCGTCGCATTGATGCTCCCTCACGTCATCCGATTCAATAGCCCTGTCACAGCGGAAGCCTATCACGAATTGTACCCGAATGGAGATTTAGCAGACAGAATCACCAAACTAAAACAGGTCGGCAATCTACCGAACAGACTCCGGGATTACCCTGTCCAACATACTATAGGAACAACTGAATTGCTAACAGCAGCAAAGGAGGCAGCAACGCAATGGACAGCGCAATTCAATCCGCGTCCTTTGAATATTAGCGATTTCGCCAAGTTATATGAACAAGTCTACTAATATACCAGCATTCAACGGCACGTTTCAGATGAAAACTCGACAACGGTGTGCCTATCTGCACAGCAGCACAAAAGGCTTTATTATATTCGTCCTATTACTCTGTGCAGTGCCAGCTACATTCGGAAACTGGACAAGTTTCCGTGGCAACCCTCAACTTACCGGTGTCGCAGATACCCAGCTACCGGATAACCCGCAATTGCTTTGGACTTTTCAGGCTGGAGATATAATCGAGTCCACTGCCGCAGTCGTTGATGGCACGCTCTATGTCGGCGCATTGGACGGAGTCCTTTACGCAATTGACGCACAAACCGGTGAAAAACGGTGGACCTATCAGGCAAACACGCATATTAAAGCGTCACCTGCTATCCACGATGGTGTCGTCTATTTCGGTGATGGCGATGGTGTCTTTCATGCAGTAGACACCAGCACGCACCAGATGAAATGGCAGTTTCAGACGGAAGGCGAAATCATATCGTCAGCAAATATCGTTGGTGATCGTGTTCTGTTCGGATCCTACGATGGATTCCTCTACTGTCTTAATCGTGAGAACGGAGAACGCCTCTGGAAACTTGAGACTGAAGGGTATGTTCACGGCACCCCGGGAGTCTGGACGCAAACCGTAGGTGAATCCAATACTGCCGCAAACTATGCGATTCTCACCGGATGCGACAGTTATCTCCGCGTCGTCAATATAGATGACGGTACACAGACGCAGCAGGTCGACCTCGGTGCCTATGTTGGCGCGAGTCCAGCGATTTCCCAAAATCGTGTCTATTGTGGGACGTACGGTACCGAAATATTGGCAGTCGCTTTAGACACCGGGGAAATATCGTGGCGGTATCGACATCCGAAACGGCAATTTCCGTTCTTCGCCTCCGCAGCGATCACCGAAAACAGCCTCATCATCGGCGGCCGCGATAAAATGGTTCACGCACTCTCACTTGATACCGGTGAGCCTATATGGACTTACACCGCTAAGTCCAGCATTGAGTCTTCCGCTGTGATCGCTGGTCCCCGTGTTTTTGTTGGGACAACGCGCGGGTTATTTATCGCTTTGGATATTACGACAGGTGAATCGGTATGGGAATTTCCGACAGGTGCCTCTATCGCTGCATCACCCAGCGTTTCGGATGGTAGAATTTATATCGGGACTGAGGACGGGATCCTCTACTGCTTTGGAGAAAAATAGATTATGTCTAAAACACAGTTAAACACGGATTCACAAGCAACGCCTTTAGCAGAACCTGCGACAGCAGGCATAGATTCAAAGGACACAACCGTAGGGAGCGTTTTCGTCTCCAACTACCCACCGTATTCGACATGGGGTGAATCCGATGTACCAGAGGTCCATCAAGCACTCGACGCACCACCACGCCCAGATGCTACACTCGGGCTTTACCTCCACATCCCGTTCTGTCGCAAGCGGTGTAAGTTCTGCTATTTCCGCGTCTATACCGATAAAAACAGCTCGGAAATTGATACGTACCTCAACGCGCTCGCCAAAGAGGTGGAGCTTTACAGTGCAAAACCCGCAATCGCAGGTCGTCCGCTAAGATTCGTCTATTTCGGTGGTGGCACGCCGTCCTATATCAGCGTCAAACACTTGACGACGCTCGTTGATAGAGTGAAACAGGTCATGCCGTGGGATGCCGCTGAAGAGATCGCTTTTGAGTGTGAACCCGGCACCTTGACAGAAAAGAAACTTGATGCCATCAAAGCGATCGGTGTAACCCGCTTGAGTCTCGGCGTTGAGAACCTGAATGACGAAATCCTCGCTGAAAACGGCAGAGCGCATCTCTCTAAAGAGGTCTATCGTATTGACCCGTGGATTAAGAGGTTAGCGTTTGATCAGGTGAATATTGATCTCATTTCAGGCATGATAGGTGAGACATGGGAAAGTTGGCGCGAGACCGTCAAGAAAACGATTGAACTCGATCCGGACAGCGTTACCGTCTATCAGTTGGAGCTGCCTTTCAACACCGTCTACTCCAAGGACATCCTCGGTGGTGATGCATTGCCGGTGGCAGACTGGAAACTCAAACGTGAGTGGCATCAATACGCCTTTGAACAGTTCGCAGAAGCCGGTTATACACAATCCAGCGCGTACACTGTGCTGAAAAAAGATAAAAATTGTCAATTCGTCTATCGCGATGCCGTCTGGCAAGGGAGCGACATGATCGGCACAGGGGTCGCTTCTTTCTCGCATCTCAGCGGGATCCATTTTCAGAACGCCCCGTCGTGGGGTGACTACCTTGGTGCCCTTGAAGAAGATAAGCTTCCGGTTTACCGAGCATTGAAACCGACGGTATCGGAACGACTGACACGGGAGATGATACTACAACTTAAACTCGGCAAAATTAGACCGTCCTATTTCAAAGCGAAGTTCAACACAGACATCCTTGAGATTTTTGCCGAACCTTACGAAAAACTGCAAAACGACGGTATGCTGCGCGTCAATGCCGAATCAGACGAGATCCAACTCACACAGCGCGGACTGCTACAAGTCGATAGTCTGCTACCGGCGTTCTATGCACCTGAATACCAGAACACACGATACACCTAATACATGGAAATACAAACACAATTACACCGCTTCCGTGAGATACTCGCGCCGGTATTAGAGGCAAACGCTTTCTATCGACAAAAACTCACCGAAGCAGGAGTCACACACGCAAACGACGTACAAACGCTCGCCGATTATCAGCGGTTGCCGTTCACTACAAAAGAGGAACTTAGCGCGGATCAGGTATCGCATCCGCCTTACGGCACAAACCTCACCTTTCCGTTGGCACAATATACTTGTCTCCACCGCACCTCTGGCACAACAGGTGCCCCGCTGCGCTGGTTAGACACAGCAGAATCGTGGGACTGGTGGGGCAAATGCTGGGGAGAAGTCTATCGGGGCGCAGGTGTGACTTCAGCAGATCGGTTGATGATCGCCTTCTCGTTCGGTCCGTTTATCGGTTTCTGGAGTGCCTATCACGGTGCACAGCAGCTCGGCGCACTCATCATCCCGAACGGCGGTATGACCTCGGAGCAGCGGATACGCACAATCCTCAGCAATGATATAACAGTGCTCATCGCCACGCCAACGTATGCCTTGCGTCTTGTTGAAGTTGCAGAACAAGATGGCATCAATCTGAGCGAAGCAGCTTCTGTTCGGGTAACCATCCACGCGGGCGAACCCGGTGCCAGTGTACCGGCGACAAAACATCGGATTGAAACCCGTTGGGGTGCCCGCGCCTACGACCACACCGGGGCAACGGAAGTCGGTGCGTGGGGATTCATGTGTGAACAGCAGGCTGGTATCCATCTCAACGAAGACGAGTTTATCTGTGAAATCCTCGACCCAGAAACCGATATCCCAGCAGACGAAGGCGAGTTGGTGATTACCAATTTCGGACGCGTCGGGATGCCGGTAATCCGTTATCGGACAGGGGACTATGTTAAATGCAAATCGGGACGGTGTGAATGTGGTCGCGAGGGGCGTGTCCTTGACGGCGGCGTTATCGGACGGTTAGACGACGCGCTTATCGTCCGCGGTCTTAATGTCTATCCCGCAACCCTCGAAAACATCATTCTTAAGTTCCCGGATGTCCAAGAGTTCGCCGGTCGCGCTTACAGTACGCAAACACTTGACGAACTCGAAATCCAAATTGAATCCACGAGTTCAAACCCTGATGCAACTGCCACAGCCGTCGCAGCTGCCCTCCGAGACGATTTAGGCTTGCGTGTCACCGTAAAAACCGTCCCCCTCGGTACGCTACCGCGGTATGAACTCAAATCAAGACGCTTCACCGATGAGCGGACTTCGTGAAAAATACATTCCGGTTCGTAGCCGCGCAATTCATTGTGCGTGCGTTTGTTCACCAATTTAGACTTACAGATTCCTTTAAATTGTGGTATAATAAAAGAAAAATATCATGAGGCTTTCAAAAACACGGGTTTCTAAAATTGAGAACCCGCCTGCTTGACATGTAAATCTTTGGAGACTATAATTATTGCATAACGAAAGACAACATCGCGTCTACATTGAAACGACAATTCCGAGTTTCTACTACACATTACGCAGGGATCTTGAATCCCGCGCTATGCAAAGTTGGACCCGAAAATGGTGGGCTCAATACGCGGACCAATTTACCCTTGTTTCAAGTTTAGCTGTTATTGAAGAACTCAGTGACGGAAAAAGTGAAAAAACGCAAGATCGGATTGACTTAGTGGAAAATCTGGAGATGTTATCAATCTCTCCAAGGATTCGCAGCATTACACAAACCTATATTGATAGGTTGATAATGCCTAAAGATCCTTTTGGGGATGCACTTCACTTGGCAATTGCCTCATTTTATGATGTAGATGCTCTTCTAACGTGGAATTATAAACATATTGCGAACCTTAACAAAATTTATCGCATTCGGCAGATAAACCAAGAACTTGGTTTACCAACGCCGGAATTGGCGACACCCCTCAATTATTTAGGAGTTGACGACTAAAATGGCAGACTATGAAATTGATGAAATTCGCAGAATTAGACGGGAAATCTCCGAGCGATTTGATCATGATATCGACAAACTGATCGCTCACTATCAGGCGTTAGAAGAAGAATACCGGAAGTCTGGGAAATACAAATTCGTGGATCCACCGGATGAGAAACCCAAAGCAGAAAAGTCGAAAGACGAAGAAGCAGCGGATTGATTAATGAATCTTCTGTATTCTAAACAAATCCAAACGAAACTAAGATGTCAAACCTTTTAGAAGAGTTGAACCCTTCACAACAAGAAGCTGTTACGCATGAATCAGGTCCCCTCTTGATCATCGCAGGACCTGGCTCAGGTAAAACCCGGACAGTTGTTCATTCTATCGCTTATGCTATAGAAAACGGTGTGCAACCAGATCGGATCTTGGCATTTAGTTTTACGAGAAAAGCCTGTAAAGAATTAACAGAACGGATAACAAGGTTTGTAGGGAAAGAAGAAGGGCAACTCGTTAATATCTTTACGTTTCATAGTTTCTGCCGCCGGGTCTTGAAAAAAGATATTGAGGAACTGCACAGAGGTTACACGCGGAACTTTAAAGCGTTAGAGCCGGAAGACCAAAAAAGAGAGGTTGGGAAACAGATCGCAAAGATTCGGGCACAGATTAATCATCTCCAGCATCGTGAGTTTCTTAAAACAAAGGACATTCTTGATTTTATCACTCGTTGCAAATTGCAGTTCATCCCGCCCTCGGTAGCAGATGAACACATGCCACATTCCGAAATGCCTCCTGAAATATCACGTGCCTATGTGGAAATTTATGAAAGCTACGAGCAGGTGCTTGAGGCTAACGATTGGATTGATTACGCTAACCAATTGCGCCTTGCAAACGAACTCCTCAGAGATGTTCATGAGGTTAAGAAAAAATGGCAAGAGAAGTTTGAACTTATCTTTGTGGATGAATATCAAGACACTGACCGTGTCCAATATCAGATTATTGAAACCCTTGCAGAGCAACATCAAAACCTACGCGTTGTCGGCGATGACGATCAAGGGATTTACAGTTTTCGAGAAGCTGACATCCAGAACATACTGAAATTTGAGAAAAATTATTCGACTGCTAAGATAATCCCGCTTGGACAAAATTATCGTTCCACACAAAGGATAGTTAACGCATCTCGTGCTTTAGCAGAATTTAATCCAGACCGACGGAAGAAAGAACTATTTACGGAAAACTCTGTAGGGAAAAATATAATACATCTCCATTGTAGAAGTGCAGAAGAAGAGGTGGGGACTATAATCTCTTTTATCATTAGTGCTATCCGATGCGGTTGGAGTTCTAAAGATTTTGCTATTCTATGCCGTCTTAATAGCCAAGTTGATGAGTTTAAAACTGCCTTCAACTCTTTGGAAAATCCTCAGGACCTGGATGATGTATCTGTCATGACAATCCATAGAGCCAAAGGCTTGGAATTCCCGAATGTGTTTGTGGCTGGCGTATGCAAAGGCTTGTTACCTTTTGGCGGAAACATAGAAAATGAAGAGCGACGGTTGCTGTACGTAGCAATGACTCGCGCCGAGAATTGGTTATGTCTATCGTCTTATGGAAACGATGCAGGTTCAAATGCGAACGGTAGGTCTCCGTTTTTAGATGAAATCCCGCGGAGTCTTCTTGAACCCACACAGACACTAGGTGTCTCTGATATCCCATCAAAACCTATAAGACCTAATAGAGCAGAATCGTTAACGGTGTTTGAAGAACCGTTAGATTCTACAACACTCTCACCTATCAAACCAGAGATAGTCCTTGGTATTGATCCTGGCAAGATTGATGCTAACAATCCAAACGTTGGCTGGGCAGTTACCGAAAAATCGTCCGATGGTTACACTGTTATTGATTGTGATACTGAGACCCCTGAAGGAACATCAGATGAAAAGCTCAAACAGATTGAGAATCAAATTAACGCACTAATAGCATCATATTCACCTGATGCAATTGCGGTCGAAAAACTTGAAGGTGCTACAGATAGAGGGTTAATCGGTGTTGCTGGCTGTGTAGCACTGGTCAGGTCTATAGCAGATCGACACGGAATCGAACGCGCTTTTTATTCCCCACAGCAGGTCAAATATGCTGCTACAGGCAATAGAAATGCTGAAAAAGAAGAGGTCCAGGAGGGGGTTAAAAGGCGATGTGATTTTTCGATAGCTCAGAATAACAATAATATTGATGACCATTCTGCCGATGCTATTGCGGTGAGTCTCTGTTATCTTGACAGTTATCTTAATTCTTCTCATCTTCAATGGAAAAAGAGGAAGCAAGAACATTACGACTCTGGTATCGATTACTTGAGCAATGGGCAATATGATGCAGCAGTTGCCGAGTTTAAGGAAGCAATAAGCACTGATCCAATTTATACAGAGGCATATTACGGGTTGGGACAAGCGTACCTTGCCCAAAGCAATTTGGAGGCAGCAGAAAACGCAGCTAAAAAATCTCTAAAACTTGCAGAAAATAATCATCCTGATTCACAGAAACTTTTGGAGGCTCTAAGACATTACCGTTTTGGTTGTAAGTCCTTGAACAATCGCGAATGGAACGAAGCGATTGACAAATTCAAGGAATCTATAACCTTAGAACCCATTTTTACAGAAGCACATTGTGAACTTAGTCGGGCATACTTTGAGATAGGTAATTTGGAGACAGCGAAAAATGCAGCCGAAGAAGCCTTAAGACTCAGATATGAATATCCACCTGCCCAGAAACTTTTGGTGGATATAAAGAAGAGATATTACTATAACGGCGAGATTTCCTTTAACCGTGAGGAGTATGCTCAAGCACTTTTTGAATTTCAAAAGGCAGTGGAAATTGATCAAAATTTTAAAGGTGCTTATCGCTTTATTGGTGAGGCTTATTTGAAATTAGGAGATCTTGAGAAAGCAGAAAAAGGCGCAAAAGACGCATTAAATATTGACCGAAACTATGAACTTGCACAGGAACTAATAGAAAAGATAAAACGGAAACATAAGGAGCACGGTGATAATTACCGAGACAGGAAAGCATACATTGAGGCATTAATATCCTATCAACATGCCATAAGAATTGACAACAAATATAAGGAAGTCTATAACAACCTTGGAATGGTTTACCGGGCGATGAAGGAGTACAGCAAAGCAATAAGTGCTTACCAGCAAGCAATAAACATTGATGGAAGATGTCAAGCAACTCATAACAATCTCAGCATTGTTTATCGAAAGATTGGTGAGTACGATAAAGCAATAAGATCGTTAGAACGTGCAATTGAAATCAAGCCTAATTACCAAATAGCATACTACAACCTCGCTCGAACTTACTTTGAAATGGAAAAACTGCCAGACGCAAGTGAAAAGGTATTTGAGGCTTTAAGGCTTGATCCTAATGAGCAAGATACTCTTAAACTTCAAAAAAACATAATGGACACCTATTTAAAACAAGGGAGTGATTACTTTAGACGAAGCAATCTCGCTGCAGCAGAAAATTCTGCGAAGAAGGCTTTAACACTTGATTCCAACTATCAACCTGCCCACAAACTGTTGAATGATATAAAACAAACTTACTACGAACAAGGTCTCGTTTGCATAGAAAATAGTGCACATGCCGAAGCCATAAGTGCTCTCCAGAAAACTGTAAAAATTGATCCGGAGTTTAAAGAGGCACACTACTCACTTGGTGAGATTTATTTTGCGATTGGAGATCTTGAAGCCGCAGAGAAAGAGGTAGGAAAAGTATTACGGATTGATGCACAAGATGAACTTGCCTCCTGCCTTTTGATATCAATAAAAGAAAAGTATTACAACCGTGGTTTGACATCCCTTAAACAGAACGAATGGAAGGCAGCATCAAAATTCGCGGAAAAAGCATTGAGAATTGATAGAAACTATAAATTTGCCTCTATACTTCTAAAGAATGCATATTGTCAACAGGCTCTTGATAATGAAGAAAGCGAGAGGTATCACAGAAGTATAAACCTACTTCAAAAAGCAGAAAATATCCATCCAAATTGTGAAAAAACGCACTATTATCTTGGAAGGGTTTACTTCAAAATAGGCAGATTGAAAGAGGCACGGACACATGTTAATAAAGCATTGTCAATTCAACCAAACTATCCTTCATCTCAAAAGCTTCTAAAAGAAATAAAAGATGCCCGTAATTGGTTGAAATTAAGCGGAAAACAGGTCCGACGATTACTCGGTCGGATAGCAAAACGCATCGGGTTCTAAGAAAAACCGAATAGGATACTGGACATCTGATTGGCAATATTGCTCAATTATCCAAGCATTGAAACGCAAAAGCACAATTCGTACAGAGAAACATAGATGAACACATATTCCAATTACGACACCATCGTTATCGGGGGCGGACCCGGTGGAAGCACCGTCGCAACACTTGTCGCTGAACAAGGATACCGCGTGCTGCTCCTTGAACGGGAAGCCGAACCGACATTCAAAATCGGCGAATCGTTGATCCCCGCGACATACTGGACCTTCAAACGGCTCGGTATGCTCGAAAAACTACGCACAAGCCACTTCCCACAGAAGTACAGCGTCCAATTCTATTCACGTTCCGGCAAAGGCTCCAGTCCATTCTACTTCTTTCAAACCAACCCGCATGAGAGTGCCGTCACATGGCAGGTCCTACGGAGCGAGTTCGATCAGATGCTCTTGGACAACGCCAAAGAGAAAGGCGTAGAGGTACGCCGCGGGGTCGGCGTGCGAGAAGTCCTTTTTGATGGCGACACCGCAACCGGTGTTCTAACGCAGAATACAGACGGCACCCGCGAGACGCTTAACGCAACCGTCATCGTCGATTCCACCGGACAACGGTCGCTTATCGGTAGACAACTGAACCTCAATACGATAGAGCCGAATCTCAAGATGGCATCGCTCTTTACGCACTACGAAGGCGGACACAGAGACGAAGGCATTGACGAGGGTGCCACGCTTATCCTCCACACGAAAGAAAAAGACTCTTGGTTCTGGTCGATCCCGCTCCCTTATAACCGCACGAGTATCGGTGTTGTAGGCGAATTGGATTATCTCCTCCAAAACCGAAGAGATGCCGATGGCAAACTTGACACACAGAAAATCTTCAACGAAGAATTGGCGAAGTGTGCACCATTGGAGCAGAGACTCGAAGACGCGAAGCAGCTTTTTCCGATCCAAACCACAAGAGACTTTTCCTATCGTGCCAGCCGTATCGCAGGCAACAACTGGGTGCTGGTCGGCGACGCGTTCGGATTTTTGGACCCCGTCTACTCGACTGGACTGTTCCTCGCACTCAAATCTGGTGAGATGGCGGCAGATGTCATCGTTGATGCTTTCCGAAAAGATGACTTCTCCGAAACGCAACTCGGAAGTTTCGGACCAGCGTTTGTAAACGGAATGGAGGCGTTCAGGAAACTCGTTTACGCTTTTTACACAAAAGAATTTAGTTTTGCACGGTTTCTATCAGAATATCCAGAGCATCAAGGTGGAATCGTTGACATCCTGAGTGGCGATGTCTTCAGAAAAGATGTAACGCATATCTTCCCCGATATGGCGGAAATGTGTCCGTTCCCACCTGAGATGCCGCTCGACTGATACCGAACCTGTGCCACATCATAGAAAATAGGAGAATGTTATGCGATCAATTTTATGCTATTTAACGATTATCTGCATTATTTTGACGTTTGGATGCGATAACAGCGCAAAACGCGACACCGCTCAAGGGGAGAAAAAAGACACTGTTCCCGAGTTGGTAAACGATACTTCTACAAAACGCCGTTACATTAGTGTCGGCACGGCGCCTGCTGGTGGTGCTTTTTTCGTTGTCGGTTCTGCAATCGCTGAAGTTGTTGCTGGTAACGCCCCTTCAGCGGGCTGGGAAGTCACTGCCGAAGCCACCAAAGGCACGCAGGAGAACATCCGCCGTATCGTGAACAGTGAACTGGAGTTCGCCCTCGCTAACGCCGCCATCTCCTATTTCGCAGTACGTGGTGAAGGCGATTGGGGAACAGAACACGCCATCCGTAGCGTCATGACACTTGCTCCCAACGTCGGATTGTTTATTGCACCGCAGTCTTCAGGGATTCGTAAAATCCAAGATTTTGCTGGAAAACGCGTCGTTGTCGGACCGGCAGGCGCAGGTTTCGAGTACTTCCTGAAACCGATATTAGCCGCACACGGCATCGCTTATGAAGACTTCACACCCCTCAATAGCACTTACATCGGTTCCGTAGACCTATTAGCAGACGGTTCCGCTGCCGCTGCATTCATCGGTGGTGCGATTCCGACACCAGCCGTCACACAAGCCAGCACGTCCCAGGACATCTTCTTCATCCCGTTCGACGAAGCGGCAAAACAGTCCCTCTTTGAAGGGTATCCGTTCTTTAATGCCATGACTATTCCCGCTGACACCTACAAAGGACAGACGGAGCCGTTCGCGAGTATGAACGTCGGTGCGATGCATCTGATTACTGCCGAGAACGCCGATGAAAATATGGTCTATGAATTCACAAAAACCTTGTATACAAACCGCGCGGAAGTGGTTGCAAGACACGGTGCTGGAAAAGCCATCAATCCGACAAATGTTGTTAAGGATACAGGCACACCTTTCCATCCGGGGGCCGTCCGTTTCTATCGTGAAATCGGTATCTGGAACGAATAATACTGTCTAAAGCCGGAACTACTTAACATTCGTTGAAAATGTGCTTGACTTTAAAGCGTCTTTTCTGGTAAAATTGTAGAAATGCCTCGTAAAAAAGGAGAACCGGAATGGAACTAACTTTTGAAAAAGATGATCTCTTGCATGCCCTGCAAGTCCTACAAGGTGTGGCGAGTGGACGTAATACCTTACCAATTCTTTCAAATGTCCTTATACAAGCTACCGATGGTAAGATTGAGTGCGTCGCTACGGATTTGGAAGTCGGAATTAAGATCGCCGTTGAAGGGGTCATTCAAGAGGAAGGTGCAATCACTGTCTCCGCCAAAAAATTGTCTGATATTGTCAAAGAACTCCCCGAAGATCAGACGATACACCTGCTAACGACAGCGAACGACCGTGTCGAAATTAAGTGCGGCGATGGTGTTTACAAGATTATTGGACTCCCCGACGACGAGTTCCCGCAACTGCCTTCTATTGATGGACATTCATTGACGATCGACGGAGAGACCTTACGCGCCGTTCTCCGCAGAACCGAGTTCGCCGCAGCGACAGAAGATGTCCGCTATTTCCTAAATGGACTCTATTTTAGCTTCCTTGAAGATAGAACGGAAATCGTCGCTACAGACGCTATTTGGCTCGCACTTGCGCATTGCGAACCGCTCAGCGCACCAGAAAATGTGCAAGGAATCATCGTCCCTCTCAAAGCTGTGAAAGAAATTGAACGCACTTTCGCTGAATCCAGCGAGGTACGGGTCTCAATTCTTGAAAATCAGATACTTCTTGCCGATGAACGAGCGACTTTAACCACAAGACTGATAGATGGCGATTATCCGAAATACGAGAAACTCATCCCGGAATCTACTGGCAGAGCAATCGTTGATAAAGACCAGCTTCTGCACGCAACTCGACGCGTCGCACTCCTATCAAATCCGAAAAATTATTGTATCTGCCTTGAGATTGATACCGAGCAGATACAAGTTTCAGCAATGAGTCCGGAATTAGGGGAAGCACACGAGACGTTGTCTGTGGAATCTGGCACCGGACGTGTGCGGATCGGAATTGACGCGCGTTTGTTGACGGAGACCCTCATGCACATTGAAACAGACTCGGTCGCCGTCGAATTTACGGGTGAAGTAACCCCGGTATCCTTCAAACCTATCGGGACAGAAGGACACGTGTGCGTGGTAACACCCATGCGCTTGGCATCTTAAAGGCAGTCCGACTTTCTGCTGCACTTGTGTTGAACCGAGCCCATTATAGGCGAGAAAAGGGTTGGAGCGATGCGTCCCTAAAACGGACCTATTGTAGGCGGGGTTTGTAACCCCGATTTGAAAAAAGGACTTGACGCGAACCGCTTTTTCTGATAGAATTATAGATATACTTACTACAATTATAGAAACACTTAATAGGGAAAACAGGAAATGGAACTAACTTTTGAAAAAGATGATCTCTTGCATGCCCTGCAAATATTACAAGGCGTAGCAAGTGGACGGACGACTTTACCGATCCTTTCAAACGTGCTCATTGAAGCCGCAGATGGAAAAATCGAATGCGTCGCTACAGATCTCGAAGTCGGGATTAAGATTATCGTTGAGGGGATCATTCAAGAAGACGGCAAAATCACTGTCTCCGCCAAAAAACTGACGGACATCGTCAAAGAACTCCCCGAAGATCAGACGATACATTTCGCAACGACAGCGAACGATCGCGTTGAAATCAAGTGCGGCGACGGTGTTTACAAAATTATTGGACTCTCGGATGAGGAGTTCCCACAACTGCCGTCTATTGATGGACATTCGTTGACGATTGACGGTGATACTTTGCGCGATGTGCTCCGCAGAACTGAGTTCGCCGCAGCGACAGACGATGTCCGCTACTTCTTAAACGGACTCTATTTTAGTTTCCTTGAGGATAGAACGGAAGTCGTCGCCACCGATATGGTGAAACTCGCACTTGCACGCTGCGAAGCGTTCAGTGCACCAGAAAATGTGGACGGAATTATCGTCCCGCTCAAAGCTGTTAAAGAGATTGAACGCACTTTTGATGGATCCGATAGAGTCCAGGTCTCGATTCGTGAGAACCAGATTCTCTTTTCTGATGATACATCTACCCTGACCACGCGGCTCGTAGATGGCGATTATCCGAAATACCGAGAAGTCATTCCCGAATCGGTGGAAGGGAGTGCTGTTGTCTCTAAAGAACTGTTCCTGCACGCAGCGCGACGCGTCGCACTTCTATCGAATCCGAAAAACCACTGCGTCTGTGTCGAAATTGACAGTGAACGTATCCATGTTTCAGTGAATACCCCGGAAGTAGGGGAAGCACACGAGACGCTATCTGTAGAATCCAGCACCGGTAGTTTACGGTTCGGGATCGATGCCCGTTGGCTAATTGAGACCCTAACGCACATCGAATCTGAATCCGTTACCATCGAATTTGTGAGTGAAGTGAAACCTATAGCCTTTAAACCGGTAGATACGGACGATCATATATGTCTCGTCGTACCGATGCGCTTGGAATCTTAAAGGCAGACTTTGCCAGTATAAACCCCGTAAACGCCTTCTGGTCGTACGTACGGAGTTGTTTTAGCAACACCGGCGAAAAAATAAGACACTCCGTACACGCTTCTCTATCCAATGGCAGCACTGTTTCAGTGTTCGCAGAGATGTGTCCAATTTTTAGGAAAAAAACTTGACAACCGCTCGCGTTTTGTGGTATTATAATATAGCCTGGTGCCGAGATAGCTCAGTCGGTAGAGCAGTAGACTGAAAATCTATGTGTCGGCAGTTCGATTCTGCCTCTCGGCATTTTTTATTTATTATGCTTTGCTAAGCCGGTGTAGCTCAGGGGAAGAGCAACTGATTCGTAATCAGTAGGTCGGAGGTTCAAATCCTCTCATCGGCTTTTGTTTTTCCCCGAACCCTACCCATCACGGCACGCTTCTATTCCAGCTCGTCCGCTATTCCTAAATCTTTTTCCTCCGCTGCCAGATCCTCTTCAAGTGATTTAACATTCGCTAAAACTGTCGGATGCGGTTCAATCTCGTATACCTTTCGATACATATCGAGTGCCTTTGCCTTATCACCAAGGAAACTCGCATAGATTTCAGCCATCCGTTCCCACGCGCGTACCTCTTGCGGATCGAGTTCCGAAATGCGTTTGTAAACCTGAAGCGCGTCACCGTATCCACGCGTTTCGATATCTTCGCGTTCAAGCGCAGACGCACGCGCAAAGAGCAGGCGTACAAGATCCGCGACAACTTCATCCATCTCAGGACGCTGCACCAATGCCTGTTCCAATAGGAGAATTGACTCCGATTCGAGACGCGTAACCTCAGCTAAGTCTTCATCCGTGAATTCACGATCTAAGAATTGATAGTTCTGTAGCATTTTAGCGTACGTTCTTGATAACTGTAGGCGAGCAAGGATACCGATAGGCGATTTTTCGGATGCAACATCTCGAAACTCAGGATCGCTCTCAATTGCCTTTTTATAGTGTACAGCCGCCTCTTCAAGCTGCTTGTTACCGTGATAGAGGACGCCGAGGCGATAATGTGCCTCAGCGTTGTTGGGATCGCTTTCAATCACGGCAAGGAATTCTTCTGTCGCTTGTGCTAACAACACATCATCTAAGGCATCCTCGCTAAGGAGTCTACCGCGTAAGAGGCGAACATCAACGTGATCCGGTTGAATACGGGCGGCATGCTCCAGACGTGCCCGCGCATCTTTTGACCAATTGCTTTGTGAATAGATTTCCGAGATACGGAGATTCGCATGTAAACTGATTGCACCTGCTGTCTGTGGCACGCCGCCTACAGAGATTACTTGCTCCTTCTCAACTGCGTCTAACGCCTGTAACGCTTGCCAGTAATAGAGCGCAGCATCGACAAGGTCCTGTTGCGCAAAGCGTGTGTCTGCCTGCTCAATGAAGTTTCCGACCTCTGAAAGCGGCGGTGGCAGGGGTTCAGCACTGCCGCGACGGATATAAAACGCTGCAAGCACAATAAAACCGATGATCGCCAAAACCTCTGCATAGATGAGCCAATTACGTAAGGAAAATAGGGATTTTGCGTTGAATGACATGCTGTCTCCTTTGTGCGAATCCGAAGTGCAATGTGTTAAAACCTACTGCCTACCGCTCTCAATTTCGTCAAGAATACCGAGCATTTCCTCTGCATCGACAAATCCGGTGAATCGCTTGAGAACAGTCTCATCAGCATCCAAGAAAATGACAACCGGCAATCCCGGAATCTGATACTTCTCGGTCAATGCCTTCGTCGTTTCAGAGGTACGCGTAAAGTCTAACTTGACGTTAACGTAATCGTCCAGCCTGGCGGCGACGGCAGGATCCGCATAAGTCTGGTGATCAAGTTCGTTACACGCGGCGCACCAAGACGCGTAAAAATCGAGCATGACGAGTTTGTTTTCCCGCTGAGCGATTTCAAATCCTTCGGCTTCATCGGAAACCCAATCCAAATGGGGTCCAGCAGGTTGCTGGATACCACCAACAAACATATAGGCACCAATGACTGCCAACAAGAGACCACACGCTTTTTGGAACTGCATCCGCGCAGAGATACCACTGAAGCGTTGTGTTAGTTTACCGAGCCAGAGTCCGACAAGCACCAAACCGCCAGCGATGGCAAAGAACGGCAATGAGTTTTGCAAGAAATCCTGTAACGGTGGGAATACATCTTTGAGAAAGTAGAGTGCCATTGTAATAATCGCGATGCCAAAAATGTTCTCCAAAATATACATCCACCCACCCGAGCGCGGTAAGGCAGAGAGCAATCCAGAGAAGGTACCAATAGCGATGAAGAGTAACCCCATTCCGAGGGCGTAGGTGAACATGAGCCAGAAGCCGAGGAACAGGCTTCCCGTTGTTGCAATGTAAGTTAGTACCACCGCCAATGCCGGTCCCGTACAAGGTGCAGCGATCACGCCAGCGACAGTCCCCATAGCGAACGCCCCCGCAAATCCGGTCCCCCCGACAGTGTTCAGACGATTCTGCACCGAGTGCGGCAGCCGAACCTCAAATACGCCAAACATCGACAGTCCAAGGGCGACGAGGATTAAAGCGATGAAGCCGACGACCCACGGGTTCGCCATGATCTGACCGAAAACGGCACCGGTTGAGGCGACCGCGACCCCTAAAATCGAATACGTGACAACGATTCCGATGACATAGACAACGGAGAGCAGGAAAGATTTGAAAAAGCCAGCAGACTCGTTAGCGCCGAAAATCGAGACTGTGATTGGTATAAGTGGATAAACGCAAGGTGTTAAACTCGTCAGAATCCCGCCAGCAAACACAAGGAGGAACGCGAGCCAAACCCGTCCGCCGGAGAGCGCACGTGCAAGGGTGCCTTCGTCACTTGTAGAACTTGATGAAGCACCGAAGTCAATATTAGCGAAAACCGATTCGTTAATCCGTTGAACCACCTGCTCTATACCGACGACCTCAAGCGGTATTGAAAAATTAAGAACCTCAGGTAACAAACACTGCTCATCATTACACGCCTGATATTGGAGTTGGAAATCCAACGTGTCAGATCTAATTGGGGCAGACTGGCTTAAGTCTGCTTGGATACCGATGGTGATCGTGTCGTGATAGACAGGGGCTTCCCCGATGGATCCGAGCTGCAATATGTCCCCTTCTGGATATACAACCTCTCCGAAAGTGAGATGCGACACATCGGGCAAGGTGATTTCAATCGGGATAAGTCCCTCTTTCGCTGGGTTCGCGTTGACGTGCCACCCCTCAGCAATCTCTACGACGACAGCGATCTGGAATTGACTTCCCGGTTGTACTTTGTTAACAGAGAGGTAACCTTTCGCAGAGAGTTTCTCAACTGCGGGTTGCGCGCCGAGTCCGAAATCTGCCAACTGCGCCTGTACGTGTATCGGGAAACACAACGCGATGACTGTTAACAGACTACAGAACAGGTATTTATGAAGTTCAACGGTTTTTGACATACGATTCTCCTCAACTACCGCGGCTCAAGTACGACGCAGGGCAAGATCATCTCTTCAAGTGAAACACCACCGTGTTGGAAACTGCCTTGGAATATTTCCTTATAGACACTGAACTGCCTGTCATAAACGAAGTAGTAGTCCTCTTTCGCGAGGACATAGTTCTTACGTGTTGATTCGCCGGGTAAGCGATACGCCTCTGGGTTATCTATAATCCATCCGGCTTCAGGGGCACACGAAATGTTTCTACCTTCTTTAAACCGAAGTCCAGTTGTGAGTTCCGCTTGGCTCGAAACCTTCGCCGCATTCTGACAGCGCAGCGAACCGTGGTCAGACGTTAAAATAATGGTGATACCGCGCTCCGCAGCGATCCTGAATATTTCGTAGAGGCGTGAATGCCGGAACCATGCATGCACGAGTGATCGGAACGCCGCTTCGTCCGGGATAAGCTGCCGAAGCAAATCTACCTCATATCGCGAATGTGTCAGCATATCAAGAAAATCGACAACGAGCGCAGTCAAACTAACCCTGTCGGTAATGTTCAACCAATGTAGATACTGCATCTCGCCTCGCACATCAAAAATTTTGAAGTAATGCAAAGGCGGTTTCAAGGGTATGCCGTGCCTCTCAAATTGCAAGCGCAGGAGTTGTTTCTCATGGCGGTTAATGCTCGTGTGCGTGTTATCTGGCTCGGCGTATAGGTCTGGATACCTCTCAGCGAGTTCAAGCGGAAACAATCCACTAAAAATAGCATTGCGCGCGTAACGCGTTGCTGTCGGCACAATGGAGTAGTAATAATCACGCCTTATGTCAAACAGTGGATAGAGCAACGGCTCAATTTTCAGCCAGTGGTCGAGCCGCATGCAATCCATAACGACAAACAGAACCTGCTTTCCTGCTTGAATTTCAGGGATGACATATTTGTAGACAATGTCCACGGAGAGTGTGGGCGACGCTTTACCGACAAGCCAGTGTCTGTAGCTATCCTGAACATAGTCAGCGAACCCAGTGTTTGCCTCCTGCCTCTCCGTCTCGTGGACAGTTTTAAGGTCTTCAACGTTGTAAAGTGAATCCAACTGTAGGTCCCATTCAATGAGACGAACATAAGTATCAACCCACTCCTGCCAATCACCGCCGGAATCGCTCCGTTGCGTTTCCGAATCCGAACTGTTCGCCTGATTGAAGTTTTGGACATAAGCTTGCGGTGTATAAACCTCCCGAACGCTCTGTTTTTTAAGCAAAAAAGCGAGTGATGATGCCAGCTGCCTTGAAGAAATTTCGATCTGTGCTTTTTCCGACATAATGAAGATATAGCCGACATCATAAAGACTTGCTTGTTGCATGACCTCATGTTCATCCTTGTCCGTTAGCAGGATGATGGGAATATGGGCATCTATTTTCCGAACACGCGCAAGTAGATTACTCTCTGGTATCGCCGCCTCATAATTCAGTAGGACAGCATGATAGATCGCGTCTTTGAGTAAGGTAATGCCTTCAGCAGGCGTATCTGCTAATGATACATCATACCCTTCGTACTCTAATAAGCGAACATACGGTTTCGGCGTTATATACTTTTCTCTTTTAAGGGACGAATCTTCAGGTTGTCCAATAGATTGTGCTACATCAGTTATCTGATTATCAATCCACAGAATCCTCCATCTTCTTTCTTCCATGTTAAACCCCCTCTTTGTAATGTAGGTTTACAAACCTACATCTTGATGAAACCGACAACTCGCCCATTGCCAGACGTTTTCGGGGTGAACCGTTAGATACCTCTGAACAAAAAATAGATATACTATGGAACAGTAGAATAAAAAAATTCACGAATAAAAAACATTAAATACTTGAAACGAATCTCCCAGGATTCAACAAACCGCTCGGATCAAATCTAACTTTAACCTGCTTCATTAAACTGGTCGCATCTCCAAAGGAACCCCAGACATCAATATTCTGTTTGAGTTCAGATGGTGCGTTCTCTACAATCAGGTTACCGCCCGCTTCCATTGCAGATTGGCGCAGCTGTGTAAGTCTCTCTGCAAGTCCTTGGAAGTCTGTGTCGGATGTTACCGGAACGGCGAGATATAATACGCCACTCCCGAGGAGTGTCATGACCTGTACATCATGATCTGCATTTTCGTTAGCAACCTGCAGCGCAAATTTGGCGATATCAGTGCGTTTCAGGTTTAGTTTAACGATTACCCTTTCGGCATTTGCAGCGAATTCTCGAACATCTCTATGAAGGTGTCGTTGCAATTCGCCTTCAGTAATTGTGACACCCAATGCGCCATTTTGTTCCATAATTCCTTGACCTTGTTCCAATTGCCAAGCCACGGTTTCCGGGTCGCCACCGAACCCAACAACAAGGGTCGGTCTTTTCGCATCTATCGCGCCACCGGCTTCAAAATTGATAAGTAGGTTTACAAACATCGGTAGCATCTGCGAACCGACAACGTTTAAACCGGTGTTAACAGCATCCTGCACGTTCTCGAAACTTGCTGTAAGTATCGCTTCCTGCACCGGAATCGGAGACAACTTAAGCGTCACTTCGGTAACAATGCCGAGCGTTCCAAACGCCCCGATATAGAGTTTGTTCAGATCATAACCCGCAACATTCTTTACAACTTTACCGCCACTTTTGACGATAGTGCCGTTGGTGTGAACGACCTGCAAACCTAAAACTTGATTCCGAGCAGTTCCATGCCGTAGACGCAGGGATCCACTTGCGTTTGCCGAAACGATACCACCGATGGTACATCGATCCGAGTACGGTGGATCCAACGGAAGAAGTTGGCGATGCTGTGCCAACTCGGCTTGCAAAGTGGCTAAACGGATACCGGCTTCTACAGTGACGGTCAGATCCGCCGGTTCGTACTCTACCACACTATTTAGACGGGTTGTTGATAGCACAATGTCCACTTTCGTCGGAAGATTCCCGATACCGAGCTTCGTACCTGTACCTGCAGGGATAACCGATAAATTCTCTTTCGCCGCGAATCGGAGAACATCTTGTATCTCTTGAACGGAGGCAGGCAAAACGACTGTCTTCGGAACATATCCATCAAATGTGTAATCGGCAATCCGCACTTCTGGCAGGATACCGGTTTCTCCAACAATACCTTCAAGTTCATCGTGCAGGGCACGCGAATTTTCCATGTATCTCTCTTTCTTCATTGCTATGTTTCCGATTTATTGGTAAGAATCCGTATCTCAAATCCTTCAATCTGTTCAACTTGCCCCGGTTGAACAGGGCCTTGGTAGATAGGCGAATCTTCTAAACTTTTCACCTCTGTTCGAGTAAAGACAGCCGCGAATTAACTTTTCCGAACTCCCGAACAACCCATATTATACCGCCTATTATAGCGAGGAATATTGGCACTCCTGCTGCAATTAAGGTAGCTATTACACCTGTCTCCATCGCTATCCCTCCACATTAATTTCGTCAAGACTGAGGTTGATTCGTCTCGTCCAGTACTCTCCCGACTTGCTATCAAGATATTCCATTTTGTCACCCGTACTCGAAATGCTGCCATCAGTATCAAATTTATTTCCTAATGCAGAACCAAAAGTGTCAATAAATCGCTCATAACTGTGCGTAGGAATGACAGGTACCTTGTCTGCTTTCGTAATAATAATGCGAACCGAGAATTCATTCCCACTGACATGTTCAACAGATTCAACTTCAGTGCCATCTTGCAGTAAATCTCGGATAGCATTGATAATCTCATCTTTAGAATAGGTTTTCATTTAGAAATTCCTCACTATATTGGGTTCCAAACCTAATTTTGCATACGATTCAGCGGTCGGAAAAATCTTCCCCGGATTGCATAGACCCGTCGGATTAAAAATATTCTTAACCGTCGCCATCACCTGCAGATCAGCCGGACTGAAGATGAGAGGCATGTAATCCATCTTCTCAACGCCGATACCGTGTTCTCCTGTGATTGTGCCACCGACCTCAGCGCATACGGTGAGTATCTCCATGTTCACATGTTCCACGCGCTCACACTGGTCGGCATCACGTTCGTTAAAGAGGACAATCGGATGGATATTGCCGTCGCCCGCATGAAAAACATTTGCAATCGGAATCTGATATTTTTCGGAGATTTCAGATATCCGCCGTAGTACCTTCGGCAGTGTTGTCCGCGGCACAACACCATCTTGGGTGATATAGTTCGGGGCGAGCCGTCCGAATGAACCGAATGCACTTTTCCGCGCTTTCCATAGCTCCTGCCGCTCCGTTTCATCTTTGGCATAATCCACTTGCCGCGCGTTGTGCTGTTTAAAAATCTCCAAAATCTGATCCGTCTGGTTCTGCATCCCCGCCTCAATCCCGTCAAGCTCTACAATCAAGATGGCTTCGGCATCGAGCGGAAAACCGAACGCAAACGCTTCTTCCAAAGCACGAATGACAAGGCTATCCATCATTTCGAGTGCTGCAGGGATGATCCCTTCACCGATAATCGTCGAAACGGCGTTTGAGGCATCGTCCATCGTTTCAAAGATAGCGAGTGCTGTCTGATAGGCTTGCGGATTGCGCGTGAGACGGACAACCGCTTTTGTCACAATCCCAAACGTGCCTTCCGAACCGATCATCACACCGCGCAGGTCGTAACCCGGTGTTTCCTCAACAGTCCCGCCCAATTCAATGATCTCGCCGTCGGGTAGAACAACCTCCAACCCGAGCACATGGTCAGACGTAACGCCGTATTTCAAGGTATGCGGTCCACCAGAATTTTCGGCGATATTCCCACCTATTGTGCATGCCTTTTGGCTTGACGGATCCGGGGCGTAGTGGTAGCCTCGGTTTTGTACAGCTTGTGTCAATAATAGGTTCACAACCCCCGGTTCAACCACCGCTCTTTCGTTTTCAAGGTCTATCTCTAAGATGCGATCCATCCGGTTCAGGGCGATGATGATCCCGCCTTGAACAGAGAGCATACCACCACTTAAACCTGTTCCGCCACCGCGTGCGATAAACGGTGCGTCATACTTGTTCGCTAACTTTACGATATCCGAAACCTGCTGTGCTGTATCTGCAAAGACAACTACATCCGGCATTGCCTTAAAAGAGGGGGCAGCGTCGCATTCATAAACGGACAGCTCAGTGGCATCTGTCAATACATTTTTAGCTCCGAGAAGTGCAGAAAGATCCGCAATAAGTTGTTCTTTTTCGCGCATAGTCTATTTCCTTTCGAGGCATGATTATGATTTACAACTTTATGTTACATTACCATAATTTCGATTGAATGTCCAGTCAGAAATGTAATCAGTAAACCAGAAAATTTTCGTTCTGTAATTTCCTTTGTAGAATAGTAGATAAGATGTTATAATTAAATTAGCCACTGAATTGAAGTAACTCAGTGAAACCAATAAATTTCTTAACATTCTGATACATCCCCTCGGGGTCGTAAAGTGAAGGAGATAAGGATGCGAAAGTTGATATTGATTTTAGCAGTCACTTGTGTATTCGCTTGGGTGCTACCACAAACCGCTCCCGCTGATGTTGATCCTGAAACAGCAGTCGGTGTTTGGTTGTTCGATGAAGGTGGTGGCAATGAAACGAAAGACACCTCAGGAAACGACCATGATGGAACAATCAACGGTGCTAAATGGAAAGACGGTAAATTTGGAAAAGCACTTGAGTTTGATGGTGGGCAGTGGGTCTCAATTGAGTCAACACCAGAATTACAAGCTGGTGAAGAACTTACCATGATGGCATGGTTTTTTGCCACAGATATTGGAGATTGGCGGCAACTCATTGCGAAAAGCGACGAATATCTCCTACGGATTGACCCGCCCCAGGAAGGCAATAGAATGTCAGCATTTGTCAAACCTGGCGGCAGCTGGGAACCGAGAGCTTCTGCTAATGTTCCCGATGAAGACACATGGATCCACTTCGCAGCGACGTACGACAGCAACGAGAAGGCTGAACAACTCGTTGTGTATGTGAACGGCGAACGTGCTGGCGCGAGCACACGTCCCGGAGATATTGCTGTAACTGGAAACGCTGTCGAAATCGGTAGATGGGGTGGTGGTTCATACTTCGTCGGTATCATTGATGAAGCCGCTATTTTCAACGTCGTCCTCAGCGAAGACGATCTGAAAACCATCATGGAGCACGGGTTATCAGATACACTCGGTGGGTTGGCTGTCGCACCCACAAACAAATTAGCGACGACATGGGCAACCCTTAAAGCAGAGCGGTAATTCTAATTTCCCCAGACCCGGTAGGCGCGGTTTGAAACCGGGGTCCCCACCCGTTACTGGGAAGGGGCGCCGGACTTCGCTAATGAATTACCGAATTATTTTTTTATTTTCATGGAATTGTAGAATCTACTATAGTTTGTATCGTATGCTGTACGAACTAACTGAATGAATAGTGTTTCCGGTTGTAATAGTAACAAAATTGAAGACACCTTCTAAGAAACCCACTGTTTTAACGGTGGGTGTATGTCATGGAGGATTACTATGAAGACGGTTATGATTCTGATTTGCGCAGCCTTAATGTTTGGTTTTATCGCAGTCGTGTCCGCTGATGTATGGACCGACCCGTTTGATGGTAACGAACTCGTTGACGGATGGGAGTTCCGCGACTATCGCGACGAAGTCACGGAGCTTGAAGTCAAGGACGGTTTCCTTCAGATGACCAATCCGAATGGCGGATGGGGGCATACGACCCCAGACAAACCTATGCTTGAACGAGAAGTCCCCAAAAGTGCCGCGAAAAATATAACGGTGAGTGGGATCTTTTCCACCGAACCTGATACACCCGGAAGTTTCTGGGTCGGTATCTTTCTCTATAGTGATGAAGACCTGAATTACGCCTGTTTGTTGTTTGGTGGTTCCGCAAATGATCCGCAAAAAACGCTCATTGGGAGTATGGTCAACGCCAATTGGCAAGACAAGGGACACTTCGACACCGGTTTTGATGTCCCAGTCCACCTTAAGATTGTCAAAGAAGGAGACCTTTTCTCCGGTTACTACCGTGAAGACGAAAAAGATGAGTGGAAACTCTCTGGCGACAAAACGTGGAACCACAAATTCGACGTAGAACGCGTCGGTGTTGGCTTTATGAACAACTGGGGCGGAAAAACCGTTACTTTCTTTGTCGATTCACTGTCTATTGAAGGCGAAGGGATTAAGCCGCTTGCAGTCGCGCCAGAAGGTAAATTAGCGACAATCTGGGGGAACCTCAAAACGAACTAATCATCTAAATCGGGTGAATATTTTCTAAGCAAGAAGAGATCATATTTCACCGGACACACCGGCATATTTAAAACGGGGTGGGCAATGACCACCCCTAAATCCTGTATCTACAAAACACACCGCCTACAGACGACACAAAAAACAAGGAGAAACGCTACCACCATGTCCATTCCCAAAATGTCCGTAAATAACCCCGTTTTAGCGAACCTGCTGATGATTATTATTATTGCTTTCGGGATGTACGCATGGATAAACCTACCACGAGAACTCACGCCAGAAATCGCATTACAGACTGCAACTGTCACAACACTCTATCCAGGTGCCTCTCCAGAAGAGGTCGAGAAACTCGTTTCAGCACCTATTGAAGATGCTATTGAAGAGAACGTCAGTAAAATCAATTTGCTGCTTTCTAATTCTTCGGAAGGTAGATCTGTCATCACTATCGATTTTGAAGAGATGAGTGACCGAGAATTCGACAAAGAACTTGAAAGCTTACGGACTGCCGTAGAACAGGTCAATGAACTCCCCGAAGAAATTTTGGAGGATCCGCAGGTCGTAGAACTCGATGTCTCGTCCGGTTTTCCGATGCTGACGATTGTTGTCGGCGGCGACATTTCGGAATCCCAGATGCGGGATATCGCCGAAAATTTAAAAGATGAAGTCTTAGACATCAAAAATATAGCGTCCGTTCAAATAGCGGGACTCCGGGATCGGGAAATTTGGATTGAGGTGGACCCCAACCGGTTAAAGGCGTATCAACTCCCGATTGCGGCAGTTATCAACGCACTCGGGGCAAGCAATTTGAACCTACCTGCTGGTACCATGGAACTCGGCGACACAGAATTCATGGTTCGGACGATGGGGGAATTCGCGAACCCAGACATCATCGGCGACACGATCATCGCTGTTCAACCGACAGGTACACCCCTCCGCCTCCGCGACGTTGCAACCGTCTCAGACACTTATGAAGAAGCGCGTACCCTCGCACGCATCAACGGCAAACCGTCTATTAGCCTGAGTGTGCAAAAGAAGACGGAGGGAAACACAATCGCTTTAGTGGCACAACTCCGGGAATTGGTCGCGAAACGGCAAGAAGATCTTCCCGATGGTGCTGAATTGACACCCGTTAACGACTATTCCGTCATCTTAAAGGAGCGTCTCGGCATCTTAGAGACGAATGCCATTTTCGGGTTGATTCTTGTTGTGTTCATGCTCCTATTGTTTATCGGTTGGCGGAACGCGCTATTCGCTGCACTCGGCATACCGGTCGCGTTCATGGCAACGTTCTGGTTTATGTCTATAGCAGGTTATTCACTCAGCGGTGTCTCTCTTTTTGGGTTGATCTTAGTGGTTGGAATTGTTGTTGACGATGCCATTGTCGTTATAGAGAACATCTATCGGCACATTGAGGCGGGCGCGCCGCCGAAAGTTGCCGCCATTCGCGGCGCGCAAGAGGTCGGATGGCCGGTGGTTGCCGCAAGTTTGACAACAATCTGTGCGTTTGGCCCCTTGATGTTCATGTCTGGAACCGCCGGTCAGTTCATGCGGATTGTTCCGATCATGGCAATTCTGGTGCTGATCGCTTCACTCTTTGAAGTCTTTGTCATTTTACCGGCACACGTCGCTGAGTGGGGCAAACCGAGAACCCCGCGAACAGGGCGCAGTCGGCTTGATAACTTGCGAACCCGATCTCGAAGTACTTTTAGCCTAATTGTCCTCATCACTGGCTTTTTCAGTTGGTTCATCACGTTTTTCGACCTCATCCGGAGCCGATATGTTAAAATCCTGAAAGTAACAATCCGCCACCGGTACGCCTTTGTCGGAAGTGTCCTTTTTATCGGTTTAATCGCGTGTGTCACTGCGTTTGTTATTCTTGACAAAGAACTCTTCCCAGGCGAAGACTTTCCGCAATTCTACGTCAAAGCCGAGATGCCACCTTCTTACGGTATGCAAGAGACAACTGCAGTCATGGCACAAATTGAAGAAGCCGCGAAGACGCTTCCCTCAAGTGAAGTCGCTGCGATTGTCAGCAATATCGGTATCCATACACCTACCTCAGGACTGACGGAAGGGGTTACTTACGGATCAAATTTTGGCGAAGTCATCATTGAACTCACACCCAAACAGCAACGGACCCGCGGTGTTGATGAAATCATGGCTGCTATGCGGAAAGAGACCTTGACCGTCAGCGGCATTGAGGAACTCAATTATATTACGCAACAGGGGGGACCCCCGCAAGGGCAAGATGTGGAAGTCAAAGTCAAGGGGGATCGGTTTGATAAACTGACTGAACTGACGGATATGCTTAAAACAGAATTAGCGGGGATAGATGGTGTCTATGACATTCGAGACGATTTTCGGACAGGGAAATCCGAATTACGTATCTATCTCAAGCCGGAGAAGGCACATCAATACGGGTTAACGACATTCCAGATCGCGCAAACGGTTCGGATCGCTATTGAAGGTGCCAAAGCGACAACTTATCGTGAAGCGGACGAAGCAATTGATGTCGTCGTCAAATACGAGGAAGATAGCCTCAAAAACATCGTAGAACTCAATAATTTGTTAATCGCAACCCCGACCGGCGCGATTGTGCCACTCAAAGATGTCGCAGACATCACAGAAGAAACAGGATACGCTGACATCCGTCGATTTGATGGAGAACGCGCAATTACGGTTTATGCCTCCGTAGACAGACAGAAAACAACACCTTTTGAAGTGAATCAGGCGTTAATAGGGGCGTTTGCCAATGTTGAGGCATTGTATCCAGGATACAAACTTGATTTTCGAGGCGTTTTCGATGAAATTGTGGAATCTTTTTCGGAACTGTGGAAGTTGTTTGTTGTCGGATTGTTGTTAATCTATGTGATATTAGGTGCGCAATTCAAATCATTTATACAACCGATCGTCATTATGTTCGCGGTGCCGTTCGGTATGATCGGTGCGATGGTCGGATTACTACTTTCCAATGCAACACTTAGCATGGTCGCTATGTTTGGTATCGTCGCACTTTCAGGGATTGTGGTGAACGATTCGATTGTGCTCATAGACTTCATCAACAAATACCGAGAACGCGGCTACAACAAATGGTACGCCATCTTGAAAGGCGGAAGCATCCGACTCCGTCCGATTATTCTCACCTCATTAACGACGATCTTCGGACTTATTCCGATGGCGATCGGGCTTGGTGGCAAGTCACCTATATGGATGCCGATGGCATACACCATCATCTTCGGACTTGCATTCGCAACCACGATGACGCTGTTTGTAATGCCTGCACTCTACGCGATTACGACAGACTTAAGAGGTCTCGTTCTGAGAAACCCAGAGGAACGCTTCCAAACCGTTTCCGACGAAGATTTGATAGGTGAAGCAGTTCCAGCGGATGACTAAATCTATGGTAGGGTGGGGCATAGGTGCCTCACCCTATACTGCTTTTTGTGGAATGCAGATCTGTAGTCTAAGTATTAAGTACCCTATCCCCACATAGTCAAACGCTATCACCATGTCTATCACTAAGATGTCTGTGAACAACCCTGTTTTAGCGAATCTCCTGATGATTATAATCATCGTTTTTGGGTTGTACGCATGGCTGAACCTACCGCGGGAACTCACCCCAGAAGTCTCAGTCCAGAGCGCAGTTGTGACAACGCTATATCCGGGCGCATCCCCAGAAGAAGTTGAAAAGCTTGTCACCGCTCCTATTGAAGATGCTGTTGAAGAGAACGTCAACAGAGTTGACCTATTATTTTCTACCTCTTCAGAGGGGCGTTCTGTTATATTCGTCGATTTTGAGGAGATAAGCGACCGGGATTTTGACAAGGAACTTGAAAACCTACGCACCGCTGTTGAGCAGGTCAATGCGTTGCCAGAGGATATTTTAGAGGATCCAAGGGTCCAAGAATTTGATATTTCATTTGGTTTTCCTATTTTAACGATTGTTGTCGGTGGAAATATTGCGGAAACGCAGATGCGGGATATTGCTGAAAATCTCAAAGATGAGATCTCGGACATCAAAAACATTGCCTCTGTCCGAATGGCAGGTCTCCGTGAGCGGGAAATATGGATTGAGGTGAACCCGGATCGATTGAAGGCATATCGACTCCCAATTTCAGCCGTCATTACCGCGCTCGGAACCACCAACTTGAACCTCCCCGCCGGCACCATGGAACTGGGAGGCACAGAATTTATGATCCGAACGATGGGAGAATTCACCAATTTGGACACTATTGGCGAAACTCTCATCACTGTTCAGCCAACGGGGACGCTTCTCCGTCTGAAAGATGTTGCAACGATCTCTGACACCTACGAAGAGGTGCGAACGCTATCGCGACTTGATGGACAACCTTCGATTAGCCTGAGTGTGCAAAAGAAGACTGAGGGAAACACAATCACATTAGTTGCTAAACTTCGAGAATTAGTCAACAATCGGAGAATAGATATCCCTGAAGATGCTGAGTTAACGGTTGTTAATGACTATTCCGTTATTCTCAAAGAACGATTGGGTATTCTTGAAACAAATGCGTTTTTCGGTTTGGTGCTTGTTGTGCTAATGCTCCTTCTCTTTATTGGATGGCGGAATGCCTTATTTGCGGCACTCGGCATACCGGTTGCCTTCATGGCAACATTTTGGTTTATGTCCATTGCGGGTTATACGCTAAATGGCGTTGCCCTGTTTGGGCTTATTTTAGTTGTAGGAATTGTCGTTGATGACGCGATTGTTGTCATAGAAAATATCTATCGGTATATTGAGTCTGGATTATCTCCAAAAGTTGCCGCTATCCGCGGCGCAGAAGAGGTCGGTTGGCCTGTTGTAGCGGCAAGCTTAACGACAATCTGTGCTTTTGGCCCCTTGATGTTTATGTCTGGTGTTACTGGGCAGTTTATGCGGATCGTGCCGGTTATGGCGATTCTGGTGTTGATCGCATCTCTTTTTGAAGTCTTCGTCATTTTACCGGCACACGTCGCTGAATGGGGAAGAACCAAAATTCGCACAGGGCGCAGCAGACTTGAAAATCTCCGAACCGAGTCTCCGAGGGGTTTCACCCTCGGTGTCCGAATTGTCGGCTTTTTCGTGTGGTTTGCCATGTTCTTTGAATTAATTCGGAACCGATATGTTAGAATCCTAAAAATAACCATTCGACACCGATATGTGTTTGTAGGGAGTGTCCTCTTCTTCGGATTGGTTGCATGCATCGGGGCATTCTTTGTTCTTGACAGGGAGCTCTTCCCTGGTGAAGAGTTCCCACAATTTTATGTCCAAGCCGAGATGCCGCCTTCCTACGGAATACAGGAAACAACAGAAGTAATTGTCCAAATTGAAGAGATGGCTAAAAGACTTCCATCAACTGAAGTTGATGCGGTCGTCAGCAATGTCGGTTTACACACATTTATGTCAGGTTTGATAAGAAGAAGTGTTACCTACGGCTCAAATTTAGGAGAGGTAATCGTCGAGCTCACACCAAAACAAGAACGCCCCCGAGGTGTGGATGAAATCATCGCAGAACTACGGACGAAAACCGCCGCAATTAGTGGAATTGAGCGGCTGGGTTTTGTCACACAGGACGGCGGGGCACCACAAGTCGCAGATGTGAGGGTGAGAGTAAAAGGACCGAGATTTGAGAATCTGATTGAACTCGCTGGTGTTCTTAAGACAACCCTATCTCAGATAGATGGCGTTTACGATATCCAAGATGACTTCAGCATCGGAAAGTCTGAACTGCACATCTATTTGAATCAGGAGAAAGCATATCAATATGGATTAACGACGTTTCAGGTTGCACAAACCGTTCGGACAGCGATTGACGGGGCTAAAGCGACAACCTATCGTGAAGCAGACGCGGCGATTAATGTCATCGTCAAATATGAGGAGGACACACTTACAAATCTCGCTGAACTTAATAATCTCTTGATTGCAACACCCACCGGTACGATTGTTCCACTCAAAGATGTTGCGAACATCGTGGTGGAAAAAGGATACGCAGATGTCCATCGATTCGATGGTGAACGCGCAATTACGGTTTATGCATCTGTCGATAGACAGAAAACAACGCCACTTGAAGTGGATCAAGCGTTAAAGGATGCCTTTGCCGATGTTGAGGCACTGTACCCAGGCTACCAACTCGATTTTCGAGGCGTTTTCGATGAAATTGCGGAATCCTTTTCCGAGTTGTGGAAGTTGTTCATTGTTGGGCTGTTGCTCATCTATGTGGTATTGGGTGCACAATTCAGGTCGTTTATACAACCGATTATCATTATGTTCGCGGTGCCGTTTGGTATGATCGGTGCGATGGTCGGACTCCTGCTTTCCCATGCAACACTTAGCGTCGTCGCTATGTTCGGTATCGTTGCGCTCTCAGGGATTGTCGTCAACGATTCGATTGTGCTCATAGACTTTATCAATAAATACCGAGAACGCGGCTACAACAAGTGGTACGCCATCTTGAAAGGCGGAAGCATCCGACTCCGTCCGATTATTCTCACCTCATTAACGACGATCTTCGGACTTATTCCGATGGCAATCGGACTCGGTGGCAGGTCACCTATATGGATGCCGATGGCGTATACGATCATTTTCGGACTCGCCGTTGCAACCGCGATGACCCTGTTCGTAATGCCTGCACTCTACGCGATTACATCAGACTTACGAGGTCTCGTTCTGAGAAACCCAGAAGAACGCTTCCGAACCGTTTCAGATGAAGACCTGTTGGATACCGCAGTCCCAGCGGATGATTAGAACCAGAAAAGTGAAACCCAACATCTATACGCCCGTCATGGCACAAAATGTTGGGTTTCGCTTGTTTTTGATGATTTTAGGTTCTGATGATTTAATACTATTTCTAAACGTTTATCTTCATTAACCGCACACCCTCCACTCAGACTCGGTAGGTTCGGTTTCCTAACCGAACCGGGCATAACTCAAAAATGGCGGCACTTTTAAGATGAAGCATCAATTAGAAAGCGATTGTAAGAATATCACTGTCGGGACAGTTCGGGTTGCGTCCCGGTCTGTGAGCCGCAGCGTTTGGAAAATGGAAATCATAGATGGTTTTCATTATTTTTTCAACCACCTTTGTGACGGTGATGAGCGTGCGGGATTGATTTTTCAGTTGCAACGCAATGTGTTGTAAAGTATACTGTAACTCCATTCTTACGCCTCCTGTGGAGTATTGGCTTTATCCATAAAGGTAGTATAAGAATGGTATTATTCAAAACCCAAAACTAATTAGCACAAGTCGTTTCTACTTATATGAAACGATATTTTATAAAAAGTTATTAGTACAAGTCGTTAAAATAAGAAGGAGGCATAATGGTTTATTTTCAACGTAGAAGGCATGGCAAGTGGTGCGACGCAAGAACCTATCCGAGACGTTGTAAACATTGTAAACGCAAGGTCTTCTACCTTGAATGTAGGTGTGGATGTAAAGTTTTCTTTACTAAATTAGGGGAACCCTGGCCAATTCATGATTGCCAGCAAGACGACCGACAGTTACAGTTCGATTTTGAACAGGAGGAGAACTCATGAAAGAGAAGATCGTATTTTTTATTTTCGGTGCAGTGTTAGCAACTATCGCTTACACTATCGGCGATAACAACAGCAACGCACAGAATTTTCGTGCAGGTATAACCGAGTTTGACGAAATACAGTGCAGAAAATTGACTGTGTTCAGTGAAATACAGGCGAGTAAACTAATGGTATATGATCCGATAAATGAATCAGGGGCTATTACACTGGATTTTAGTGAATATGGTCCTATAATGACAATAGCCAATTTTGATGAAAACAGTGGTGTTGTGTTTATACAGGCTTTACGTGGTTCAGCCGAAATGTCTCTGACAACTAGAGACAAACTTGCGAACTTGAAAAAGGGTCTCTCTCTCGTTGCCAGACGAAACGGATCTGAAGTTACTATAGAAGGCGAAGAAATAAGCAAATCCAGACAATAACCCAATGCAGTAGGTTGTGCCGTTAACAACCTATCCAACCTTACGAGGTAAACTATGAACTCAATACTTAAGGCAGAAGCCGGTCTTTATATGCTTAAGGAAGTTGTCATAGATGTTTTCCTATCACTGTGACGGGCTTCGACACGTCGTTTACGCGTTAATTCCGTCAGTTGTAAGGAACTGAGAGGACTTTGCTGATCAAAGCAAATTTTCTAACTCGGTGGGAAATCTGTAATATCTGTCAATTCTGATTCCGCTATTAAAAGCGGCATACCTCGCAGGACACCACGGTTCGGCGTACATATAAGATAGGTCATCGACTCAAAGATCGCAACCACAAGCTCTTTGTTCCGCGGATCTGGTTTCCCTACTTCTACATAATAGTCTTCGCCGCGTTTCTGATAGGCAATACTGAAAATACGTCTATCTGAAACATCCCAGTCCAGTGTCTCTTCCGCAAATTTCTTAACAGATTCCCAGACTTCCTCTGCTTGGGCATCGTCTTTCGCTTTAGGAATAAAAAATTTTGTTTCTGTGGTCATGTTGATTCCTCTTTCAGGCAGCCACTCTTTCGGAAAAGTAGCGATCTAACAATTCTTCCAAATCAAACAGGGAACCATTTAAATGGACAGGATTGATTGTTAATTCTGTTGCCTCACGGGCAAGAGCATCTAACAACTCTGATGTAATAATGGTATTTTCTGTATCAAACAGATAATGATTTAATTGGACAAGATCCGTATTCATTGCCTCAACCGCACTTGTTCTGCTTACACTTGCTGTGCTCACCATATTCTCGATTTCCAGTGCTAATAATCTTTTTAGCGCGCGTTCTGTTACTTCCTCAAGAATTCCCTCCTCTGCAAGAAAATTATCAAATCTGTCCCCTTCATACTTATTCATACTAAGATCCCTCACTTTGCCATAATTTATTTCGATTGCGGGCCAAATTTAAATCCCTCTGTGGAGTCCTTTGAGACTTCTTAATGAAACCATGCAGAAGGATCATCTTACTATCTCTAACGGTAAAAAGAATCCGGGCAATACGTCTCTTGCTGAGGCGACTGCGAATTTCCCATAGATATGTTTCCATCTTCCTCACCAAAGGCATACCTAAGGGCCAACCAAATTGCACAAGTCTTATATCTTCTCCAATAGCCTTTCTATCCGCGTCATCAAGACTTTTAAGCCATTGCTGTACAGGCATCCGGCCCACATCGGTACGAAAAAAGACAACGCTAAGGACAGGATCTCTGCTGATAAAAATAAACCAAGGTTTGAAACAATCTACCGCTGACCTAAATTCAACTTACAAAGTTTGGTCCCTAACAATTTTACCAGATTAGCACCAATTTTGGAAAGTAAAACGGACAGAACTGTTTCCGACCGTTGTTAGTTCAACGGAATGTGCAAATTTTCTAACTCGGTGGGAAATCCCTTTTGTTTCTGTGGTCATGTTGATTCCTCTTTCAGGCAGCCACTCTTTCGGAAAAGTAGCGATCTAACAATTCTTCCAAATCAAACAGAGAACCATTTAAATGGACAGGATCGATTGTTAATTCTGTTGCCTCACGGGCAAGAGCATCTAACAACTCTGATGTAATAATGGCATTGTCCAGATCAAACAGATAATGATTCAATTGGACAAAATCTGCGTTTATTTTTTCTGCAAATGTGGTTCCGCTTCGGTTTATCGCGTTAATGCGATCCTCAATTTGCGATGCCAGCAGCCGCTTTCGTGTACATTCCACTACTTCCTCAAAGATACCCTCCTCTTTGAGAAAATCATCAAAGTTACCACCGCTATACTTATTCATTTACAATCCTCCTACTTTGACATAGATTTTTTCGATGCCGTGCCACGCTTAAATCTGTTTGTGATATTCTCTGAGATTTTTTGATGAAGCCGTGCAGCAGGACCATCTCATTACCTCTGATAGTGAATAATACCCTTGAAATACGTCCACTGCTGAGCTGACTACGAACTTCCCATAAATAAGTCTCTATTTTTCTCACAAGAGGCATACCCAAGGGCCAGTCAAATTGAACAAAATGTATATCTCTTCCGATAATTTTTCTGTCCGCCTTATTAAGATTCTTGAGCCATTGCTGAACAGGTAAACGTCCGGCATCCGTACAAAAAAAGGTAACGTTAAGGACAGGTTGATCATTCATAAAAATAGACCAGGTCTTGAAGCAATCTATCCTCGAAACACATCTTATGCTGGAAGTCCGTTAACCGCCGCAAAGAAATCGGCGTTTGATGCGCTGAAACCGTATTGCTGTTCTACTTCCCGAATGGCGATCTCTGTCGTGAACAAGTTATCATAAGTATCAGGAAACTCGACACCTGTTGTAGCATCGCGGAGTAGCACGATGTTGTAACCATATCGCGCCATAGATCGGATCCCGTAATCCCTGCCCAATACACACCAATTCGTTGCGAAACCGGCAAAAATTAGATGTAGGATACGCCGTTCCTCAAGCAGTTCATGCAACTGCTGACCCGTAGCGATAACAAAGTCATCCTCTTGTACATCAATTGCAGGAGAGACAGCGAGTTGCGACGCGAGTTTGTCCCAATGGATACCAATCCCCGGCGGTTGACTGCGCGGCCCGCGATAGACGGCGTAGTCACCCTCACGACTTCGGAAATCGGAGGGCGGCCACGCCGAAGACGCTGACGGTTCAGGCGGTTTGTGCCGTTTGAGTTGCGGATACTGTTCTGCCACCGGTGGCGATGGTGCATGGACGATTGTCATCCCTGCCTCCCGCGCGGCATCAATCACAGGCACTACACAATCAGTTGTTATCTGTGCTGCGCGTTCTATCCAGCTCTCGATGAAATGCACGTTCCACAAATCGACGAGGACCAACGCCGTCTCATCAATGGGCAACGGCATCTCAAACTCACGTCGGATGAACGCCGTTTCACGACACGGTACATCTGCCGGCGTACTATCCTGAAAGTAGCGGACGCGTAAATCTAACGTTTTCACTCTGGCTCCTGAAACAGTGTGTCATCGAGTTCAGCGTTCAGTGTGACGCTCGTTACCCTGCTTTCAGTGAAGAGTTGACCTTCCACATTCTGCACAACATGATACGGCACTTTAATGCCATCAACGTCGCGGTAATCTTCCATAAGCGTCTCTCGGTTAACAGCAACGCCTTGCGAGGTATCGCGATAAGATATTTTCACGACATAGTGCCTCTCCTCACTCACAAAGAGCTTCAGCATCTCACCAGATGGTTGAGGGACCAACAAAATTGAGGCGGGTTTACCGGCGACGTCTTCAGTGCCAGCATACTGAATCGGGATATCGTTTTGTGACAAGCGTGGAAGTAACCATGAAGTTTCTCGGAAAACCGCATCTTTAATAGAGTCAGCTATCTGTGGTGGTATCGGTTGCACTCCCATTGGTGTTATCACGAATCCAGAGGAACCATCAAAGACCGTAGCCATTTCACCCTGTGCCATCTTCAAATCCTGTCTGAATTTATCGGGGAAAACATAGTAGGATGTACCCTCTATCTGCATCGGTCCTTGCGGTGAATTCGCCGACGCTTGTGCCTCGATGACCATATTTTTCACTGCCTGCAGCTTCTCAAGTCCACCGTGTGCTGCAACTGCTGCAGCAAGGATTTCTTTGGCTTTCACCATGTCCGCTTCGCTTGCTTCAGGCATGGGTTCCGCAGGTGGCGGTTCGGGTTGCTTTATCTCAATTTCGTTGACTTCGCCGAACTCATCAAGCGGTCGATCGAAGTTCTCTTTATTCCCGACAGTAACAATCGTCAGCGCATCTGGATGGAGATACTTCTGCGCAACTGCCTGTACGTCTTCCGCTGTTACCTTAGCGATGTTGGCAGTAAACGTCTCGAGGAAATCAGGTTTAAAGTCACGATAAGCGAGCATCATCTGCTGGAATGCGATTTGCGCGCTGCTCTCAAAACCAAAAACAAACGAATTGATGAGCGAATCTTTGGTGCGCTGGAGTTCTGCTTCGGGCACTGGTGTATCTCGGAGTCCCTTGACGACATCAATAATGAGCGAAATCGCCTCTGCTGTTTTGTCCGTACGGGTTTGCGAATAAGCGAACCATTCCCCTGGATTCGTGTAGTAAGTTGTTGGCATGATGCTGCCTACCATGTAGGCGAGACCGTGCTTCTCGCGGACTTCCCTCATGAGACGCGAAGTAAAACCACCCTCTCCGAGGATATCGTTCATCACACGGAGCGCGAAATAGTCTGGGAAATCTGGGGTGCGCTTGATACCAAAATGTCCGATTAACATCGTCGTCTGATTGAGGTCCTTGAAGATGTAATTAACAGACGGTTTTGGGGTCGGATCGACTGTTGGTACGTCTGGGAACATAATCTCTGCGGCTTCCCAGCCTTCAAATACTTTTTCGAGCTGCGAAATCAAGGTCTCTGTATCGAAATCGCCGGTAATCGCGAGCATTATATTATTTGGATGATAATATTTCGCGTGGAATGCTTTAAGGTCATCGACGGTAATGCTTTCGATACTCTCAATCTCGGAATACCAACCGAACGGATGGCCTGTTCCATAGAGCAGTGCTGAGAAATTACGCCATGCGAGTTGAATCGGGTTATCGTTGCGTCGGCGGATACCTTCGACCGCTTGTTGTTTGCGAAGTTCCAATTTGTCTTCACGAAAGGCTGGGTTCCTGAGTACATCGGCAAAAATTTCCAAACCTTTTTCGGTATCTTCTGCGAGCGTTGAAAGGTTAATTGTTCCGTATTCGGCAGACATCCCGACTTCAACGGCAGCCGCCATGGATTCCAATTCCTCATTCAACGCATCTGGCTCACGTGACACCGTACCACCGGTTCGCATCACACTCGAAAATATTGCTGCCAACCCGACTTTATCCAATGGATCATAGATATCACCCGTTTTAATCAAGCCGTTGATATTGAAAAGTGGTAACTCATGGTCTTCAATCAAATAAAGCGTCATCCCGTTTGAAAGCGTCCGCTTTTCTGGAACTGGTGGTTTAAATGTAATAGGCTCAAAGGTAAGTTCTTCGTGTGGTTTCGCAAATGTAGAGGGAATGCCCGAAACGATGAGGCAAACGATCAATGTCGTAATGGCAAGCCCTATAGAAATTCGTCCATTCATTATTCATAACCCTCCGCTTTATCACCGGTGGGGGCTGCATCCTCTTTCTTAATGAGTGTGCCGACGGTGCGGTTACTTTTTGTAAAATAGGTTTTCGCGACTCTCATGATGTCCTCTGGTGTAATTTTATACATGTTCTCGCGCCAGCCAAGTACATAGCGCCAATCGCCAGCGATCCCTTCAAAGAAAGCCAATTGCTGCGCCATCCCGGCATTGGAACTCAGGTTCCGGATGAAATCGGCATCAATCTGTTTAAGGATACGCTTAAACTCTTTTTCCGCGACAGGTTCAGTCTTGAGTTTTTCCAGTTCAGTGTAGATCGCTTCCTCAACGTCAACCGTTGTGTGTGGTGAGCGTGGTGTCCCGGTTATAAAAAATAGATTATTATAGCGTGCTCCCGGATACCCGTTCACCGAGTTAGCAGAGACGGCTATCCCTTCCTCAACGATGTTCTTGTAAAACCGAGAGGTGCGTCCGTCCGAAAGGATCGCGCTAATCATATCAAGGACGTAATCATCAAAATGTGGGATCGTCGGTTTATGGTAGCCGATCATCAGTTGTGGTTCGGCATCAAATTCGACTTCAATGCGACGTTCGCCTTCCTGTGAAGGTTCGATGGTCGTCACTTCGCTTGGAAGCGGTTGTGCCTGCATATCACCGAAGTATTTCTCAATAAGCGCAATGGTATCGTCTATGTTAATGTTCCCGACAATCACCATGACGGAGTTATTTGGGGCGTAGTGGACCTTGAAAAATTCTTCCGCTTTGCGACGATTAAGCATCGCGATATCCGAGGGCCAGCCTATAATCGGCATGCCATAAGGATGTGCAGTAAATGCGGCGGCGATAAATTGTTCATAGAGTTTGCCACCGGGTTGCGTGTCAACCCGCATCCGGCGTTCCTCTTTCACTGCATCGCGTTCTACATAAAATTCGCGCAGAACAGCATTCTTGAGGCGATCCGATTCAAGCATCGCCCACAACTCTAATTTGTTAGACGGCAACTCCACTGTATAAATCGTGTAGTCAACAGATGTCCCGGCATTGAATCCTGTACTACCGTGTTGTGTATAGATTTCAGTATATTCACCGGTAACGATCCACTCCTTCGCAAGTTCCTGTTGCGCCTTGAGTGCGGCTTCTAACTCGGCTATTTTATCAGCATCTGCCCTCGAACCTTTCGCACGTTCCATGTCAAGTGCGTCGCCGATTCGATCAATTTCAGCAAGCACAACCTTTTCTTTGTCATAATCTTTTGTACCAATCGTTTTCGTGCCTTTAAACAGCATGTGTTCCAGCATGTGAGCGATACCGCGTGTATCGTCTGATTCATCTACGGATCCTGCTTTAAAGAGGATGTAGGGTGCAATCGTCGGCGAAGTATCGCGCTTGATCATCAACAATTTCAGACCGTTGGGGTAAGTATGTTCTACCACCCGGTCTGCAAGGTTTTGTGCCGACGCTATCCCGTGCAAAGCAACGAGAAATAGAATCAGCAAATAACGTATCTTTTTCATTTATCTGTTCCTTATCGCGGCTATCTGCTCTGTTGACCAGTGCCGCTGCTTTTCTGTTTTTTGTTTATATCACAAACTAATAGCATCGCCAAAATAGGGTCGGCGAAATAGGGCGCGTATCCTAAAGTTATAGATGAAAAAAACTATAACTTTGAAAGAATATTCACTTCTATCAGAAATTCTATCACTTTTTGCCGTTTCAATCAACATTTATCTTCGATGCCCAGTTTGAACAATAGTGCCTTATAAGAGAAACGGTTTACTTGCGTATCAACATTTTACGCGTCGCAGAAAAATCACCCGCTTTGAGCGTATAGAAATAGACACCACTTGCTACAGGTTCACCGAGTTGATTTCTGCCATCCCAATATACTGCACGGCTACGGTTCTGGTAGAGCCCAGCAGCCTGATGCCCTAACGTTAATGTTCGTACCAACTTCCCCGCCACTGAATAGATGGACACCGTAACATCTGCAGCCGCTGACAACTGATATGGGATCCACGTCTCTGGGTTGAATGGGTTTGGATAGTTCGCCAGCAGGGCGTTTTTGTCGGGTAAGGTGACTTGGAGGGTGGGTGCTGCTTGTATTTCGGTTACTTCAAAGCGCGTGATTTCGGTAAAATCATGGTAAATGGTATTCTTTGCTTTATCAGTAACTGATATTCCGATAATCCCCCAAATACCGGGAGCACTACCTTCCGGTAATACAATAGATGCAGTATATTCCCGAAAAACATCTGGGTCATCTTGAAAATAGATTTCCTTTGTAGGACTATAACGTGTACGACTATAAGTATAGGGTCCCGCAATAGGATAGCCTCGTTCACTCCCCAACGGGTCTCTGATACGAATAGACCCTTTTTCAAACCCACTAATATCGTCTTTCACATAATACTCGACAGTGACGAACGTCTGACCATTGGGATCTTCAGGATTTGCGGGTTCGGCATCAACAGTGATCTTGTTAACATCGAGTGTAGGTGGCGCGGTATCCGGGTGCTTCGTTTCTATTGTTACCTTTGGTACCTGATCATCAATCTTAGGTAACCAAGCACTCTCACGATTTACAGCATCGCTAAAGTAGAGTCTTTTTAATTCATACACCCCTCCGGGCATATAATGTGGGAAGACAAAAGTAGCTTTCAATGTCCAAATATCACCCTCTCGACTGACTGGAGAAGCATACGCCGTGCTACCAGCAGAGCTACTACTTAGGTAGTAGGCATCTCCGCCTTCTGCGGACATATAGGTATTCCCGCTGAGTTGTCTATCCTCTTTGACTTGCCACGTTGCAGTTACAGTGTAGTAATGCTCGTTTTTATCGGTGTATGCGTCTGATACTGACAAATTTGCGGAATTCGGCACATATTGGGGCGGGTATAAGTCTTCGTATGTGTTATTGATATAGATTTGCAAGCCGAAGGCACCCGAATTGTATCTTGTGAGTCTATTCGCATCGAATGTTGACACCTGTGTGAGTGTGTAATACCCTTTAGCTTCATACGCTTGCACAGTCGTCTTTCCGCGCAATATATTTCCCTCTGCACCTAAATCAACATAGAAGCTACTTTGACGATTACTATTCCCATTTAACAATCTGAAGAACACACGCCCCCATGTTGAATAATCCAATTCGTTTTCTGTATGGGTTTCGATTTCAATCTCAACCCGTTTAGGGCCTTCTGGTTCACCTGCCACTGTCACATCCACCCGTATGACTTCACCGGGGTAGACATAATCTGGATATAAGTTATAGACAACAAAAGTGAGGTCTTCGCGTATTTGCGAAATATAGCGGGTGCCGTGCATAATTCTGTTCTGTATGAACGCATACTTGGCAGGCGATCTGGACCTGAGTTTATCCGGGGCAACGATATAGTAAGCGATACTTTCCGCCATATCTTCATTTGGATTTACGCCATGTGCGTAGTCGGATACAAACTCGGTCTGATTGGTTGTCAGCCACCTCCCATCTTCATAATACCACCCGCCGAGTTCTATCCAGTCTGCCTTAAGTTGTTCCTCAAATAGATAACTCCACAAGAAATGTGCTTTTTCATGGAGAATGATCCGTTGTGTGTCGTGTGTAACCCCATCTATAAAAGCTTCGTCGGTAAACTCAATATAGCCTGCACCCGTATTCGCGCGTGCGGCGTATTCAACAAATGGATCGGGTGCCCGTCTGATAAGATATTCCAATCCTTGTGTTACATGCATGCCGGATGGGTATTCTTCAAACATAACCATAATACCTATGATTTCTTCATAGGTAAATTTGTCAAACTTATCGGCAGGTTCGCCTGTTAAAGCTTCATAGTCGGGAACATGCACCGTAACACCATAGTTTTCCTGCAGCAGGCGGTCTATCTCATTGTGTTGGATTCCCATTCCTGGTATGTATGTAGCAAATCTGAGAACGGCTCGCCAAAGTCGCTTGGAAAAATATCGTCCTTGAATGCCATCTATTTTGGCGACAAACGGCTGTGCATAAGTGAACGCCTCTGATGCAATTGTTATCATCCGAAGACTCCCGTATTCGACTTCCACATCGGGACCCAGGTCAATGTCTTGTGCCACGTGTGCATCACTTAATATCCAATAACTGGGGTTCCTCTGAGATGAAAGACTACCCAAATACCCTTGCGTCATATCTTGTAATGCCTGTAGAAGCAGATATGCTTTATCAGCATCCCATTGTGGCGATAAATACACTCTGAATCTCTCTGCTAATATGGCACTCGCACTATCTGATATAGACGTTTTTATGCCAGTATCTTCGATTTCCACCTCTATCGGTTGGGGAACAAAGACTGTCTCTTGCCCTGAAGGGACTTCATCTATTGCCCAGTGATATGTCGTCGTTTCCCTTTCTGCAATCGCCTGCCCTGAAAATAGGCTCATTAAGAAAAGAGCAATCGTCCAAAGGAGTAATATTTTCTTTTTCACCAGAGTTTCACGCATTGCGCTGTTCCTCCGTAATTATCAAGTTGGGTTATTATACCATTTCTATAAATTATTGTCTCATTAGGGGGTTATTATGGTCGTTATTTTCAGGACACAAACTAAAGGTTTGTGCTACAAAAAAGAGACACTTTCAATTAGAAATGGTATTACTTATAATTTGTATCATTAGATGTGTTTACATAGCACTCCGCTGGAGTGCGGTCGCTTCAGTCCGTTTTTCTATAGATATATTGCTCCGCTGGAGCAAAAAGACTTCTTGGCACCGAACGGTGTGGTGTGTTTTTTGTAGGAGCGAGCTGTGCTCGCGAGTTTTCGGGCATAAATCAGGTATCGCGAGTAGAACTCGCTCCTACAGATACAGAAAAAGATGCCAGCGAACCCAACTCAACCCCCTCATCAACGATGGATAGGAAGCTAATAAACATCAGCACTCCAGCGATTATAAGGTCATTTGATACTATTTGCGTATCAATAGCTTGCGTGTGGCGGTGAAATCGCCTGCGGTGAGCGTATAGAAATACAGGCCACTTGCCACAGGTTCACCGATAGCATTTCTACCATTCCAGAACGCTGCACGACTGCGGTTCTGATACATACCCGCAGGTTGATGCCCAAGTGCCAATGTTCGCACCAATGTGCCATCTATCGCATAGATACGCAGTGTAACATCTGCTTCTTTTGCTAACTGATAAGGTATCCATGTCTCAGGATTGAACGGGTTTGGATAGTTTGCCAAGAGTGCCGTTGTTTTCGGCACCGTCTCCGTCCCTCTCAGCGTCGTTAGGAAATTTTGAAGTACAGCAATTCCTTTTTGAAAACGTGCATCTGTCCGGTTGAGTTGTTTGGCGCGATCAATCCATCGTTGGAGACTTTCGGTTGTGGACACAGCAGTAGGTGCTGCGGCTGCCGCCTCAAGTGCGTCTAAAACTGCGATGATGTCCTCACGGTTTACTTCACCGTCGCCGTTGACATCCCCTGGGCAAGGGTTGCATCCGGAGCTCCCAAAGTTTTCGGCAACTAATACTAAATCCATCACATCCACGACACCATCGCCGTTGACATCCTTCGCAGGCGTAAACGCTGCGTAAATGGTATAGTCGCCAGTCATTTGCGCATAACTTTGGACTTTGATGTAATATGTCCCCGGGTACACATCCTGTTCTATTCTGAAATTTAATTCTGCCTCCACGGTTTTATCGGCATTCGTTGCTAATGTGACACCTTCACTATCTTGCAGTGTGCCAATCGTATCCAGGGTACCTGTCGTTGTCGTCCAAAGCGTGAGTTGACCATACGTCTCTACTTGAACACTGAAGTAATCCACATCATTGCCGGGGTCTATCTTTGCTGTGAGAAAGCCACCGAGAAGCAGCGAAGTCGCTTCAACTGATGCGATGTCCCACAACAACACCGTGCCGTCATCACTCCCACTTGCGAGGGTGCGTCCATCCGGACTGAAAACAACACTATTGACAGCGGCAGTATGCCCCTCAAGTCTGCCGATTTCTGCCCGTGTATCCCACAACCGCACGGTGTTGTCATGACTCCCACTTGTGAGGATGTGTCCATCGGGACTGAACGCTACACTATTGACAGCAGCGGTATGTCCGTCAAGTGTGCTTATTTCTGTCTGTGTATTAACATCCCACAGACGTACAGTGCGGTCATTACTCCCACTTACGATTGTTTTGCCATCGGGACTGAACGCTACGCTATTGACCCAACCGGTATGTCCGCGAAGTATAGCGATTTCTGTCCATGTATCCACATCCCACAGACGTACAGTGCCGTCAACACTCCCCGCACTTGCGAGGGTGCGTCCATCTGGGCTGAACGATACACTATTGACAGCCCCGATATGTTCCCAATGTCTGTCTATTTCTGTCAGCGTAGCAACATCCCATAGACTCACAATGCTATTATAAAAATCACTCCCACTGGCACTTGCGATTGTTTTGCCATCCGGACTGAAAACAACACTATTAAGATCCCATATATTACGTATGCCTATTTTCGTCGTTTGCGTATCCACATCCCACAACCGCACGGTGTTGTCAATACTTCCACTTGCGAGGGTGCGTCCATCCGAACTGAACGATACACTATTGACATAAGAGGTATGCCCTCCTTGAAGTGGACCTATTTCTGTCAGCGTATCCACATCCCACAAAAAGAGTTCGTTACTCCAACCCCAACCCTGACCCCCACTTGCGATTGTTTTGCCATCTGGACTGAACGATACACTCCTGACAGTCTCGGTATGATCCTCAAGTATGGTATAGAAAATATGCAGACCATAAATATTCCGACCATGTTTTTTAATTTCCGCAGCAACAACCCACAAGACATCCCCCCATATATGTTCGGGTTCGACGGTAGATACGTTTGTTCTCGTCTGCGTATTTACATCCCAGAATTCCACATCGGTGAAGATACCCAACCGATCCATATATGCGATTGTCTGACCATCGGGACTGAACGATACTCCCGTGACATCGGAGATAGTCCTTTCAATTATAACTACTCCTGTCAGCGTATCAATATTCCACAAACGCACGTCACCACCGTACCACAAACGCCCATCGCTGTATTTATTACCGCCACTTGCGAGGGTGTGTCCATCTGGACTGAACGATACACTTTTAACCCAACCGGTATGTCCCTCGAGTACACCTATTTCTGTTTGCGTAGCAACATCCCATAAACGCACGGTGTTGTCATGACTCCCACTTGCGATTGTTTTGCCATCCGGACTAAATGATACACTACTGACGTATCCGGTATGCCCTTCAAGTCTGCCTATTTTTGTCCGTGTAGCAACATCCCACAGACGCACAATGTCGTCATTACCGCCACTTGCGATTGTCTGACCATCTGGACTGAACGATACACTCTCTACCGACCCGGTATATCCCGCAAGTGTGTATATTTGCGTCTGTGAATCCACATCCCATAGACGTAGGGTGTTATCATCACCCATACTTGCGAGGGTGCGTCCATCTGGACTGAACGATACACTATTGACAGCATCGGTATGTCCTTCAAGTGTCCCTATTTCCGTCCATGTATCCATATCCCATAAACGCACGGTGTTATCATGACTCCCACTTGCGAGGGTGCGTCCATCCGGACTGAACGATATACTATTGATACGCCCCGTATGGCCAGTGAGTAGGGCGAGCTCTTCGCTTGTCTCTACATCATAAACCCATATACCGATCTGACTCGCCACAGCAAACAACGCTCCATCCTGTGTGCACGTTATATCATTTATCCCGCCTTTGCCAAGCCTCGCTTTGGCACCTTCGGGTAAACGCCACTGCGTGTAGGGTTCATTTTCAGCAGTCGTGCTGGATACATATAGAAACATTGAAACTATCAAGAACATCAGACTCAGAAATACTATGGGTTTCATAAGAAACTCCTATTTATTTTTCAACCCATGTTTATAGTGGATCCCGTAATTATTTACACATGTTTTGAAGAGACGGGCAATGAATTGCCCTACTACGAACGCTGCTCTGGTAAGGAAGAAGTGTATAATTAATTCCAAAATCTACTATAATTATCAAACTCACGTTAAGAAAAATTAAAAAAAGCCCCGGTCGCAAAACCGAGGCTTTCTGTGCCTTCTATTCTTTGTCAATATCCCCCAGTAACCCGACGAGGGCAAATCTAATGTGTGATGAAAGCGCAGAATTCTCTGCCCGGAGGTCTGCGCCTTCTTCGTCTGGATACATGACATGGGCTGCCACTGCGCGTTTTACCCACCGTTCCGCTCGGTCATCGTAAGGAATATATTTCTCTTTTGGAGCAGTGCAGGCTGGACACTCTTCTGGTGGGCTAGCCGCTTCTTTCCACAAATAGCCACAAGCTACACAAACAAACATTGTAATGTCCTTTCTCTATTCCTCAAGAAGATTAGTATTTTAATACGGAATTACCAAAATTATTAATCCTCCGAGAATCGAAGTTGTAGGTTTTTGAAATTGGAACAAGTTATTGCATTTTAGCAGATTGCGCCGTGAAACGCAAGCATTAAATTGCGTGTGAGATCAACTTGATCCTCCAGCAGATTGCTCCTTCAGTTCAGCGATGCGGTCGCGAAGCGCAGCGGCTTCCTCATAATCGAGTTCAAGTGCCGCTTTCCGCATCTGTCGTGTTAAGTCTGTAATGAGTGCCTCGATATCTTGCGGTTCCATATCTTCAATAACGGCGGGGGGCTGTCCAGCCTGTTTTGCCTCGTACACAGTCTCTGATTCAGCGATCAGTTCTTGGATCGCCTTTTCAATCGTTGCAGGCGTAATGTCGTGGTCGGTATTATATTGTAGTTGAATATCGCGTCGGCGTTGTGTTTCGCTAATCGCCTTATCCATAGCTTCTGTAACGTTGTCCCCGTACAAAATAACTTCGCCATCAACATTCCGAGCGGCACGTCCAGCCGTCTGTACGAGTGATCTAACAGAGCGCAGAAAACCGGGGCGATCAGCATCAAGGATTGCGACCAGAGAGACCTCCGGTAAGTCGAGTCCCTCCCGAAGCAGATTGATGCCTACCAATACATCGAAAACACCTTCTCGGAGTTGGCGTAGGATGCGCGCCCTGTCGAACACATCAATTTCAGAATGCATATAGTCAGCACGGATACCGGCTTCGGTAAAATACTCGGTTAAGTCTTCTGCCATCCGCTTGGTGAGCGTTGTAACAAGGACACGCTGTTTACGCTTGACACGCTCTTTAATCTGACCGATAAGATGGTCTATCTGTCCGCGCACGGGATGGACAGTGATTTGCGGATCAATCAGACCTGTTGGACGGATGATTTGCTCAACAATTTGTGAACTGTTGTCCATTTCGTAAGGGCCGGGTGTTGCAGAGACAAAGACGACTTGGTTGACGATTGATTCTACCTCGTCGAAACGCAGCGGACGATTATCAAGTGCCGATGGAAGACGGAATCCATACTTCACAAGCGTCTCTTTTCGGGAACGGTCGCCACGATACATACCGCGCAGCTGCGGAATCGTAACGTGGGATTCGTCGATAAAGAGCAGAAAATCTTCAGAGAAGTAATGCATAAGGCAATACGGCGGATCCCCAGGTTTCAATCCTGTGAGGTGCCGTGAATAGTTTTCAATACCGGAGCAGTAGCCGACCTCGCGCAACATCTCCAGATCAAAGCGGGTGCGTTGCTCAATCCGTTGTGCCTCTAATAATTTGTTCTCTTTTTCAAAAGTCAATATCCTGTCTTGGAGTTCAAGTTCAATATTAATCAGTGCCTGATCGAAAATTTCCGCATCTGTCATGAAGTGTTTAGCTGGGTAGATCTCAAGTGCGTCTCTTTGTCCCAATATCTCGCCAGTGGTCGTATCAATTTCGCTAATGCGGTCAATCTCGTCACCGAACAACTCAATGCGGTAGGCATTTTCGCTATAGGCGGGGAACACTTCAACAACATCACCTCGCACGCGGAATACACCTTGCCAGAACTCGATATCGTTCCGTGTGTATTGAATATCGACCAAAGCGCGAAGGAGCGCGTCGCGTCTGATGATCTGCCCGACTTCTATCTGAACGCGCTGCTTTTCAAATTCATCCGGTGATCCGAGGCCATAAAGACAAGAGACACTCGCAACGACGATTACATCGCGACGCGCTATTAAAGACGCAGTTGAGGCGAGCCGCATCCGTGTGATCTCTTCGTTAATGCGGACATCTTTCTCAATGAAGGTATCCGTAGAGGGAATGTATGCCTCTGGTTGGTAGTACTCGTAATCGCTGACGAAATAGTGAACGGCGTTGTTTGGGAAAAAAGTGCGGAATTCGTTATAAAGCTGCGCGGCGAGGGTCTTATTCGGCGAGATAACCAACGTAGGCAGCTGGACATCCTGAATCACATTTGCCATCGTGTAGGTTTTTCCTGAACCGGTCACACCGAGGAGAGTCTGCGCCTTATCGCCGCGTCGAAGACCTTTTGTCAGTTGATCAATCGCTTGCGGTTGGTCGCCTTGCGGTGAGAAATCTGAAATCAACTCAAATTGAGGATCATTCAATTCGTGGAGATCATCTATATCATCTTCTATTGCATCAATCTTTGTTAGCAACTCCCAGTTCTCTTGCATTTCGGATCTTTGCTCCTTCTCAGACTTTCGGGGTCTTTCGGAAATGGATGGACATCAAGACTACAGGAAATTTGTCTGGTATGCGGAATAACCTATGAATTAGTATACCACATTTCACCGAAAATGTGTAGAAGGATACCGGTACTTTACAGGGGTATTTGGTTTTACATGTTTACTTTGTATGTGTATATCTTTTTTTCTGGGAGCAAACTGTGCTCGCGATCTTCCGTAAAAAAGCGTCAACAAGGAAAAGAGAGTTTCTTACTGACAACTTCGCTATCTATGGATATTACAGAGTTGGTTCGGCTCCTGTCCTTCAATAAAAGGTTCGTTACTAATATTTTCCTCTGGACATTTACCAACCCTCTTGAGAAGACCACTCTTTTTGTCAATTTCCCGAAACACAATTCCATCAGGAATAGCGAACTCTTTTTCAGGACCGCGCCCTGCATCAATCATGAATTCTGCCCAGATCGGTAATGCTGCCCAAGCCCCTTGTTGATTGTAGTTCAGGTACTTAGGCTTCCTTTTATCAAATCCGACCCAAACACCGACAATCAGGTCGGCGGTATAGCCGACGAACCAAGCATCTACATAATCGTTAGTCGTTCCTGTTTTCCCAGCGGCGGGTCGAGTGAGTCCCATATTTACCGCGCGCCTACCAGTCCCATGCAGAATCACATTTTCCAAACACGAGGTAATCTGATACGCGACCCTTGCATCCAACACAGGCGTGCCTGCAATCGATGTGTCATCAGGTGAAGGGTAGACGACCTCCCCATCGGCATCGAGAACATATAGAATGTGTTTCGGCTCTGTACGCACTCCGCCGTTTGCGAAGAGCGCATACGCAGAGGTTAATTCAAGGACTGTCATATCCGATGCACCTAAAGCGAGCGCGGGTTTCGGATCAAGCGGACTTTCAATGCCCATCCTTTTCGCCAAATCAACGGTGCGATTTATACCTTCCCGTATCCCATTTTCAGCTACAGGTGTCTCCCAGACGGCTCTCGCTGTCGGGACGTTAATAGAACTTGTGAGAACGTCTCGTACATTGACATGTCCGTAAAACCTTCCTTTAGTATAGTTACTCGGTGCCCACCACTGGCCCGGACCAGGGACGATCCCCCACGCTTCGTCCATAATAACCGTTGCGGGTGTTATAATTGAAGGTTCTTCCAATAGTGCAGCGAAGACAATCGGTTTAAAAGCGGAACCGGGTTGTCGTATCGCAGAACCGACAGCACGATTATAAAAATTGAAATGTCCGCCGCCGATATAATAATCCCTACCGCCTACCATTGCTTTGATGTATCCCGTCTTCGGTTCAAACGCGATGAGTGCCGCTTGTAAATAATTGCTCCGACTGTCCGGGTTTTGTTTAACTGTATCGTAATTCGGTAGACGACTTCCACCGTACGTTTTATCCATATAACGCAGATGCTCGGCGACCGCTTTTTCAGCAACAGTCTGCATAGACATGTCGATAGTTGTGTAAACCTTCAACCCACCACTGTATAACTTTTCTTTAAGTTCCGGCAGACGAGCCAGTTCTTCGTGGACGTATTGCAGAAAATGCCCGGCTGCCTTCTGTTCCGTTTTCATACCGGTTCCGGGCAAATTTACTGGTAGCAGAGGCGCGTTAACACCATCAAGCCATTCGGATTCGCTTGAAATATAGAACTCCTCTAACATCTTGGTAAGTACAAGGTCACGCCGTCTCTTTGCTGCTTCCGGGTTCGAGAACGGCGAGTAATCGCTTGGACCTTTCGGAAGCGCAGCAAGCAGCGCGCACTCATGATTACTCAGCTCGGACACCTCCTTACCGAAGTAACCAAGTGCTGCTTGTTGAACACCATAAAGGGACTTACCACCAAACTTTGATCTACCCAAGTTGACATGGTTCAGGTAGCGTTCTAAAATCTCATCTTTAGAGAACGCCTTCTCAATTCTCACCGCGAGGAGTATCTCTCTGGCTTTCCTGACATAATCCCTTTTTGACCGTTGCTCAAACATATAGATATTTCGGGCTAACTGCTGTGTCAATGTACTCGTTCCCGCTAAGCGGATACCATGTAATACTCTATTTTTAACTGCTCCGGTGAGACGAATAATATCAACGCCCCAATGACTATAAAATCGCCGATCTTCAATCGCAATAAACGCGCCCATTAACCTACGTGGCATTTGGAGTAACGGAATTAAACGCCGCGTCGTACCCTCTTCCTGATCAGCGATGTCCGCTAACTTTTCCGGCTCAAGATAAAAGTTCTGGCGGACAGAATTGTCTTCACCACGAATGGCTATAATCTCACCGTCATTAACTGAAATCTTGACGTGTCCTGCCTTCACGTCAAGATGCGGGTATTTAAAGTCCCGTAAATGGATACGAACAGTCCCGTTTTTCTTTCCTGAATCTAATGCTTCAGCGTACTCACCCGGTTGGCTCAACCTTGGAACGATTTCCGAGACCTTTTTATATTTTAAACGTTCCAATTTATTGAGCAAAAAAGCCACTTTATCTGCTTCTTGTACCTCGCAAACCGAAGAGTAGACCTCCAGATGCTGCTGCCATGTATCAATAGCATCATATTCCAAATCGTCAAACTTGATAGTGCTTACGTCTTCCCAACATCCAACTAACATACCGCATGCAAATCCGATACCGCCAAAAATCGCTATTGACACAAGGATGCACACAACCCAAAAAAGGGTTAGCATTGCTTGAGATGAATGATATAAGAATTGGCGCATTTTGTCTTTTGTCTCCTCTGTGAGAAATCCAAATTTCAATAGAACGGGTCATGGTGTTCTGTTGACCTGTGTTTTCCGCACACGTTTAATCGTACAACCGATGGCTCTTGTTTTTTTAGAGGCTTTTGGAATATCTTTTCCAGCAATTACCAGGTCCAGAGCGTCTTGGAGATAGTTTTTGGTTGGTTCTTGGGGGCTGTCGTCAATCGCTCCGGCATAGCGCAGCACATGTTCCGCATCAAGGAGAAAGACTTCCGGCGTTCTTCTGGCACCGAAATAGTCCGCGATTTTGTTCTCAGGATCTTTCAGGACTGGAAATTCAAAACCGTGCTTCTTATTGTATTCCAAAATTTCCGAGACCGTTTCCTGTTTGTTTGAATTAATACCGATAAACTGTACGTTCTTGGCATCATAAGTTTTAGCAAGGGCGGCGATCCGTTCCACATAGTCAGTCGCTACCGGACATTGCGTTGCAAGGAATAGGACAACTGTAGCCGTTTTCTCCTTGCTCAACACATACAAGGTATGGGACGTACCGGCGACATCCTTGCGTGTGAAATCCTTAACGACAGCATCAAGCACCACCTTGTCCTGCGACTCCTCAGTAGACCCGATGTTTGTAAATCCGAAGCATAAAACCGTTGCCCCGTATATCCAAAGCAAAACGGTAGAACGATGCTTAGCCAAGAAATGTGTAAAGAGATTAAACTTGTGCATTTTCCAAAATTCCCCTAATTAAGACGCTAATAGCAGCATTCGGTTTCAATTTTTGATGTTGTTCTTGCTTGTATGCGTTATCAATTTTTTCTTGCATTTTTAACTTGTATATAATATAATATATACATATAAACTAATCCATGTTATAGGTGATGACCGATGGCAAAACTTTTAACAGCCAGACAGCGTGAGATATTTAACTATATCCAGTCGCGTATTAAAGAGGGGTATCCGCCAACCATCCGTGAGATTGGTAGTAAATTCGGATTTTCCGAAAAGGCGGCACACGACCACCTCAACGCGTTGGAGAAGAAGAAGTATATTGATCGAGAAGAAGGTAAACCGCGGGCGATTTCCATCTTGAAGGAAGCCGACCCGAAACTCGAAACCAGCAAATGGCTCGAAGGGCAGAATGCAAACCCCGCGTTAGTAGATGTACAGCGCGATATTATTGAAATCCCGATCTTTGGGCGTGTGGCAGCAGGCGCACCACTGCTCGCATCACAGAACATTGAAGGGACACTCCCGATACCAACACGCATGGTAAACAACCACGAATGTTTTGCTTTGCGTATCGTTGGATCCAGCATGATCGGTGCCGGCATCCTTGAAGGTGATTTTGTCATTGTCAGAAGGCAGGCAAATGCCGACCCGGGCGACATTGTCGTCGCATTAGTGGACGATGAAGCGACCGTGAAACGCTTCTTTATTGACAATGGACAGGTCCGGCTGCAACCCGAAAATCCAACTATTGAACCGACTCTCTTTAATATCAATGATGTGATGATACTCGGTAAAGTCATTGGGCTTCACCGAGAGATTTAACAATCTACTGTTTTGTCACACAAAATTTGATGGGTCCTAAAGATCGAGAGCACAGCTCACTCCTACAACAAGAGGCGTGTGGATATGAAAATCCATACGTAAAATACATATTTTCTACCCATCATTTCAAACGTGACAGAACACTGCAATGTGTTTTGATCTCAAACTGATGGGCAGAGCAGCGTATCTGCCCACTAACTCCGAAAATCCCTACGGCGAATCCAAAAAATCGGTCAGTTCGTGCAGATGTGAAAGTTGGACATCTACCATTGTCGAGTCGGGACACACCTTCCCTTGATGACCCACAAGCCATGCAGTCCACATCCCTGCATTCTTACCGCCGACCATATCAGCTGAGTAACTATCGCCAACATAGATAGCATGTGATGCGGAAACACCGAGTTCCGACAACGCTGCTTCAAAAATGCGAGTGTCCGGCTTCGCTATCCCTAAAACCGTAGAATCTATAACCGCCCCGAGCAGGGGCGTGAGTTGATATTCATCGCACCAACCGCTCGTATTTCCGAAGTTATTGCTAATAACAGCGAGTTGATAGGTACCGTGAAGCGTTTCGAGCCATCGCCGATTGTTTTTCAGATGCTCAGCAGCACCTTTGCAAAACCAATCGACATATTCATTTTTCATCTGCTCACTTAAACCTAACCGTTTGTAAATTCCGTCTGCAATGGCCTCGGTCGTCTCACGTAAATTACAACGCGCCGCATATTCAGAGGCGACTACACCGATTGGTAACATTGAACCATCTTGGTAAGACCATTCGTGAGAAGAATCACCGAGTGCGAATTCTGTTATCGTCGCTCTATCCGCCTCGTCGAACGCTTCACGCGTGATTTCTGGGTGTCGCTCGTTGATAAAATGATACGCCCGTTCCAACCAGTGGATACCGTTTCCATCTAAAGTGCCGCCGAAATCGAATATTAATGCGCGGATATCTTTCATTCAGTGTTCCTTTTTTAATTTTAATGTTCTGGCGACACGCGCCCTTTGATGTAATTGGGTCGCTAATGCTTTTACGACCTCAGCGGTGTCAATTTTCGTCATGCACAAGTACGGTGCATCCTGTCGATAGCACGTCCGTTTGTAGCACGAACGACATTCGATATGCTCTTCAATAACTGTGTGTCCAGTGCCGTAAGGTTTATGGCGAACTGGGTCCGTCGGACCGAAAAGGGCAACTGTCGGTGTACCTACTGCCGCGGCGATATGCATTGGTCCGCTATCGCAAGTCAAACACACCTCACATCTCTCTAAGAGTGCACCGAGTTGCAAAATTGATGTCTTGCCGACAAGATTAATTATCGGTAGTGAAGGAGACAATGCTTCCACAAGTGCCAACTCATTAGATGAACCCGTTAGGACAATTCTTACATCCGGTGCGAGGTGTGCAATTTGCTCGATAACCGCAGCGAAATTTGCTATATCCCACCGCTTTGTACGCCATGTTGTGCCTAAATTGAGAGCGATCAGTCTATTGGTCGAAGAGATATTTTCAGCATCCAGAAGGTCTTGAATTATTCGCCGTTCAGTATCTGTATGCCAAAACTCCAGAGAATCCAAACTTGTATCAATATCAAGCAGTTGGAGTACCCGTAAATACCGATACACCTCATGAACACTTGTATCGTCCTTGCGAGACACAGTTAGCAGCATGCCACGCCCGTTGACGTTGGTTCCCACACGCATCGGTACCCGTGCGAGGAAGGGTAGCAACGCGTTTCGGAACGAGGTAGGATGTAACACAACAGCAACATCAAACGCAGCCCTACGTATTCGACGCATCAATTCCGTGAGAGACCGATAACGCCCTCGGTTTTTGGTATCAACGATGCAAGTATCCACATAAGGATGGGGTTCCATCAAATTTGCTACAAGCGGTCGTAACAGGAGTGTCAAATTAGATTCGGGATAGGCACGTTTCAAGGCACGCAACGCAGGCGTTAATAGCACCATATCGCCGATCCAACCGCCTGTCTGGCACACCAAAATATTTTGCATCGTCGCACCTGTGAAAAGATGACAAGCTGTCTACCTTAAAAAAAGAACGGATTTGACCAGGCCTTCTTACCGGTTTCGTCTGTTATTTCAACGCGAGCGTATTTAGCACCGTTCGGAACGCTGTATGTTGCCTCCGTCAAGAGTTCACCTTCTGCCGGTAGGATTCGCCGACCGCGACTACATTCCGATTTGAAAACGATTGATTGCGCTTCTGAGCATTTGACGGTTAATTCTTTGCCGTCTAAGGCCATATCCACAATTTCCGGTCCGAGTGTAGAATAAAACGCACCAGTTCGGAGTGCTTCCATAATGTTATCGAGCGTCAGTTCTTCTGCTTTCACCATAATCCATCCGTGGAAGCAGTCGTGTTCGGTGCCGTGTGCATCATCTGCGGCGATGCCAAGAACGGGTCCGCCTCTATCGAGCAGATCATCCCACGCCTGTTCTGAAAAACCTTTACCGATCCCCATACAGGTGTCATTATAGACTTCAACAGCGAAGTAACCGCGCAGCGGCAGATAGTCTGTAATCGTGTGTCCGCACCAGTACGGATGACACAAAACAGCCTCGCCGCCCTGTGCTTTAATCTCGTCAATCACTGCGTTCGGGTGCAGCTTAGCACAATTAATTGCCTCGTGGATATTAATCGCCACGAAATGATATGTCGCGCCGCCATACGGGTTTGACGGGTGAACTTCGCTCCCTGATATTGCCAAAAAATCTGGTGTACTGTAAGCACTCACATCGTTAACCTTGCGGTGATCTGTTAGAACGAGGAAATCGTAGCCTGCTTCACGGTACGCAGCGAATCGATCCGACATGGAAAGTCGTCCATCAGATTCGGTGCTATGGCTGTGTGTATTGCCTCGATACCACTGTCCGGGTTGCTGAAAAGGATTTGCGTTGAACATTGCTGGCTCCTTGCTTCGTAATGATGTATTCAAATTATTCGCGGATGCTCATTTATGAATCTATTGAACATCCTTACACGACCACCACTATTTTAACACATCTGTAATTGGCTTGTCAATAACTCCTCAAATCACACTTTCGTCGAACTATCACCTAATTGGCACCAAGACCCAGAGGGTTACATACAACACTCACGAAAAGGCGAGCGGATACCTCAAGATACGTGCTTCAAAAAAAGAAAGGGTTTGACCAAGCTTTTTTGCCGGTTTCGTCAGTTATTTCAACCCGAACATACTTGACACCTGTCGGAATGTTGTAAGTCGCTTCTGTCAAGAGTTCGCCGTTAGGCGGCAGAATTCGCTGCCCGAGACTACATTGTGCTTTAAAAACAATTGATTGTGCCGGTGAGCATTTGACTGTCAACGCTTTACCCGCCAACGTCAGATCCGTGATTTCGGGGCCCATTGTAGAATAGAACGCGCCGGTCCGAAGTGCTTCCATGATACTCTCAATCGTCAATTCCTGTGCTTTCACCACAATCCATCCGTGGAAGCAATCGTGTTCGGTGCCGTGTGAATCATCGGAAGCGATGCCGAGAACCGGTCCCCCTCTATCCAGTAAATCGTCCCAAGCTTGCTCGGAAAACGCTTTGCCGATGTCCATACAACCGTCGTTGTAGACCTCAATCGCGAAATAACCCCGCAATGGCAGGTAATCTGTAATGGTATGCCCGGACCAATACGGATGGCATAAAACGGCTTCGCCACCCTGCGCCTTAATCTCATCAAGCACTGCGTTTGGATGCATCTTTGCGCAACTGATTGTCTCATGAATATTAATCGCGACAAAGTGATGGATCGCGCCACCATAGGGGTTGTCAGGATGTACTTCGCTTCCTGATATCGCCAGAAAGTCTGACTTACTGTAAGCACTCACATCGTTAACTTTACGATGATCTGTCAGCACAAGGAAATCGTATCCTGCTTCACGGTATGCTGCGAAGCGATCCGCTATGGAAAGTTGACCGTCGGATTCCGTGCTATGGCTATGTGTATTCCCTCGATACCACTGTCCGGGTTGCTGAAAAGGGTTTGCATTGAACATGAAAATGACTCCTTAGTTCCGTAAGGATGTGTTTGAGCGGTTAGATGACACTGCTTTATCAATTTGTTGGAATATTTCGCGTTCCCATTTTGATTTTAGCACGTCTATCGTCTGCTTGTCAAATGTTCATGGTAAATACCAAAAACAACATTGACAACAAATTCAATATATGATATAATTGTGCAATCGCAAAAGACTGAAATTTGTAGAATCAGAATGTGAACACTTGATCTTCATATTCCTTCTCGGCAGGAGAAAAATTTTATGAAATCCTATAGAGAAATCGTTGAGGAAGCCAAAACAGAAATACCAGAAGTAACTGTTGCCGATGTGAAAACCGAACAGGAAGAAGATAGCGATTTTGTACTGCTTGATGTACGTGATGAAGACGAATATCGCGCCGGTTATATCCCGAACGCTGTCCACGTTACACGCGGAATGCTCGAATTTTCCGTTGAAAATTACATCCCTGACCGGAACCAAAAAATTGTCGTCTATTGTGCAGCAGGGCTCCGATCACTCCTCGCTGCGAAATCGCTCCGTGAAATGGGATACACCGATACCGTGTCCCTTGCAGGTGGATATCGCGATTGGTCGGCTGCAGGCTACCCCACCGAACAAGATAAACCGATGAGCCATGAGCAACTTGATCGTTATAGCAGACATTTTATGCTGACTGAAGTCGGCGAGCAGGGACAAGCAAAACTGCTTAATGCTAAAGTCTTAATGGTCGGTGCTGGTGGGTTAGGTTCACCCGCAGGTGTCTATCTCGGTGCTGCAGGTGTCGGACACCTCGGTATTATCGATTCTGATGTCGTTGAGTTAAGCAATCTACAACGTCAGATACTCCACCGTACGGAAGCGGTCGGTACGCCAAAAGTTCAATCCGCAACGACAACGATTAAGTCGCTAAATCCAGACATCGATATCACACCGTATAACCTCCGACTGACAGCCGACAACGTTGAGGAAATTTTCTCCGAATACGATCTGATCGTTGACGGGTGTGATAACTTCGCGACCCGCTACCTCGTCAACGATGCCGCTGTGCTACTGAATAAACCGGTCGTTCACGGTAGTATCTTCCAATTTGAGGGACAGGTCACGCTCTTTAAACCGCATGAAGGACCTTGCTACCGATGCATGTATCCGACACCCCCGCCACCGGGTATGGTGCCGAGCTGAAGTGAGGCCGGTGTCCTGGGCGTGCTCCCAGGCGTAATTGGTGTTATGATGGCGACCGAAGCAATTAAATACATTATCGGTATCGGTGAACCGCTTATCGGTAGGCTCATCCTCTATGATGCACTCAGCATGACATATCGCGAAATGAAAATTAATAGAGATGAGAATTGCCCGCTCTGTGGGGATAACCCTGTAATCACTAAATTGATTGACGATTACGACGCGGCGGCGGAAAATCCGGACACGTTCGCACCCGCCGCTGGCTGATATAGGCGAGGAATCGAGGGATTCCTTATATGCAATTCTTGCGAATTAAAAGGTCTGATTTCAGGAACCCACTACATTATTATGTGCTATGTTTTCTGATAGTATTTGTAGCTCATTTTTTCAGGGGGTGCTTTTGATGGCATACTCGAATCGTTCCTCTAATTACCACCACAGGTACCGTAGGCGGCAGCGTAACTACAATTGGACGGTGTGCAAGTCCTCACTGACTGGTACTATAGCGAGGATACAATCCTTATTAATAAATTAATCTTCATCAAACCGAACCTACCGGGCCTGGGTCTGAGACGTTTATTTTTCTAAAAAGGAGAAACCTATATGTTACCTTGTCCTGATTGTAACAATCCGTTGACGCAGTTTCCGATTGAACAAGACGACGTGGACCTCGTCAGTTGCGACGGTTGCTACGGCGTATGGCTTGTCTACCCCGGCGACGACCTTGAGCGTGTAGATAACGTCGTCTTTGACGATCTGGTCGAAGCTTATGGCACTGAATATCCGATTGATGTTGATCCAAGCACAGTTGAACTCCCTGAAGAAGTTGAAGACGCGTTGATGTAGATGAGATAGGACTTACGCAATTTGGGATGTAAATCGTTCTGTTCGGTGAAATTTTTTGGAAAATCCAGCGTTTTTATATCACGATGCACTTCGCATCTGGGGTTTTTGCTGGGGCGTTTCTTCAAGTACGCCGCAAAACTGGGAAGTTTGTGGTAGAAAAAGAGGTGCATGCGTAAGTCCTATGAGAATCGGAAAACACAATTGAGAGACTCGAAAAAAAGTGTACACTTTTCTGTTTTTTTCTGATATAATACTTTCAATCTAATTTTTAAGGAGGTTGGTAATGCGAGTTATCATTCTATTGACAGTTCTTAGCCTAATTGTCTCCCCGGCGTTCGCGCAAAAATACATTAGTTGGGAAGCGGAGAACTTTGATGATATTAGTGGTGACAAATTTGAGGTTTTTGAAGTACCATCCGACCACATCGGTACCGCTGCCGAAGGTGTAGATGATTATACGATCGAGGAAGCGTCTGGCGGTGCTTTCATCGGCTCTGCCAACGGCATTGGAAATGATGGTAACGCATGGGTAAAATATAACTTCTCAATTGAATTGGACGATTGGCATTTCTGGGGACGTGTGATTGCTCCCTCAGTTAGCGACAATTCCTGCTATTGGGCGTTTGACATTGATGATGCCGATGCACTTTCTACAAATAACGCGACCATGAATATCTGGGATTTCTATGAACAGGCATCGCTCCGCGAAAACTATACGACGGACTGGGTTTGGTTCCGGTTGAATACACGCGACGGTCCTTTTGAAGGAACGGAACTTGTCCAGCACGGTGATGATCCGGTTCCGGTGAATTTGTCCGCTGGTGAGCATACACTCCACATCGTCCATCGCGAAGATGGCACATATATCGACCAAATCTTCGCAACGACAGATATTGAATTTGACCCGAATGAAACCGATCCGCAGACCGCTGTCGAACCTGAAAACAAACTGACGACAACTTGGGGCGCACTCAAAGGCGGACGCTAAATCAAACAAACGCTTAAAGGCATCCTCTCAAAGGATGCCTTTATTCGCGCTTGATACCCTCGCGGGATATATGGAAAATTGAAAGCCAACTTTTATCTCTCGTTCGGTACCAACATTGCAACCCTCCTGCTTGCCTCCCTGATATTTGTTAATTGTGTTATTGCTTACGGTGCAGCTGAAACGACGTTCCACTTCACAGAACAGACGCGACAAGCCGGTATCCGTTTTAAGCATACCAACGGCGCATCTAAAGAAAAGTATTTGCCGGAAACGATGGGATCCGGTGGCATCTTCTTCGACTACAATAACGATGGACACCTTGACATCTATCTCGTCAACGGTGGTACCATCAGCAGCACGCGTCAAAGCCCGTACAGAGACCCTAAACACGTAAATATTCTTTACCATAACAAAGGCGATGGAACTTTCATTGATGCGACAGCAGAGGCCCGATTAGCGCAAAATTCAGGTTACGGCATGGGGTGTCTCTCCGCAGATTACGACAACGATGGAGATGCGGATCTCTATCTCACCAACTTCGGCAGGAACCAACTCTATCGGAACAATGGTGACGGAACTTTCACAGATGCGACATCTGAAGCCGGTGTTGGGGACGGTAGCTGGAGCGTCAGTGCCACCTTCGGCGACTATAATCTGGATGGACACCTTGATCTCTATGTTGCGAACTATCTGGATTATCAAATAGGAACAGCACACTCCTGTTTTTTACACGGCGTTCACATCTACTGCGGTCCACACGAATACCTGGGAGCACGCGATACACTGTATCGGAACAATGGGGATGGAACTTTCACAGATGTCACCGCCCGCGCAGGATTACAGAACACCGGTAAAGGATTAGGTACTCTCTTTATAGACTATAACAATGACGGTTACCCCGACATCTTCGTCGCTAATGATGCTGTCCCAGATTTCCTCTACCGCAACAACAGAGACGGAACCTTCACTGACATTGCCGTCACAGCAGGTGTTGCCTACAATTCAGAGGGCCGCGCAACCGCGAGTATGGGGATCGCTAACGGAGATTACGATAACGATGGGCGCGTGGACATCTTCGTAACAAATTTCTCCTTAGAAATCAACAGTCTCTTTCACAATGATGGCGACGGTTTCTATACGATGACCACTTTTGAAACTGGACTTGCCGATCCGAGTTTTTCACAACTCGGTTTTGGAACTCAGTTCCTTGATGCTGACAACGACGGAACACTTGAGCTTTTTGTTGCAAACGGGCATGTATGGGATAACGTCTCAGAAATCACGCCATCCCTCTCCTACAAACAACGGTGCCAGATTTTCGGTAGGACTGACACCGGAAAATTTAGAGATATCTCCGATGCAGCGGGCTCGTTTTTCAAACGTTCTATAGTCGCTCGCGGCGTAGCCATCGGTGATTATAACAACGACGGTGCTACGGATATCCTTGTTACCGCCTGCGCTGAGTCTCCAATCCTCTTACGCAACGACTCCCGGGTAACTCCGAAAAAAAACAGTTGGGTGAAGATCCAACTCGTCGGGACCGAAAGTAACCGCGACGGTATTGGGGCAAAGGTATGGCTACATACAAACCGAACAACACAATTCAGAGAAGTCACCTGTGGCGGAAGCTATGCCTCCGACAGTGATCATAATCTCAGTTTCGGTATCGGCACACAAGAGACGGTCCAATCCATTAAAGTCCAATGGCTAAGTGGACACCTCCAAACAATAGATTTTTCTAAAACCGAAAGTCCGATAAACGAGGTCATCCATATTACCGAAGATCGTCTGAATTAAACCGATTATGTTCCCATCTGTTATTCTATTGCAAACTCAAAACTATTCCGCTAACAATCGATGCCTAAAAAGTCTGATTTAGGTTGACATTGCGTTATACCCGCGCGTATAATAATAGTATTGTCAAGGTTTAGCATTTAACAATAGAGGTGTGATCGGAAATTTTCTATTTTTTGGAAAGCTTCTATTTTTTTGACTTTTTATCATGTGAGGAACAATCGAATTGGCTCAACAGAAAGCAACTAATATTACGTGGCATGAAACAACTGTCACGGCAGAAGATAGAGAAAAATTACTGAATCAGAAAGGCTGTGTGATTTGGTTCACTGGACTCTCGGGCTCAGGCAAATCAACATTAGCGAATGCCGTTGAACATGTGCTACATCAGCAGCGGCACCATACTTATGTCTTAGATGGCGACAATGTCCGACACGGACTGAACAAGAACTTGGGGTTCTCACCAGAAGACCGTGAGGAGAACATTCGTCGCATCGGTGAAGTCGCGAAGCTCTTTGCGGACGCGGGAACGGTTGTTATGACCGCCTTCATCTCACCTTACCGTGCTGATAGGGATCAGGCGAGGGCACTCATCGCTGAAGGCAAGTTCGTCGAAGTTTTCGTTGAATGTCCGCTTGAGGTCTGCGAAGAACGCGATACCAAAGGCTTATATAAAAAAGCACGCGCTGGAGAGATTAAGGAGTTTACAGGCATCAGTGCCCCTTATGAACCGCCTCTTGACCCGGAGATCAGAATAAATAGTGCAGAACTCTCCATTGAAGAGTGCGCAGAGGTTGTCGTCTCAGCACTTGTGAAAGCAGGTCTTGTCCCCGTCGAAAATTAGGACACAAGGAAGCGCGCTTTTTAGCTGACAAAAGGAAAAGGATATGGAATCGGTTATCACGGATTTCAATGAGAACGGATTCTCTATTCTGCAGGGTGTTTTGGAACCTGAAACACTTGCAGCTGCTAAGTACGAATGTGAAGCGTTGGTCGAGGCACTTGCACGACAACGGCACGCAGAACAGAAACTGACGAAGGCATATCCCGATGCCCCATTTGAAACTCGGTTGATGCGACTCTACAAAAGTTATCCTGATGAAAATCCCACGATCTTTCGTCCGGAATTACATCGTGAGGGTTTTTTTTCGGTGTTCGCACATCCTGTTTTACTTGAACTCGCCAGTGTTATCTTAGGTCCTGAGATCCGATTGTACCCGAACTACTCTGTCCGTCCGAAGCTGCCTGAGAACAAACGGACGGAGGTATTATGGCATCAAGATGCGGGTTACACTTCAAAAGAAGCCGACATCTTGCGGATGATGAATGTTTGGACACCGTTAGTACCGGTTAACGTTGAAAATGGATGCATGGAATTCATTCCGGGAAGTCACAAGTGGGGTGTTGTACCACACGAAAAAGACCAATACTACCTCCGTATCCACGACGATTATATCGAACCCGTCGAATCTGAAGCAGTAACTATTGAGATTGATCCCGGAGATGTCGTTATTTTTAGTAACCTACTTTTTCACCGTGGATTGCCGAACAGATCTTCACATATCCGTTGGAGTCTTGATTTTCGATACCAAGATGCGAGACAACCGACGCTCCGCGCAACACAAGGACATATGCTCAGGTCAAAAGTAACACCGGAATCGGTTGTGAAGGACGCTAAGGCGTGGGCAGAACTCGAATTTTCCTAAATCGAAAACAACAGCGCGAAGCTTGGAACGCATAACAAAAAGCGCGCAGCACCGATCCAACCCCAGCGGGGTGGAATGTTTATAGCGGAAAGCGGATATACGCGGAAGAACGATTTTGTCCAAGTTCCTGTACCGAACCGCAAGGAAAATTAAAAAAATGAAATTAATTCAGTTTCACCTACCCAATTTAGGTAAACGGGTCGGAATTGTCACTCGCGATGAGGAAGTGATTGACGTAACAAGCGAGGAATCCGCCAGTGTCTTAGAAGTGTTGACGCTGGCACATAAAGAGCAGGTGAGTCTCGGGGTCATACTCGCTGATATTCAAGAAAAGGTGGCAACACCGGCTCCGATGCAACTTCCGTCATTTACAGAAACGGAAAATACATCCGGTGAACCGGATGGACTTACGCTGAAGAAATTGGATGTTGCACCTGATAAAAATGTGCCACACCTTTTACCGCCTATCGATCCACCTGAGGTTTGGGGATGCGGTGTAACCTATAGACGGAGTGCTGATATGCGCGATGATGACTCCGAGCAGGATATCTACAGCCGCGTCTATCACGCCGATCGTCCTGAAATATTTTTCAAAGCGACACCTTCGCGTTGTGTCGGTCCCAACGGCTTTGTCGGCATCCGAAGCGACTCTGCGTTAACAGCAACAGAACCGGAATTGGCTTATGTCCTCGGTGGCGACGGAGAAATCGTCGGATACACCCTCTGCAACGATGTCTCTGCGTGGGATATTGAACGTGATAACCCGCTCTACCTCCCACAATCGAAAGTCTTTTACGGATGTTGTGCCCTCGGACCGATGTTTCTTACACCGTCTGAAGTGGATGATCCATACAATTTAGACATGCAATGCACCGTCCTCCGTGGTGAAGACGTTATTTATCAAGGTGAGGTAAACACTTCTCAAATCAATTGGAAATTTGAACAACTGACCGAATTCCTGATGCGTGATAACCCGATCCCGCTCGGCACTGTTGTCTCAACCGGCACCGGTATCATCGTTCCCAACGATCTGCCGCTTGCTGCAGACGACACTGTTGAGATAAAAATTGATGGATTCGGCACGCTGTCAAATCCGGTTAAGCAGCTTTAGGAGATATGCGATAATGAATACCAGCGAACCGTTTATCGGCAGGCACAAAACGGAATTGGATACACCTGCCCTGCTCATTGACTTGGACAAAATGGAAGCCAATATAGAGGCGATGGCGAACTATTTCAGTACTGTAAATGCTGAGTTGAGACCTCACGTTAAGACGCATAAAACGCCGATCATCGTACATAAACAGATCGCGGCGGGTGCCATCGGTGCCACGTGCGCGAAACTTGGTGAAGCGGAAGCCGTTATCCATGCTGGCATCCGAGATGTGCTGATTGCTAATCAAATCGTCGGTACGCAAAAAATCGCTCGGCTCATCAACCTCGCGAAGCATTCGGAGATTATGGTCGCAGTGGACAATTCGGAAAACGTGCAAACTATCTCCGAGGCAGCAACTGCCAAAGGCGCAACCGTCAGAATGTTAGTAGAAGTGAATATCGGTATGGACCGATGCGGTGTTGAACCGGGACAACCGGCTTTAGAATTGGCAGAACAGATACGCCGGAGTTCTAACTTGGTTTTTGAAGGGTTAATGGGATACGAGGGACATACCGTCGCGAAACCGAAGCGATCCGAACGCGATACCGCCGCGCGTGAAGCCGTGCAACGACTCGTGGACACCAAGTACTATCTGGAAAAACACGGTGTGGCGGTCACTATCATGAGCGGCGGCGGCACTGGAACCTTTGACATCACAGGAAGTATACCAGAGATGACAGAGATACAGGCGGGTTCTTACGTCCTCATGGATGCCACCTACCGAAATGTAGAAGGTGTCGGCGCAAATTTCGATTGCGCGTTGTCGGTCCTGGCAACTGTCGTGAGTCGTCCAAATCCGAATCGAATGATCGTTGATACAGGATTGAAGGTACTCGCAAAAGAATTCGGTGTTCCACAACCGGTCGGTCTAACAGGCGTGGAGATGAGTGGACTCTCTGAAGAACACGGCAAAATGCTGGTGTCTGATGAAAAGATCTCACTCAAACCCGGGGATAAACTCGAGATTTTACCAACTCACTGTTGCACAACGGTGAACCTCCACGATAGGTATTACGGCATCCGTAACGGGATTGTTGAGTCCGCATGGGACATCACGGCAAGGGGAAAAGCACAATGATTACAACAACGACACATACAATCGAAGGTAGACAGATTAGAGAATACGTAGGACTTGTTACAGGTGAGGCGATTATGGGGGCGAATGTTTTCCGAGATTTTATGGCGGGGATTACCGATCTCATCGGTGGCAGATCCGATGCCTATGAGAGTAAACTCGCCGACGCTCGTGAGACAGCACTCCAAGAGATGCAAGAGATCGCGCAACGAAAAGGCGCGAACGCCGTCGTCGGAATTGACATCGACTATGAGGTGCTCGGTGCTAATAATGGCATGTTGATGGTAACCGCAACTGGAACCGCGGTTAAAATTGAGTAGAATCGCTTTGTGAATGTTTAGTGTTCCCGGATGTTTGGTTTACGGATACACAACAGACTGCCGCTATTACAAAGCACAGAATTACATCGGAGGCAATTCAATGCAAAGATCAATATGTACTAACAAATTACAGCGTACTTGGAAACCTTTTTATTTTCTCGGTTTATTGACTACTGGTTTTTTGCTATATCAACCGGTTTCGGAAGCCTATATAGCGAAACGTTATTCTGTGAATCGGATCGTTAAGGAGAGCAGCAACATCCTCTTTGGGACAGTTTCAGAGGTCAATACCAACCGCCGGACCGCGAAGGTTAAAGTCGAAAAATACATTAAGGGCAAAGCGGAGTTTGACGAGATTAGGATCCGACTTGATGTCTACAAAGGAGAGGTGGATCATCGGGACGAGGCGATGCGTCTTATGAAGGTGGACAGACCGATTATCATCTTTTATCTTAGGGAAGGTGGACGTATTGACAGCCTTTCACATATCAACGGAAAATGGTTTCAAACCCAAACCACAAGACAGAACAACAAATGGGGATGGTGGTTGTTTACACACACTGAAAAATATCTCAACAGAGACGAAGTCTCAAGGCGAGACTCTACTGTCGATTTTCAGAAAGAACTGAACGCCATGTTGGGGACAGTTGACGAAAACACCGTGCGCACCCGTGAGGTACCTACGTCGGGAGCGGATATTATCCAACTACATTTTCTCAGAACAGATAGCTACAAAGAAGAGTATCCTACGATCTCCAGCCTTAAGTCGATAGGAGGACACTCAGTTGGTTACAGCGGAACAACGAGTCGTGACCTACCGGGACTTAGCGATGCAGACATCTTATGGATCGGTTTCCGAACCCTTTCACGAGATGGAAAATACTGGCTCAACAATAATCAAGAGTCACGGATTAAAGCGTTCGTGAAGAACGGCGGTGTTGTCATCGTCTCCGGACAGGATAGCGATGACGGTCGTCCATGTCCTACAGGGTGGTTACCTGAAGCCATCAAAGGTATAGAAAGCACAGCGCGAAGCGATTTCCAAGCGACCTCTAATGCCGGTGAACTCTTTAATGTACCGAACCGCATCCGATCCGGGAATCTCTCGCTTGATGATTCATGGACCGGCGTGAATCAGAACTATCAGGTACTGGCAACGACTAACGGTGGAAAAGAGATTGCGATCGCCAAACGCAATTATGGGAAAGGGATGTATCTCATCACCAGCCTCCGTAATGACTCAGAAGCGAGAGTCTCTAAAAACCGTCGGGTGCTTGAGAATCTGGTCCATTTCGCAGTGGATTTTCTGGAAGAATCCAACAGACTCTTGGTGCTTAAAACGGATGCCTACGCATCAGAACCGCGCACCATCGCTCGACTTGACGCTATAACTGGATCCGACTTTGTTTATCAGGAAACAACCAACCACAACCTACCAACGCTCAGTAATGTCGATATCCTATGGCTCGGTTTCCGCACACTCTCACGAGACGGAAAATATCGGCTCAACAATGATCAAGAGGCACGGATTAAAGCGTTCGTGAAAAACGGCGGTGTCGCTATCGTTTCCGGTCAAGATAGCGATGAGGGGCGTCCATGCCAGACGGGCTGGTTGCCTGAACCGCTCAACGGTGTAGAGAGCACGCGACGAAATGATTTTCAACCGACTTCCGCCGCTGGGGATCTTTTTAACGCGCCGCATCGGGTTCGTTCAGGGCAGCTCGCGCTTGATGACTCATGGAGTGGCTGGAATCAAAATTATCAAGTGCTCGCGACAACCAACGACGGAAAAGAGATTGTCGTCGCGAAACTGAAATATGGCAAAGGGATGTATTTGATCACCAATCTCCGGAACAGTCAAGAGGCGGAAGTCTCTAAAAATCGACCGATGCTTGAAAACTTGGTGCATTTCGCCGTGGAATTCTTAGCAGACGGTAAATAAAACGCGAGGGGTAACTACAGATGAGAAAAGGACGTTTAAAGCAGACGATCAACGGAAATAGAAAAAAAAGATGGAGGTTCGGTTTTTCTGCCAAACTGCTACTGCTGTGCTTTACGCTTCTTTTCTTTGGCACAGCGATTCCTGCACACGCAGTTATTCCGCAACTTCTGGGACCCCTCACAGCGTTGTTGAGCATTGTGCCACAGATCCTCGCTTTTGTTGGAGTCGCGCTCATAACTGCTCTCGTTTTTGCACGGGACACCACGAAAATGCTTTTCTACAGGTTCCGCGACTTCGTGAGTGCACACAAGATTGCTGTGCCTGTCGTCGGTGCAATCGTTCTTCTTGGTACAGCGTTCGGTGCTTACCAGTTACTCCGCGGACCGAATGCCGCACTTGAAGCAAATGCTCAGGATACTGGGAGAAATGTAAAAGGCGTTCGTACATGGGCAACTTTCCGGGGGAACAAGAACAGGACGGGACATTTAGACACGTTACCCGGTCCAACAAACGGAACGCCAGCGTGGGTTTTCAAAGACGGAGAGGCGATGGCAGTCGATTTCTCTTCATCGCCTGCCGTTGTCGGAAATCGGCTCTATATCGGTTCTTCGCACGGCTCAATCTTTTCACTCGGCGGCGCGACGTACTGCATTGATACGGAGTCGAGAGAGGTTATCTGGCGACACGCTTCGCCGATCCCGATCTTCTCCTCTCCCGCAGTGGCTGGCGGTAGGGTCTACATTGGCGAAGGCTACCATCAAGATAGCAATTGCGCTCTCCGATGCCTTGACGCGAAAACCGGCGAACCGATTTGGGCCTTCCGGACAGCGAGCCATGTCGAGTCAACACCATTTATTCGTCAAGGTAAACTCTATTTCACTGCCGGTGCTGATGGAATCTACTGCATTGATGCCTTAGAAGGGCAGGAAATTTGGCACTATGCAGGTGTCCACGCAGATATGTCCCCCGTCGTGCATAACGGCAAAGTCTACTTCGGCACAGGCTATGGCGACTACCGAATCTACGCCGTTGATGCGCAAACAGGTAATGAACTCTGGTCGAAGCAGATGCCGTATCCTGTTTGGGGCAGTCCGAGTGTTTATGAAAACCTCGTCTTCTTTGGGCTCGGACGCGGTAATTTTTCGGACAGTGCCGCTATACCTGCCGGTAAAGTCGTCTCGCTCAACGCAGAGACCGGCGACATCGTATGGGAACACGAGGCGAAAGATGCTGTCCTGACTGCAATCGCTATACAGAAGGGCTACGTTTTCTTCGGTTCCCGTGATGGGTCTGTCTATTGTCTACAGGCAACGGATGGAAAACAACACTGGCAAACTGGACTCCGCGACCCGGTGGTCTCTTCACCAGCGGTAACACCGGATACAGTTTATGCCGCAACGAAAAAGGGACATGTTTACGCGCTTTCCACTGACGCTGGAGAAGTGAAATGGGAATTCAACTTAAGAACTGTCACCCGAAATGTAGAACTCTATTCATCACCGGCGGTCGCCAATGGGTTTGTGTATATCGGTTCAAGTGACCGGTATATTTTTTGTTTGGGTGACAACAACAGCAATAGAACTGTTGGCGACCGCTAATTTGGAGAAGCGAAAATGAAAAATTACGTTTTGATCACAACAGCACTGCTCGTTTTGTTCGTAAGCACTGTCGCAGAAGCGCAGTGGCGCAGTAAAACACATGACGAGTATAAGGCACTCACAGGACTTGATATTAAAATTGATGGTGATCTCGGCGAATGGGACGGCGTCCTTGAGACCGTTAAAGGCACAGACGGTACGCCGTTCTGTGGTGTCGAGTATAGTGGTAATGTTTTTCAGGAACACGGCGGCGGAAAATGGGACGGTCCCGATGATCATGAAACCTGTTTCATGATCGTATGGGATTCAGAAGCAGTTTATCTCGCGCTGATTGTCACCGATGATGAACACGAACATGCTGCCGCTGCTGCATGGAACGGCGACGGCGCACAACTCGCCTTTGAAATGAGCGGCAAACGGACTGCAGGGCATCCGATGTTCCTTTACAACGTCGGTTTAGACGATAAAGCGAAGGATATACTCCCCGGTGCTTTAAATGAAAACCCGGGTGGTCCGGGCATCGTTCCCGACGACGACATCGCTGTTGTCCGCGACGAAGGTGAAAAGAAGACCTACTACGAACTCAGATTCACCGCTGACGAACTGCAAGCAGGTAAATTCAGCGCGGGAGATGCGTTCGGGCTCGGTATTTGCGTCAATGACGGAGATAAAGGCGCGGGTCAAGGTGGTCAAAAAGGATGGAGCGGATGGTACACCCACTCTATCGTTTTCGGTAAGAACTCGGAAAATACTGGACTCGTTACCCTGACCGATGAAGTCCTCGCCGTTGAAGCGACAGGTAAGTTGACAACAACTTGGGGAAAACTAAAATTTTCCCGATAATTAACGGTTTTTATACATAACAACGGTAGCACACGTATTGTGCTACCAAACCTCCAACATTGCGAAAAGTAAATAAATATACGGTTTCTGCAAGCATCTTGCTGGCGAGTTTTAAACCTCGCCCAGTATCAGAAACTGCATAAGCCTAAATATCAAAAGGGGAACAGATAATGAAAAAAAATGTTTTTGGTCTCACTACGCTGTTCACAATTGCTGCTCTCCTGTTTACAGCTGGTATTGCAGACGCACAGTGGCGGAATGAGACGCATGATGTCTACAACGCACCAACAGGAATTGATGTTCAGATCGACGGGGATCTGAGCGAATGGAGTGGTGTCCTTGAGGGCGTTACTGGCACGGACGGTGCCATGTTTTGTGGTGTCTTGTTTGAAGCCAATGGCGGCGACATTAAAGCGTTTGAAGAATTCGGCGGCGGTACCTGGAGCGATGCCGACGACCACGAAACCTGTTTTATGTTTGCATGGGATGAGGACGCACTTTATCTTGCACTTAGTGTCACTGACGACACGCATGAACACGCTGCCGCTGCGGCGTGGAACGGCGACGGTGCGCAACTCGCTGTCGAACCGACCGGTGCCCGCGAAGCAGGATTGCCACTTTTCCTTTATAACATCGGTTTAGATGGTGCCGGCGAAAATGTCATCCTACAGAACGAAAGAACGAACGGTAGCCCCGGTCTCGTTGCCGATGATGCCGCTATTGTCCGAGATGAAGGCGCGAAAAAGACCTATTACGAATTTCGGTTCCCCGCAACAGAACTCCAAATCGAAGGCGATACGTTCAGCGACGGCGACGAAATCGGGGTCGGTATCTGCGTCAACGACGGTGATACCGCTGCGGGTCAGGAAGGACAAAAAGGGTGGGACGGATGGTATCCACACGCTGTTGTCTACGGTAAGAACTCCGAAAAAACCGGACTTGTTATACTCAGCAGTACAGCGGTCACTGCTGTTGAACCCGCCGACAAGTTAACAACAATTTGGGGTACGCTGAAATCCCAGTAATAAAATGACGAACCTACGAAAAAGCCGCCAAAAAATTGTTGGCGGCTTTTTTATTTTTTCTTCTAATGCTTGTGATCGTGATGGTTGGATTTATGGTAGTGTAGCCGTAGCAGATCAACGCCAAAATCGTCGGCAATATGCCGCCATACAGAATGAATATGGTTAGCATTGTTCTGCGTGTTGTCGTACTCGACGAAGAAAAAGGGACCGTGTAATCTATAGTAGTGGGGTGTCTTCGGTGTTTCACCACCCGCCCATGCGAAGTGAATATCGTTGACGCTTCCTTCGCGTAGTTTACGCAGTTCGATTTCGGCGATTTCGTCAGGGAGTCGGTCGATGTATTCACGGACGAGGGCCATGAGGATTTCGCGTTGATGTGTCTCCATAGACGCCGCTGCTAACCCTTCCACGCTCTCAAACTCCACTTTAGGGACATCGCGCGTCAGAATATCCGAAGGTGCCTCCGCATTGATGATCGTCTGGCGTTTCTGCGTGGCATTCAGACTGGTGAGAAGTTTGCGGGCAACATCCTCTTCATCTGAAAGCACTCGCAGCCCTGTTTTCTCACCGCTCGGTACTTCTGCCGGGTTTGACCCGAAGAAAAACGGGTTCGGCGAAATCAGTTCTCGATTGACGACGGTAAAGTTGAGTGAGACGTGGTGTCCCTCAGCACGCCACCCCCACGCCCCGTTACCCATCGGATCGCCAAATACAGTGAAAAAGTAAAAACTCGGATCGCGGACAAGCCGTGCTTCGCCGGCAGCTTTCTCAATCTCACCGAGTGTTGTCTCCAAATTGATAATTGCGCGGGCTTTCTGATAGCCTTTAGCACTCAATCCACTCGCCATGAGTGCGAATGCCGCTTCCTGTTGTTTGTCATTGAGTTCTGTGAGCGAGACCCCTTTCCGTTCCCACATTTCGATCGGAATATAGTGCCATCTGAAACGTTCGTTTCCGTCAAAAGGGAGTGCTGCTTTCTGGTGTAAGGTGGGTGTCAATGTATCAAGAAAGTTTCCAGCTGCTTGTGCCATCCGTTCGGCTGTCGCTGAAGCCGGGATAACCAAAGGCTTCAGTTCGGCATCGGTATGTGTATGCGCCACAAATAATACCTCCATTCGCGTAGAACTGCGCCCCGTGGAGCGCGTCCTACAAACCGTGTAATCCATTCGCTTTATGGCTCCCTATTTTAGACCAACTCTGCATCAAAGTCAAGCATTTTAACCGATGTCGTCTGTTGATGACGGAGAATCATTTGCTGACAATTGACAGCAATGAACCGTTCACCAAAAATTCTTGACAATTACGAAAAAATTTTGTAAACTTATTTTATTCGGTTCCGTTTAAGAAGGTGTTAGTATGCTATTGTCCACCTCCCACCTTAGGTGAGGCAACTTTCAAACCGATAATCAAAAGCCGGGACTTATGGATAAATTGATTGACGATGAAATGTTAGTCGCCCAGTTTCAAGCCGGTCGCCAGAATGCCTTCGATGAGTTAATGAAACGCTACAAATCTAAGATTTTCTCGTATCTCCTGCGTTCTGTCAGGAATTATGAGGATGCCGAGGACATCACCATCGAAGTCTTCTTCAAGGCGTACCGAGCATTAGAGAATTGGCAACCGAAAGCCAAATTCTCGACATGGTTGTACAAGATTGCTTCCAATCTTGCTATTGACTATCATCGCGCGAAAGCACGGAATCCTGTCTATGCGTTGGATGACGCAGAAATCCCTGAAAAACACCTCGTCGCGACGGATATGCACAGCGATCCGGTGAAGCAATTAGAAGAGAAAGAGCGCGGTTTGATTATCCGTGAAGCGGTCGATCAACTCTCGCCGAAACAGAAAGCGGTCTTTATGTTGAGTCGGTATGAAGGTTTACAACTCAAGGAGGTGGCTGAAACGCTCGACATGGCGGAAGGCACTGTGAAAATTCACCTCCATCGCGCAGTGAAACGACTGCAAACACTCCTACGTCCGTTGTGGGAAAATAATGACATTTGAAAGGAGAGGGGTTTATTATGCCTAAATGTAAGAAATCTGAAGGGCAAGCTATTGACTATGCTTATAAACTGCTGCCATCGGCAGAAGAGCTGCCCTTCAAAGAACATCTTAAGAGCTGCAAGGACTGCACGGAAGCCGTTGAATCCTACACAGCAGCCCTTGAATTGACAGATGAAGCCCAGGAAGAGTTGGTTGTGCCTGAACATGCGCTCCGGGATATTGAGATGAATGTGTACAAACGGCTCGCGGCTTCACAAGAACAGACGACGTGGCTCTCACGTCTTAGTGCCTATTTTACGAGTGTCGGATCGCCCTTCGGTTGGTATAAAACTGCCGCAGTCAGCAGCGTCGCTATCGCCTTGATTGTCGCTGCTGTCTTAATCAGTAAACCGCCCCAGCCGGAACAGACGTTACAAGTAACCGAAATGCAATCCGCTGAGGCACGCATTGAAGCGTATCGCGAGCAGGGTATCCAATGGAATTTAGAGGAAGCGCTTATCACACACCATCTCCGAAACGATGCCTGGGAAACAGAGAGTCAACTCAACCGAATGAAGGAACAGGCACAAGGTACAAGTTGGACGAAGGTCGCCGATAAACAGCTTCAGAACCTTCAATCTGGAATCTTGAACAGAACGCAGCAGAATCGCATTGGCGAAAACTAATTGATAGTTAACAGTTATAGGGGTAGCACCCTCAGGTCAGAAACCGTTGTGGAACGATGCGCGGAGGTCCCGTAATTAGAAAATGGAAATGTCACGTAGGTTTACATTTCTCTTACACGCGCTGCTGGTAATCCTCCTCAGCCCGCTTGCTTATGCCCAAGTTGAGGACGTGAACGCCTTGGTTCAAGCAGGAGACTATACGCAAGCGGTTGATAAACTCGAAGTACTCGCCGAATCCGCTGAAGACCTGACTGTGAAAGGCTTATGCTACTACCAGATCGGCGAAATTCATTATAATTATACCCATCAGTATACCAGAGCCCTTGCAGCTTATGATAACATTTTGAAGATGGAAAAAAAAGGACTCGCCGCTGAGGATCTCTACCTTGCTATTATCAAAAAAGGTGATGTCTACAGTCGCATGGGCAATTATCAAGATGCTATCCAAACTTACGATAGACTGATTAAACTTGCGCCTGCTGCACATTTTGTGCATAAGACGGGCTTCCAGAAGATTCGCGACATTCATACCGCACTTGCAGATCTCAGGGAGCAGCAACGCGTCGCTATCCAGTACAAAGGCACGCCGCTTGCCGCTATTGCACAATTCCAGATCGCTGAACTCTATAGGAATCCGTCGCAACTCAACCAACCCGAAAAGGCGATTGAGAAGTATGAGGCACTTTTAGCGGAACATCCAGAAGCCGTTGTCGCACCGGAAGCGAAATGGCGTATTGCTAATTTATATCACACTGTTCTTAATCAGTCTCCGCGAGCGATGGCGATGTATAGGAAAGTCGTTGACGATTACCCGAGCAGCAACTTCGCTGCGGAAGCACTCTACCAGATGGCGAACATCCACCGCACTGCCGAGAAATACTCGTTAGCGATTCCGGTGTTTGAAAGACTCAAAGACAGATACCCCAATTTCTGGAACATGCACGCCGTTCTCTATTGGATGGGTGTCTGCAACGAGAAAAGTTTGAACTATCCGAAAGCGATTGAGGCGTTCAAAACCTTTCTCTACGTCTATCTGCCGCAACTTGATCCTGTCTATTTAGGACAGATTTCGATGCATGATAAAGACCTGTCCGAAGTGAAAGTGGAGGTTGGTGAGAAAATCGAGAGATTAACAGCGCAGATGTCGCAGGTGGAAGCGGAACGATTGGATGCTGCGCGTTCAGAGCGGAACTACGTTTTAGCATTGGAGATCGCTCGGAACCTTGCCGCTACCGCCCCCGATACGCCTCAAGCGAAACAGGCATCAGAACAGATCTTCACACTCCAACACCTCGCTACGATACAGAACCTGCGTGAGCAGCTTCATAACAGAATGCCTGCACCTATAGCGGCGGCACGCACCCTGTTCCAAATTGGCACTATCTATGAACGCCGGTTACAGGACTACCCAAAGGCAATTGCGGCATATCAAGAGGTATTGAAACACCACCCCGACGCAACCTATTCCGCCGAAGCCCTCTATCGTAGTGGATTCATTTACGCCGAGCATCTCTCTACACCTAATGCGGCGATTGATGCTTACAAAGCGGTTATCGCATCACATCCGAACACGCTGCAGGCAATGATGGCGAGTTTCCAGTTGGGCGAACTCTACAGGAAACTGAACCGTTCCAACGAAGCCGTAGAAGCCTACAAAACAACGGTCGGCTACCCGGAACGTGATCGCTATCTCGCGGGTGGATATAAGGATAGTTTCTCGGATAGGGCACAATTCCGCATCGGTCGTGTCCACTATGATGATGACCGTTATGAGGATGCGCGCTTCGTTTTTGAGGAGTTCATCCAGAACCGGACGCGATCTCCACGTCTTGCTGCTGCCTACATCTACCTCGCCACCATAAGCGAAAAACGTGGAGAAAATAAACAAGCCGCTTACTTCTATGAACAAGCGGAAACCCTACTCAAGGACAATCCGATCCAAATGGCAATGCTCATAGAAGAGGCAGGCACCCTCGGACACTTCCACGCCACCGATGCTGAGGCAGTAATGCGGTTCCTCAAAGAACACCAAAAACGGCTTTCCACAAAAACAGTAGAGTCCGACTGATTTTTTTAGGATATGCCTTCAGGACGCCCTAAAAGTGTAGGAGGCAGTTCCACAGGATAAGGTATCGTGTCCGTTAGCCGTTTATGTGGAGTGGGTAATTTTTCGAGTTCTGCGGTTGTGTATGCTTGGATGTCTTGCAGTGTCGGAAAATTGTAAACTAATTCTCCGTTTTGGATGATCGGAACGAGAAGCGGTTGCCCCTCAAAGACCTCTTTCTCCCAAAGCGTCACCTGATCTTTAACATAATTCCCAGCGGCATCGGTTAGACGATAAATCTGCTTCTTGCCGGGTATCGTCGCTTTTGACGGTTCATCAAGCGACTGTTTCCCGACAGGTCTGCCGTCGCTTTCGACCAACTTATAGACGCCACCGAGCGCAGACGGAGCCCCTTCGTTTGTCCGTGGGTTAAAGTTCGCACCCGTAGCGAGCCGCGTGCCGACACCGAAACTATCAATAGGTGCACCCCCCTTGTGTCTGCAAAAGCCGAGCAAGGTGTCTATCTGAAATTCATCAAGGTCATGGCTTGCAATGATTTGGACGTAATCCAGCCCTTCAGCATCAAGGATACGACGCACCTGTTTACTGAGTGTCAGGAGATCACCGCTGTCGAGTCGGACGGCGCGTAACCGGGCACCGCGTGTCTCCATCTCCTTTGCCACGATACAGGCGTTCCGCGCGCCTTGAAGCGTATCGTAAGTATCAATCAGGAGTGTCGTGTTATTCGGGAAGGCTGCGGCGTAATCGCGGAAAGCCTCTAATTCTGTAGGGCGTTCGGAGACGAATTTATGTGCCATCGTGCCGACGTAGGGAATATCAAAGTAGCGTCCTGCAAGCACCAATGACGTACCACTTGCACCGCCGATGAAAGCGGCACGCGCAGCCAAGATACCGGCGTCCCTGCCGTGTGCACGGCGCGCCCCGAAATCGAAAACAGGTCTGCCGCGCGCCGCCTGCACAATCCGAGACGCTTTCGTCGCAATCAGCGTCTGGAAATTCATGACACAGAGCAGATAGGTCTCAAAAAGCTGGACATCTCGCGATCTACCTGTGACGTTGATAATCGGTTCGTTTGGAAAAACAGGCGTGCCTTCCGGGACTGCGAAAACGGAGCCGTCGAAACGGAAATCCCGAAGCGAATTGAGGTACTCGGTGCTTAGATCGCCACGCGCCGCGAGCCAGTCCAATATGTCGTCTGTCCAACACAAGTTGAGGATATAGTGGACGACCTGTTCCAATCCAGCTGTAATCAGATACTGCCCTTGTGGAATCTTGCGGACGTAGTAGTTCGCTGTGATAACAGAATCGTTCTGCGCATCAAGATCGGCTTGCCCCATCGTCAGTTGATAGTAATCAACAAAGAGTGCCATCTCATCGATTGAAAGCAAAGCAGATAAAGGTGTTTTCGGGGTTACAGACCTCTCCCGCGTGTCCTTCATAAACTTTTCCTTAGGAATAGTTTCCAGAGTAGCAGTAACCAGTAACCAGTACGCTACGCTTCCAGTAACCAGTTAAGAGGTGTAGGGATAACACAGTGTTTTCTTTAACTGGTAACTGGCCACTGGTTACTGTCTCACTGGTTACTGGTTGCTGGCAATGGTAAATTTAAAAACCCTCGGTAACAGCGAGTTTCTGGTTAACAGATAGATTCCGATGTGTATCTATCTGACCGGAGGGCCAAACAATTTCAAGTGTATCAACTTTCGTGTGTGCGCCGAGACCGATTTCAAGTAGTAGACTGTTCGTTGAACCGAAACCGCACCCGCCGCTAACTTCTCTGTAGATGACATTATCACCGATATGCAGGGTTACTTTAGCACCAATACCGTCACGATTGCTCTTGACACCAATGAGTTTTAGATTAAGATAGTTGTTCCCGACCCCAGTATTTTGGTAGAAGAGATTGTGCCACTGGTCTCCGATGAACGCACCACCGACGGAAACATAGATGTCGACATCGCCATCCATGTCGGCATCTCCAAATGTTACACCATGTCCTTTTCCGATGTTGCCCAACCCTAAAGTGGAGGTGGCATCCGTAAACGTACCGTCGCCGTTGTTGCGGAAGAGTGCGTCGCGTTCGAGCCGTCCCATCTGCGGTGCCCCCGTAGCGAGATAAATATCAAGGTAACCGTCGCTATCAATGTCGTCGAAGTTGGCGCCCATTGCCCCAAAAGCGTGATAGAGCCCCGATTCACGGGTCACATCGGTGAAAGTGCCATCTCCATTGTTGCGGTATAGCACCTGCCGATCGCCGTCGTGTGGCGCAGTCCCAGTGATTTGACCCGCAATGAAAGCCTGAAACGAACCCGAATTCGAGATGAAGATGTCCAAATCCGCGTCGTTATCCACATCTAAAAAGAAGGTGACAAAGGCATCCGTAATAGGAAGGTTCATACCGGTTGACGCTGTCACATCGGTGAAAGTGCCGTCGCCGTTGTTACGATAAAGGACATTGGACTGCCCGTAATTGACGACATGTAGATCAATATACCCGTCTTTGTTGTAATCACCCCACGCCGTTCCGAGGGAATTGCCTGTATTCGCAACACCGGCACTTTCAGCAGTATTTGTAAAGGTGCCATCCCCGTTATTACGATAAAGGACATTCGCAGCACCGTCGCCGATAACGCCATCTGCAATATAGAGGTCAATATACCCGTCGTTGTCGTAATCTGCCCAAGCTGCACAGAAGCTGCTCTGCGGGTCCTCAACACCAGCAGCGTGCGTAACATCTGTAAAAGTTCCATCTCCGTTGTTGTGATAGAGCGTGTTCTCTGCCGCGCCAGACCAACCGCCACGAGTGATATAGAGGTCAGGGTACCCGTCGTTATCGTAATCCGCAAACAGCGAACCCCAACCGCCTCTCGGATCCGCAATCCCTGCTTCTACTGCGACGTTGTTAAAAGTGCCGTCGCCATTATTGCGATAAAGCGCGTGTGGTTGATAAGTGCCAACTGCGACGATGTCCAGGTCTCCGTCGTTATCGTAATCACCCCATGCGCTACCGCGTCCACCGTCCACCTTATCCATCTTTAAATCCGCTGCGACATTGGTAAACTGGCGTAGGGCTGTCGGCTGTTGGCTATCAGCCGTCAGTAAAGAGGTTTCTGGGACAACCTTTTGCTGACCGCTGGCTGCCACATTCATCTGAATCCTAAATTCCTCTGGCAATTCTGGTGGGTAGCCACCGAGTGCGTTGTATGCTGTCCATAGATTCCACAAGGTTTCAGGGTCCCGGGGTTTGAGACGGAGCGATTCTTTGAAATTCGTTACCGCCTTTTCAAAGTCTCCGTGCCGAAGATGATAGACGCCGAGGTAGTAGTATGCGCCGGAGTGCCGTCGGTAATTTTGGATGATATTTTCAAATCGTTTCGCCGCTTTATCTGCCTCACCGAGCCGGAATTCTGCCAAACCGAGTTGGAGCATCGCTTCCAAGTTATTCGGTTCAAGTTCGAGTACCTTCTCAAATTGACGTTTAGATGCCGACAGGTCTGGGACAAGCATCTGTTGCGGCGCGCCTAAGAAATAACCTAACCGAATCCGGGCATCAGTATCGTCTGGATTCACCTCCAACGCGTTGGTAAGCGCAACAGTAGCGTCGGAAAACCGTTGTTGGTAACTGAAAACCTGTGCTAACGTCAGATACGCTCTTGATAACCGATCTTTTGCTTCAGGTGCCTGCTTCAGGAGTCCTATTAACATCTGTAGTTCTACTTCAGCGCGGGCAAACTTCAGTTGTCTGATGTAAGTGTTCGCCAATTGCATACGTGCGTCATGTGCGTTAGCGTCCATCTGCAAGCATGTTTGAAACGCTTGCTCCGCTTCGGCGAAATCGCGCTTGTCTAAAGCATCAATACCGCGCTGATACTCTGCAGCCAATTGCGGATCCATCTTATCTGGTGGTGTATCCGAATCGCAACCGGCAATGATGAGAGGAATAAGAAAAATTAAATAAAGTTTTCGCATAAAATAGTTACCAGTTTCCAGTTTCCAGTTACGAGTTACCAGAAAAGAAAACCCTTCTTTTAACTGGTTACTGGCTACTGGCTACTGAAAACTATCTTTTTGCTAATCTTGCTTTCAATTCCCCTTTCTCAACGGGTTGTGTTAAATCCATGAGATAGACTCGCATGTGATCCGAACGGTCAGAACTAAATACGAGTCTCTTGCCGTCTCGCGAGAGACTCGGTTCAAAATGGGCACCGATATGGTTTGTCAGTTGGATTTTGTTTGAACCGTCAGCGTTCATCATCCAGATTGTGTAGTGGTTATCTCCGCTTGAAACATAGATAATTCGTTTACCATCTGGTGTAAAAGTTGGGTGATAGTGGCTGGTATCTGAAAAGGTTAATTGCTTTGCTGTGCCACCTGCCGCGTTAACGACAAAAATCTGATAGATGTTTTCCACCATTGAAGTGAAGGCGATCTGCTTACCATTCGGCGACCATGTCGGGTGTCCGTCATCCACGTTATTATGCGTCAGCTGCGTCTTATTTGTGCCATCGGTATCAATAACATAGATTTCCAGTGTGTCGTCAACCTCAGCGTCTTGATTTCCACCGTCTGTGGCTTCTGCTGTCGGAGCCTTGGATTCAAAAGCGATCTTTTTCCCGTTTGGTGAAAAGACAGGCGCGCGGTCCGCACCCCCTAAATCAATCAAGGCGCGTTGGTTTCTGCCGTTAGTATCCATCAGATAGATCGCAGCACGACTTGGATCCGAACCGCTTGCTTGAACAGGTGGGAGCATCATACCCCCGCGAGTACGCTCCGTAACGAAGGCGATTGATTGACCGTCCGGTGAAAAAGCAGGCATGTATTCGTCAAGTTCATCGGTATGTGTGAGTTGTTGAAGTTCGAGGGTCGTGAGATTCATGAGATACAACTCGGCGTTCTGTAGGCGAGTCGATGCAAATACGAGCCACTTACCGTCCGGTGAGATCGCCGGACTGTAGTCGTCGGTGAACTTTGCAGCAAACGTCATGATATTCCCTTTTTCGGTAAACGTCTGCTCATAATCGTCGCTACCCTCGGTACGGAGGCGTTGGACGTGATAGGCATCGCCGGTGAGTCCAGCGATTTTTAAAACGACATCACGCTTTGGTGATTTCTCTAACAGTTGATTAAAGTGATGAACAGCACTATCTTTTTGATTGTCAAGCCAAAAGAGCATTCCGAGTGTCCACCTAATTTCTGCTCGCCGTGGTGCCCTGCGCGGCGCCATATCCAATGCTAAGGAGAGTGCCTCTTTCGCCTCCTCTCTATGTGTTGTTCCACTCGGATTTTTATCTACCATTTCAACATAAATCAAACCGATCTGATAGAAGGCTTCTGCCCTTGAACCGTCGTGATTAATTGCTTCCCCAAAGGTCTCTATTGCGGCATTGGTGTCACCACTCGCAGCCAACTGTTTGCCACGCTTGATAAGAGGACTGTCACCGCAACCGAAAAGAGAAAGGACGAATATCCCGAAAAACAAGATGTAGAGGATTTGCATGAAGAGAAGTAACCAGTACCCAGTGGCCAGTACCCAGTTAAGAGGGCTTCGGATGACACAATGTTTCTTTTCTGGTAACTGGTAACTGGTAACTGGTAACCGATATGTTTTTTTTTCATGGGTTTCCATTTCAATCCCCTCACATTCAACTGGTGTGGATAAAGAGGTCGGCCTCGTTCACAGCACCCTTTTATTTCTTAGATTCCTGCTTAACGCGGACCCGCTGGTTCACTGGTATATTATGTTGTTTTTGCACGTCGCCATTCAGCCATGTAACTTGCAGTGTCTCAATCTGTGTAGCATCACCCACGCCGAATTCAGCGATAAAACTGTTAGCGGACATGTAACTCTCACCGGCGTAGACTTCTCGCACTTGCATTCGATCCGCTGTTTTCAGTTGAACCTTCGCGCCGATAGCATTCCGGTTGTTATCTGTTCCAATCAGTTCAACATGTAACCAACCGTTGCGATTTCCGCCATCGTTACGCAATAGTGTCGGTGGGGCATGGTTATTGACAACGAAGATATCAACATCGCCGTCGTTATCGTAGTCCCCAAACGTCGCGCCTCGACCAACGTGAGTGCGGAGTCCCGTAATTCCACTGATCTCACTAACATCACTGAAGGATCCATCGCCATCGTTTCGGTACAGGGCATCAACCTGCGGGATAAGCACTTCAGGTTGTTTCAATTCTTGGAAAGTGCTGCCGTTCGTAACAAAAATATCCAAATCCCCATCGTTATCGTAGTCGAAAAGTGCAGTCCCCCAACCGATCAGTTTGATGCTTACCTCAGCCAGCATCGCAGAATAGGATTCATCTACGAACCGAATATGTCCACTCGACGGGTCTTCTTTAAAAAGGTTTCTGTAAAGTGTGTTTTCTTCATCGACCCAATGGCTGATAAAAAGATCAATATCGCCATCTTCGTCGTAATCACCTGCAGCGAGTCCCATAGAACCCCGAAAATCAGCTGCCCAAGATTCATTGCTCACATCCGTGAAAGCACCGTTACCCGCATTGCGATAGACGTAGTTCACAGAGGTATCATTTGCGACGTACAGATCCAAATCATTATCGTTATCAAAATCGCTGAAGATGCACTGCATACTCCTGCCACCTGGTGCTGCTATGCCGACTTCGGCAGTTACGTCGTTAAAGGTGCCGTCCCCATTATTTCGGTAGAAGACATTATCCTGTGGATCAAAGACGTGTGGATTCAGCGCGCTCGGTACCGGTTTTCCTGATTGTAAGGACTCCTCCTGCATCTGTTCCAATTTCTCTAAATTGTAGGTAACATAGTTGCAAACATAGAGGTCCAGGTCACTGTCGCCATCAATATCAGCAAAAGCAGCCCCTGTGCTCCACAACTCGCAACCGACACCAGCCGTCTTTGTTACATCGCTGAAAGTGCCGTCCCCGTTATTCCGATAGAGGACGTTTGCGCCATAATTTGTTACATAAAGATCAAGGTTGCCGTCGCCATTGTAATCGGCGAAGACGCAACCCATGCCGTATCCGTGATGTCCAACGCCTGCGATGTCGGTAATGTCTGTAAAGGTGCCGTCCCCGTTATTCCGATAGAGCACATTGGTTTCGCTGCCAACGCTTGCGTCTTGTGTCAGGGGACGCGGAATATTGACGATATAGAGATCAAGATCGCTATCGTTGTCTATATCAGCGAAAGCCGCGCCGGATCCCATATCTTCTGGGAGTAGACTGGAACGGGTTCCACTTGAATGTTGGAAATGGATACCCGCTTCCTCTGTGGCATCAACAAAGGTAACCCCCTGCAGCGTCATCGGTGTAAATACAACTATCGCAAGCGTAAGGAAGAAGAGGTGAAGTAACCAGTAACCAGTGGCCAGTAACCGGTTAAAGAAGTCCGTAAAGTGTTCTAAGGTTAGGGAAGTCCGTAAAGTTGTCAACTTTGAAACTTTAGCACACTTTGCAACTTTGGAACTTTCTTGCTGGTAACTGGTAACTGGTAACTGGTAACTGACTCTCATTTTTCTAAAAAGTTCGTAAAAATGCTTCCATTGAGGAAGCGCTCATCATAGAGAATATCTTGATAGAGTGGAATCGTGGTTTTTATACCATCAATCTGGAATTCGGACAGTGCCCGTTGTAGACGAGCGATCGCTTCCGCGCGGTCCCTACCGCTTGCGATGAGTTTCGCCACGAGCGAGTCATAGTGTGGCGGCACTGTATAACCCGCGTAGATGTAGCCATCAACCCGGACACCGATACCACCGGGTGGATGATAAGCAGTGACCAATCCCGGTGAAGGCATGAAGTTGTTCGCGGGGTCCTCAGCATTGATTCTGCATTCAATGGCGTGTCCTTGGAGTTGGATATCAGATTGACTGTATCCGAGAGGCTCACCCATTGCGAGTCGGATCTGTTCTTTAACCAAATCAATACCGGTGATACATTCCGTGATGGTGTGTTCAACCTGGATTCGCGTGTTCATCTCTAAGAAGTAGTAGTTATCGTTTTTATCGACGACAAACTCAACGGTTCCGGCATTTACATAGCCGATCGCTTTTGCAGCTTTTGCTGCAGCTTTACAAATCTCCGAACGAAGTTTGGATGAGATAGAGGCGGCAGGTGCTTCCTCCAGTAACTTCTGCTGTTTACGCTGGATGGAGCATTCACGATCTCCGAGATGGACGACGTTTCCGTGTGCGTCTCCTAAGATTTGGACTTCAATATGCCGTGCCTCTTCGATCCATTTTTCGATGTAGACATCCCCGTTTCCGAAAGCGGCTTCGCCTTCTGCTTTCGCGGTGTGAAACAGACTTAACAGGCTCGGACGGTTCTCGGCGATTCGGATACCCCGTCCACCACCACCGGCAACCGCTTTGATACCTACCGGATAGCCGATCTTCTCAGCAAGTTGCACCGCTTCTTCGGCGGTATCAACAGTCCCCTTTTTGCTGCCTCTACGTCTACCGCTTCGGCTACCGGGGACAAGCTTCAGGCCAGCCTTCGCTACCATTTCGCGCGCTTTTACCTTATTCCCCATTGTTGCTATATTTGTAACCGTGGGACCGATAAACTTTATCTCGTGCGCTTCACAAATTTCGGCAAATTGAGCGTCCTCAGCGAGGAAACCGGCACCAGGGTGGATAGCATTGACATTCGCAAAATCCGCAACGGCAACAATATTCGCATATTTGAGATAACTCTCTGGTGATGGTGGGGGTCCGATGCAGTATGCATCGTCTGCGTATTTAACGTGCAACGCCTCTTCATCAGCAGTTGAGAAGATAGCCACCGTTTTAATCCCCATGTCTTTGCATGCTCGGATGATACGGACAGCAATTTCTCCGCGATTTGCTATGAGTATCTTTTTTATCATGTATTTTTGATGTTCCTTTCACCCTCCACAATCGAGGGGAACGGAAAATGAGCCACAGGTATGTTTATACCCGCCTGCCTGCGATTTTTCACACTTGCTTCACTCGGAACAGTGCTTGTGAATATTCAACCGCATCGCCATCTTCAGCAAGAATTTCTAAAATCTCGCAGTTAAACGGTGCTTCCACGGGGTTGTAAGTCTTCATCACTTCGAGTACCGCTACAGGTTCACCCGTATTCACAATATCCCCAACTTGTACGAAAGGCGGTTCATCAGGAGCGGGAGAGCGATAGAAACGCGACGGCATCGGCGCACTGATATAGGCACTCCCTTCTTGAGCGTTACCTACCTCTTCTGCTTTTTCGGCAGGTAGACCTGAAGCCCCTGATGTCGTGTTCATCTCCGGTGCTTGTAGCGACGGAAGCGGATTAATGCCAAGCGAAGTCCCGTGATTCCTTGAAACTTGTACTTCAAATTCGTTGTCCCGAATGCGCACTTCCGTGAGATTCGCGCGATCAAGCACCTCTACTAACTGCTCAACAAACTCAAGAACATCGCTGTAGTCTCGTTCCGCAGATTGAGATTGATCCTTAGATTTGTTTTGACGCATTTCTATTTTTGTGGCTATCAGCAATCAGCCTTCGGCTGTCAGCAAGAAACTCTAATAGATGTACCATCTCTTACTGACATCCGATAGCCGACAGCCAACGGCTACTATATCCTTTCTACATATTTTCCGGTACGCGTATCAACTTTGATAAGGGTCTCATTTTGAACGAAAAGTGGAACGTTAACAACGCCACCTGTCTCAAGTGTCGCACGTTTAGAGCCACCGCTGACGGTATCACCGCGTAATCCGGGATCGGTTTCAACAATTTTAAGTTCAACGAAATTCGGGAGCTCCACCGCAAGTGGCAGCTGCCCATCCATCTTGACGGTAACTGTCTCACCCTCTTTAAGGAACTTCAAATTCTCTTCAAGCAGACCCAGCGGAAGTGAATGTTGCTCAAATGTTTCGTTGTCCATAAACCACAAAATATCGCTATCTCGGTACATATATTGCATTTGGTGATCCATAAGTCTGACTGTTTCGACAGTCTCATTGGAGCGGAATGTACGATCCAAGACGGCACCATCGGTGACACGCTTGATTTTTGTTCGTGCGAAGGCACTGCCCTTACCAGGCTTAACATGCTGACAATTGACTATGGTATAAACTGTTTCATTGAGCCGGATCACCAGCCCGTTACGTAAATCGTTAAGTGATGCCATTTTATCCTTTTTAACAGTAGTCAGTACGGTTTTTCTGCGAAAAACCTTGTAGGGGCTGGGTAACCCATCCCTTACACAGTTTTCAGATTGCAAAGCAAGGTCAATGCTTGTTGCAACGCCTTTGCTCTGTGACTAATTTTATTTTTGATGTTTTCTCCCAATTCCGCGAAAGTTTGCTCGTAACCATCCGGTACAAATACTGGATCGTAACCAAACCCACTTTCGCCTCTTGGTGTCTGCAAGATGTGTCCTTCACAGACCCCAAGGACACCTTCAGGATCAGAACCCGGATGTACAACCGCAATCGCCGCAATAAAACGAGCACGCCGCTCCGGGGCACCATCAAGTGCTTTTAGGAGTTTCGCAATTCGGACTGCATCTGTAGCGTCGTCCCCTGCCCAACGTTTAGAATGGATACCGGGAGCACCGTTAAGCGCGTCTACTTCTAACCCGGCATCGTCGGCAAGCGTCATAAGACCTGTATATTTGGCGATAACAGACGCTTTTTTTGCAGCATTTTCCAGATACGTCTGTCCGTCCTCCACGACTTCCGGTGCATCTGGAAAGTTCTGCAAAGAGATGATTTCTACCGGTTCACCGGCACCTGTACGGTTGTGGAGCATCTTCATCAGTTCGCGAACTTTCCCTTGGTTACGCGTCGCCAGTACAAGCTTCATCTAAGTTCTCCAACATCATCCGGTTCTGTAGTCGGACCAGTTGCTTAATACCGCCGACAGCAAGGTCTAACATCTGATTATAATCGTCCCGAGAAAACGGTTTCTCCTCTGCTGTGCCTTGTATTTCTATGAATTTCCCGCTCCCGGTCATCACAATGTTCATATCAACATCTGCTGTTGAATCTTCCGTATAGCAGAGATCTAACAGTGCCTGACCTTGGACAAGTCCGACGCTGGTTGCAGCGATGTTATCTATGATCGGGAAATTTTCGATTTTTTTACGTTTGACGAGTGCCTGACAAGCATCCCAGAGCGCGATGAAAGCACCTGTAATTGAGGCGGTACGTGTCCCACCATCGGCTTGTATAACATCGCAATCGATCCAGACGGTCTGTTCTTCTAAAGCATATAAATCTACAGCAGCGCGCAAAGAACGCCCGATGAGACGTTGAATCTCCTGTGTTCTGCCACTTGGACCCCCACGCGTAATCTCGCGTTGCATCCGTTCAGAGGTAGAACGCGGTAACATAGAATACTCGGCTGTTACCCACCCCTTATTTTTAATACGCTGATCGCGCATAAAACGCGGTTGTGAATCAATAACGGAAGCGGTGCAGATAACATGCGTATCTCCAGTCGCTATAAGAACTGAACCCTCCGCATGTTTGATATAGTGTCGCTTGATCGTCACCGGCCTCATTTCATCAGGTCGGCGTCCATCATCTCTTGCCATTTTTCTCCTAACCAGTAACCAGTGAGTCAGTTACCAGTCGCCAGCGACCAGTACCCAGTTAAGAGGTAAACGCGTGTATTAAGTCTTTCTCTTACTGGAAACTGGGAACTGTTAACTTGAAAAACTGGAAACTATTTATAGCGTTTTTAGCAGGTCTAATGCCTTCGTGTAACTTTTACGTTCAAGGTAATGACACAGCATTTTCGGGGCAGCTGGCGCAACTTCCCGATGCAGAACATTAATACGATCCAACTGTTCCAGTATATCTTCACCAGCCGCAATCCGATCGAACATCATTTCCAATGCGTGTCTGAGCTCAGCAATTTGGCTTGCAAGCTTTGGCTCGCGAACTGCGTCAAAAGACTCAACTACCATCTGATGTCTCCATTTCTTGAACCGCTTTGCAGGTACGCAACGAAACATTTTTAGGCGGCGCATCATAACCTTTCCAGGCGTAGGGATCGACCCCAGAGACGGGCACAATGCATCGCCGATCTGCACTGGCTGGACGTTCACCTTCTCGAATCGACCAAGGTAGCAACGACCAAGCATTACAGTAATGGTTCACCAAAACCCGACGAAAGGTATTGCCGCGGTTCTTACGCGAGCGATGGAGTAGATATCCGTTGAAGAAAACTAACGTTCCAGTTTTAACTTCAACTGGCACCTCGCTACTGCCATCAAAGCCGTAACTCTCTTCTGCAAAATCGAACTCATCTGCGTTCTCATGTGCCTTCTGCGGATAGAGATAGCCTTGACGGTGTGAACCCGGGAGAATCCATAAGCATCCATTTTCCACCGTAGCATCGTCCATCGCTATCCACGCGCCGATTAGGGAGCGGTCACGCGTCGGGATATAAATTTCGTCCTGATGCCAGGCCTGCCCTTGAAAATTCGGGGGTTTGACGAAGAGCATGGACTGCATACATTTGACACTTCCATCCCAATGCGGCAGATGTGCAGCGGTTATCTGGCTCAAGATACCACAGATCTTCGGATGCTTGACATACTTTTCAATGATTGGACTCACGTAATGCGGTTGATGGATGCAAAGGATACGGCTGATGGCTTCGACATCGCTAATATCATCAGGCAGTGATTCCAGGTTGTCACACGGATGTCCACCTTTCGCAATTTTAACAGTGTCCTGCCGTAATTCCTCTATTTCATCAATCGAAAGCAGGTCAGGAACAACGAGATAGCCGTTGTCGACAAAGAACTGGACCTGCTCATCAGATACAATTTTGGGCACCTCAATAGATGCGTTTGCTTCCAAGTGCACGGTTTCTCCTTTTATCAGTTACCAGTTTTTCCAGTTTCCAGTTTCCAGTTTCCAGTTTTCAAAAAAGAAAACTCTTCTCTTAACTGGTAACTGGTTACTGGCTCACTGGTTACTGGTAACTGGTAAAGATAATAATCAAACGCGATTGGCGAGAAACATCTCTGTCACCGCCAAAGCGAAGACGACTAACATAAGATACACCCAGACATTTTGATTTTCCTCAACATCTTCTCGGTATTGCGCGACAAGTTCTGTACTCGGTTTTTCCTCAACTGATTCGTCCGCAGCACCTTTCAGCATACTCGTCAGTTCCTCTATATCACGTGCTGCGAGGTCAGATTCCGATGTGTCAATATTGACAACAAAATAGTGTGTATCTCCACCGGACCTATGCGCGGAATAGATACCTGGCACCGACGTGTCAGCATAAAAAATACTGTTTTGTGAAGAACCTTCCGACGCATTCTTGTCCGGCTGCACACGTGTCTCAACGTTGTTCGGATCGAAGATAGCAACCTCCGGATGTCTCACAGTTGGACCGAAAATATCGTGCCTTTGTTCAATAACATTATCGTCGATATTTTCGGTCCAGGATACCTCTTCATCGTCGAAAACCTTCAATTCAACACTATCGCCGATACGATAATCTGGTGTCGTGTCCACGTTCTTGAGCGCAAGATACTTGATGGATTCATGCAGGAACGGTAGATAAACGGCACGAATCGGTAAATCGTTCCATTCTCTATCTATTGTTGAAGTAAAACAGAGAACACGTCCGAGGTTTCCGTATGGTTTTTCAAAGAGGGCAGGACTGCCGTCATCATAAGAGGCGATCACCGTAGCATCTTTTGTCGGCACAGCCTGAAAGAACCTATAAAAGCGCGCTTTCCCAAAATCTCCGTGATTCGGTTCCTTAAAAGGTATAAAAATCGGATGATCGTATTGCACTGTCGCGATAACGCGGAATTGATCGCGATTGAATGCGTCCCCGACTGCTTGCACAAAATCACAAGGCATCAGACCATCTTCGTCGCCGAGGCGTCGCTTATAGGTATCAGTCTCTATATTATCCCCTACTGTCACAATCAAGCCGCCGCCGTTAGCAACAAAATCCTTTACACGTTCAGCTTCACCAGAAGACAATTCCGCGACATCCGCCAGAATCAGAACATCCACACGCTCAAGTGTCGCTGCGTTTGGCAGCGAGAAGGTTTCAGTAAAATTGATCCGCGTAGCAGAGTTTCCGCCTGAGGCTAACGCCTTTTTAATGAAAAAAGTTTCGTCACTTTGGTAACGACTAACAGATCGCTTCCTTTCGCGAACGGCATGGACTTTAATCGACTGTAGGCTTTGCAACGTAAAATACCGTTTGTTATCAACGAGGAGCGGATCTTCAGAGAGTTCAACCCAACCCGTGTGTGTTGCTTCGTCTTGAAATTCAACACTGAAGACGGCATCCGCAAGGTCGTCCGGTTCAATATCGAGTTCAACGGTATCAATCGCGTTACCATCTATAAAGAGGCGAACTGGCACATCTTCAACAGGTTCAACACCGAAATTACGGACGCGCGCGACCAAACGGGCAGCTTTCTGTTCTTTCAAAACGACTGGCGGTACGTTGACACCTGTAATAGCGAGATTCTGTGGTTTCTCCGCGTGGACATCAACAAAATGAATTTGGACATCCGCACTCAGTTTATCTGTCTCAATGAAATTCTCCCATCCGCGTTTTTGCATATCACTGATGAGATAAACCTGTTTTTCACCGATAGGGATCCCCGCAAGGATTTCATTTGCACTTTGGAGTGCGTCCAAGTAATCCGTCCGATCATTCGTGGTCTTTGCTGTATTCAACGCCGTCCGAATGTGTGAAAGTTCTGAACCCAGCGGTGCGATGACACGCGCATTATCGGACGAAAGGATTAGACACGCAGCGTCCGCTGCGTCAAGTCCGTCCAAAATTTTGCCGACCTCTTTTTTTGCGTTCTCAAATATCGCTTCATATTGCATACTATAGGAGGTATCCAGAATAATAACAGCGTTGCGCTTGCCCCCGGTTTTCTGTGTAACCACAAATGAATCGGCGAAAAACGGACGGGCGAACGCTAAACCGAGCAATGCTAACATCAGGATACGCATGAGCAGCAGCAGGAGCCGTTTCAACTTGTGCCGTCGCACGTTCGTCTGGTGCGACATCTGGATGAAACGGACAGTACTGAAAATCAGTTGCCGCGCACGCTCCCGGTTCAGCAGATGAAGGATGAGCGGGATGGACGCGCCGATCACACCGGCTATTGCAAAAGAGGCTGTTAAAAAAGTCAAACCAAACATGTGTATCAGTTACCAGTTTTAGAAGTTATCAGTTTTCAGTACGGTTTTCTACGAAAACCTTTCAGTACTCAGTACAAGAGTCCTCTTAACTGATAACTGAAAGTGAGCGTAGCGAACGTACTGAGTACTGTTAACTGCGTACTCGCTAACTATTTAATAAATTCCTTGCCGTTTGGCGAGGTAAGAAGCGAGTGCGAAATCAATCGGGGTCGCTGTTGTTATCACATTGTAATCAATATCCGCTTGCCGTAGCGCGAGCCGATAGGTATCCAGAAATTCGTTGAAATTGCTGAGATAACTCTCCCGAATCGCTTGTGGTGTTGTGATAATCTCAGCATCGTTTTCGGCATCAATAAAGCGGATAAGTGCTTCTGAACTCCGTCCGCTCTCAAAATCAGTAAACTCAAGCTCCTGTTTCGCAAGAACGTGGAAGACGATAACCTCGTGTCCTTCATAACGTAGATGCTCCAGTCCGGCAATGACTTCCTCATGGTTTTCGTCATAGAGATCGGAAATAAAAAGAACCAATCCACGTTTGGTAAGACGTTCGGCGATCTGATGAAGCGGCGTTCCCATCCGAGTATTTTTTGCTGTCTGTAGCGTCTCCAATGTCAGCAAAATTGAGTGTAAGTGTGATGTACTACTTCGTGCTGGAAGGTACTGATGAAGTGCCTCATCGAAATACGCGAACCCGACCGCATCTCGCTGCTTCGCCATAAAATACGCGAGTGATGCGATAAGATAACTTGCGTATCTTAACTTTGTGAGTGTGGGTTGTTTCGGCCTGTTCTCTTCGGAATCCTGCGTATCTTCTGTCTCGGTTTCCGTATCTATCGGGTGCCTCATAGACTCGCTCGTATCTAAGAGCAGGTAACAGTTGAGGTTCGTCTCCTCCTCAAACTGCTTAATGTAGTATCTGTCGGTACGCGCGTAGGCTTTCCAGTCTATATGTTTGGTATCGTCTCCCGGCATATATTGTCGGTATTGCGAGAATTCAACAGAAAACCCGTGATATGGACTCTTGTGGAGCCCTGAGATAAACCCTTCAACGACGTATCTGGCAATTAATTCAAGATTCCCGATTCGGGCAAGGACTGTCGGGTCTAAAAATGCGCGTCCGACTGTTGAACTCTGTTGCATAAATAGTTTCCAGTAAGTCAGTGACCAGTCGCCAGTGACCAGTACCCAGTTAAGAGATAAACGCGTGTATTAAGTCTTTCTCTTACTGGAAACTGGGAACTGTTAACTGCCTCATTTTTTTCTTAAGATAAGCAGTGTGAGATCGTCGAACTGATCCGCTTCACCCTGAAAATCCATGACTGCCTTGTGAAGCGAAGCGCGAATCCCCTCGGCATCTTCATCTTTACAAGCTATAGATGCCTCGACAAGTCGTTCTTCGTCATAGTAATCGTCTTCTATATTAACAGTTTCCGTGACCCCGTCCGTATAATATACAACGACATCGCCGCTCATAAGTTCGACGTGCTCGGCTTCGTACTCGGCAATGTTTGAAACCATATCATTTGGGAACATTCCGAGCGGGATGCCACCTACCTCCTCACCCAACCATTTGTAGGTGCCATCTTTTCTAACGAGCAAGGGAGGGTTGTGTCCAGCGTTAAGCGTCGTAAGTATGTCAGTTTCCGGGTTAAGATGGCTGTAGAAGAATGTAGCGTATTTTTCCTCGGTCCCACTCGCGTAAAGGAGCGAGTTAAGCGTCATTGCCATATCAGCGATTTCGGTATATAACGGTCCCTGCGTAGATGCATTCTGTTCGACATTTTCGGTAGCGATATTTTTCACACGTGACAATTCGGAGATGAGACCGGCACGTAAGGTCGCCATCAGTAGCGCAGCTTGCATCCCTTTCCCAGAGACATCCGCAATCGCTAATCCCCACCGTCCGGTGGGTAAAGCGATACAATCATAATAGTCGCCGCCGACGGCTCCACGCGGTTCATAATGTCCTGCTACCTCGTATCCTGGGATGTCTGGGAGCCTGTCGGGAATAAGGTTCTCTTGGATTTTGCGTGCCTCTTCCATTTCAGCCTGTAGCTGACGGGCTTCAAGTGCTTCCTGATGGAGCCGCGCGTTCTCAATTGCGACACCGGCTTGTTTAGCAAAAGAATCGAGCAGGATAACATCTTCATCAGTGAAGGCGGCGATTCTACCACCGCGCTCCTCTTTATCGCCAACAACAAGAATCCCTAAGATGTCACCATCGCGTCCAGGAATCGGGACAGCCATCAAATTTCTGCCCCCGAAGAGCGTATCAGACTCCGGTAAACAGTGGCCCGGAAGACCTTCCGTAACAACAGATTTCAGCATATCTATGGATGTCAATTCTTCGGGGATGGACGCATTTTCACCATACGAAATGAACCTCCCATTCCCGCTGCCCGGACTTGTCGTCGTCTGTTCAAGCAAGGTCTCAGGAAACGCATAGTTCATCTCAAGTTCTTGTCGATCTGTGTTCGTAAGCATGAGAGCACCGGCGTTCGCGTCGAGGAGTGAGACAGCTTGGTGTACGACCTGCTCCGCCGCTTCTTCAGGTTGCAGAAGTTGGCAGATCTGCGGTGCGCTCTCCGCAAGCATAAACAGGCGAAACTTCTCGCTTTGAATACCCTCAACCATCTGCGAATATGCGATCGCAATTGATATTTGGTGAGCGAGCGTCGTCAGTAACTCCTTTTCCCACGCTTCCAACGCATCTCGCGCCAAAAATTTGCCGAGACCGATCATCCCTAAAAATTCGTCTTGAATCTTTAGCGGAACCCAGAGACGTATATCTATAACCTCCGCAAGTTTAGCACTCCGGTCAAAGAAGTGCTTAAGCGGTTCCGGCGGCGCAGCGTTTTCAATGAAAGCGTGTTGCAGTAAAGCCGTTAACTCATCCGGCTCAACAGGGACGGGTGGGAATATCTCATCAGGTGTCACCGCAACGACATCAAGATTTTGCTGTGTCGGGTGGTAACGCAGTATTGCCCCGCGCCTAATTTGCAAAGTTCCGAGCGTGATACGGAGATAAGTTTTGCTTGAATGATTGAAATTCGTGTGTCCTGAGATGAGCGTTTGTCCCAGATTTTCCAACTCCGATAAACTGAAGATGAGCCGCTCCATCGTCTGTTCGGCGGTGCTTTGCGTCTTATGGGTTTGCAAATTGGCTCCTAATGACTTGCTCGGGTCTTTCATAGTATTGTGTCCACAAATTCGTTTCTAAGTTTTATTATATTAATAATTACTGCTGTCAAAAGGCACGAGTAAAAGTCTACCGAAAACACACCCAAAAAATTTAAGAGAGACCGATTTTAATGGACAACCGAATTAAATTCGCTTTCCAGAAAAAACTTATAAATTCGCAATTGCGGATTCTTCATCCGGGAAAATACCAGCGTATTTCGCAAGTGCCATCATCTTAAACGTGCGTTCTTGTGTAGCGGACAACCCACAGAAATTCAAGGTGCCTTCGCGTTCCTCAAGTGCTTCTATAATTTCAATAAGTATAGATATACCGATGCTATTAATAAGCGTTGTTTTTTCAAGGTTGATAACCAACTGTGTGTGGCCGTTCTGAATGAGTTCCCGTGCTTTTTCAGAGAGTTTTTCTCCGAGTGCATCATTCAGGTATCCAGCCGTTTCGATCACCGCGTGTTCCTGTCCCTCGCGGATTTGAATATCAAATTTGTTTAGCAAAGTGCTTACCTCCTTCGTAAACTCTGAATATGGAATGCAAACCGTGCCCCTAACCTAAAGGTGATATGTAGAATAAACCATCGCTGGCAGTAGCGGGTTCGAGCGCGGGATTATAAACAGCGAATCCCGAATGCGAAATAGTGCTACCCATTTAGTGAAAACAGCATAACGTTTAGGCAGTTCTCCTACTCTTTCTCTTTATGACACTAACAGTCGTACCGTTGGAGCTGCTTTCTATATCTACTTCATCCATTAGGCTTCTAACAATTTGTAAACCTCTGCCGCGCTTGCGCAGGTCAGGGTGTACACCTGGAGTCCCAAGTAAGCGGGAACCATCCAGAATATCCGGGGTTATACCGACCCCTCGATCCATAATCTTAAACTGCAACTGATCCTCAGAAAGTAGGAACTCGATATGAACCGCATTATCATCGCTCTGGCTGTGCTCAAAAGCGTTGATGCAAGTTTCAATAATCGCGAGCTGAATCTCTTCAACCTGTCCCTCCTCGAAATCCATCAATTCTGCAAGGACAGAGGCAGTTTTCGCTGCGGCAAGTTCCATATCAGGGTACATCGGTATAGTGAGGAGTACTTTGTGTTCTAATGACACGCTTTTTCCCTCCTTGCTATCGCTCATATTTTATAGGACTTACGCATACCGCTCTTTATGTACAACAAACTGTATGAAGTTTCAGAAAATATTTCGGTAATTCTATATCTCCCCCAGGGCCGGTAGGTGCGGTTTGCAACCGCACCGGACTTCGCTAATAAATTACCGAATTAATAAATTAATCTTCATTTAGTTTGTGATACAAAAACGCTGGATTTTACGGAAAATTTCATCTAATACAACGGGTTACATCCAAAATTGCGTAAGTCCTATTTTACATAGGAAATCTATAAATCCTAATCCGTTCTAACTTCATACATCTTCGTTTCAACGCATATCGTAAAGATCAATTCTATAATAACTGATAATATCACCCAAGTTCATATTTTTTATAAACGTACGGCTACAAAGAACTGACTTAAAAATATACTATATCTTTCCAAATTATGTCAACACTTTTATTAATTTTGATGTTCACGTCGTGAACCGACGTCTTATATTTCTACACTACAGTTTCTTGATTTTCGTACGCATCGGTTTTTAGGAAACCGGAACCTTCGTTTCATCAACGATCCAACGCGCATCAACAATCCGCGCGGACGCTTCCGAAACTCGCGGCTGATAGGTCGCAAATTTTACCCTATCGCAATCGGCGAGTACTTGCTGAACCCGATCGATATACTCGGCACCTATCTCAGCACGCAACATCGCTTGAAGCAGTGCTGTCGTTGTTAATTCTAACGCAGGAATCCGATATCGTGCACTGATATATTCTCGGAGCGCGTGTGCAACTTGTGTATGATACGTCTCCATATCGCCACGCGCAAGTAGATCCGATGTCTCAATCGCTTTCAACCGTTCGTATGCCACCTCATGCGGCAGCGGCGCATTCACCACTTCGTCTTCAGATACGGCTAAGTTTTGATACCGTTTTCGGAGATAGAACCATACAGGTGCAGCTATAAGTCCGAGTATTACCACAACACCGATAAAATAAGGGAGCAGACTCTCGGACCCCTCCAGGGGCGGTTTGATGTCGCGTAAGCCTTGTCCGTTGACCGCGCCTTGCATGAAAACTTGTGTAAGTACAGACATATTTCCTGCGAAATGGTGCGCTATACAACCCTATATCTAAAAGATTTCCGAGTGCCCTTACGTTGTACGGGGTTCAACGATTATCGACTTCGGGGACGTTGGGCACGCGTATTGGCAGACACCACACCCGGTGCATCCGGAATCAAGCACCTCCACAACACCTTCTGTCGTGAGGTGAATCGCATCCTCTCCAATCGGGCACGTGTCAATACAATACGTACAAGCCACCGCTTTCGTCCGAAGGCAGGTCTCAACGTTGAACACTGCCAGACCGATCCTAATATCTTCGGCATAGACGGGTTTTAATGCGCCACTCGGACAGACATACATACATGCTAACGAATCACAGATAACACACGGTTGTTCGTCAGGGTCGATGTAAGGGGTGTTAGCGATAGCAGGTTGAACGTTCTGTAACGGAAGAATGGCGTTTGCTGGACAGTTCTTGATACAGTTACCACACCGATGGCACGTCTCCAAGAATTCCGCTTCAGGCAATGCCCCGGGTGGACGTAAAATATAGCCTCTGTCCGATTCCTCAACCGGTAAATGTTCATGCATCTGGTCGTCGAGCAATTCAGCGACCGGTTGCATGATTTGGTTGAGTGCTTCCTTGAAAAAACCGCGTCTCCCTGTTTCACGAGCCATACTATGATTTGTCCTCGAAAATCGGGGCAATTTTGGCACTCGGACTACCCTTCAGAGGTCTTCGGAATCCGATAGCAGCATCTGTGGCTCCCCTGCATCAGATGTTCTTCCCGAACAATCTTCGCGTCCAAAGATTGGCGGAAGAGTGCCAATTCAATCTCACAGACGTGCGGGTATTCTTGTGCAATTACCGCAATAGGGCAGTTATGCTCTATTAAAACGTAGCCGTCTTCTTCCTCATGAAAACGTGCCATGTACCCCTCTTCATCGCGGATACAGGCAAGTTCTTTGACGCGTTCAGGTAACGTTTTACCTTTCAGCCGGAGTTGATACGCCGTCAGCTGCGATTTCATACGCTCACGGAACACTTTATTGATGAAACCGGGGCCGTTGAATTTCGCCACCTCATGCATCAATCCAACAGCGAAGTTGGCGTAGGTTGTCGGGAAGAGGTTGTTTGCTTCATCGGTTAACCGATAGACATGGGGTGGACGCCCGCGCCCTTGCTTTTCTTGGTAATGTTCAACCAACCCTTCTGATTCAAGTATTGCGAGGTGTTGTCGGACCCCCATCTGGCTGATATGCAACGCATCTGTTAGTTGACCGACAGTCATGTTGGCGCGCATCTTTAGCAGCTGCAGGATTCGCATTCGGGTTTCGCTCATTTCACAATTCACGTGGCTACCTCATATTGGATTAACATCACAATTTTATATTTTTTTTGTTTTATGCAACCTTACAAAGCATTATACCACAACTGCATATTACAATTCAAGCGTTAAACGAATTTAGCACAGAGCAGTCAGGTGCTATTTTTCTTTTGTCTATTTCTCGCTTCTATGATACAATTCTGTATAAAGTATGTTTGCGTATCTATTGATACGAAGGACGAAAAGGAGACGCGGAATTGCAGCACGAACTCACCGAATCACAAATTAACGATTATCAGGAAAACGGATTTCTTGTTATCGAAAACTTTCTGGATGCCGACGAATTAGAAGAATGGCGACGTTGCACGGACGAATCTGTTGAGGAACGCCTCGGTACCTCCGTTGAACAGATGACAAACCAGTTGGATGCGTCTAACTTTTATGCGCGGGTCTTTACGCAATGCCTCCGGTTGGCAGATTCACATCCGGGCATGCGGAAACTGGTACATGATCCAAAAATAGGGAAGATGGCGACCCTACTCGCGGGGACTGATGGCATGCGGATCTGGCACGACCAGGCACTGATTAAACCGCCGTCCGGGAACCCAACGGCATGGCACCTCGATGTCCCGTATTGGTCATTTGACTCACGCGACGCGGTTTCGTTTTGGGTCGCGTTGGACGATGCGACCCTCGCGAACGGTTGTATGTGGTATCTACCCGGCACGCATAAAACTGCACGCTTTGATAACGTCGGTATCGGCGAAAACATAGGTGCGTTGTTCGATGTTTATCCAGAATGGAAAAAACTTGAACCGCAATCCGCACCTTGTCCCGCAGGCTCTATGGTATGGCATAACGGATTAATCGCACATGGCGCAGGCGCGAACATGACCTTTTCACATCGCCGAGCAATGACATGCGGCTTCATGCCTGATGGATGCACCTTCAACGGTAAACGCAACATCCTACCGGAAGACTATTTCAACTCGCTCGAAATTGGTGACCTGCTTAACAATAACGTCCAGAACACACTCGTCTGGCATAAGGATTGGGAAAAATAGGTTAGGAGTAACCAGTAACCAGTGGCCAGTTACCAGTTAAAGAGCGTATCTGATTCATCTGTGGCTATCAGCCGTTAGCCGACAGCCATCTTACTGGAAACTGATAACTGATAACTGGAAACTGGAAACTAATAAAGAGACTTCTTTTCTGGAAACTGGAAACTGGAAACTGGAAACTGATACAAAGGAGAATTTAAGTATGGCAAAACAACCGAATATCGTCCTGATGGGAGTCGATTCGCTCCTCGCAACACACATGAGCTGCTACGGGTACCATCTACTCACAACACCGCACATTGATCGGTTTGCGGAAGGTGCCACCCTCTTTGAGAAGACTTATAGTGCGCATATCCCGACAACGAGTGCTTATGCCTCTATGCTCACAGGGATGGATACGTTCAGCACACAGGTGGTCGCGTTGCGTCACCAGGGCCCACTGCGCGAGGAAGTCAAAACGTTGGCGGAAATCCTACGGGAAGCAGGTTACGACACTACATGTGTCGGATTTGGTGGACCGAGTGGTCGTGGGTTCGATACCTATCTCGAATTCTCTGGCTGGGGTCCTGATGAAAGCGGACGCAGCCCGAAAGCAGAGAACCTCAACAAAACGACGCTTCCCGAACTCAACCGACTCATTGATCAGAGCGACGAAAAACCGTTCTTCCTGTTCTTGCGCCACATGGATCCGCATTCTCCCTACCTACCACCCGCGCCTTATGAACGGATGTTCTACCACGGCGATGAGTGTGATCCGAGCAATACATCCATGGAACCGGTGATGTCGTTTAAACCGTTTTGCGACTACTTCGCCTCTTGGATGCCAGCCGGCATCACTGACAAAGACTACGTCATCGCGCAATATGATGGTGCAATCGCTTACATGGACGCATGTATCCAGACACTCTTCAATGCCCTTGAAACGCGCGGCGTGATGGACGAAACGATCATCGTTATCAATGGCGATCACGGTGAGACGCTCTATGACCACGAATGCTGGTTTGACCATCACGGACTCTACGATGTCACGTTGCATGTGCCGCTTATTATCCGTTACCCGGGTCGCGTGCCTGCCGGAAAACGGGTCTCAGGTTACAACCAACACAAGGACCTCGTCCCGACGCTCCTTGAACTTGCAGATATCGAAACCGATATTGAATTTGACGGTCAGAGTCTTACGCCGCTGATCCGCGGCGAGATCGCTTCTTACGATAGCGAATTCTATATTACAGAATGCACGTGGATGCGTAAGCACGGTTGGCGGACACCGGAATGGAAGCTCATCGTCGCACTTGAACCCGACTTCCATTTCAAGCCCCCTGTTGAACTCTATAACCTGATCCAGGACCCTGATGAAAACAACAATCTCGCTGACGAACATCCGGACATCGTCAATGTCCTCGAAACACGGATGAAAAACTGGATCCGCAAACGAGAGCAGGAGACAGGATTGGAGAACCCGATCATGCATCAGGGAGATTGGCACGGCAAAAAAGGTGTCGGTCCATTCAAAACCTCCGAACAGGCGTACGATACCCTCCATATCGGGAACCCAGGTGAAGCGGCACGCTTACAAGCGAAATCGAGAGACGAAAAATAGCGGATAGCCGTCAGCCGTCGGCTGTCAGCAGTCAGCAAAGAGGGGAAGTGGCAATCAGCAAAGAGACAGTCAGCCATCGGCAAAGAGGTGTTAGGTTAGCACAATGTTTCTTACCGACAGCCTCTTGGTTTCCGAAAGCCGAAAGCCGAAAGCCATTCTTCCGATAGCCGATAGCCGATAGCCGATAGCCGATAGCCGATAGCCATTAAGCAAGGAAATTTAAAAAATGCCGGATTATAGACGAAGTGAAGTTTTAGGACGACTCAGGGCAGAATTGGATCAAGGAAAACATTTACTCGCTGTTGGTGCCGGAACAGGTATCACTGCGAAATTCGCTGAACAGGGTGGCGCAGACCTCATCGTAATTTACAACTCTGGTCGCTACCGGATGTCAGGGTTCGGTTCTTGTGCAGGACTCTTGGCTTACGGCGATGCGAACGCCATCGTCATGGAGATGGGCGAACGCGAAGTGTTACCTGTTGTCAAAGAGACACCCGTCATCGCTGGTGTTAACGGTACAGACCCGACGCGCCGGATGCGCAATTTCCTTAAACAGGTCCGAGACATCGGTTTCGACGGTGTGAATAACTTCCCGACTGTCGGTGTCATCGACGGCACTTTCCGAGTGACGCTCGAAGAGACGGGGATGGGTTTCTACAAAGAGGTCGAGACGATCGGGATCGCGCACGAGATGGACCTCTTCACGATTGTCTATGTCTTCAACTCCGAAGAGTCGGAGAACATGGCAAAAGTCGGTGCGGATGTCATCATCGCGCACATGGGGACGACAATCGGCGGTACCATCGGTGCGGAAACGGCTTTCACACTTGAAGATGCGGCGGTGCGTGTCCAAGAGATTTGTGACGCTGCACAATCGGTGAACCCGAATGTTATCTGTCTCTCGCACGGCGGCCCCATCTCAAAGGCACCGGAGGCGGCGTTTATCAACGAGAAAACGGATACGGTCGGTTTCGTGGGTGCGTCCAGCATAGAACGCTTTGCCTGCGAGGAGAGCATCCCACGCGTCACCGCTTCATTTAAGGAATAAAATCAGCGACTTGTAGCATTGGAAACCGTTGGCCTCCTGTGCCTCCGTTGTAGCATAGGCTGTTGGTTCCTGTGCTTCCGTTGTAGCATAGGCTGTTAGCCTGTGCCTCCGTGAGACCCACATTCACAAGTTCACATAACGAGGTAAGTGTATAAGTAATTACAGAATTTACTATAAACCCCTCACGGAAACGATATATGAAACTTTTGAAAAAAATGAGATATATCTTCAGTCTTCTGCTGGTAGCGTCTCTACTCTTCAGCATCACACCCGTAGTGCATGGATTCATCGCCTATGAGCAGTATGGATATCGCCTTTATATTTTAGCGTGGAAGGTACATAGGAAACATTGGGACATCGGCTACGGGTATGGCTGCGAATGTCCCGAAGAACATACACGCAATCCACAATTACTGGAGGAAGCGATTACCAAGGCTTTACAGATGTGGCTTGCGCCTTTGCGACCTTTGACGAAAAGACCCATCGTTAACGATTTTCGCTACCATCTGAACGCCGACCTTGCCGAGGTTGACATGCGGATTACGTTTGAGTGCAAACGTTTGGCTTCATTTGTATTGTTAAGCAACAGGGAGAATCCAGATATTCTTTTGCGTGTCGGTACGGAGGTCCCTCGTCTCGGCACGGACGTATCTCGTCTCATGAACAGCATCGTGCATGAAATTGGTCACGCCTTCGGGCTAACAGATACTTATTTGGGTGCTGAAATCATCGGCGATCCCCTCATCAGCACTGGTGGTTTTAAAAAAACTTCAGGAACGCAACCAGCCTCAATCATGTCAGCTCATCTGAATGTTGTTCGTGATGGTATAACTGAACTTGGTGAGGACGATAAGCGCGGTATTATCTGGCTCTACAAGTATTTTTTTGATGGTTTAACCGATGATTGTTTCTTGCCCGATGGCTCACGCAGTTTTTTGCCGCAGCAGTGCAACTATAACTTTTTAGAAATTGACGACTGTTTTTTTGACGACTATGTTTTTCAGGAAGACCCGCGCGGCTGTGTTCCCAAGTATCCGCTGATTTTTGAGACCAAGCACAGTTTGCCCAAGTATGTGTTACAGTTGCTTGAAGAAGACCCCACCATTGACATCAATGCACAGGATGAAAGCGGCATGACTGCCCTGCACTATGCGGTGATGTATGAGAAGGCGGAAGTCGTCAAAGCACTACTTGATCACGAGGATATCAAGCCTGCCCTCAAGAACAAGCAAGGGGAGACACCGCTTGACATAGCACTCGCAACGGATAACAGTGCCATCATCGAGATGTTTCCTGAGCCACCGCCGCGCAAAGAGGATGTCAACGGCGATGGTGTCGTCAACATTTTGGATCTGGTCGCAGTGGCAGCAAAGTTTGGGGAAAAAGATGCCGGCAATGCCGATGTTAACGGCGATGGTGTGGTCGATATACGGGATTTGGTGCTGGTAGCAGGGGCGTTTGGTTAGGGCGAGACATCGGAGATGAGTTATGTTTTACAGTCTAACCGAACTCATAGAAAAAATTAGGCTTGGTGAAGACGCAACGATCGAATTCAAAAGAGAGATGCCGCACAGAGACAGTATGGCAGATGAGATTGCCGCTTTTGCAAACACCAGAGGCGGTGTAATACTTATAGGTGTTGACGATAATAGTGAAATTGTAGGACTTGGTCTGCAGCAGTTAAACCGGGTGGAAAAAACAGTCGTTGAAATCTGCGAAGACAGTATTGAACCCGCCGTTCCGATTTTCACAGAGAAATTACGGATTGATGAAAAGAACCTATTGAAAATAGGGGTGCCGAGGAGCTTATTTGTTCACAAAACTGCAAACGGGTATTATACGCGTCAGGAAAGCAGGAAAAAAGAGATGTCAACAGAACAGTTAGCACGACTGTTTCAAACCCGATCACAACCACGCATAACTCCTTTTGAAAAACTACCCGTCCCAAACACACGTAAAAGGACATTAAGGGAAGTGCTTTATCGGCGATTCATCACAGAAAATGCCCCTGAAGATATGATAGAAGACCTACTCCTGAAAAGAAGCTTGCTCGTTCAAGAAGGTCGGGAGATTCGTGCTTCTGTCGCTGGCGTTTTGATGGGTCATGACACACCTGATGATTTCCTCTATAACAGTTTTATTCAAGCCGTTTATTATCGCGGGAAAGAAAAAGATGCAAACTATCAGATTGATGCAAAAGATTTTAGAGGCCCCCTTGACCAACAGATTATAGATGCCTTTAAATTTGTTCAAAAACACAACGAGGTATCCGCGCGGAAGGAAATTGGCAGGATAGACCAACCCCAATACAGTATGCGTGCTGTTTTTGAAGCAATTGTTAACGCGGTTGTACATAGAGATTATTCAAAAAGCGGCTCAAAAATTCGTCTGTTTATGTTTCGGGATCGACTTGAGCTATATTCTCCAGGCGCGTTAGCAAATACGCTGACGATTGATAAATTACGCTATAGCCAAGCCACGCGTAATGAACTCTTAGCGCGTTTACTATCGGAAATTGCTTTAGATGATCGTGATGGGAAACAGGTGAAACGGAGGCACTTTTTGGAACGACGGGGTGAAGGCGTCGGTATCATTCTGAACGAAAGCGAACAATTGAGTGGAAAAACACCCATCTATGAACTTTTTAACGAAGAATTATGCTTGACAATATTTGCAGCAAAATCTCTTCAAGAAAACAACGACTAAATAGTGCAGGACGGACGCAATTTTGACTGCAGCGTGTTTTGTTCGATGAGATTTCTCTGAAAACATAGCCTTCTTGTGGCACAAACTGGGAAGTTTGTGGTACAAAAGAGCAGCATGCGTAAGCCCTATAGTGGAGAAAGTAATGTCCAATACGGTTAACGAAATAAACATTCTAAATGCGGATGACGCTGAACTGATGCGTATCAGCCGAGAGGGAACGCTGTCCTTGAATCTGAACGAGATGAAGACGATCCAGACGCATTTTGGCGCGTTAGGTCGCAATCCGACTGATGTAGAGATTGAGACCATCGCACAGACATGGTCGGAACACTGTGTGCACAAAACGTTCAAGAGCATCATCCGCTATTCCGAAGACGGAAGAGAAACCGAACAGATTGACGGGTTGTTCCCGACCTACATTCAACGCGCAACTGAAGATATTGACAAACCGTGGTGCGTCTCGGTCTTTTCGGACAACGCAGGCATCATCGAATTTGATGAGACGTTTAACCTCGTTTTCAAAGTCGAGACGCACAACCACCCGTCAGCGATTGAACCTTACGGCGGTGCTGGCACCGGCATCGGTGGTGTCATCCGCGACTCTCTCGGTACCGGACTCGGCGCAAAACCGATTCTGAATACGGACATCTTCTGTTTTGGAATGCCGGACATGCCTTATTCGGAGCTTCCGAAAGGCACACTTCATCCGAAACGCGTCTTTAAAGGTGTTGTCGCCGGTGTCCGAGACTACGGCAACCGGATGGGGATTCCTACCGCGAACGGTGCGATCCTCTTTGATTCCCGCTATACCGCAAACCCGCTCGTCTTCTGTGGAAACGTCGGTCTGATACCGAGGAACAGATGCGAGAAATCCGTTGAACCCGGCGATTTGGTGGTCGCTGTCGGCGGACAAACCGGACGCGACGGTATTCACGGCGCGACTTTCTCCTCCGCTGAACTTGACGATACCTCCGAAAGCCTTGGTAGCGTTGTCCAGATCGGCAACCCGATTATGGAGAAGAAGATCGTTGATGCGTTGCTACAGGCGCGCGACCGCAACCTCTATCGTTCGATTACCGATTGTGGTGCCGGTGGCTTCTCATCTGCTGTCGGTGAGATGGGAGAACATATAGGCGCGGAGGTACACCTCGAACGCGTCTCGTTGAAATATGAGGGATTGGCACCGTGGGAAATCTGGCTCTCCGAAGCGCAAGAACGGATGGTTATCGCCGTGCCGCCGGAAAATCTATCGGAACTCGTGGCTATTTGTGAAGCAGAATTCGTTGAAGCGACTGTCCTCGGAACTTTCACGGATACGCACAAGTTACAGGTCTTCTATGAAGGCGCGATCGTTGCCGATTTGGAGATGGAATTCCTACATAACGGGCTCCCGAAACCTGTGAAACAGGCGGTTTGGCAGCCGCCGAAGCACCCAGAGATGCCGTCCCGAGATGAAGGAATCGGGGTTGGAAACTCCTCCTACACGGATGATCTCAAACGACTTCTTGCAAGTCCGAACATCGCCAGTAAAGAATCCGTCATTCGCCAATACGATCACGGTGTGCAAGGCGGTGTGGTTATTAATCCGCTCGTCGGTGTGGCAAACGACGGACCCAGCGATGCGTGCGTTATCACCCCAGTCTTAGGAAGCCGTAAAGGCGTTATCATTGCCAACGGTATCAACCCAAAATATAGCGACGTAGACCCGTATCTCAGCGCGGCATCGGCGATCGACGAGGCTTTACGCAATATCGTTGCTGTCGGTGGAACCATTGAAAAGACAGCATTACTCGACAACTTCTGTTGGGGAAACCCGGATAAACCTGACCGTCTCGGTGCGTTAGTCCGAGCGGCGAAGGCGTGTTATGACATCGCAACCGCTTACGGTACGCCTTTCATCTCCGGTAAGGATAGCCTCTATAACGAATATCGGGACACGACAACAGGCGAACAACGTGCGATTCCGTCAACGCTTCTTATATCCGCAATTTGTGTCATCCCAGACATCCGTAACGCCGTTACAATGGATGTGAAGGCACCCGGCAATTTCATCTATGTCGTCGGAAATACCTACGCCGAGTTGGGCGGATCGCACTACTTCGGTATCCATGGATTCATAGGTAACAACGCACCTGTCGTCCGTCCGGATGAAGGTAAACAGACGATGGAGCGGCTTAGCAGTGCTATTGACAGCGGATGGGTGCGTTCTTGTCACGACTGTTCCGAAGGTGGTATCGGTGTAGCAGCTGCAGAGATGGCATTCGCAGGCGGATACGGAATGACGTTGAATTTGGATAACGTTCCTACTGGCGATGCGACAGATGCTGATGATTATCTTCTGTTTTCAGAATCCAACAGCCGTTTTATTGTGGAGATTGAACCGGAACACCGGGACGCTTACGAAAATTACATGTCAGACGTCCCGATAGGCTACCTCGGCACTGTCACGGAGGCACCAGAATTCGTCGTTAAAGGAAGATCAGGATCCCCAATTATCAAAACTTCGATTGACGTTCTGAAATCTGCATGGCAAACACCGTTGCATTCGTAACTTTTAAGCAAGTTGTGTGTTCTATTCATAGGAGATAAAAATGACGGAACCTAAAGTACTCATCTTACGAACTGCAGGGACTAACTGTGATGCAGAAACAGACACGGCGTTCCAGCTCGCCGGGGCGGAGACCGCGTTAGTCCATATTCAAAACCTCATATCTGGTAAAGTTAACCTGTCCGACTATCAGATCCTCGCCATTCCGGGTGGTTTCTCCTACGGCGACGATATCTCCGCTGGTATTCTACTCGCAGTCGAGATGAAACACAAGCTAACAGACGCGCTGAACCAGTTCGTCGCGGATGGTAAACTGGTTATCGGTATATGCAACGGATTCCAAGTGCTTGTCCGAACAGGTCTGTTACCGGGTGTGTCCACATCTAACAACGGCACTTCGGAGATGACGCAGCACGCGACGCTCGCTATGAACACCTCCGCAAAGTTTGAGTGTCGGTGGGTAGATTTAGAGACACAACAGAGTCCGTGTGTTTTTACGAAAGACATCAAACCGAGCGTCTATCTCCCTGTTGCACACGCTGAGGGACGGTTCACCGCACCCGCAGATGTGTTGGCTGAATTAGAGGCGAACAATCAAGTTGTGTTTCGGTATGCCGAGAGTCAGTATCCGAGGAATCCGAACGGTTCGGATGCCGACATCGCTGGTGTCTGTGACCCAACGGGTCGGATCTTCGGTCTGATGCCGCACCCGGAACGGTTCCTAACGAAATGGAATCACCCGCGCTGGACTCGATTCGCGCAAACACAAGATACGACGACTGAAGAAGGCGATGGACTCGCGATCTTCAAAAACGCTGTTAATTACGTCAAAGCGAATCTTTAGCACAATAGACGCTGTTATTCAAAAGCAGTGTATTCCGAAGCACCCATAAAAAATGCAGGATAAGTTAACACGTCGCCTCCTTCCCTTCTATATGAAGATGCCTGTCTTTTGGGCGTTTATAGTGCTTTCAGTGCTTGGGCAACTGCTGTGGGTTGTCGCTCTCTCTTATGACGTACGCATCGACCTCCGTTGGTCAAGTTTCGGTTTTGGTTTGGGGATCGGTCTCGGATTTATGCAGGGGAAGTGGACATCTCGGTTGTGGCAGCAGTCATATCTAAAGGTTTTAAAGCGGGAGATAACTTTTTGGGAAGCGAAAGGCGCGAAACTTCTCACCGTCTACACCTGTGTTGCACTCGGTTTACCAATCTTCTGTCCTTTCCTCATCCGCTCGCTTGATACCTTAGCAGGCATTCAGTCTTACGTCTTCGGTTTTATCGGTGCGATGAATGTTGCACTGATGCTATGGGTCCGCCGCATCCCGAAGTGAATATAGTTGTCAGTTGTCAGTTGTCAGTTATCAGTAAGAGGGTTCTGATGCATGTCAAGAGTTCTTCAACTGAACATTGATTGAAAATTTGCCACAGATATGGTAAACTTTATGTAAAATTGATAGGTTCAGAACTATTGCTGGAGGATTCAACATGCGTCCACTAACAATTTCCCTACCAGACTATTTATATGAAAAACTAACACAACAAGCAAAAGTATCTAAAATTTCACTTGAAGATTTTGTGTTGTTTCAACTCAAACGCGATGAAGTAAGAGACACCGCTCTAACTTTTTTACGAAAGCGCGCTGGTAGA
>JAJEEK010000016.1 GCA_022821065.1 Candidatus Poribacteria bacterium
AATCCGTCATCTGTTGGAGGGTCCCATGTTAGAATCATCAACTTACCGATACATCCTACAGCAAGGCATTGAACAAGGTATCGAACAAGGTATCGAACAAGGTATCGAACAAGGTATCGAACAAGGTATTGAGCGAGGCGCACGAGAAAGTACCATTGAAGGTATTCTTGAAGCACTGGAGATTCAATTCCACGAGATTGATGTGCAAACATTAAAGCCAATGCTGGAATCCATTGAAGAATTACAGCGTCTCAAAGATTTACGACGCGCCGCGATGCAGGTAAATAGCCTTGATACCTTCAAACACCTTTTGACAGCAAATGGGAGTTGAATTGGGGCACGCTTTGTAAAGGTTTCCCAAGAATTGCTTGAGGCGAAAAGAAAGCCTACCAAATTGGTGAATAGCGTATGAAACCGCGGTTTCTTCTTACTGAAGTGTAATCAAGTGAGGCGAAAGATAAACCTATGCCAACCCGGCTTGAACTTATCCACGGCAATATAATGGATGCAGAGGTTGACGCTATTGTAAACCCAACTGACCTTGTTCTCAGCGGTGGTGGAGGCCTAGATTTCGCTATCCGTCAAGCTGCAGGTAGCGATGTCGATCATGCATGTGAGGAAATTCTCGAAAATCGCGGGGGTTGTCAAACAGGTGAAGCTGTTATCACTACAGCGGGTAACCTCTCAGCAAAGCACATCATTCACACCGTCGGACCGATTTGGACCGGAGGCAGAATTGGAGAACCGAAGCTGCTTGAGAGTTGTCACCGAGAATGCCTCCAACTTGCTATGAAATATGAGGTTCAATCCATTGCGTTTCCCGCTATTAGTACAGGTAACTTCGGGTACCCTTTTGAGAAAGCGGCACCTATTGCCTTGAAAACTGTGAAAGAATTTGTAGAATATGCTCTGCAGCATGGTACCCCGGTGCCGGACCTCATTCAATTCTTCTTGTTTCAAGAGGAAACCTATGTTTGTTATGTGAAGGCACTTTCGTACCTCGGATTTCGTTTGTCTTGCTTTCTCGGAAAAGACACTTAAAATCATCCTTGAAAATCTGTTGTTTGTGCTGCAATTAATTCTTGGTATAATATGATATAGGAGCAGTTACACGTGCCAAATGTCTACAATGTTAACGAAATAACAACTCTATTATCGGGTACTATACAGAAGGAAGATGCACTTCAAAATGTCAGAGTTCAAGGTAAAGTATCAGTAGAAGGACGATCAAACGTTTTTTTTCTCAAGGATGAGGAAAACAAGATTAGATGTTTTATACCGGATGGTAAAGTTGCAAAATTCAAGCCGCTGTTAAAAGCAGGAAAGATAGTGATTGTAAAAGGGAATATTGATATTTTCCCTATCTTCAGTGAATATCAAATTCGCGTTAAGGATGTTCAGTTACCTGGAATTAACAAAGCGTCTACAGTGAGTAGAATAACACAGCAATTATCGGGCATCATAGAAGAGACTCCTGAACTTTCAGAAATTCAGGTCCAGGGCAAAATTTCAGGATTAGCATATCCTGGGGGCCCCTCTTGGGATTTCAGGGATGTGGGAAATCAAAGAATTCGTTGCTTCTCCAATTTTAATAACGCAATTCTGGCGGATAACGGCGATGAGGTACGGATCCAAGGAAAAATTGAGATTTATGGTCCCCACAGTCAGTACCAGATTACAGTGGAACAGGTTGAACATAACGATGCACTATGCCAATGCCCCGGATGTGATCAATGTGGGAATGTCCCTACATGTGATCGCCCTCGCGAAGCTGCGAACTTTGAATCGTGTGCTACATGCCTTCCACGTCCTCCAGATGAGTTATACGAACTGTGTCCGGAATGTTACGCGATTAGCCCAGACCATGAAACTAAAGTAGCAGAAGCAGTTTATGCTTATTTTTATGAACTTCAAGTCAACGGATTTTCTCCATATATCCATATAAGGAATGCAGAGAGTGATTGCAAGGAATGCCAAATTCAGTTTGGATCCCGCAATGGAATCGCTGACGTTGTTCTGGCTGATGGAAACGGAAGTTTCGCTGCCATTGCGGAGTGCAAGGGGGCAGGGTATGTAGGGCACGGGATTGAACAATTAAAGTCTTATCTTTCTGCAACTGATACACGCTTTGGTGTTTTTGCGAATACTAAAAATAAAAGTCAATGGAAATTTTATGAGAATCGGGGAGGAAATTGCATCCCTGAAATTGATTGTTCTAAATTTGAGGCGGGAGTTGTTAAGGGAATAACCACTCGCGAACGGTTTATAGATGAAATCGCAAATCTCAACGGTGAAATCGCCGGGTTAGAAAACCAGAAATCTGAATTGCATACCGCAATTGAGCAGGTATCACAAACCAAGCATAATCTAACTGAACGCGCCTCAAATCTCACGCAGCAGATTGAGAGGCTAGAAAATTATAAGTCCGGACTTCATGAAGAAATCTACGAAAAATTAGACGAACTTGTTGAAAAAAAGATGCAGAGGTTGGAAAGACCTCTCTCAGATCTGAAAATAGAATTGCAAAAACGAGGCATCAAACACTGGTTCAAAAACCTATTTTCAAAGGAGAACGAATGATCTCATTATCACAACGGAGTCAAAACGTTACACCATCGTCCACTTTGGCGATCACCGCGAAGATTAACGCGTTGATCGCTGATGGCGTAGATGTCGTCAAATTCGGGGCAGGCGAACCCGATTTCGACACACCCGACTATATCAAAGAAGCCGCAATCGCCGCACTCAACGATGGCTTCACAAAGTACACTCCCGTCCCCGGCACTCCCGAACTCCGAGAGGCGGTCGTAGAGAAATTCAAACGCGATAACGGATTGGCTTATCAACCCTCCGAAGTTATCATCTCATGCGGTGCCAAGCACACGATCTATAACATCTTCCAGGCGATCTGCGATCCGGGCGACGAAGTCATCCTCGCCGCACCCTATTGGGTCAGCTACCCAGAACAGATTAAACTCGCAGGCGCAGTACCGAGCGTCATTGAGACGACACCGGCACAGAACTTCTGCTTGACACCCGATCAGGTTGCAGCAGCGATAACCCCGAAAACGAAAGCGATCCTCGTTAACAGTCCGAGCAACCCGACCGGCACCACCTACGATGTGGACACGCTCAAAGCGATCGCCGACCTCGCCGTTAAGCATCAGGTCTACCTCATCTCCGACGAAATTTATGAGGCACTCCTCTACGACGGAGCAACACACCAGAGTCCCGCTTCTTTCAACGAAGAGACGAAAGCGATTACCTTTGTCGTCAACGGTGTCTCTAAAGCCTACTCAATGACAGGATGGCGGATCGGATACACCGCCGGTCCCGAAGATGTCGTCTCAGCGATGTCGCGTATCCAATCGCACAGCACTTCAAACCCGACCTCCATCGCACAGAAAGCCGCTGTCGTCGCGTTGAACGAACCGCAAGACGCTGTCGAAGAGATGCGAAAAGCGTTTGAAGAACGCCGAGATGTCATCTGTCAACGTTTCGACGAAATCAACGGGGTCAGTTATGTCAAGCCGCAAGGCGCGTTCTACATCTTCCCCGACTTCTCCGAACATTATGGTCGAACAATTAACGGACACAAGATAGAAGGTTCAATGGATATTACCGATTATCTGCTCAGTTCGGCAGGTGTCGGCGTTGTGCCAGGCAACGGGTTTGGCGCGGATAACCACCTACGCCTTTCTTTCGCAACTTCATTGACAGAGATCAATCGCGGATTAGATCGAATCAGGAAGGCGTTGGCATAAAATTTTTGTTTTCCCTCTCACAGGACTTACGCAGACCCACTGCAGGCGGGGTTTTTAACCCCGTCCAGTGCTTATCAATTTTCCCGCCAAGACCCCATGCTTTAGCTTGCGGGATGTAGGCGGGCATTGGATTTGTTTTAAAAAAGATTTGACTTTTACCTAAAATTGTGCTACGATATTTGTATCAAGTTGGCAGACATTTCCAGCGTAACCGCAAGGTTACGTGTCTGCCTACCCACTGGAAAGGGGTTAAAGGAAACCTGATACTTGATATACCATG
>JAJEEK010000049.1 GCA_022821065.1 Candidatus Poribacteria bacterium
TGTACCACAAACTGTATGAAGTTTCAGAAAATATTTCGGTAATTCTATATCTTCCCCAGGGCCGGTAGGTGCGGTTTGCAACCGCACCGGACTTCGCTAATAAATTACCGAATTAATAAATTAATCTTCATTTAGTTTGTGACACAAAAACGCTGGATTTTACAAAAACTTTCATCTAACAGAACAACTTACATCCAAAATTGCGTAAGTCCTGCAGTTTATACCGTTTTATTTCGACTCACATATTTTTTTTAGATATGGAACCCTAAGTCCTTATGAAACGACAAAAAGTCTCGCATGCCTCGGGGCAAATGTACAATTCAGATACGTCTTGCCATCGGCGTGCCAAAATTCAACGGTCTCCCGCACCCCTTTTAACAAATCCCACGCCGACACACGCGACGCATCCCGACGCACCTCAATCAAAGTATCAATCGGTTCGTTGTTTGTGTTGAATAGATAGAAAATTTCGGATGCTTCTGCTTCCCTGTGAAGCACTTGAACGGTGTCTGTCTCTGTATTGTCGGGTTTCACATACACCGATACGCTACGCGTCACCCATTTTCGGAGACATTTTTCCAGTTTCACTAACTTCTCGTCAGCCGGACCTCGAAGAATGGTTACACGCCGCCCGTAGATGAGTTGCTCAAGCGGATACGGTTCAAGTCCAATGCTCCCGTTTAGGAGATACGGCACGGGTTCGTCGATGATCAATCTCCCTTTTGCTTTCGTAAATGCTTTTAGACACTGGACAGTCTCTTTTTGAAGCGATATACAACTCGGAACCAGGATAACGCTATAGGCAGTTGTCGCATCCGATTGGCCAGTCGGAAAAGAGACACCTCCGCGCGGGGTACCGAGTTTTTTCGCAGACGCAGCACTTATAACCTCCGCTGAAGCAAGTTCCTGCTCCGAAACAATCCTGAAATCGTACCCTAATTCCCATAAACTCTGACACAACCAACCCCACGCTTTCGTCACAGCATTCCACGATTTCTCATCAGGTTTCGTCCAAAGGCTCTGCGTCGGTGCCACAACCAAAAGCGGTCTTTTCGGATAGCCGATTGATAACTGTTCCTTGATACCATTAAACACACTACCTCGGTTCATCCATGCGTTGAAACCGAAACTCGCATCTTCAAAGTATCGCGACATCGAAATATCGTCGTCCTTTTCTCGATTGATACCGGCAACCTGTGTATCACTACAGACCCATTTCGCGACGACGAACCGTTTGGGTGTGTCAATTTCAGAGATGTGTAGGATAGGCAAATCTACTTCCGCCTGCAAGGCTCCTAACTCGAATTCCAGTGCCTTAGCACTCCCCGGTAGACGCAAAGCAAATTGAAGTCCCTCCTGATGACAAAAATCGCGCACACCACGAAGGAAATAGGTTGCAAATCGGTTGGTTAACGCTTTCCAAAACGTGTTCCTGACCGCAGCGGAATTATAAGTTTCATAGAACACCAAAGGTAAATACGTTGAAAACGATTCTTCCGCTGCTTTGAGCGGCGTAGAAACCCACGGCACCGATGACGTTCCAGCACCTAAAACACTTGCTAAAGACAGGAATCTCGGCAGTTCACAGGTGAAACCGGCAAGATGCTGTTTACCGTAGGTTCTCAAATAATCTACTACCACACGCGCTATAAACTTGGAAACCCCAGAACTGGTAAAAAGATCGTCCGCAGTCGTTTCTGTTTGATAGAGGTTGATCACTGTTCGACCGCGAAGCCGTTCTGCAACTGCGAGGTCCCCTGTCACACATTTCTGGATATGGTCGCTGATGTTATAGCACGGGACATCGGCGTGCGATTCCGCAATTAAGTAGTGTTGATTGTATTCTGGCGCAATTGATTGAAGGGATTGTCGGAGAACACTTTGGATCGTTGTTGTTGTTTCCGTATCACTAAAGGACAAATCTAATGCATTCAACTGATAGCGGGTTTGCAATAAATCGGATGGCAACGTGATCCATACACGCTGCAGCCGACGTAACTCCTTCCGATGTGCTGTTGACGCTTGCGTTCTATGCCACGATAGGACGCTCCCAGTGTAAAAAGGATCCGTCTGCACAACTCTCAACTCCTATCCAAAAAATTTGCAACTGTCAAATATTTTATGTTATACTTTTAACGTTATTGCGGTAGTATATAGATTCATACGTCTCTCCTTGGCATTAAAAAGTTTAGCACACCCTAAGAATTCGTGCAATCAAAAGTTTTGTTGCATGCGTCTATATACAAGTCTTGAACAGGTTTTGCGCGCCACCAAACAATACCCAAAGGATTCGGCATGAAACTCCTTGAAAATTTAATCTCAGCATTTTCTGTCCTTCGTGCAAGTAAACTCCGCACTATCCTCACCCTCTTAGGCATTACCATCGGGATCGCGGGTATTATTGCGATGATGTCTTTCGGCGCAGGTGCCGAAAAACTTATCATGGCGGAATTTGAGAAGATCGGTGGCCCCAGTATGTTCGGTGTTTATCGTCCCGGGCATATCCGTAAAAATGGGCGCTGGCAACGTAATACCAGCCCGCATCACCTTGAGATGAAAGACCTCCGCGATGTCCTGGCAGAATGCCCTTCCGTTGAAGTTGCCACTGTCGAAGGCAGCTACTACATTAACCTCGGTATTGATGGGAAATTCCAACCGACCTATCTCCGCGCAACAACAAATGAATACCAAGCCGTCCGCGAATGGCGCACAGAACATGGCAGATTCCTCGCCGATACCGATATGGATATGTGGACAAAAGTCTGTGTCATCGGTTCAAAAATCTGGAAAGAGCAGTTTAAAGGTGAAGACCCCATCGGCAAAGAAGTCATCATCAACAATTTTGGGAACAACAAACGGTTTACTGTTATCGGAGTCATGGAGAGTCGAGGAGACGGATTAGAGCGCGGGAAAAGCGATGACAATATGCTTTTCATTCCTATTACAACCGCACAAAAACGGTTCTGGGGACACGACCACGTCGGGCACATCATGGTGCGCGCCAAAAGTCCATTTCACGTCGATCAGGCTCTCAAAGAAGTAAAGACCGTTATTTCACGCAATCATGGGGGCGACGATACTTTTTTCCGAACTTGGTCCGCAAAACAGGGCATCGCAGAGGCGAAGAGGATAATCCTTATTATAGAGACGGTGTTGGTTGTCATTGCCTCTGTATCCTTGATTGTTGCCGGTATCGGTATCCTCAATATTATGCTTGTGTCCGTGACAGAACGGATACCAGAGATCGGACTCCGTAAAGCCGTCGGCGCAAAGAGTTTTAACATCCGAATGCAGTTCCTCACGGAATCTGTCCTCTTATGTCTGATGGGTAGCCTATTGGGGATCGTTTTCGGGGCACTCGCCGGGAAAGGTTTTGCATGGATAGTGGGCAAGTTTTTAGAAGGATTGTCGTGGCCCGCTGTAATTACGCCAGAAGCTGTGCTGATCTCTGTCGGCGCGGGTGCAGTTGTCGGCATCTTCTTCGGTTATTACCCCGCCAGCCAAGCCGCAAAAATGAGCCCCATTGATGCTATCCGACATACATAATAAGGTAACCGAGTATGCATATATTGGAGAATCTGATCTCAGCATTTTCTGTGCTTCGCGGGAGCAAACTCCGCACAATTCTTACGCTCTTAGGTATTACGATCGGGATCGCAGGAGTCATTGCGATGATGTCTTTTGGTGCCGGGGCCGAAAAACTCATGATGTCGGAATTCGAGAATATCGGCGGTCCCAGTATGTTCGGCGTTTACCGTCCCGGGTATATCCGTAAAAACAACCGTTGGCAGCGCAACACCAGTCCACATTATTTGGAGATGAAAGACCTCCGCGATATTCTGGCGGACTGTCCATCTGTTGAAGTCGCCACTGTTGAAAGAAGTCATCCCATTAATTTTAAAGTTGAAGGCAGGCACCAAGAGACCTATCTCCGCGCAACAACAAATGAATATCAGGCTGTACGTAGATGGAAAACGGAATACGGCAGGTTCCTCGCTGATACCGATATGGATTTCTGGAATAAGGTCTGCGTTATCGGTTCAAAAGTCTGGAAAGAACAATTTAAAGGACAGGACCCAATTGGAAAGGAAGTCGGGATCAACAACAGACGTTTTACCGTTATCGGTATCATGGAGAGCCGTGGCGATGGATTGGAGCGAGGCAGAAGCGATGACAATATGATCTTTATTCCGATCACAACCGCGCAAACCCGTTTTGGCGGACGGAATCGCGTCGGTGCTATTATGGCACGTGCCAAAAGCATTGATTTGGTCGAACAAGCACTCAAAGAGGTCAAAACCGTTATTTCACGAAACCACGGCGGCGACGACACCTTTTTCCGAACATGGAACGCGAAGAAAGGGATCGAAAGCGGAAAACGGATGATCTTTATCATAGAGTCCGTTTTGGTTGTCATTGCGTCCGTTGCTTTGATTGTCGCAGGCATTGGGATACTCAATATCATGCTCGTCTCCGTAACCGAACGGATACCGGAAATCGGACTGCGGAAAGCGGTGGGTGCTAAAAGCCTTGACATCCGTATCCAGTTTCTAACAGAATCGGTGCTATTATGTCTGATCGGAAGTCTGCTCGGCATCACGTTAGGTGCTATCGTTGGGAAAGGTTTTGCGTGGATAGTCGGCAAATTCCTTGCAGACTTGTCGTGGCCCGCTGTGATTACGCTGAAAGCCGTGTTAATCTCTGTCGGTGCGGGTGCAGCCGTCGGCATCTTCTTCGGCTACTACCCCGCCAGCCAAGCCGCAAAAATGAGTCCTATTGATGCGATTCGGCATACGTAAACACTTAATACCAAATTTGGGAGGAGGCAACTGATGCTTAATACGCAAACAACCCGTGAGTCTATACAAGAAATACCGGCACCCGATACGATGACGCTGGAGGAGTTTCTTGAAAACGATTTAGAGGGATATGAATATGTAAAAGGAAAATTAGTCCCGATGCCACCCACCTCGATGGAACATGGCGAAATCAGTAGCAACGTTAGCCTCCATTTGAGTTTGCATGTCTTTGAGCATCAGTTAGGACGTATGTATATAGCAGGGACAACATTCCTCGTAGGCGACTGGGTGGTGAAACCTGACGTTGCGTTTATTTCAACAGAACGATTACCCGAAAATAGAAATCAGGGATCACCGATCCCACCGGATTTAGCGGTTGAGGTTGTCTCCCCATCAGACAAACACTACGATGTTACCGAAAAAGCACTCGCCTATTTGAGATCAGGCACACGCCTTGTCTGGGTGATTGAACCCGTCGCGAAAACAGTCATGATCTACCGATCCGAGACCGATTCCACTGTGCTGAACTATGAGGACACATTGACCGGTGAGGATGTCGTTGAAGGATTTGCATGTCCAGTCGCCCAACTTTTTGAATAGATTTTAAGGTAAGACAATGCCTATTTTTAGATTGGAAAGTGATACGCTCATACCCGCACCGGAAACGAATATTGAGTTTGAAGAACATATGGAAACTTGGTTTGAAAATAGTCCATGGGCACTTGTCGAAGACGAATTAATCCTGTGGATTGACAGACAACCGAGTGCCCAAGATGAAGAAGGCACTGTTTTCCCAGACTTACTCGGCGTTGATTCGGAAGGTAATCTCATCATCGTTGAATTCAAACGGGGCAGAACTCCACGGGATGTTATGGCACAGTTACTTGAGTACGCATCATGGGCAAATGAACTTTCTGAGGAAGAAATTCATGAAATTGCTGATGTCTACTTTGAAAGACGCGATGAATTCAGAGGGAGAACTTTCTCCGAAGCATTCATGGAGGTATTTGATATTCCTGAAACTGACGAACTCCGGCCCCTTAAACGGAAGTTGCGCTTATTTGTAGTTGGGGAAGAAATACAACCGAGGGTGGCAAATGTTTGCCGGTTCCTCCGAACTTCATATAAAATAGATGTCAGTTGTATAGCAGTTTCAAAGTTTCAGACTGAATCCGGAGACGAAATCGTTAGTACGGAAACTAAGGTCGGAGATGAAGGCATCCCTCCCTCCACACCACAAGGTTATCCACGTCTAAGGGAAGTAGTGCTGGAAGTGGTTCAGGAATTAACACGTGGAAATACAGACACAGAGTTTACACCAATAGCAGTAAAGAGACGCGCATTGGAAAAGTATCCGGGGATTAGAGTTGCTGCGGTGAATTATAATAGACATTATAATGATTTAGTTGTAAGTTTTAGTTGGTCTATGTTAGACTAAGAACAAATAACCGATAGGAGACCAACTGATGATGCGTTATGAAACACTCAAGGATAAACCGAAACAACTTCTGTCGCTGACAGGTTT
>JAJEEK010000023.1 GCA_022821065.1 Candidatus Poribacteria bacterium
TGATGCCCGATTGAGATTAAAAGATCGTCACAAATCGTATAAAGTGCTACAATAGTCAAGTCCATGGGGTTCTCCTTTTGTTTTTGCGTTAAAAACACTATAAAGGATATCCCATGGATTTACAAGTGGCAACTTGGGTTAATAGTATAAAATTCTATATTTATCTGGGCAAATCCAGAAATGTGTAAGGATCAATAGCACCTTCACTATGAGATAGTACATTAATATCCGATGGGATATCCACCTCAGTGAAACTTTTACCAATATTATCCACAATGGCATTTATCCGATCAGTCGTTTCTGGAGGACCCGTCATTCTACGAATATAACTTCTGCCGTTGGTTTCACCCCATTGAATATAAACAGTTCCTTGAATCATCGGATATACGATACCATTCTCTGTTATAGCACCTGTGACATTTACGCCCTGATGTGCCAGTTTTACCTGCACGCGCGTCATAAGTTCGTGTTCGGCGGATATTGCTGGCCATAGTTTATCAGCAGGCCACCCTACTGGCAGTTCGGGGTAAGGTCCGAAGCCATACGGCGAAACAGATACCTCTTCTGCTGTTTCTTCCTCTGAAACCATATCATCGGGTAAGAAAGCATCCACGAGGTCATCGGTCTCGTTAGGTAACGCCTCTGTCCCCTCGGGCACCAGGGTGTCCGTGTTTTCGTCGGGCGTGTTTACAAAACCGGGAGTCTCGGTCTCTGTTGGAACGTTCACGGTTTCTGCGGGGTGTGTCTCGTTCTGTTTGATCCCCTGCGCCAACTGATCATGCCGTTCCAGATCGCTTTCTGTGGTGTGGAGGGTGTACCAACTATACAGCAGGCTGCCCCCAATCACCAACACAAAAAATACGAGACCGAATTGGAGCCATCGACTGGAAAGTAAATCACGTAACATACTTTCACCTCTCTCATAAGGGTTGATGGAAAAATGCCTGAAAAGATAACTCGTTGGAGAGATAGCAATCCTTCCATTTTCTATAGCGTGCTGGTTTCCAATTGTATTTGTGATACAATAGAAACCAGCCCGTCATCGTCTGGTTACGACAGTGCTACGCGTCGCTCGGGTATTCGTCAGAAATCGAGTGCGGCTCTACCCGCCTAACGACACCCGTGAGCACCTGATTCTTGCGTGTAACTCCAATATATGGCATTATGCCAATAGACAGGATGCTCGGTATGATGGGGGACCAACTGCTGTTCACAGTGATTTCCACCACCAACAAGAGGGTAACATACCTGTTCCTCTATGAGAGTGGGGGCGGGATGATTTTCATCCTGCCATGTGTCTAAGGTCCGAGACGTGCTTTGAGCATAAATCGAACCATCGGGACAGACATAATACTTGGTGACGTATATCCAACGTTGGTTGTTTGCATCTGCGAATGCTTCTTGTGAGATGGCACCCTCGAAGAAAGTAAGTGTCATTAGAAAAAATTGAAAAATACAGATACAGCAGACCCATTTTTTGAACATGAAAAAACTCCTTTTTTAATTCATGGATAGACGGACATCCATGCACAATGCCTTTTGTCTTGTCCACCCGATTCGTATTTATTCTTCTTTAGCCTTTCGCCACTCTTCAAGCACTTTTCTCTCATCTACAGACTCGAGTGGCTCTCCGTTGGCTTTCGCCTGTAGATACGCTTCTAAAAAAACGCGATTTAGCTCATTGTCAGGCTCCAGCTTAAAGCGTGCTTGACGGTAAGCAAAGACATCATCGCCCGTTACCGGTTGATTATTTCTGACTTTCATCTCAAAACGCACAACAATATCAACTTCTGGAATATCTCCGTGCTTTTCTAAAAGTGCAGCATGTCTTTCTTTTATGTTGGCCTCGCGTTGTCCATCATTTATCCGTTGACCTGAAGGGTGAAGTTCGGTGGGATCTTCATATTCCGGGAGGCTCTTTAGGACCTCGTCAATGAATCTTTTATTTTGCTCATTCGGCCAGAGAAAATAGACCGTCCGCGCGAAAGCCAATGAGATCTCGGGCGTTGTAATTTTGTTTCTGCCAAACTCTATGTAAAATCGGGTGTGCCGTGTATCTCCATGCGTTCGCAAAACTTCGGTTTCAAAGTATTTTTCTAAGAGCTCTGGGTCTCTGGTTTGCCATAAGTCATCCGGGAACTTAAATGTTAATAGTTCTTTTACATCACTATCTGTTAACCGGACCCACCCTTTTGGATAGTATTTTATGTCTAAAGAGGGAACAGGCATCATTGACGACTGACGGGGAACTATGGTTTCCACGGGTGGGTCTGTTTCTCCACAACCGAACAAAAACGGCAGACTGAAGAGACAAATGAGCAAACTGAAAACTGCTTTCATGAGAGCCTCCTTAACCATAAACAAATACTATTATTTACGCAGTGCACTCTGAAGACCTATTGGTGTTCTTCTACCTTATCCTTTTGAAGGGTTTCAAGGAGTTCTGCGTTTTTTTGATTCGGCCAGAGGACTTGAGATGCTTCAAGGTACTTGATCCATTGATCAACTGTAATCGGTACTTTTTTTGCTATTTGTAAATTATGTTCCGCGATGATGTGAACCTCTGGAATATCACCGAACTGCTTGAGAAGTTGGGCGTAAAAATACTCGGCATGTAATTCAGGATCTTCCGTCTTATACCAATCGCGTGGCGGATATGTATCATCGGTGTCATCTGTAGATGCCTGCTGTGGATAGGTTTGCTTCCAGGGATCCTTCTTCACAAGTGTGTCATCAAAGGCAGGATCCTCTCGCCAGTCGGTGTCTCGATCTGGCAGCGCACGCGCTTGCGTCTCAGAGATGCGGGCGTGCGGTTCGGCATGCCATGTGCCATCGGCGTGGAAGTGTCCATTCTGTGAGGTATCACCAACAGGAACTTTCGCAGGGAGTTTCTCAACTTCAACAGGTGTAACAATTAAAACAGGTTTTTTCGGCGGGCGGGTCTGTAGGTAGTAAAGACTCACACCCACGAGAGCTACGATGAACACCGAGATCGGTATCCAATATTTTCGGATAAACATGTTTATCTCCTTATCACCGATACACGTCTGCACCTGTAGTGAACGAAACTGCACGTTCTGCCTCGCCTGCGGTGAAACCAACTATTACGTCCCACGAAAAACAAGCACAGACAGTGGGCATGCACGGCAGGGAGTGCGAGTGGGTCTTTCCAAAAGACGATAGCGTTACGGATCCGTTTGGAAGACGCTTTTTAGGCGTTGAACCCATCCGCTTTTTTCGCTCGGCGGTGGCAGCATCAAGACGGCGTTTTGTTTCTGCAACCCGTTGGCGAGTGCCAAGAGGTGCTATTTCTCTGTCTCGGCAGATGCGAACCTTGTGATTGTGGAGACGCTGGGGGCTACCAATTTCCTACAGCGGTTGCGTAGTTCGACTGCTGCCCGGGGCCGCTTGAACCAGAGGAACCACTTCCCCAAGTGCCTCCACCATCAATACTTCCACCGGCATCGCAACTTGATAACTCAGAAGTGGCATTCACGCCGTCTACGGTGTCGCGTGGAGAGAAATACTCCGCTGCTACAGCATCTTCCCACCATCCCCACCATTCATTACTCTTATAGTCAGGAGTAGCATTGGGAACATAAGCATTGATGGACCAGTATCCATTGTAAGCCGAGTCCGGAGCAGATCCTCCGATAGAAGCAGTCGCTGAATAGGCTATACCGCGGCGAAAGGGGGGCCACGATAATTCTTTACGCGTCTCCACATCAACTTCAGACGAAGCAGAAGCCCGCAATAGCGAGTCTGAATCACTTCCTTGACATTGGGCATACTTCTTATTCGTTGATGGACTCTTCCAATGGTGATCTCGGTTATAAGTCCTACCGTTCACTGGCCCTCGCAATGCCCAAAGGGATATACAACTAAGCAGGGTGAAAATGAGAGTACAAGCAAATATTCGTTTCATGTGTGAGCTCCTATGGTAGATCTAAAAATGTGTAAGGGTCAATTCCCCCTTCTTCATAAGATACAAATTCTATACTTGGTGGAAAGTCACTCTCGGTAGGAGTTCTTCCCTTTGTTGCTTCTTTGAAGGCACGTATGCTGTCCGTATCATCTGGATGCCCAGTTTCTTTGCTTATATACCTAACAGGGGTACCGTCCCCCCCGGTATACTCTGCCCATTCAACATAACGGGTGCCTTTGATAATGGGATATACCAAGCCATTCTGCATAATACCCCCTTTGACAGGTATCCCCTGTGAGATGAGTTTTATGCTGACGCGTAACATCAATTCATGGTTTGCGGACTTAGCAGGCCATGTATCGGGAACCCAGTAAGGATCATCTGGCAGAGGTGGATAAGGTCCGAAGCCGTAAGGCGAAACCGGCACATCTTCTGCGGGTGCTTCTTCCTCTGAGATGAAGTCATCGGGTAAGAATGCATTCACGAGGTCATCGGTCTCGTTAGGTAACGCCTCTGTCCCCTCGGGCCCCAGGGTGTCCGTGTTTTCGTCGGGCGTGTCTACAAGACCGGGTGTCTCGGTCTGTGTTGGAACGTTCACCTTTTCTGCGGGGTGTGCCTCGTTCTGTTTGATCCCCTGCGCCAACTGATCATGCCGTTCCAGATCGCTTTCTGTGGTGCGGAGGGTGTGCCAACTATACAGCAGGCTGCCCCCAATCACCAACACAAAAAATACGAGACCGAATTGAAGCCATCGACTGGAAAGTAAATCACGTAACATACTTTCACCTCTCTCATAAGGGTTGATGGAAAAATGCCAGAAAAACAAAAAGTCGGAGAGATGGCAATCTTTCCAATTGTTCAAAGTGCCGATTTCCGATTTCCCTTATAGTAGCAAGTATCATGCCAATGTGAGAAACCTGACTATTACGGGATCTCCCCATTTCTCCACTGGAAAAAACCTTTTCAGTTGGAAACATTTTTTCACTTAACTGGAAAAAATATTGCCAGTTGATACACCAAACGCGTGATTCTGGATCGAATACCGAGCATCATAATACTCAGTTTCTTGAGAAAGACGAACGGATGCTAGGGGTCAAGTAACCTTCCGCTGTAGGCGCGCTTACACAAAAGTCCGTAATGTCCTACTCCTCTTGTTCATAGGTGTGTAACTTGGCGCGCAAAGTCGGGCGGCTAATCCCCAAAACCTCCGCCGTTTTTGACCTATTTCCATGCTCGCGTGCCAAAATTGCCAAGATGGCTGACTTCTCTATCTCTTGAAGGGTTGTATCTATCGGGAAGGGCAGCACGAAACATTCTGCGACGTTAGGATTTGCTGCGGCTGTTGCATCGGCCGACGGCAATGCAGGGGTTTGAGGTGTCCGTAAATCTGACGGTAAGTGGTCCGGTAAGATTTCACCCTCTTCCGCTAAAAGTACCGCGCGACTTATGACGCCTTCCAACTCTCGGATATTCCCAGGCCAGCTGTAGGCATCAAATAACGCGAGGACTTCTGGATTTATGTCCACTACTTTTCCATTCAAAGCGTTGTTTTCCTTTGTCAAAAAGTGTTTTGCCAACGCAGGGATGTCTTTCCGCCGCTCCCGTAACGCTGGCAGCCGGATATGAAGGGATTTTAATCGCTCATAGAGGTCTCGGCGAAACCTGCCTGCTTCAATCGCTTCTAAAAGGTTGATATTCGTCGCTGCCACAACGCGCGCTGTCACTGGAATCTGTGCTGTCCCACCGACGCGACGAATCTCGTTTTCCTGAAGTACCCGCAGCAACTTCGGTTGTAAAGGCATCGGCAGTTCCCCGATTTCGTCAAGGAATAGTGTGCTCTTTGACGCTGTTTCAAATAGTCCAATATGTTGCCGGTCTGCGCCGGTAAACGCGCCTCTCTCATGTCCAAAGAGTTCATTTTCTATCAGGTTTTCCGCAATCCCTGCACAGTTCACGACGACCATAGGCTGCATGGCATAAAGGCTCTCTGCGTGCAAAGCACGCGCGACCAATTCTTTACCTGTTCCTGTTTCGCCAGAAATGAGCACGGCTTTAGAAGATTTTGCGAACCTGTCAATACGTTTCAGTACTTCAAGATGCCCTGTACTTTCACCGATGAGGTCGTTGTAATTCCCGTGCAACTTCTCTCTTGATAACAGCATTTCAGACGGTGCCACCTCTTCTGCCCTCAGGGCGGTTGCGTAAATCTTAATTGAATAAATAAATATAGGACATTTGGACGCAAAAAGCAGTAATTTCTTTCACTACAAAACCCTATGCCCGCCTACATCCCACATGCACTTATAAACTATCCTCAATTATTTACAATATAATTCTTTTCCTCAAGCGAGATGTGGAACATTCCGCGGTGTTTGGTGGCGACATAAAGTTTGTTGCGATCAACGACAAGCGATAGCACTTGACCCGGCACTGCTGGTGAAATCCGTTCCCACTTGTCATGAACATCTAAGCGATAGACCCCCGTATCGCCGGCACCGTAGATCTGTATATTTTGGGGGGTGGTGCGGTCCACAGCGAACCTATCTATAACGGCTTCATCGGCGATGACGCGCCAGTGTTCCCCGGTTTTTGATGCTAAAACGCCGCTGTCCGTGGCGATGTAAACGGTTGGTCCCGCAAAGACAATCTCCTTGAAACAGGTAAAGTGAAATGGGAGGTTCGGCGTAATGTCTCTCCAACTGCTCCCGGCATCCTGCGATTGGAACAACTTGCCATCCCGTTTGCCGACGTAGACGGTCTCGCCTGAAACGGCTAACCTGAATCCGCATTTCAAATTCCCTTCAGGCTGCTCACCGGTATCGAGCAATCCGGTGTCTTTCCACTCTGCATCGCCGGGTTTCCATTTGAAAAGCTGCCGTTTGTATTCTGCATAAAGCGTCCCGCGACTGACGACAAACGCCCCAATTCTCTCATATTCTCTACGCCGCAATGTTTCCACAGGGTTATTGTCTCCTTCATGACTCCCAGATAAGTGAACCTGTTCAATATATTCACCGTCTGTCAACAACCCAATGGATGAAACATCCGATTCACCGTGAACCGGAATAAGCATATCACCATCCGCTGACAAACGGAAGACGCGCAGATTGTCTTTTTCAGGTGAAATTATGTAGAGAATATTGCCAGCAATCGTTAGTCGCGAATCGGCAGGGAAATTGAAGTGAGATTGTCCTGCTTTGACCGGTTTGTGTTCATAAGTTTTCGCATCAACCGGAACGGACTTCCACGAGTCACCACCATCTATCGACTGAACGATGCCCTCCTCGGTATGCGCGTAGAGTCTGTTGTTGATCGAGACCATATCCAGTATTCGGGTTCCGACCATCCCGTCCATAAACAGATGCCACGATTCACCGGCGTCGGTTGTACGGTAGATACCGGTCGGACCTGTTCTATAAAAGGTATTCTCGCTCACTACTACAGAGGGAAAAACATTTTGTCTAAGCGAATCTATCTCAGTTCCAAGGTCAACCCAAGTTTTTCCGCCATCGCTTGACTGAAATTGGGTGAAGGCTTGTGCTAAGATCGTCTTACCGGCAACCGACACACTTATACCCGAGGGTGCTCTTATAGGACGTGATCCATCCGTAGGTGTTATGTCAGTCCATGAGGCACCCAAGTCGGTCAAGCAGAAAACTTTGCTTAAACTTGAATTGTAGTCATATATTATCTGCATTACTTCCACTGGTTCTGATCCAATCTGTGGTAAGGTGAAAAAATCAGGACCTGTTCCGACGTAGAGATCGTCTTCAGAGACAGCTAACGAGTAAATAGATCCAGGTACATCCACAAGCAAGCGTTCCCACGCGCCTGAATCATCAAGTCGGTAGAGCCCTTTATCTGTGCCAGCAAATACTGTGTTGCCAATTGTTGCCAGTGTGGAAATCGTTCTGTCCCTCAATCCATCGTTAAGGAGCGTCCACTGTTCACCAGCATCCGTAGCGCGGAACACACCTTTATTCTCAAGGGCAAGATACATCGTAATATCCGAAGCGGTCCCGTGTATTCCATCCACGATGATGAATCCGATGGCATTTCCTTCAGGTCGGGAGCAGAAGGTGTTCCACGTCTCACCGTTATCGGTTGAGACAAACACTGTATCGGTAGAGACAATATAAAGCACTCCTTGATGCTCTGTCATAGGAACCTTGTTCCCTTCGGGCGGAACGTCAACGTCAACTGGCATCCACGTAGTTGTGTTTGCTGCCAACCTATAGGGGCCTGTCGGTGAGAAGGCGTAAAGCACGCCTTTAGATGTCGCAAATATGTCAAACACGGGCCCTCCTTGCGGTCCTGTTGCTTGTGCCCACTGAGACGCGGAAGGTCTGAGCGCGTCACCCTGTGCATTGGAGGCTAAGACTGATTCAGAAACTTGCACGCCAGCATTGCTGCTCTGATGGGTTGCATCGGCGCGCCCTGTCTGATTTCGCACTGCTGGTTTCGCTTCAATATCAAGAACGATAGGTGCGTCAACGATTTCAATTGTCGGTTCAGATTGTGCTTCAAAACTATATGGCTTTTGAAAGCGAACGAGATATTGATTGCTCGCACTTAATAGCAGTAGGATGAAAACTGCCGCTGCGCCGAAAGCCATCCACGGTAGGAAGGGTTTGCCTGTTGGAGAAGGTGTCAACCTGACATCAGAAACTCTCCGAGCGATGTTCTCCGTGAGACTATCAGGGAGCTGGACACCTCCAAGTATCTCTTGAACTAAGAGTTCCTCCTCTTTTTCGAGACGCTTTCGTGCCCGGTTGAGTCGACTGGTGATCGTGTTGACCGACACCCCTAAAAAGTTTCCAATTTCCTTCGCCGTCATTTCGCCGAGATAGTAGAGTGTCATGACGGTGCGTTCGCTCTCCGGCAGTTTTGCCAGAAGTTTCTCGACAATTTTATGGCGACGCTCGAGTGCTGCTTTTTCGTTTTTATCAGAGATATAACGGTCATAAGACATGCTTTGTATTTCTAACACGGAGACCTCCTCCACCGATTTTACTGCCGATTTGTTCTTGTTATTCCAATTTTTACAAAGCCTATTTGCGATGACATAGAGCCATCCAGCAAACTGATTGGGATTCTTGAGTGTTGAGAGTTTCTTGTATACTTGGAGAAAAACGTCTTGCGTAATATCTTCGGCAAAATGAAAATCACCAACCTTCCGCCATGCAAGGGCGTGAACACTCTTCTGATATTTTCGGACTAAAGTAGTGAATGCTTCATCGTCGCCTGACAGGACCTTGTGGATGAGTTGAACATCATCGTTTATCATCAGAATTCTCCATCGTGAATGAACAGATTTGGCTATGTTGGCATGCTTTCCAATTGAGTTGGACGATGTATCGGTATAAGGGGGATTTTTGCTTTTTTCGCAAAGAGTATGCCAGATACAATAGCAGCTATTCATCAGTTATCGGTTTTCAGTTAATGCTGGTGGCTGTTGTGCATGTTTACTAAAACCACAAGACGCTCTTAACTGACCACTAATAACTGATGACTGATAATTTACCCTTAAAGACCATTTTTTCTGATTTCGTGCATAATATGACAAAAAACAAAGAAAATCAAAGAAAATTGTTCAAATTTTCGTGTTTTATGCAGAATTTTCGGATTCCCATCGGAATTTTGTCTCTCGCCTGCCTCCGATGCTTTCGAGTTTCTCACTTATTTCCGTTGTTTTCTCGGTGAGAAGGACCTCGCTTCCAATCGTTTCAACATTGAGTCGTAGCAGCGGTTCTGTGTTCGATTCCCGGAGATTGAACCGCCAACTGCCGCGCTTCGGAGCACTGGAACCTGACAGAAACCTGACGGACAACCCATCAATCGGTGCCTCAAGACACGGATTGCCCCAGTCCTGTATTGCCTCATTGACTGCAGCGAGTGCGTCTTGTAGATGATGATGGGTCTCAAACGAGTAGTTGATCTCACCGGAGACCGGATGTGCGGTTCGCAGGCGACCCACGGCTTCAGCGAGCGACATTTTCTTTCCACTCAGATATTCAAGCATAAGGAGAAAGGGTACCATGCCGTTATCTGCGTAGAAATTGTCTCTGAAATAGTAGTGTCCGCTCGCCTCTCCAGCAAACAGGGCATCCGTCTTTCGCATACGTGCCTTGATGAAGGAGTGCCCACACCGGTTGAGGATGGGTATGCCGTTGGCAGCGACGACAGCGTTCTCTACCGCCCAGATAGCCCTCGGATCGAAGATGACACCGCCGCCACCTTTCCGCTGCAGTAGACGTGTCGCGAGCAGTGCCGTGATGTAGCAACCTTCGATAAACATTCCGTTCTCATCAAAGAAGAAACACCGATCGGCATCGGCATCCCATGCGACTGCCAAGTCTGCCCCTGTCTGCCGAACGGCTTTCGTGGTGAGTTCCCGGTTCTCCGGTCGCAACGGATCCGGTCGACCTGCCGGAATTTGTGAGAAACTCCCATCCGGTTCTACAAACAGACGCTCACATATCTGAATCGGTGTGTCCGCCAATAAGCGTTCAGCAATCTGTCCTGCGAGTCCACTATTGGCGTTGATAACAATTCGCTGCTCGCTCAGCCGTTGTAGATTTACAAACGAGTGGAGGTGGGATAAATAAGCATCCATGAACTGAATTGACCGACAGGTTCCCGGGTTTTGTCCCTTCTGTTTCTCAAATGCGGTACCGTTTTTAACGGCATCGCGCACATCAAAAAGTCCGGTATCAGCAGAAAGCGGTGCGGCATGCTGGCGGACCAGTTTCATACCGTTATACGGAGCCGGGTTATGAGATGCCGAGATCACAATTCCTCCATCTGTTTGGTAATGCATTACAGCGAAATAGAGCATATCCGTTGAAATTTGACCGAGATCGAGGACACCGACCCCTGAATCTTGAAAACCTGCGGCGACTTGCTGCCACAATTGTGGTGAACTCTCGCGGACATCGTGTCCCAACGCGACGGTTTTCGGTTGAAAGCAGTCGGCATACGCACACGCGATTTGGTAGAAATCCTTCGGTTCAAAGTCTACACCGAAAATGCCGCGGATATCGTAAGCCCGGAAAATTTCAAGATTCATTAGGAACTCTATTTTGGTAATGGCGGTTCCTTGTCGGAGACAGGAGAACCGCCGTAAATCGGCTATCAATAAATTAACAAATTCTTAGATAGCCTAATTAAGAATCAATTGATTCGCATCGACTGTACCAGGTCCCTACACAGGTGCCTAAATGCCACTCATTACACCAAATGGCACAGTTTTCACCCTCTGAGCAGTCATCATTTGAATAACAGTCCCAACTGGCGTGGGCGGAGGGTGAGACCATTGCGTGTGCGAGCAACAAACTCGCGCTTGCCGCACCCAATGCCAATGGCGATTTAACACCAACATATCCCTCTTCAGATGTGAGGAAGTCGCTGATTCTACTGCGGATGTTATTTTTCATCTATGGGTTTCTCCTTTCTGCCGGTGCTCTTCTCCAGCGAGATTAGTTTCCACAAAAAGACTGTTAGGAAACCCATTTTCAGCGCGAGTTGCCTCGCAAGTAGGTGTAGAGCTGCCCCGCCGAAAATGTTTAAAAACTGATCCAACTCAGAGTATTGAATTCCAGTCCAGAAACCTTGCTATTGGCAGGGCGTTCAACTTGCACATAATAACTGATTCGCTCGGAATTTATGAATATCTACCAAAATCGTTAGTGAGGCTTTTATGTCCGATGCCACGTCTCAACATCCAGTTGAGCAAGTACTAGTATTGCTTCAATATTGAGTTTATGATCGGTAGGTTGGGTTGAGCATCAGCGAAACCCAACATCTTCAGGCATTTTTCATGGAATCCTAAGACCAACTCTCAAACTTAACATTGAACGACTACTAGTGGTAGGAATAATATGAATAGCAGCCCAGTCTATAGTATCAAACCGGAAAGTTTCTCTAAAATGTGGCATGCCTTTTCTCTGTCACCATTGTATATTTCAGTTAGAAGCATCTCAGTCTGTAGGCGTGTATGAGATTCAAGAAACTCTTTGGCGAGCGCGACCTCAATACTTTCTGAGGAAGCGTGTGGATGCTGAAGTGCTTGAGATCGTACACTCCCATAATTGCTGTCATAATTATAGCAAAACAGACTTCGACGAGAATTATGAGTAGATTTAGACTGCGTCTCAAGCTGCCGCTGCGTTAATGAGTGCATAAGGTTAACAAATTGCAATGAAACGACATCAGCAGAAAAATTTTCCGCCAATTTCCGTCCTTCTGTGGAAAGTCGCTCCATCTCTCGGGAATCTACTAATAACTGCTTCAAATCTTCAAGAACACGCTTCAAGTGTTCGCGGTCCGTAATCCCTTTTTTTAAATCTATAAAAGCACAAGCGTTTTCAAACTCAGGTATAGCATTAGCGGTTCCTATAAGCGTGGGCATGCCACAAGCTAAACTCTGAAACAATAGCGAGCTGGAACTTTGTAAGGTCGCGTGGAAGAAGCAAATATCTATGCCGTTTAGTAGCATCGGGAGCAAATGTGGATCTGTCCCAAATTGTTCGGTTTCCGTAAAAAAAACAAGATTATTGGGCAGATTATTCAAATACAGGTCGGGTAACCCAGCGGCAAATACAAGAAAAAAGAGTTCTGGACACAATTCTGCTACGAATTTCCCAACACGATAATTGACTTCGGACACTTCTCCAGCGATGATGCCAACAACAAGTTTTTGAAAGACCTCTTGCGTGTCAAAAATAGCGTTTATGCACCGCTTTCCTATCATCTTGTCTTCATACGGTTGAAACCTTTCGAGATCGACTGGATCAGGGATAACACAAAAATCAACCTCAGATGACAATATTTCTTGAAAGCGAGGGATTAGCCAAGGTGCATCAACGACGATGGCATCAAACGGACGCTTCGCTCCATATACAGCCAAAACGAAATTTATAAAAGCCTCCTCGTTTTTAACGCCACTGTGGACGCGTACAATCGTGGGAACGTTATTCCAAGAAAAAAAAGGTATAACTTCGTTCATCTCTACAGATAAAAGGCCAAAATCGACAGGGGCGAATGCCATTGTTACATCATAGGTTGCGTTTATGTAATATGTTCTCGCGCGTTTAAGATCCGTTTCTATTGGCATAAAGTGAAAAACTTTATCGTCGCGATAGGATTCACTCCATTGATCTTTCGGAAGCCCAACGGTAACCTCCATATGCCGCGAAAGGGATTCTAAAAGCAGGTAGTTACTCCCATTCTCGGGCTGTGCAGTCGGTATTTGACTTAGGAACGTCAAGAGACGTAATTTTCGGTTCTCATCCGGCACGCGACGGACTGTGTTTGACACAAGTAGACCCAATTCCGCAAACTGTCTTATGCACTCAAACGCTTCAAAGATTTCCGCCTCGGTATGTTGTTCTTTTAGTTGACGGATGATCTCTTCTCGACTGCTTGAACGGCACAATTCCAATACATTCCAGACAACAAGATCGACACATACCAATTCATTTCGATCTAAGTCAACAACGTAGTTTCGATTGTCAATTTGAAATTTTTCTATTTCATGAAGTGTTACAGGAAAATCTATCATAATTATTAGTCTTTCATCAGGTTCTATAAAGATGTTGCCTGTGCAAATCCGTTGACACGATTGAGAATATCAGCTACCGAGTATTTGTCTTTCACGATGTGCATAAGCACTGTCTCAACTTCATGAACCGTGTGACGTTCCAATAAAGTTAGAGCCAATGCCGCCTTCCAATCTTGGTAGTAACTGGTGTGCATCAACGGCTGTTGGTTCTGTTGTTCAGTGACGTTTGTCAAAATGGACTGGCACTGCAACCGGTTGTCTAAAGAATCATAGGAAGGCACAAATGAAGTTTTGAAACGCGTTCTTGAAGCAAACTGCTTTTTTCTTTTTAGGTTTTCGTAGAGCATAACAAGTTTCTTTGCTGTTGTATCCCATTTAAATTCCAACGCTCGTTCGCGAGCCCGTTTACCGAGTTCTATTCGACAGGCATCGTCATTCAAAAGTTCCTGAATCGCTTTTGAAAGCATTTCGGGTTCAACATACCCGGCGAAACTGCCGATGTCCTGCCCGAAAGTCTGACAGACGACAACGCGACCAGCCTCACTGACCACTTCGGGCAGACCCGCGAAGTTTGTTACGACTGGTGGCACCCCACAAGCCATTGCCTCAAGAACAGCATTGCCAAAAGCCTCTTCTCCAACGATAGAAGGGAAGCAGTGAACATCAAAAGTATTTAAATACAATGGAAGCATCTCTCTTGGCGGTTGCTCGCCGATATAAATCAAATTCTGTGGTAACTTCTGGAGCTGATACGCATGTAAAGTAGGGGCGACCACAAAAAATAGGACATCTGGAAGCATTTTGGCTATTTTGATAAAGATACCCGCGCCTTTTTCAGGTTGGAACCGCCCAAAAAAACCGACGATCTTCTTATCTCTTATCTTTGGTCGATTGAGCATTTCTGCTACTTGAGATCGCGCCTGTGCTTTATCCATCGAAGAAAAAAGATCTGAATCAACGCCGTTGGGGATGACACGAAAACAGTCTGCATCAAGAACATGTTGCGCGTAGAAATCTTTGATAGAGCGAGTTGGCGTTATGAAAGCGTCATGTTCGTTCATTGCAGCATAAGTCCATAGGATAGAATCAATCATTGACCCGCCGTGTCCACGGGGTGAGCCGAGCCGGCTTATCACGGGAACTCCCGATGAAAATAGATGCAGTGGCATCTGTTCCACCATGTCCAACGGGATCATGGGCATGAAAATCCCATCAATTTGGTTTTGCTGAAGTTGAAATAAGAAGTTATGTCTTGAGGTGCCTCCGGAAATGGTGTAAACCCCGTCTGAAACGACCTCTGATTTTGAGGCATGGAAAAAAAGATCTGCATACTTGGAGAGTGCGCTCAAAATTTCTTTAGATGCGAGACGGTATCCGCTCCGAACGTATGTTTTATCTGATGTCCACGTTTCAATAGGGCCTGCGACGAAGATTCTGAGGCGGTTTTTCTTTTTAAGAATTTCTCGCCCTGTATTTCCAACAAGAAGCCCCATTTCCTCAAAGCTACGTAACTGTTCAAAGGCTTGATAAATGAGAGTAGACTCATACCTTTCAGATAGAGTTTCGAGAATTTTGTCCTGCGTTGATTCTGGACACAGTTGTAATATCTCCCAAATGAGATTGTCAGTTTCTAATATCTGTCCTATGTCTAAGTCAACAATGAAAAACCTATCCTCCCGCGTAAAGTGATGCAAACGATGAATCGGTTTTGGACACTGAAATAAAGGTTGTTTCAAAGTCATAATTTTCTTCCGCTAGATACTTAATCTACTCTTTGTTTGAGTTTTCCCCAGAGTGTTGTTTGCTTCTCCGGACTCGGTGAAACAGAGAGAAACCCGTCTGGCACCCACGCTGGCGAGAGATCTTGTCCCACACCCTCTACAAGCGGTTTTCCGGGTCCGTTGCCCTCAGTGTCTATAATATAAATGTCAGCCGTTTGCCAGAGGACCGTATCTGAATAAAAATAGGCAATCCACTTGCCATCCGGCGACCAGACGGGGGAACCAATCCACGGAAGCGGATCAATCAGCAGGGGAAAGGCTGGTTCCTTCACAGGTTCACGTTTCTCTAATATCCTTTCTCCCACTATAGGACCGCCTCGGGTGAGTTGGTGAAAGTTTTTGCCATCTACATCAATCACACACAAATGATCTCGCTGGACTTGAGGGACGTGGAGACTAAAAGCAATCTGCTTGCCATCTGGCGACCAGGCACATTCACTTTGGAATACACCTTTCATCGCTTGGATATTGCCGTCAGGTACCCGTTTCAACCTTTTCCCATCAGCATTCATTACATAGAGACTGGACCTCGTACCCGCCTTGCTGGAGAAAAAAGCGATCTGTTTGCTATCAGGAGACCACGCTGGGCGTCCGTGGTAACCTCCAGGGTCTGTCAATTGGAACACGTGTGTGCCATTGACATCTGTTTTGTAGATGTGGTTACTTTTTTTCCCTTGTAGCATTTCTTCGGGACTCTGGGAAACAAAGGCAATCCATCTACCATCAGGAGACCACGCTGGGGCCCATTCACTCTTGTGGTGGTGTATGAGCCGCCGGTGTTCCTTCGTCCGTGTGTCCATGACATAAATCTTGAAATCTCCGTCTCGCTTGGAAACGTAAGCCAAGAAACGCCCATCTGGTGACCATGTATGAGCAGGCACCCATGACGGAACCCAGGTCCCAAACTCGTCTATCGGATGGTTCGTCACGTTGCGGAGGTGTTCACCATTGATGTCCATGACATAGATATCAAAGTTGCCCGTTCGATTGGAAGCAAAAGAGATTCGTTTACTTCCAGCAGCGTCTACCCGATTGACTATGGACAGCAGACCACCCCCTATAAAGAGTACCACGGCTAATACTGTATAATATACAAGCCTGCCCTTCATGAAGAAGAGATAAGGCTCAATCCTTCTCCATCTCATAGTGTCCACCTTTCAACGTTTTTGAAAAGTCGGTTCTACTGTGAAAAACAGCAGAACCGACAATAGTAGAATAATTAATTATTGAGATCGACACACGTGTAGTGTACGTTGCTAAGACGCACCCAGCACCCCTTTACACCCGGAATGAGCTCGCAGTCGGGAGACCATTCCCACCAGAACCCTATGCAGACTTGATCATCATCGCAAGGAGGGCAATCATGATGTCCATGCGCCTGCGCGGAAGAGGGGAGCATTGCTTGTGCTAACAACAAACTCCCGCCTGCGATACCTACTGTGAGGGGTGCCTTGGCACCTACACGCCCTTCCTCAGATGCGAGGAAGTCACGGAATTTATTCCGAAGGTTGTTTTTCATATCGGTTCATCTCCTTTCTGCCGGTGCTTCTGTTCCGGCAAGATTGATTTCCGAAGAATCGGGAAATCCATTTTCAGGTCGAATCGCTTCGCTTCCGGAGTGAAGTCTCCCCCTGGACATGCTCTCTAATGGCTTTTCGATCTGAAATTACTGGCACGGTGTCCCACTTGCCCTTAACAACTGAGTCGTTTGAAATTTATGTCCATCGACTAAAATTGTCGGAGAGGCTCTGATGCCGAGTTCTGCGGCGCTCGTGATATTTTCTCTGAAGAGCTGCTCTGCCGCGGGACTGTCAAATAATCTTTGAATCTTTGCCACGTCAATACCGAGTTTCTGCGCGCACGCCTCCCAGCTTTTGTCGAGTTTCTTGCCGCGGCAGAGAATATAGTCGAGATACTGATCGGGATACTCCTGCGCTATGAGGAGCTGCCGTATATTTTCTGCGACTTCGGGGTAGCCGTGGAGACTCATAAACGGTGTTATATCTTGCACGGAAGGTTCCTCTTTCTCTTGGGCAATAAACTGAAATTTGAAGTCGATTTTGTCGCCAAATTCCTTGACGATCGGAATAAGTTTTTCTTCCGCCTGAACGCCATAGGGGCAATAACTCATCACAAAGAGTTCGAGCGTCGGCTTTCCTGTCCGTGCTGCGCGGGCGGTCAAGAGTTCCTCCAAGTTCATCGGTTGACGGCTGTGATCGACATCCTTGGTATGGAGTGCGACTACCTCATCGAATCCGGGTGAATGTTTGGTGTCGTGGCATTGTAAACAGAGCGATGTGTCTGCGCCGCTACGGATATTGCTCTTTTTCGGGTTGCCGACGTGCTGCTTACCGGGACCGTGACACGTTTCACACTGTACACCTTCGAGTGTTGCGTTTTGGTCTCCGATCTGGAAACCTGTTGGATACCCGAAACCGGTGGTATGGCAGGAGACACACCCCGCGTCGAAGTATCGCTCCTTTTTCAGGAGTGTTTGATAGGCGAAGGCGTGGCGCGTTGCTGACCATTGGAGATATTCCTGCTCATGGCATTGCTGGCACGCCCCCGCTGAGGCATACCCATTTTCCTGTTGTCGCTCTAAAAGTTGCTTGGCAAAAAGTCGTGAATCGTGCGACGGGTTTTCAGTCGCAACATCTCTATAAAAGTCTGTAAGCAGTTGACGGATCGGTTCAGATTCACCGACTTCTCCTGTCAATGCCAAGTCCGTTGTATAATGGCGTGCCAACTCCCCGTTTGAGTCCATCCAAAGTGCCAACACGCCCAAGGTTTTGCCTTCAGGTGGACAACCGACGTGAAGCGTTCCATCCTCAGACACTGTTGCCTCAATCTCATCGGGACGGATAACGACATCAATGTGTGCGGCGTTTTCAGGATCGCCCAAAGCCACAATAACGTTTGCTTGTGATATGACTTCCTCGCTCGCCTCACTTACGACAAAACCGATAGTATGTTGCCCCGCTTTTTCAATAATGAACGGCTGCGTGAAATCGCCGCGCCCCGTATTCGATGCTAAGAATGGGAACGTCGCGACAGCGCGTTGTCGGCTGAGATAGGCTTCGTCATAAGCGAGATCCGATGCCCTGAGTGCGACGGCGTGGTATTGCATTGTGGACATCGCCTTCAGGTTGACTTCGCATCGCTTCGCATCAATTTCCTCTTTCCCATCAAAGATATTGCCGGCATCCACTAAAAGTGTGGGGAATCCACGCTTCCGGATTTGGTCTACAACATGCGCGCGTCTTGGGAGTCCACCAGATTGTTCCTGATAGCACCCGCACGGCTCCAGATGGCTCTGCGTGCCGCCGGTATACAGGACAACCACAGAGGGCGGTTTGCCGGTTTCAAGTTCTGAAAGCACCGTTTCCAACTGATCTCCGAAAACTGTTCGTGCTTGTTGTTTCATTTCTTGTATCTGGTTGATTCTCCGAGACTCCGTCCATTGGGAGTAAAGGGGCGGTAACGTTACTGCCACCGTTAAAAGCACTAAAATTAAGACTGCACGTTTCATAGAGACAAATTAAATCAAAATCTGTTGATTTGTAATCCTTTCGTGTGTAAAGAATGGCTATCGGCTTTCAGTAATCAGCAAAGAAGCGTTTGATTTAATCAGAAACCTCTTTTACTGACGGCTGATGGCTGATGGCTGACGGCAAAATTAAAATAGCTGCATGAGTTTCAGGTAAAAGGGGCCTTGGCAGATAACTGTCAGAAGTGCCCCGATGGAAATCACCGGTGCGAAGCGGATAGAGGGTTGAATCCTTATCTGATTCTCAAATTCCGCAAGTGCACCCCTTGCCGCAAGATGCTGCAATTGTGCGATGTCTTCCGCGTCAAGACCCGCTGGATCTGGTGAAACGATGACGTTGTCGTCCCAACCGCTTGAAAATCCGACCTGCTTTCTTTCATACCGGACAGAGCCATCGGGTTGCGGCACCCGAATAATCTGCTCGGCAGGAATCATGCCGACTTGGAGCCCGTTCACGTCAACGGCATTGTCAAATGTTATGCTTGCTAAACCGAGCACCAACTGCTTGGCAATCACAAAAACGACGAGGTATAGTCCTAAGAAAAAGGCGAAACCGGAGAGGAATGCTGGCACAGATGGAGCCGACTGCACCGAGAGCCATACACACGCGAACCCAATAATCGCATAATAGACTGGCGTTTTCGGAATCGGCGACAGCAACTTCTGAACCAAAGCGAACGCTCCTAAAACCAGAACCAGGCGCAGAAACTGGTCGGGCTGCCACCCAATCAGTTCAAAAAGAAATGTCAGTGCGGTTCCGATACCGATGAAAAACAGCAGGTTGAAAAGTTTTTCGAGAAGTGCTGCCTTCTGGAAGTTTGCGGTAAAGAACGCTTGAAGGAGTGCCAGCTTGTTTTGCATCAATACAAACTTGAAAAGCAGGTATCCGAACATTCCTACTGAATACGGAATGATGATATTCAGCGTGAGTATCAGCGGTGGGAAACTCAAACTTCCACTCAGATTCCTGAAAAGTGATAGCGGGAAAATGAGGCACAGCCCCCAAAAGAGTTTGGAATCCCCCGGTGAGAAGATACCGAACCAATAGAACGCGAAGGCGATGAGTCCGCTCCCGAAGAAAAGTGCTAAGATATAGAGCGGCGTTGTTGTACCGAGATACCACGCCATCAGTTGACTCAGCGTCCCGCCGTAAAGGAGTCCGAGCGAACAGAAGTTGCGAATCTTTTGCGTTTTCAGGTCGGTATAACACGCATAACCGCAAAAAATAAGTGCTAAAAAAATAAGAAAGTATTCATAAACCGACATTCTAAAATAAAAACCTTTCGTTTATCGGACGCGATGGTATTGGGTTGGGTGTGGATACAGATTCGGACGGGTTCCAAGGCGTGATTCAAGTGTCTTTTCAAAATCAGTATATGGCATTCAGATATTTTCCATTTACTTCTCAGGTTGTTTAAGTCTACTCCATAATGTGGTCTGCTTTTCCGAACTCGGAGTTACAGAGAAAAACCCTTCTGGTAACCACACAGGAGACAGATTAAATGACAACTTTTTTGTTAGCGGTAAACGTTTTCCTCTACCCTCATCCATGGAGTTTATGATACAGATGACACTGATGCCATGAACGACAGGGAAAATAACCTTTCGACCTGCTTGAATTTTAGCGTTAGGTAGGGGTAACTCCCCCAAAACATAGGCGATCCAATGCCCATCGAGAGACCACACTGGTCGATAAGCCAATGGCATTACCCGTGGAAAAGGGGGGCCTCTCCACGTCTCACTTGTCAGACGATGGTGGTTTTTTCCATTTGCATCAATTATGAAAATGTTCACTGCTTTTAACTCAATATCCCAAGCAGAAAAAGCGATCTGCTTTCCATCAGGCGACCACGTACATCCCCCCCACTTGAAAGACGCATCTGCCAATCGTTTTAATCGCCTTCCATCGGCAGTCATTACAAATAGAGATTCCTTTCCATTTTGAGAGGAAATAAAGGCGATCCATTGACTATCAGGTGACCAAGCAGGCGCTTTATTATCTCCTCGATGTGTCAACTGCCTTAGTTTTTCGCCATTTACATCCATTTTGTAAATCTGGGTGTTCCCTGTGCGATTAGAGGTGAAAGCAATCCATTTTCCATCAAAACACCAGACAGGTGACCCATCTTTGCTCGGATTATGTGTCAATCGGCGATGTTCATGTCTTTTTACACCCATCACATAAATGTCAGTATTTCCATCATTATTGGACTCGTAAGCAAAAAAACGCCCATCTGGCGACCAGGTAAGGGAACTTTTGTTCAATGTATCAGTTGGGACGCGACGGAGGATTTCGCCCATGATATCCAGGAAATAGATGTCGAAGTTCCCTCTATGGTCAGAAAAAAAGGAAAGGACAGACCGCTCAGCTGCTTGTAAATTTGTGACAGGAAAATTGCTAATTAGCAACAAAATGAGCCCTAACACCTTATATGTAAACTTCCGCTTTATCAAAGAGGAACAACTCCCAGCAGCTATAAATTTCATTGGAATTCTCCTAATAAAGTCTGTCCCACTATAAGAAACAGCAGGACAGACGGAATGGATGAATTAAAAATGACCAGCGTCCACACAATCCTTGTGAAGGACACCTACACAAGTGCCTACACTCCACACACCATCACACCATTCTGCGCAGACTTCCCCATCAGGGCAGTCATCATGATCATCACACATTAAATGGGCATTAGCAGGAGATGGGATCATCGCCTGTGCTAACAGAACACTTCCCGTTGCTACACCCAGGGCGAGGGGTGCTTTGGTACTGACACGTCCCTCTTCAGATGTGAGGAAGCTGCTGATTTTACTGCGGATGTTTTTCTTCATCTATAGGTTTCTCCTTTCTGCTGGTGCTCTTGCCCAGCGGGATTGGTTTCCCTATTATTGTTAGGAAACCCATCTCCAGCACGAGTTATCTCGCAAACGGGAATAGAGCACTCCCGCTGAAAATGCTTGAAAACCGATTCAACTTCAGCAGGTGTATGCCCTTCAGCCAATACCTCTGCCAAAGCGGTCTCAAGGTGGTCATATCTGTTCGTCCCTAACCGATACACGCTGGACCTTAGCGTTCCTGTGTCGGGTTCATACCGGCGACAGAAAATCGGTGGGAACAGCGTTCGTTCTGTTCTAAAATCGTCTGTCCTTCGTTGAAAACCTTCCTCAAATACTTGGATGAGTGCTTGTGCAGCGTTTTTTCGGGTATATCGCTGGGCGATCCCTTTCGCGAAACCTTGGCATTGAGTGCGTGCGTCGGAAGGTTGTAGCCACTGGTTTATCGTCTCTGAGAGTTTCACCATCGACATACGGAAATTGCCGAAGTGATCCCAGTCTGCCTCTACATTGACCCCGGCACCGATAACCTCTGGTGGCATCCCATATTTCGTCATCGCGACACAAGGGGCACCGAACGCCATCGCCTCTAAGACGATCGGGAGCGGGGTGCCCGGCATCGCGGGAAAGCACACAAGGTCGAGAGCCTGAAAGAATACGGGTAAAACGGCACGGGTTTCCTCACCATCGGCATTGAAGATGATGACATTCTTCGGCGGATGTTGGTAGTGCTGCGCTAACATTGCATCGTAGACGAAGATAGCGAGGTGCGGGTTAGTTCGAGCGAATTCAGAAATCCACGCCGCACCTCGATTCGGTTCAAACCCAGAGATTAGCCCAACAACTGGTTGCTTAACAAACATCGGTTTGTCAAAGATGGCGGCGGTGTGCTGTTTTGCTAATACCTTATCGCCGGTTGGTTGAACGATATCTATACCGTCGGGGATCACTCGCACGTTCTCCACGGGCGCGCCCAATTCAGCGAGCCACGCTTTCATCCATGAGGCTTTGACGACGAGTGTATCTTTTGAACGTTGGAACGCACAGAGCGTTAGGAGCGTCCTTAGCAAAATGTGTTGCAGCCTCTGGTCCCCTTCTATGCAGTGGACGATTGGGACATCGGGAATCCGATAGTATGGCAGATCGTCCGTGAGGAATTGTGAAAGGAGCAGGATACCATCGTATCCATCCATGGCGTACCAAGGGGACATCAGGGTGCCACTTTTCGCACCACTTATGTTCCGCACGCGAACCTCGTCGAGAGGCGGAATGTCTTCTTTCTCCTCTTCAGGAAAAGCTAAAGTTTCTAACTCGGCGAACTCGGCGAGGTGCTTCAAGGACTGATAGCGGTTGAGATTCGTGACGTAGTCTAACGCCAATTTCTCCTTGGTGAAATGGAAGGGGACCAATAACTTGGGCTGTTGGTTTGGTGTCGTTGGCTCTGCTGTTTCAACTGTTGGGGTTAGAAGCCCGCCCTGCTGTCCAAGTCGTTCCAGACGTTCAATGCCATCAAAAATAGCGGTTAGTTTGTATTCTTTCTTGAGTGCCTCTACGATCTGATGGTGCGTCTGCGATTCGTAACGCGACAGAATCTCCCATTCTACGTCATTTATTTTAACGATGTCGCCGGTTTCAAGGTCCGCGACATACTTTTGATCATCTTGTTCAAATTTATGATGCTGTTTTAATCGGTAGCGCGTGCGAGATACCATAATTTTCCTCCTTTAATGGCTATCGGCTGTCAGCCGTCGGCTTTCAGCAAGAGAACCTCTTTGCTGATGGCTGACAGCCGATGGCTGATGGCTATTAATTAGGCTGTTCCATCGATTAAGCCTCGGACCCTTTTGAGGGTTATCCTTGCTTGCGTTTCGTCTGGAATGAGCGCGGCGAGAAGTGCCTCCGCTTCTCTCGTTGTATGGTTTTTCAAGATACTCAGTGCGACTCCATCTTCAACGCTGAGTGGATATACTGCATCCCGCATGAGGCACCGCTCGTAATGTGCATTCATACTCAACACGAGCGACTTGTGTTTCAGTCGCTGCTGTTCATCGTCTTCCGAGGGTTGCGTCGATGTGAACACATTCAAGAGTCTGTGCGGGTTAGCGAGTTTCCTTTTCTGGTGAAGCCCTTCAAATAACTGAACAATCCGGCGTGCCGTCTTATCCCAAGTGAATGCGACCGCGCGTTTCCTCGCTCTCTGCGAAAACTCCCGCCACGTTTCTGCGTCGTCCAACAGTATGTTAATCTTCTCGGAGAAATCCACCGGACACGGATAACTCACGAGTGTTGCTACATCGTGATCAAAATTCTGGGCATCGGCGACCAAGCCGGCATCCCCGACGACTGATGGCACACCATCGAAGTTCGGGACGATAGGCGGTACCCCACACGCCATCGCTTCCAGCACTGTCAACCCGAATGTTTCTTCACCCGACATTGACATAAAACAGTAGACATCGAATGCGTTGTAGATGAGTGGTAACCGCTCACGTGGATGGAAACCGACATAGACGAGATTATCAGGGAGTTTCCGTGAGGCATACCTGCCCATATTCGGTCCTGCGATCAGAAAGATCAGATGCGGATTCAGTTCCGCCAACTTCAAGTAGACAGACGCGCCTTTTTCCGACTGCACCCGCGAAAGATAACCGACGGTCGGGACAGATTCAATTCGGTCATCTCCGACTTCTGCAGCGATTTCTCGTTTCGCTACCATTTTCTCCATGGGCTTAAACAGCGTGGCATCGACCCCGTTCGGCAAGGTATTGAAGAAACTTGGATCCCAGACGTACTCTGAATAAAAGTCGCGGACATAATCTGAGGGTGCTGTAAATCCGTCCCAATCTCGCATAGCGGCATAGTGTCTGAGCATCGAATTGATCGCCTGCCCACCGTGCCCGCGCGGTGCGTGATTCTGAACGAGAATCGGCGGAAATTCGGGGTGCCGGTAGAGTGGAAGGAGCCACCGATCCTGCTCTTGATGTAAGGTTAGGATGCCGTAGTAGGTCTGCGCGATTTGCGACCGAAGGCGGACCAGGTCTCCAATGCCAATATCGATTTCATATACTCCGTCCGCGATCTTCCGGTTTCGGGAACCCGTAAAGTGGAGATCGGCGTATTTGGTGAGATGTTGAATCATGTGAGCAAGTGCCATGTTCGTGCCGGCGGACAACGTTTCGATATCGAAAAACGAATCTACATTGATGCCGGGGATCGCGACGAGCAGCTTCCGCCACTTACTCTCCGTCGCGAGACTCCGTTCTAAGTCCTCACCGCGGTTGAATAGTAAACCTTCTCTCTCAAGTTCGGCGAATCTTTCAAATGCCTCGGAGATGTCGTTCTCTTCGTAAGAAGTGCTGAGCGTTTCGACGATTGCATCATCGGTTTGCGTTTCTGCGAGTTTTAGGATGTCCATCATCACAGCTGAGAGTTCGACGACGCGCGCTTTGTCGAGGTCGGCGGCATAGGGGACACCCTCTTCTTCAAAGAGATGAAGTTGGTGCAATATTTTCGGAAAACCAATCAATTTTTACTTTACCTTTCCATTTGTAATAGAATTTGGCAATCTATACTATATAAAGACAAAATTTTTTTGCGATTTCGTGCATAAAATGCAAAAAATGTAATATTTATTTTTCGTTTTTTACTTCATAGAGACGTATTTTCACCACCTATACCCTCGGAAAACCCTTATGCTACAAGGGTTTAGGGCATTTTTTCTCTGTAATTCTAAAAAAATAAAAAAATTATTTTTTTCAGCTAAAACGCCATTTATGACATTTTTTGCATTTTATGCACGAAATCGCAAAAAAATTTTGTCTTTATATAGTATAAGAACGCATTATGTTCATTTGACAAATACGGTTCGGTTTCCAGGAAAGGAGAAGATTATGTTTAGAAAAGCACTTATAGCGTTTAGTTTAGAAGGGGTGAGGTTCCAAACCTCGCCAGCGGCGGTGAGGGTGTTTGCTGATTTAATAGACTGATAGGGATAGCATATAGAGACTGTGCCCATCCTGACCTTATGGGGGACATTCCATTATATTCATTTTTCCCGCTCCCCTACCTATAATAGCTATCCGTAGAGGATAGCACAAACTAACAAGGAGAATAATTATGTTTATCATGACTGAGAAGCACGAAATCATCAACCTTAATTATTATGCGCGAATTAAGGTTAATGGTAATGAAATCAAGGCTTCTGTTAAACCAACGATTCTTGGCGATAAAGGTGATACGTCAGTTTCGATCACCGTAGCATCTTTTGATGCACCTATGGATGCAGATTACGCGCTCTATGACCTATTTAAGGCTATCGCTGATTGTAATAAACCTATATGGAATGTTAATACTGTCAAGAGTTTATCCAGTGTTTGGAATACGATTAGAGCAGAGCAGGAAAGTTTACCGTTGATCGATAGGGCTAAACTTAGTGTTTCTGGCTTAAACGAATTCACTGTTACATATCCATCTTATCATAAAGGAACAAAAGATGCTAATAAGAACATAGAAATCGTAAAAGCAGAATTGTTAAAAGCGTTGGGTGGTAACTCCGCTATTATAGTCAGACCGGAGTTCGCGGATGATTGAATAGATAGAGCATCAACAAGTCTTACTCCGGCGATAACTATAACCCGTGAATCTGGCGGTCAACAGATGCCATCCAGTTCACATACAAGAGGAAAACATTATGGACATGAGAAAACAACAGGCCCGGAGGGGCTTATTTCTTCTCAAGGAAGCGGTGATTGATGTCATAGTCAAAGAAGCCGATGAGATACCGATACAGCTCGATGCTATCCGAAAACATCTCGGTATCCATCGAGTAGATGAAATGGATACTGCCAGAAGAAACTCCTTGATTTTCGGTATCCTTTGCCAACTTCGGGCCGAAGGATGTGTGCATTATGTGAAAGGTGCTGGATGGCAAATCACCGATAAGGAATTCGACTAATCTGTCAGGAGAGCAATCATTGAAAAGAATGTGGATAGTTCAGACTATTATAATTTTGATGCTTCTGTGGGGGTTTCAGCGCGGAACCCCTTATGCGTATTATATGGCAGTCAGATGGGTCTGTTGTGTCTCGTTCTTATATCTGGCGATTCGGATGTGGAATCAATTGAAGCGGACGTGGACTGCGATTTTCGTGATTACAACTATCATTTACAATCCGATTTTCCGATTCCATGCGACACGGGATACGTGGGCAATCGTCAACATAGCGACTATTGGGTTGGCTGTGGTTTCGATCTTTGTCTTGAAATCGGAGCGATAGTGGATCGTGATGACAAAGAAGTTTCAACCTTAATCGCATCGCCGTTGTTGGAATGGATGGTTACTGAGGAAGAAACTTTATTTTTTGAATTTTGCGAAAACGGATGGGAGGGAATTCCGATTCCTTGCAGGACGCAATACGACACTTGCACCTAAATTATAGCACTTATGCCCTGTAGATATTTCGGAAGGCAAAGGAAGACTGGAAGCATGGAAGGCAGGTTTCCCCAATCTTGTGACCTTCCACGCATCCACTCATACAAGCAAACACGGGATTGTGTATAAACTCTAAATTCTATAAACGGACTATAATCCTGAAAGATCCGCTAATCCTGTAAATCCTGATCCATACAATTGAAACTTTAGTCCGTTTCTACGCCCGACATCTGCTCCAATGCTAACATCAGTGCTTGTGTGCCTAACCGACCGTGTCCTTGCGCCTGCACTGCGGTATAAAGTTGATGTACTAACGCCAACCCCGGTAGACTCAGATTCATCTTACGCGCTTCGTCTAAAGCGATGCTCATGTCTTTGATAAAATGCTCTACGAAGAAACCGGGGTCGAAGTTGCGTTGTAGGACGCGCGGTGCGAGGTTATCCAAAGACCAGCAAGCCGCTGCGCCACCACTAATTGAGGACAGCATCGTTTCCAAATCCAGCCCGGCTTTGTGGCCGTAGATTAATCCTTCACAGACCCCGATCATTGTCCCAGAAATCGTGATCTGATTACACATTTTGGTGTGTTGCCCGGCACCTGCACCGCCTTGATGGACGATATTCTTTCCCATCGCTTCAAAGAGCGGCATCACGGCTTGCACGGCATCTTCGTCGCCGCCGACCATAATAGAGAGTCTCGCCTCTTTCGCACCGACATCACCGCCTGAAACAGGGGCATCTACGGAGGCGACATCTTGAGGTTGTGCAGCGGCGTAAATTTCTTGCGCGAGTGAGGGTTCCGTTGTCGTCATATCAACGATGATACTTCCCGATTTCGCCCCTTTTAAGATGCCGTTATCGCCGAGGTAGACTTCGCGAACATCGGGCGGGAATCCGACAATCGTGAAAACGACATCAGAAGCCGCTGCGACTTCGCTGGGTGAATCTGCCCATGTCGCGCCTGCCTCGAGAAGTGGATCCGCCTTTGATTTCGTCCGGTTATAAACCGTCATTGCGTATCCGAGATCCATCAGATGTTGGCACATCCAGCGTCCCATCACACCGGTGCCGATCCAACCGAGTTTCGTCGCTGTAGGGTCAAGTTTCAACGTAATTGCCATAATATTCCTTTCTTATGTCCTTTTCATCCGTCGATTTTCGGATGGATCCGGACAGATTTCACGGCATAGCGTCTATTGCTATGTCTGTTTCTGTTGCCTAAAATCTTTAGTAATTTGTAAACCGATGATGATACCGCCAACAACGACGGCACAATAGATGCTGAAGAATCGCGTCAGCAGCACAAAAAGCGGTATCCGTTCTTTAGAAATTAGGCTTTCCATGAGTGCCGCTGTGACGACTTCTGCAACGCCGCTTGCCCCAGGACTCGGGGCGAACAGCACGACAAAGTTTAACACCAACCCAATGATACAGAGTTCCCACAGCGTTGCGTCTCCATTGAGTGCTTGGACGATGACGTAGCTGCCGACGATTCGGGCACCTAAGAAGCCACACGTCAGGGGCACACTCAACGCGCAGGTCAATTTGTGCTCTCGGAGGAACATCGTCGTGAATGTTTTATGCTCAGTAATCAGTTGTTCCACGCGTGATGTGGCACGCTCTAAGATCGGTGCGAGGCGGTTGAACCTTCGCTGTGCGGCATCGCAAAGATAGTGAAAAAAACGGAAGATGATTTCCGGCTTGAAAAGCAGCAAGAGAAACGCCCCAAATACCAAGCCGAACGTCAAAAAACTAAATAGACTGACCCAGGTCGCGCCTTCCGGCAGAAATGGCGGATCCAACCAGACGATCCCACCGGCACAAAGAATAAGTGTGGTCAGTGTTGAGAGGAAACAGATAATACCTGATGTTATCGCGCCTGATAACGGGATACCTGCCCGGGCATAGATATAGAGATGCCCGACACCCCCTGTCTGAAACGGCGTGATGGCTGAGACACAGAGTGTCGCTAAATTTGCGCGGAGACTGTCCCAGAATCGAATCGTCGGCATCACTTTCCGAATGAAAACATGGAAACGGAGTGCCCCGAAGAACCAATCTACAAACATGCACAGGCAAGCACCGAGGAGCATCTCAACCCGCATCTCGCGAAAAACCTGCTTTATATCTTGACTCCCGCCCCACAAAAAACTGAGAAATAATCCAGCGAATGTGCACAATATGAAAAGGATTGTACCGCGAACCGCATTTTCTCGATTTAAGGAGCGGCTCAAGAATTCCTGCATTAAAAATTAAGTTTCCTTTGTCGTTTATAGAACAGGACTTACGCAATTTTGACTGTGGCCCGTTTGGTTAGATGAAATCTTTCGGAAAACACAGCGTTCTCGTACCACAAACTAACAGTTTATGGTACAAAAGAGCATCATGCGTAAGTCCTATAGAAGACGAACTCTTCACTTCCGATACAGCACTCCAGCGGAGTGCCATGTCTATAGCGTTAGGTTTAGGCTGATATCCATCGGCATTGCCGAGTGTGTTAGGGCTCCGACAGAAATAAAATCCACACCGGTCGCTGCCACGGTTTCCACGCTATCGAGTGTAATCCCGCCGGAGGCTTCCGTTATGGCTCGGTCGTCTACTTCTTGGACGACGCGTGCCATGATGCCCGATGGCATATTGTCAAGGAGTAAAATATCCGCGCCTGCGTCTAATGCTTCATCGACCTGTTCGACGGTTTCGACTTCGACTTCAATCTTTGCTGTATGCGGAACGATTTGCCGGGCGCGTTCAACAGCGTTTCGGATGCCACCAGCGGCGACGATATGGTTGTCTTTAATCAATACACCGTCGTAGAGGCCGAAGCGATGGTTTTGCGCACCACCAATTCGGACGGCATATTTCTGTGCTACCCGCCACCCTGCTGCAGTTTTGCGAGTGTCCACAATTTTGACATCGTAACCAGCGACTGCCTCCACAAATTGTGCTGTAAGTGTGGCAATACCGGAGAGCCGTTGCAGAAAATTGAGAGCCGTACGCTCGCCGATTAAGATGGTCTTGGCACTGCCTTTCACTTCAGCAATCGGTGTGCCTGCGACGACCACGTCGCCATCTTTAACAAGCGCGCGAAACGTCAATGTCGGGTCCAACTTTTCAAACACTCGCTCGGCGATCGGCAATCCGGCGACCCTACCGGCACTTTTCGCAAGAAGGGTCCCTGTTCCGTTTCGCGAAGGTGGTACCGTCGCGTCTGTCGTTATATCACCGATACCGATGTCCTCTTCAAAGGCGAGTTCGATTAAGGGGTCTAATGAACGTAAATTCAGCATATTTAATGGTTATCGGTTATCAGACAAGAGACGCTTGTGGCAGGTGAGAATGAGCACAACCGCCACAACGAATTAACTAAAACCGATAACTGACAACTATGGGACTAATATCTTTCCAGATAGGGTGTCAGGAATTTCTTCGCATCTTCTGTAACATCCCATGCGTTGGGCCAGAAACAGAGATCAATAGAGAACCATTCCCCGTCGTACCCGGTTTCGTCCATGATGACCGGAATAATTGCGTCGAAGTCGAGCACACCGTCTCCGAAAGGTGCGTGCGTGCTTGTTTCATCGCCATGGAGCGTGTTATCGGAATCAATGAGGTGGAAGTGCCCGATTTCGCCTTTCAGCTGCCGGGCAAGATCAATCACACCGTTATCACCGAGCGTCTCCTGTTCTCCGGGCTGTCGCGCCCCGACGACTGCACACATCTGCGCGTGACATGTATCGAACATCACTTTGAAATTCGGGTGATCGACGGCTTTCGGCATATTGATAATATCGCTCGGTTTGTTGAACATGAATCCGGGTTCAAATTCCCAGAGCATCAGCACGCCGTGGTCTTCAGCGACTTGCGCACACCGTCTCCAGACAGAGGCAATCCGATCCCATGCCTTCTCGCGCTCAACCCCCGGAATGCCTTCTTCGGGATCACTGACAGTATCTACCCGAATAGCAGGCGATCCGAGGTCCAACGCGAGTTGGAGGTTCTGTCTGAACAGTTTGAAGTATTTATCGTCCTCTTGTGCTTCATCTGTCCCAGGACCCGGATGCGACCAGAAGTCGGCGGCTAAACCAGAGACTTCGAGTCCGTAATAGGCGATCAGACCTTTAACGGCATCCCGATCGCTTTTCATCGGGTAGTCATTGATGTCAATATGCGGTTTAAACGCGCCGATTTCGATCCCGTCGAATTCGAGTTCACTGAGCCGTTTAACGACATCATCAAACGGGACCGGGTTATCTTCATAAGGGCCAAATGCGTAAGCCCAACTTCCAATTGACAATTTTTTTGCCATGTTTTTCTCCTTTTTTAATAATTCGCAAGGCGTTAACTAATTTTAAGACTTGTATTACCAACGCTCTTTTGTATTCTCGGCTTCGCGCAATAACGAATATTCCTATTGCGACTTACCGCACTTTTCGGTAGTGTATACTTATGACCCTCTCGTCACCAGTGTTTGCACCGCTGTTTCGAGTTCGAGGGTCACCTGCTCTACCGTTTCTCGTTTTTTTCTCTTGTAGGTATCATAGCAATCTCGGAGATTTATGGGTTCACCGACACGGATTGACGCGACCCGGGGCCCCTGTTTTTTTCCACTCCCAAAGACTTCTCGCTCCAGGCGGGTAATCACGTCAAGGAACCGTTCTGCCGATGGTGCTTCGGCGACGTACCCGTCCGAAATTGCTATAAAATTAACTAACCGATTCAGATCCGGATAGAATTGTTGGAATTTCTGGAGCAGTTCCTCATGGATCTTCCGTTCGTATTCGGTCATTTCATCGATGTCTTTATAGACTTCGGCATCGACGAGGTTTTTCAGTGCCCGTATCCGTGTGAGCATATCGCCATCTGTGTGAATGCCCATAATTTGCTCGGTGTGGGACAACATCTGCGCTTTGAGTCTCTGAATATGTGCGTCGAATGGCAGGTTGTCGTCCAACTTGTATTGATATTCTGCTGCAAGCGTTTTGAAGACAGCGACCCCGATCCGCCGTAAGCGTTGATAGCGTTCTACTGGCGTTCGCTCCGCGGATGGAAGAATCGTCTGTTCTAAGTCTGTGAGGGCAGCGTCAATAACATCCCACATATCCTGTGGATATCGGTATTTGATCCCAATAGGAACGATGTAGAGCGGTTTGCTGATGTCCGCTTTTTGCATGTCATCCAAAGCCCAAAAGCAGAGCTGCGTAGCCCCTCTCTCAAAACGCATGACGGTATCGTTCTGCCGTGAGATTTCACCCTCTCCGAAGATAACGAGGGGTCGGTCGCCTTTGGATAAAATCTCGCGTGTTGTGCGGAAAGCGTTTCGATCTGCCGTACCCCGGACAATCGAAAACGCGCCGCACCGTTGCATCAGAAAACTGCGGAGCCCCCCTAATTTCCCGATGTCGAAAGTTTCTCGAGCAGCCATATAATAGTAGTATGGCTGAGCGTGCTGTTTGGACAAAAGAAACACAACCGCTGAATCCGCGGATGCCGCGTGGTTCGGTGCCAGCACAGTCGGACACCCGTCCGTCGTCTTCAAACGCGCAATGGATTCGGCATCAATATCTAACGTTAACCCTTTCAAATGCAAGCGATTAACGAGCGGCATAACGGCTTCGACTAATTTAATCACAAGTGTATTGGGTTTAGGGGGTTTAAAGTCTAACATTGCGTGCTACCGCTTGTGTGACACAGCAGGTCGTTACGGCATACAGCGTGCGCCTACTACTTTAAAGGCTTGGTGGATAGCAACAGATGATTTCCATCGGTGCGTCGCTGGTGCTAACGATGACGTAGCTGGACAGGCAACGTGGAATGAAAACGGACTTACCGCGTTTAAGCGGGACATCTTCAAAATCGCCGCGCAGGACACCTTCGCCGCCCAACGTCACGAGTGCGTAGAAACCTTTACCCGATGGCATACTCAACGTTGAATTCACTGTCAGGCGCGAACATCCGAAGAACTTTAAAGCCTCCTCCGGCACGATGCGCTCTTCGCGATTATCGCCTTCTGCTCGAACGAGTTCCGGTGTGCGTCGGATGTAATTGTTAAGGTAATCGAGTTCCAATTTATCAAACTCAGCGGCATCGACGGCGAGGTCCCATCCGAGACCGAGGTGTCCGTCATCTCTTTCAAACGGAAATCCTTCCCATTCCGCGAGGATGTTCCAATCGGTAGGTTCTTGCGGTTCGAGAATGCAGAGACCTGTACCGAGTGAATGGACGATCGGTGTGCGCAGGAAATAGGCTTCACCGACTTTGGGTTCAACGACGTGCATGAGACTTCGGAGGGTCTGTACGTCCTGAGCTTCCATGAGACGGCGGAACTCCGCTTTGTCCATGTCTTCTTTCCAGCCGATCCATGCTTTCGCGCCCGGACGTGTGCCGATGACAATCCACTCCTCGTTTTTACCGAAGGGTGAGTTGAGATGTTCTTGTGCGAAATCGGGGTTCGGGTGCCAGTGGATCGGAATATGCGCGCCTTCACCGACATCGAAAATCTTGAGCAGTACACCGAGATCGGTGCCGTATTTAGCGATATGCGCGCCGCCAAGTGTCTCTTCAGGGAACGCGTCGAGTAATTCCTTCAACAGAACGACCTCGCCGCTTGGGAGTTCGACGCGGCTGAAACCTTTATCCGGAGGGTTATCTCTGCCGGGTGTGATTGCTCGGTTTGTGGAAAAAATCCATTCTTCGGAATAGAAGTCATCTTTCGGATCGTCTTCACCCATAAACTCAGCACGGAGTTTCCCGCCATTATAGAAGTGTAGATAGGTGTTCGGTGCTAAGCCGATCGGTGCGTTTAGCATTGACTTTAGTTCGTTTTGTGATGCCATATTGTCATCCTTTCTTTGTCTTTTCGGACGAAGTGCGGAACTTTCTGGTTTCCGTTATTTAAAACTAAAGTTTACCATTTTAGACAGGTTTTGTCAAATCATTTTTTGGAATTTACGCACCTTACGTTTCTAGCCATTTGTATAGGGCTTCATATCCCAAAGCATGATGGTGCCACCATAGCCTCCACTTGCCAAGATCGTGCCATCAGGAGAGAAGGCAAGACATTGGATATCGGTAGGATGCCCCCGAAAGGCGGCAATGTTTTCGCCACTCTCAACATCCCATAACAGCACCGGGCACTTCTTAATACCAAAGCCGCGTAGCCACCACGCCCCGGAAGCCAGATAGCGACCACACGGTGAAAACGCTAACGCAAATGGGCTCCAACTATCCTTTGGCTGAGGGATACTCAGGACAGTTTCACGACGCTCAATATCCCATAGAAGAACCTCCTTCTGTTTACCGAGCGCAATCAAAGTGCTACAAGGTGAAAATGCAAACGCATAATTTCTTTCTGGAAATGCTTCAATCGGTTCACCGTTTTCAACATTCCACAACCGTGATACGGGACCGTAGCGCGTGATACTCACAAACAACTTTTCGTCTGGACTTATCGTAATTGAAGAAATCCAATCTTGGTGTGCTTTGAGCGTGTGTCGTGTGCGCTGCTGCTGCACATCCCACACATACAGCGTGCCTTCGCTATCCCCGCATGCCAATAGATTGCTTGTAGGCGCGAACGCTGCGGTTGATACCTGCCACTCTTGTTCCGCAAGCGGTTTTTTTTCCTCGGGAAGTGTGAAAGTCGCGACAGGTGTCTCGTTGTTTCCGATGTCCCACACCTTTGCAGTTGTGTCATCACGACCCGTTGCGTAGATTTTTCCCTCTGGCGACACAGAGACAGTATATTCTCTTCCGGGTAAATTGAAACAGGATGGCTGCGAAGATGGTTGGGTAATATCCCATAACATCACCTTCTCGTCCTCACTCCAATATCCTCCTGCGATCGTTTTCCCATCTGTCGCAAAAACAAGCGAAAAAGGAACACCTGTATGTAAATGAGGAAACGAACGCGGTTGAGAATCCCCCACCGTCCATTTTCTAAATTCACGAGGCGTGTAGGCAGCTAAAACGAATGGGGTGCCCTTTGGAACGTCGGTCTCATGGACGGAGCTATGCACTTCGAGGAAGTGGTTGCACTTTTCTCCGCTCGCTACGTCCCACACGATGAAGGCATCATCAGACATTTCTAAAGCGTATAGCACACCCTCTGGAGAATAGAACACCTTCTTCCGTTCTGTTCCGTAATCCTGATAAGTGTGAAGTAACTCCCAATTCGCTGTTGACCAGACTCGGACTGTACCATCTCGAACCCCTGAAACAAGAAAACGCTCACACGGCGAAAAACACAAACTATCCACAAAACGTTCTGTCTCTGTGAGGCAGGCAAGCTGTTCACCCGTCTCTACATTCCAAACAGCGATAAATTCGGTAGAATCCTGAGGAAGACGAATATAGCCGCTATTGTCCGTATGCACCCTCAAGCTTTCGTCCGGCATTGTGCATGCCAATAGACTGCCGTCTGCAGAAAAAGCGATAGGGCGTGGCGTACCGCCCCACCATCTGGATTTTTTCGGATCGTCGTGGAATTTTGAAAGCCGTTCTCCAGTCTCTGGTTGATGGACGTATAAGGTATAATCACGGGCACTGGACACGGCAAGTTGTTGGCTATCAGGTGAAAAGACGAGGCGGGAGACTATATGATAACGTTTTTCCGCTTCATCTCGCTCCATTTCGGAAATGCAGATACCGCGTTGCACATCCCATACTTTGGTGAGACCGTCCCCATCACCGGTAGCAAGCCACTTGCCATTCGGTGAAAAGGAGACAGCAGAGATGTACCCACGCGCTGTGTCCCATAGCGCGATGGGAGCCATGGTGGACACATCGTACCACCAGACACCTGCACAGCTGCCAACGGCGAGATACTTACCGTCTGGTGAGGAGGCAATATTTTCCGTTCCGCCTCTTCCTTGTGCCAATCGCGTAATCGCGCCTTCAGGAAGTCTCCAAGTCGTTATATCACTGTTTTCAGGCTGCATAATAGGAGGCGACCATTTTTTATTGTTTTGCATAGGCTTGTCCTCTTCGTAATTTCTATAATTTGGGTTTGAATAATTCTCACCTATACGCATTCTTGGATGCACTTTTACGCGTTCTTGTGGGGTCGCGAGCACAGCTCGCTCCTACCAAAGAGAGATTGCGGTCGCGAGCGCAGCTCGCTCCTACGAAAAGGAGATTGCGGTCGCGAGCGCGGAAGAGACCCAAGCGAAAACACGCGCGCCTATAGGAAAGTGTTGTTGACCTTCGCGAAAACTTGATTAAACACATATCCGACATTTACGTCAAAATAAGCAATAACCACGCGCGGCAAGATGCACTCGCCGGAAAGGAGTCCCACCATTCGCAGTCTACTCGGTCTCAAGAAATATGTCATTCGGTATCGTTACGCCATTATATTCAGTTTCTTTCTTGTGCTTGTGACGAATGTGCTTCTGCTGATCAGCCCAAAGATTCTGCAGATCATTGTTGATGAGTTAGAGCTCACGTGGCGGAGCCAGTATGACGAGAATTATGTCGGAGAAATCTTTACGATATCTCGGGGACGAATTCTCTTTTTTGCGTCACTCATCTTTGGGATTGCGTTCTTTGCGGGTATTCTGCGCTTCATCCAACGGCGTACTATCCAAAGTGTCGCTCGGCAGATGGAATTTCATCTGCGTGCCGATTTTTTTCTCCATCTCCAAAAACTCTCTGCTGCGTATTATGATAACGTCCGTACGGGCGACCTGATGACGCGGGCAACAAGTGATCTAAACGCCATCAGAATGGTGCTGAGCAGTGCCGTGATGTATACAGCAGATGCAATCGTATTTTTCGGACTTGCACTCACCATCATGCTCCGTATTAATGTAGGCTTGACGCTTGTTGCACTGCTGCCCTATCCCGTGCTGGCACTCCTGATTCGCTTTCTTGGAAAACGGTTACACGCGCGTTATGAGCGAATCCAAGAGGCGTTCTCAACGTTGAACACCAAAGTGCAGGAGAATTTGTCCGGGGTCCGGGTGGTGAAAGCGTACACACTGGAAGCGAGTGAAATCGAACACTTCCAAGAATTGAACCGAGCGTTTGTTGAGCGTAACCACCAACAGATCCGACTGATGACCTTCTTTTTTCCGATCTTCCGCTGTTTGCCGGGGATCGGTATTGTCGTTTTGATTTGGATGGGTGGTCTCGGTGTTCTCGACGGCGAAATGTCGCTCGGCGATTTCGTCGCGTTCCAAGCTTATCTCATGATGCTCATCCGTCCGATGATTACGCTTGGCTTCATCGTCAACACCTTTGAACGCGGGGCAGCGTCTATGGGACGCATCCAAGCGATTCTTGATGAAAAACCCGAAATCTCCGATGGTGAGCAGGTGAAATGGGGGATCAGAGATATCGAAGGTGAGATCGAATTTAGAGATCTCAATTTTGCGTATCCCGATGGAACGCCGGTGCTTAAGGACATCAATCTCAAAATTGAACGCGGTAAGACGCTCGCGATTGTCGGTGGGACGGGGTCCGGGAAATCTACACTTGTTAATTTGATTCCACGCATCCGTCAAGCAGCCCGTGGCACTGTCTTTGTAGATGGTGTAGATATTCAGGATATACCACTAAATGTTCTCCGTTCCAATATCGGAATGGTCGAACAGGAACCGTTTCTTTTCTCTGACTATTTACGAAATAACATCGCTTATGGTCTCGAAACACCAGACGAGGATGAGATAAGAAATTCGGCGCACGCTGCCGATCTCCTCGAACAAATTGAGGAGTTCCCCAATGGCTTGGAGACCTTCCTCGGTGAACGTGGGATGACAATCTCAGGTGGGCAACGCCAACGGACTGCGCTTGCGCGAGCGATTATCATTAAACCGAAAATCCTGATACTTGACGACGCATTCGCAAATGTGGATACGCAAACGGAAGACACGATTCTCAGTCGGCTTTCCGAAATTATGAAGGATCGCACAACAATCCTCATCTCGCACCGTATCTCTACTGTCAAGGATGCCGATCACATCGTTGTGCTTGATGAGGGCAGCGTTGTTGAAACCGGCACGCACGAACAACTCCTTGAACAGAACGGAATTTACGCCGGTATCTACGAAACACAACTCCTACAAGAAGAACTTGAGGAACTGCAATGAAGGGGGAATCCACCTATGTTTGGCATGGGCGGCGACCTATACGAATATAGTGATGAGGAACAAGACTTGGGGAAAGTCTATGACCGGGTGTTGATGAAACGCCTGCTTGCGTACCTCAAACCGTACAAATTCCAACTGATCCTCATCGGATTTCTCATGGTGGGGAATACACTCTCGCAATTGGCGGGACCATTTCTGGTTCAGCTCGCGATTGACCAATACATTACCCCCGGCATATCAGACGGTTTAAGGACAATCGCTATTCTTTATGTGTTGGGATTGGTTAGCGTGTTCGTGTTTGGTTACTTTGAAGAGTATCGTACACAGATGATCGGGCAACATGTGATGTACGATCTCCGTCAGACACTTTTTTCGCATTTACAACGTTTGGACGTACAATTCTTTGATAAAAACCCGGTCGGTAGATTGATGACCCGCGTGATGGGAGATGTTCAAGTCCTCAATGAACTCTTTGCCTCCGGTGTGATTACAATCTTCGCGAATCTGCTCCGTATCTGTGGGATCGTTGTAGTGATGCTTCTCTTTAATTGGAGGCTCGCACTCGTAACGTTCGCAGTAATTCCAATCATTTTCGGGGCGACGCTTGTCTATCAGATCTATTCGCGTCGGGCCTTTCGAGAACAACGTAAGCAGCTTGCGCGAATCAACGCTTTTTTGCAAGAAAACATCGTCGGTATGACGACGATGAAACTGTTCGCACAAGAACGACGGAGCCATCTCCGATTCAACGAGCGTAACCGGCGATACCTCGCTGCGAACCTGAAGAGCATCTTCTATTTTTCGATCTTTCACCCACTGATAGAGGTAACGGCATCGCTTGCAACAGCCGTGATTATCTGGTATGGCGGCGGACAAATTGTACAAAATGCCCTGACCTTTGGGGTACTGGTGATGTTCATGGGTTACGCGCAACAGTTCTTCTGGCCCATCCGCGAACTGAGCGAAAAATATACCATCTTCCAGAACGCAATGGCATCCTCGGAACGCATCTTCCAACTGCTCGACACGCAACCGTCTATCATTTCTACAGCGCCTAAAAAGGGGACGGAAGGTCTGAGAGGCGAGATTGAATTCAAAAACGTCTGGTTCGCCTACAACGACGATGACTATGTCCTGCGGGATGTCTCATTCAAGGTGAAACCGGGCGAGAAAGTCGCACTCGTAGGGCACACCGGTGCGGGTAAGACCTCTATTATCAATCTGCTCTGTCGATTCTATGAAATCAATAAAGGACAAATCCTGATTGACGGTGTTGACATCCGGGAGATGAACTTAGAGGACCTGCGGGGTGCGATTAGTATTGTGCAACAGAATATCTTCCTCTTTTCTGATTCAATTGAGCGGAACATCACGTTGGGGAATCCGTTGATCTCACAGGAACAGGTGCAGCACGCTTCAAAAAATGTGCATTTGGACCGGTTTGTGCAGAAGATGCCGGCTGTCTATGGTACGGAGATTAAGGAGGGTGGTGCGGGGTTATCTGTCGGGCAGAAGCAGTTGGTCGCCTTTGCGCGTGCGTTAGCCTCTGATCCGAGTATTCTTATCCTTGACGAAGCGACTTCAAGCGTTGACACGGAAACCGAAGTCTTGATTGAGGACGCGCTGAAACGCCTGATGGAAGATCGGACATCTGTCGTCATCGCGCATCGACTTTCGACAATCCAAAATGCGGATAAGATCATCGTCATGCATCGCGGCGAAATCCGTGAAACCGGCACACATAACGAGTTGTTACAGCAGGAGGGTATCTACTATCGGTTGTATCAGTTGCAATATAAAGGACAGGAGGGAAAAAAGAAACTGTAAGTGTTCACCTACTTCTCAATTTACTTTAAACAATTCTCTCATCTTTTTCTTTTTATCTTTTTCAAAGTATTTTATTGCATTTTCATGACTTTCACGTGAAAAATACGGGCGATTTTCTGCAATAAACTCCACCACTATCTGTTCATTTATCTTTGACAATTCCCGCAGTATCCATCCCACCGCGGTTTTGGCAAAACGCTCTTCCCTCTTAATAAGTTTCACATTTGATTTCAATAATAGTGATGTGTACTTATTTTCCTTTGCTAATGTGGTAAAAGCGACAACAGAGCATCTGGCTTGCCATACGTTATTTGCGGTATGCCATTTAGATATTGCCTCGGCACACTTTCTACCATTTGCCTTTATCATCTGCCGCAGCACTCTGATACAAAACCAATCACACACACACCAATCGTAAATATATCCATTCTCAAAAATTGACGCAAACCTTGACAACAACTCTTCGTAATCAAATTTGTCATAAAGATAAAGTTGTAAGAATAGAATGCCAGCGAGTTTATCTTCAGAATACTCCTCCTCAAAAAACGAAAGTGCTAAGCTTAACTGTTCATCAAGTGGGAGCTTGTCAATGTTTTCGCGCTTATACCAATCTTTTAATTCAGTTCTAACTGTAGGAATTTCTACGCCACGAAATTTGGTGTCGTGCTTAATATAATTTTCAAACCATAATCTTCTTTTTCCGTCCGCAAATTTGGCTACCCGAGATTTTAGTTTTTCTTTTAATTTATTGTTATCAATCATAATTCACCACTTCTTAATTTTCTGGTATTTCAAATACTACGCCATCCGACTTTTTTTTGTAAAAAATAATTTTCACCTCTATCGATTCTGCTAAAGTTGGCATAGCATCATAGGTGCTGGGTTTGATAGAATACGCTTCTTCACCGACAAAGCCATCTATACCTTGAGATTCTTCATGTGGTTCTGCCAAACGGTAGTCGCAGCCTTTTATTTCTGCCAACTTTTTCAGGATTGCCTCCTGAAATCTAAGTCCCGCGAATGTTTTCACAAGAATAAGGTCCTCTACCCATGATCTGACCATAGCACGGTCAATTTTTTCGACAGCTTCGTTGAAGTTTTCTACCATTGAGATTATTCTATCCGTTGCTTCATCGATTGCATCAGGATATTGTTCTTGATACCACGTAACCCATTCTTCAAAAGTTTGTCCCGGAAATTCCTGAATCAGTTCGCTCAATTGTCCAACGTGTCTCGGTCGCGTCGCTTGAGAATTCTGATTTGCGACATTCATTAATTGGGTTGTATACTTCGGAAATGCGGAAGCAGGAGCGTTTACATATTCCTGAATTTCAGCGTTTTTGAGTTTGATTTTCATAGATACCCATTTGGCAATGTGAAGTTACTGTGTGTCCAGCATACTGGGTTGAAAAGGTTTTGTGTGAGGCTTCATTTTTTCGTCGTCTACTGCTTCTGAAGGTTGATCGGAATTCCAAGTTTGGGGTTTCGTTGAGTACACGACATCAAAAGTATTATCTCCGCGTGTGTGAACTGCTTTTAAGCCGTTCAATAGAATAAATTGCTCTTGACTCGTCACCACTGGACAACCGTAATACTTGTTTGTATACTTCAACTGCCCCGAGTTTTGGATTCTATTTTCAACAAACGCATAATGTCTTAGCAATCTATCATGCAAATAACCGTTTGAAAAATCGACGATATGGTGTGTAATCGGACAAATAACCTGTTGAAAACTCTTGTCAATCTCAACACCGATACTATTGCGTCCGGATGTCATCGCAGCTGCAGTCGTGGTGCCTGTCCCCAGAAACGGATCAAGTATCATATCACCTTTCACAGAATACATATTGATGAGACGATATGCTAAATCATAAGGAAATGCTGCACTTCTCAATCGCGACATCGCCTTCGGGAGTTTCTGACCTGTTCCTTTGATGTCTGTCCAAACATCCGAATACCAGATATTCCGCTCTTCCCAGAACAGTCCACTTTCACGTCTATTTTCTTTTTCGTCCTCTGTTTTAAACTCTCTTTTCGATCCTTTTCTGACGATTAAAATATACTCGTGTTCCAGTGTCACATAAGCTCCTGCAGGCAGCATACCCGATCCCATAAATTTATTAGGCGTATTCGCCTGTTTTCGCCAGAGGATATCAGGTAATGCTGAGAACCCGATTTTTAACAGGTGTGTCAAAATTCTGGCATGATTCGGATACAAACAAAAATTACCGTTTACCGTCCTTGTCGCGTCCCCTATGTTAATGCATGCAAATCTGCCATCCTTTAAAACCCTGAACACTTCATCCCATACAATATCAAGAATCTCGTGCATCAACGCATACGCCTGTTTCCCATCGTCGCATGCTAACGCATCCTGAATCTTTGGATTCTGATGACTAAACATCTCATCCCACATCTCAATCATCGGGTAGGGTGGCGAGGTAACGACAAGGTCAACGCTTTCTGACGGAATATTTTTCAAATATCGCGCATCTTGAAAAAGGATTTTATGGGTAGTTTTCATGTTGATCATTGAACCGAAGGTTCTGATGGTATCTCCACCTATCAGAGGATTTTTATTCTCCATTCTCCGTCGTGTGCCGGATTATAAATCAACCCGTTTTCTATATCAACACAGAGGTCAAGTGCCTCCAAGATCATGTGTCCAACGAGGACAGGTGCATCATCAGGCAGATCTGTTACTTTGATGGAGTCACTACGTTCCAAGACGGTATATTGCACCTCTGAATAAATGGTGCGTTCCGCGATGCCGTTTGCGGTTTGCGCCCTTGTTGTTCGGAGCGGAGTGAGTCCAAGTTTTTCAACGAGTGATTTGGGTAAACAGAGTCCTGTCGCACCAGTATCAACAAGCGCGTTCTCAATAGTAAGTTTGCGTACATCTTTAGGGGCAATAACGCCTACTTCTGCTAAATGCAGATCCTTTAGATTTTCGAGTTCAATGCGGGTTGTATGTTCCATTTTTATTTTCTCCTTTATTTCTGAATTGTAGCACAAATTCGGACTGAATGTCAAGCAGCTTACATCAATGCCAGACAATATAAGTCGGCATTTGCAGCACCAGTCCGATCAGGCTCCAGACACATCCGAGCGTATAATCCCCCAGGATTAGCCCTAAAAAGAACGGCACCGCTTGCCGATAGAGTTTCACACCGCCGAGTTTCAGCACAATCGCTTTTGCCAACCAACTGAGGAAGATCGGAAACCACAAGCCGCTCATCCCTGTCCCACTCACGAGTACATAACCACCTGGATGCAGGGGCCACCACAGGAATCGGATTTTCATAATCATCAGGAAAATCGTGAACAGGAAGCTGCTGCCGATAACGCCGAGTTCCGGTCCACTTGTCTCCCGTGGACTGACGAGCCACGTTTGCAGACGGTTGAACGTCTCCCATCCCATATAGACGATCCAACCGCGCGCCTTGCTCCCCGCGCCCATATCGTAGAGGACATGTAGGTATGCCCAAAAGGTTATCAGGATACCGAACACAATCGCCAGTATCATCCCAATAAGGAGCTGCCGGTAACCGATGCGACTCCGCTCCGCCAAGCGGAACGCTTCCAATTCACTCGGTGTCGGATGTGCGCGGAAACAACGGACAAACGGGTAGAGAAACGTTAATCCCGTGAGATTACCTGCACCGAGACGGCGTGTGCCGAGTGCAAGCACCATCGTGCGCCCGGGATCAACAAAGATGAGTTGATGGAGCGGCGGGCCGATTTCGGCGCGGATGCGGGTGATGCCGATAACTAATGGGAAATAGAAGAGAAAGAAGAGTCCGATCGCCCAGAACGTCATCCCCATCTGATAGCAGAAAAAGAAAAGGAACAACATCCCGACGGTGAACAGTCCGGCAGCCGTGCGATAGCGCATCGGTTCACCGGAATCGTCGGGTGCGGTTTCACCTCGGCGTTGTGCGATTCCGAAAACCTTACGAATAATGCGTCCGTAGTGCTTTCTACCTATCCATAACGGAATACACCCAAACGCTATCCACGCCCCTGTCTGCTGCTCAAGGTGATAGATGTTCCGCGCTCCGAAAGCGTCCGTTACGATCAGTTGAATGCGGGTCAGAAGCCAGAAGAACCAACACGAAAACGAAAGATCCAACGGCGTGAAGAACATCAATCCGATACTAAACGGATAGAAAGAGATGCGAATCGGACCCATCGCACTCCACGGTTTTGAACTGAACTGTCCGATCGTTTTGCCTTTAATCGGTAGTGCGGGAATATCGGGGAACAAGTAGTTCAAGCCGTTCAGCAATTCTGCGCCACCTGCCAGAGCAAATCCGAGCCACATCCACGGCGAAGTAAAGAAACGCCTCGGATTGCTTGTTAGTGCTAATGGGAGCTGGACGATCGGATAGTTCAGACGTTCGTTTTCCGTCCACTGCTTCCGAAGAAAAACCGTTATGGCTAATAATGTCAGCCAGAGCGCGATGACGAAACTCGACCACGCCAGCACCGGTGGTATCCATGCGTTGAGCGTCGCAGAATTATAGAGCGTAGAATCGCCGTTATAGAACCTATCTAAGACCCGTGGACTCTTGACGGCGATCCACGTTGGGATATGATGCCCGAAAAGCGGGATCCACTCGTTCTCTGGCGATGCAAACTGGAAAGTATGTGCGAGAACAGGGATGAGGTATCCCATCATTGTGTGCCCGCTGATCGTTGTTACTATCACCACCATGACATAGATGGTTTGTAAATCGGCTTGCGACATCGCCAGCCGCGGCATGAACCGCTGGAGCAATAGGTTGGCAAGTACAAAGACAAGAAGCGTAAAGACAGCGTTAAAAAACAGGGAGGCGATCGTCAACTGTGTTGAGTGCCATACCTCCGTCCCCATCAGGCACCAGTAGCTATTGAAAGCAACAAGCACCAATCCGATCAGCAGAATATGCGGTTTGACGAGTTGGTTAACCTTGTTGGGTTTCCCGTTTCCGTTGGTTTCCATTCCCGCTCCTGCTGATATGTTGTAACGCCTCTTGTAACACCGCTGCGTTGCTGTATCTTTTCAGAATATCTTGTGTTGTAGCATCGCTTGAAAATTCCCGAATCTTTTCGCATAACAGTGGCAATGCTCGGACGACGTTATCTACGATGGTGATACTCGCTTGTTTTGCTGTTCGCGACATCGGGTTCAGATCGACCGTCACGACATCTTTGCCCATCTTTCGGAGTGCTTCACACCGGTCGCCGTCCTCCAGCGGGACGAAGATGACATCGGCACTGAAGATCCCGTCTGGGTGCACAAACTTCCGATTAGAGTCGATATAGGAGAGTTGTGCTTCGGCTGTCGGCATCAGTACATCTGACGCACCGTACTTTAGGAGGTACTCTCGGATTTTCTGTTCCCGTCCGGTTTCCGTATGGAAAATGTTCACCTCTAACGGTGCGTTCAGGACTTGCCCAAGTTCGATGAGCGCGTCGGGGGCCAACGCTGCTACATTTCCGTTGACGGAGATGACGGGGTGTTCTGCCAATAGGAGCATCACCGCAGCAGCATGGATCGCCTCAATCGCGAACGGTTGCGTTGTCTCTCCAATGAGATAGTCAAACGCCTCGCCACGTCCATGCGCGATGAGTCCATGAATGGAAGTAATGCCTTGCTCTACACCTTCGACGATTTTGTCTCGCAGTGTCAGTGAAAGGTAACGGGGATGTGTCTTCGGGACATCGCTCAATGAAATAGCACCTCAGCACAAATTTGCGTCTATTATACTGCCTTTCAGGTAAGTTTGCAAGGCGTGATATGTTCCGCTTCAGAAGTATTCAGAAAATTGATGCCCCTGTTGCTGATTGCTGAGATTGATGGCTGATGGCTTTAATGCCACACAATATAGGTCGGTATCTGTAGCACCAGTCCGATGAGGCTCCAGAGACATCCGAGCGTGTAATCGCCTAAGATCAGCCCTAAAAAGAACGGCACCGCTTGTCTATAGAGTTTCACGCCGCCAATCTTTAGCACGATCGCCTTCGCCAACCAACCCAAGAAAATTGTAAACCACAGTCTCCCCATGCCGGTGCCGCTAACTAACACATAACCGGCAGGGTGTAGGGGCCACCATAGAAATCGGATTTTCATAATCATCAGGAAAATGGTGAACAGGAAGCTGCTGCCGATAACACCGAGTTCCGGGACGCCCGTTTCTCGTGGGCTGACAAGCCACGTTTGCAGACGGTTGAACGTCTCCCATCCCATATAGACGATCCAGCCGCGCGCCTTGCTTGCCACACCCATATCGTAAAGGACGTGTAAATATGCCCAAAAGGTTATCAGGATACCGAACACAATCGCCAGTATCATCCCGATCAGGAGTTGTCGGTAACCGATGTTGCTCCGTTCTGCGAGACGGAACGCCTCCAGTTCACTCGGTGTCGGATGTGCGCGGAAACAGCGGACAAACGGGTAGAGGAACGTGAGTCCCATCAGATTGTCTGTACCGAGACGGCGTGTGCCGAGTGCAAGCACCATCGTGCGCCCCGGATCGACAAGCACAAGTTGATGAAGGGGTGGCCCGATTTCAGCGCGGATACGGGTGATACCGAGAATCATCGGAAAGTAGAAGAGGAAAAAGAGCCCAATCGCCCAGAACGTCATCCCCATCTGATAACAGAAAAAAAACAGAAATAACAACCCGACGGTAAACAGTCCGGCAGCCGTGCGGTAACGCATCGGTTCACCGGAATCGTCAGGGGGTGGTTCGCCATGGCGTTGTGCGATGCCGAAGACTTTACGGATAATACGTCCATAGTGCCGTCGCCCCATCCATAACGGGATGCATCCGAACGCGATCCATGCCCCTGTCTGTTGTTCAAGGTGATAGATATTGCGTGCACCGAGCATATCTGTCACGACCATCTGAAGACGGGTTAGTAGCCAGAAGAACCAGCATGAAAAAGAGAGATCCAGCGGTGTGAAGAACATCAGCCCGATGCTAAACGGATAGAAGGAGATGCGAATCGGACCCATCGCACTCCACGGTTTTGAACTGAATTGTCCAAGCGTTTTGTTTCTAATGGGTAGGGAAGGAATCTCTGGAAATAGGAAACTGAGTCCATTTAGCAGCTCGGCACTTCCTGCGAGTGCAAATCCGAGCCACATCCACGGCGAGCTAAAGAAGCGTTTCGGGTTGCTCGTCAATGCCAACGGGAGTTGGACGATCGGATAGTTCAGGCGTTCGTTTTCTGTCCACTGTTTTCGGAGAAAAATGGTTACTGCCAACAATGTCAGCCAGAGCGCGATGACGAAACTCGACCACGCCAGCACCGGCGGTATCCACGCGTTGAGCGTCGCAGAATCGTAGAAGGTAGCGTCCCCGTTATAGAACCCATCTAAGACCCGTGGACTTTTGACGGCGATCCAGTTGGGGATACTGTCTCCAAAGAGCGATAGCCACTCATTTTCGGGGGTTGCGAACTGAAATGTATGCGCGAGGACGGGGATGAGGTATCCCATCATCGTGTGTCCGCTGATCGTTGATACCATCACCACCATGACATAGATAGTTTGTAAGTCTGCTTGCGACATCGCCAGACGCGGTATGAATCGCTGGAGCAGTAGGTTGACAAGTACAAAGACCAAAAGCGTAAAAACCGCATTGAAGAACAGCGAGGCGATCGTCAGCTGCGTGGAATGCCACACCTCCGTCCCCATCAGGCACCAGTAGCTATTGAAAGCGACGAGTATCAACCCAATCAGTAGAATGTGTGGTTTAACGAGGTTCTGTTTCCGGTTTCCGTTGGTTTCCATTCCCGTTCCTGCTGAAACCCAAATTTGCGTCTATTATACTGTGTTTCGAGTAAGTTTGCAAGGGGAGATATATCGTTGCAGTCAGGAAATAGGAATTACCTATTTATAGTCGAAGAAGAAGATATTTACGGATTGTTGCGTTGGAAGCGGAAAACACCGTTTTGCTTGGTGCCGATGTAGAAGGTTCGACCATCGACAGCAAACGCTGTTGCCGTGTGCGGTAGTTCTGCGATGATCTGTTTCCACCTATTGGTCTGTTTATCGACTTCATAGATACCACTATCACAAACACCATAAACCATCACACCATCAACAACAATTTGGTCCATGAGTTGCCTATTGCCATCAACATCAGGGACGGCTTCCCAAGCTTCGCCGTCGAGTGAACGCATAACCCCCATGTCCGTTGAGACATAGACGGTTGATCCCGCAAAATGTATCTCCTTGAAGTGTCCAAACAGAAACGCGAGATTCTCGGTAACATCAGTCCAAGTATCGCCCCTGTCTATGGACACGAAAAGCTCACCCTCTCGTTTACCGGCGTAGACTGTGTTCCCGGAAGCGGCAAGCGTGAACCCTTTTCTGAAAATAGGCGAGATCCCTTCGGGGTCCTCTAAACCTGTATAGTGCCATGCTGTTTCGCCGCGCCGCCATCTAAAGATTTTACGCTTGTATTCCATGTAGACAGTCGTATCGGTGAATGTAAAAGTTCCGTTTGTCCTCAGTTCTTCAAGGACACTGTCATAGTTGGCTTTCAGCATCTCCGCGACTTCATTCATTTCAACGCCCTTTTCTATTGCTGCCTTCGCTTTCTTTGATCGTTCCACGTATAACGTGTCTTCTTCAAAACCTGGCACCCCTTCAACCCCTAAGAGTAGATTCCCGGCATCAGAGAGGCGGAAGAGCGTTACACCGTCGAGTTCACTGTTGGTTGCATAGAGGGAGCCATCGGTTATTACGACTTTCGCCTCTGCACTTTTCAGTGAAGCATTTTCGTCAGTGCTCAAGCCAACGAACTCCCACGACTCGCCGCCATCTACAGACTTGAACATTTTTGTGTCTGTTAAGGCATAGATGACCTTTTTGATTGTAACCAGACTTGAAACATCTGAATTCACCATTCCAGCCATAAATGGGTGCCATGTGGCACCGCCATCTGTTGATCGTGTGATCCCAGCGTGATCGGTTTTGTAAAAATTGTTTTCGTTCAAGGCAACAATAGGGGAGGCACCGGATGTATGTCGGTGATCTGTCCATGTCTCGCCCCGATCATAAGAAAGTAAAGCACCTGCAGCCCCAACTATCATAAGTGTATCGCTAACCGCGACTACCTTAACAGCGTGTAGTATCTTACTCGCATAGAGGTTAACATCTGGTGTAATATTGAGCCAGGAATCGCCGAGGTCTGTTGAATAGAAAACTGCTGCGTACGGACTCCAATCGGGTGCGCTTGAAGGTCCAATGACGGTACCGACATAAAGCCTGCTCCCGTCAAATGCCAAGGATCTGATACCATGCGAAGTTGGCAGAGGCAATTTTTTCCAGTCGTCTGTAAACCGAAAAAGCCCTTGACTGGTGCCGACAAATAGCGTGTTATCAACAGCGAGTGCGTCCCAAATATGGAAATTCGGATCAACTGCTTCTGGGACGTTATCGGCTGGTAAAGCCTGACCTATGGACTTCCACTCGTTACCAACATCTTCAGAACGAAACACTTCCGTTTGGAGGATAAGGTACATCGCCATGTCTGTGATGATCAAGGCAACCGCACGTCCTTCAGGGCGCTTGCCAAGACTATTCCATGTCATCCCTTCATCAATTGAAACCAAGAGTTCGTTGTCTGTAAGGAGATAGAGGGTGCCATCGCGTTCTGCCATGACATGATTGAACTCCCGATTCGGACTGCTGGCACTGACAAACGTCCACGTATCTTCTGCTGTTGTGAGTCGATAAAGTCCTGTCTTGGCAACCGCGTAGAGTGTCTGATCGGATGTAAGAAAGAGTCCTGCGCTTGAAACGCCGCCCGGCCCCTTCGTCTGAACCCACTGCGGTTTTGCTACTGGAAGATCAATCTCGTCTGCTTGTGCAGCTGCGATGAGAAGGGGTTCTGCTTTGAACCCAGAGGCACTGTTTTTACCGGGGATATCGGCTCTGCCGAATCGGGTTAGGGCATCAGATTTGCGTTCCGATTCAAGGACAACAGGCGCATCAACGAGTTCGACGGTCATCTCAGATGTCGCATCTAAGTTGTAGGGTTGCTGAAAACGGGATAGCGCACGCGGACCGATCCCAATCAGCAGGATAACCAAAAAAGTCGAAGCGAAAGAGAAACCCCACGGTAGCCACGGTTTGCTCACTGAAGGCGATGCCGGTTTGATCCGTACAATCTCCTGCGCGATATTCTCTGTTAGATGTGGCGAGAGTTGGAAATTGCCGAAGACCTCTTGAATTAGAGATTCTTCTTTTTTTAAACGTTGTCGGGCACGATGCAGCCGACTCCTAACTGTGTTCGGCGATACCCCTAAAAACTGGCTAATCTCCGCACCCGACATTTCTGCAAGATAATACAGCGTTACAACGGTACGCTCGCTCTCTGGCAACTTTTTTAGAAGGCGTTTGACGAGTTCACGCCGCTGCTCAATCGCTGCTGCCTCTGAACAGTTCCGTTCGTACTGGGTATAGCATAACGCCTCTAACTGTGCTGTGGACATGGCATCCAAGGATTTTGTTGGCACTCGTTTTTTTCGTAGCCATGCGATACAGCGACGTGTCGCAATTACGTAGAGCCAACTCGGAAAATGATCCGGACGTTTCAGCGTAGATAGCCTTTTATAAACCTTCAGAAAAACATCCTGTGTGAGTTCCTCGGCGGTATGGAAATCGCCGATCTTCCGCCAGACAAGCGCGTGCACCCATTTCTGGTATTTGCTCACCAATTTGGTAAATGCATCTTGATCGCCATCCAGAGTTCGTCGAATGAGATCTACATCAGTGGTATTCATCGTGTCTCCTTATGAAAAAATAGGGGTTTCGTGATATTATAGACGCGTATGGAGGATGAAATGTTGCATAAAATGCAATTTTGGGAGGACTTAGGATTTCTGGTGAAATCTAAAGGTAGGTAACGTGCGTCACTGATTTTTAGGATGTGTTGAAAAGCTGCAAACCCAAACGACCAATACTAAAATTGTCTCAATAGAACCTGTGAGCAAAGACACAGATAAATATGATTGGCGAATTGATATAGATTTAGAAATGCTGGCAGAGGAAGTGTGGAACATCAAGATGCAGACCAAAACATAGACGAACAACCAGAACAAAAAATATCAAGGAAAATAGTGAATAGTATCCACCAAAAGATTGGTATAAAACTGAAGATACAGAGTTGTATAAAGTATCGACAAAGTGATGATCGTTCACACGATCACCCACATTAAGGAGGAAAAATGAGAGATATACTAACGTACTTTTTGTGTTTATTTATAGGATTCATTTTTTTAGGTTGTGGCGAGGTAGAAGAAGAAACAGAACCGATGTTATCTGTCGAATTACCGGATAGGTATTACGACACAAGCGGATTACTTTATGAAATTATGGATAAGCAGGTAAAAGAACTTCTAAATCTTGATTTCCCCGGAGATTGGTATAATGAAGAAGACCCAGAATTGCGAGCCAAATACTATCATGCGCTGTTAATACAGAAATTTGGTGATATACCAGCGGTCCACATAGTGGCTATATTTTATCGGTTATCGCTGTTATCTGACGGTAAACCTACTGAAATTTCAATTGAAGATTTAATTTTGCGTGCGAAAGCACATTACCTCTTATGGCCCAATGAATCGAATCGTAAAGTTTTGGAAGATACCGAAAACCAAAAAATATGGCGTGAAACAGATGATCCAGAACTATATGCCGAACTTTATACAGAAACATTGATACGTCAGCACGGAGATATACCGGAGGTTCATATCGTTGTTGAGGGCGAGAAAAAGAAAAAATTTGGTGGATGGCGTATCGCTACAGATGCCGATAAAAACGAGTATGTTGAATATCTAAGGGCAAAATATGTTTTACAACCTACAGAATACTTCTTGTGTGTATATAATGTTTTTAAAGAAGCCAGAGATAGCGGAAAACCTTTTGGTGTTGCTATAAGTCGTGAAAAAGAGACCTGTGTTGAAGGCGGACTTGATGAATTGCTTAATTTAACATTAGAAAATGCGGAAGACAATCCAGAATAATTTTTTGATTTAAACCCCGTAAATCGCCTTATCAGGACTTTTGAGCCTATTTTCTTATCAAATAAAGGTAAAGAAAAACTGAAAATCTCGCGAGCGAAGAATATTGATTACCAAGTTCATTGCAGAGGCAATTCCATGACCCCACGGTGCTCTGTACCGACATAGAGGACATCTCCAGCGACAACGAAAGAAGTTACCCGTTCTGGGATTTCTGGTGCGATTTGAATCCAAGTTGTTGAATTAATGCAGCATCACTCTCTTTCATCTGTCTCCCTCCGAATATAAAAAAAATAAAGCTTCATGATATAGTAACGCGTGTTGGAGACCGAAATGGTGCATAAAATGCAATGCGCCCGATTCTGGCGATAAACATATCGTCTTTACCGTATAAAAAAAGAAGACGCATCACGGATGCGCCTTTTAGATGGATAATGCCAAAGATTGACAACCTTTTCAGCTTGACAGAGAAGGACAAGAATGGTATGCTCTCGCTCAGATTTAGTTATTTTCGGCGCCTTCATCAATCCAATCAATGAAGAGTTGGATTTGGTCGGCATCTAACGGGGGGCCGCCCGGAGGCATACCGCCGCCGTCAATACGTATGACGACAAGGCTGCCATCGCCATCGCCTGCAGTGAACGCTGGTCCGCCATTTCCACCTTTTTTGAAGGGATCGTATTGACTGAGGTCTAATCCCGTAAAATGTCCAGCGACATGACATCCTGGCACTGCACACCGCTCCGCGAGGATTGGTTGAATATCGTCTTTAAAAGAGACTTTCGGTTCTTCAACAACAGGTTCTTCAATGACACCGCCATCTGCTGGTACTTCGACAACAGCAGGCGGTTGGGTTTCAGGTGTTGTCGTCGGTTGAAGGATATCTGTCATACCGGTCGTGTTTTCTGTAGTATCGCCTTCGTCGCCACAACTTGCGATGAAGACCGCAGTTAGTAAAATACCGATTGCCAAGATAGGCAGAAACAGACCCCGTTCACATCGGTTAGGGAAACGCGTAAAAGATAGATTCATGAAAATAAAATTCTCCTTTTTTGAGAATGTGTTTTTTCAAGCACTTCGCTATTTTGTATTTAGCCATGAGGGTAGCATGTAATTTCGCAATCCAATTTATGAACCACTCCCCTATAGGATACCACCATACTGAGGAGATGTCAACATGAAAATTTTGATTAACACCGATATTACACCTGAACAACAGCGGCAGATTGAATCGGTCTCTGATGAACTTTCGCTTGTGAGACCGAAGAATTCGGGAGATGCGCTACGCGAAATTGTAGACACTGACATCGTGTTCGGTGGATTTAACCGTTCGCTCTTTGAAAAAGCGGAGCAGTTGAAATGGGTCCAAGTGCTTTCGGCGGGTGTTGACGGATTACTGTTCCCTGAATTCGTTAACAGCGATGTTATTCTGACGAGTGCAAAAGGATTTGTCGGACCGCACCTCGCAGATCAGGCGTGGGCACTGCTCCTCGGACTCCTTCGCGGTATCGGACGCTCGGTGCGTGAGCGAACGTGGGATAACCGGATGTCCATCCGCCATGCGACATGGGAATTAAGCGAACGGACGCTCGGTATTGTCGGACTCGGCGGCACTGGGATCGACGTGGCGCGTCGGGCAGAAGGGTTTGAAATGCGTGTTATCGCCGTTGACCCCGAAACCGTTGAAGCACCTTCGTTTGTTCACGCTGTCTGGAAGATGGATCGCTTCCACGCCCTACTTGCAGAATCAGATGTGGTTGTCATCTGCGCGCCACTGACACCGGAGACCCACGGCATGTTTGACGATGCAGCATTTCAACAGATGCAATCGCACGCGTTGCTGATCAACGTCACGCGAGGCAAGATTGTAGACGGACCAGCACTCCTCCGAGCACTGACTTCAGGCAGCATCGGGGGCGCAGGGTTGGATGTCACACCGGAAGAGCCGTTGCCTACCGACAGCCCGTTATGGGATCTGCCGAATGTCATCGTTACACCGCACGTCGCTGGCGGTTCGCCAATCCGCTTGGATCGGTCGGTTGGGCTTTTCTGTGATAACTTAGAACGACTGCTCGTTGGCAAACCGCTTCTCAGCATGATTGATAAAGAGAAGGGATATTAGTTGCAGTACACGGTTAAAAACAGGCGAGGCGAGCAGCCTCGCCATCTCCGTATAATGCTCAAACGCTCAACTCAGCAATTTTAACGAGCTGTTTGCCGATATTGCCGCCTTTTAGCATGCTGATGAATGCAGCGGGTGCGCTCTCAATTCCGCCCTCTTCGATCGTCTCGCGATATTTCAGTTTGCCTTGGCGCAACCATGCTGCCATTTGTGTGAGTGCTTTCGGGTGCTGGTCAACGAAATCGAAGACAAGAAAGCCTTCAATCCTTGCGCGTTTGGTAATCATATGCCAGAGAAAACGCGGTCCCATTTCCGGTTTCTCTAAATTATATTGTGAAATCTGTCCACAGATAACGACGCGTCCATTGATTCTTAGATTCGGGAAAACGGCATCCGTGATCTCTCCGCCGACGTTATCGAAATAGACATCAATACCATCGGGTATCAGTTTCTGGAGTTCGGTGTGATAATCGGTAACGCGTTTATAATTGAAAGCGGCATCGAATCCGAGTTCATCAACAATATAATCAACCTTTTCATCGGTTCCAGCGGAGCCGACGACTCGGCAGCCTTTAATTTTCGCGATTTGTCCGACGACAGAGCCAACTGCGCCTGCGGCACCAGAGACGAATACAGTCTCTAATTCTTGGAGCTGCCCAACTTCCAACAAACCGAAGTAAGCCGTCAATCCGGGCATACCGAGAATTCCGGCACCTGTTGAGATGGGCGCGATTGTCGGATCAATTTTTCGCACTTCACTCCCCGCAGCGATACCGTATTCCTGCCATCCGATATTCGCATTGACGATATCACCTACCCTAAAATTTGGATGTTGTGATTCGATAACTTGGGCAATAACACCACCGACTATCACCTCATCAATCTCAACATTCGCAGCGTAAGATTTCGCGGCATTCATCCGCCCCCGCATATACGGATCAACGGAGAGATAGATCGTTTTTATCAATACTTGACCGGCTTCCGGTGTTGGTATCGGGACTTCGACCAAATTGAAATCCGACGCTTTTGGATAGCCCGCCGGACGCGAGGCAAGTGTAATCTGACGATTCATAAAACAACTCCTTTGGCGGTTACGCCCTATTATTGAATTCGACAGGATCTTCGCCGTGAATGACAATGAGTTCATGGCCTGGAGCATCCCAATTGAAGACCTTAACAATCGGAAGGATAACACGTACCGCTAAGCCGATACGTCGCTTATCGGATCGGTTCGCCTCCGAGTGGTGTAAGGTACGTTCGTTAAAGAGGACAAATTCGCCCGGTTGCATCTCCAAGTTGACAGCAGTACTTGTATCGACAAATCCGAGGTCACCCATTTGTGCGAATGCCATATCAGAGGTTGCTTTCACGTGCGGTATCACTTTTCGATGTGAACCGGGGACGATCTGTAGGCAGCTATTTTCCAATGTCGCTGAATCGATGGCAATCCACGCCGAAATGATGATCGGCGGTTCAAGGGGCCAGTAGTTGAAATCTTGGTGCCACGGGATCTCTTTTGCACCCGGTTCCTTGACGAAAAAGTTTGTCCGCCAGAGCAAGAGATCTGGACCGTAGATAGAGGCCATCCGCTTGACGATAGCCGGATGCGTGGCGAGATCGTGAATTATCGGAGAATCGAGATGCCGGTTATGCACTCTATTTTTGTGATCGGGTGCATCGGTTTCGAGTACCTTCTCGATTTCCGGTTGCATGTTGAACATCTTCTCGGAACTGCAGAGCGTATACGGACCGAGGTAGCCTTGTTCCCAGAACTGCTCTCGCTCCTCAGCGGTCAACATATATTTTCCGTTTTGCATGATATAAATCCTTTCGTTTCCAAGCGCGTGTTGGGTTTCTCTTCGTTCAACCCAACCTACAAACTAAAACAAAGATAACGGCTACTCTTGACAGACGTGGACTTTAATTGCACCGGAGGTTTTATCGGCAGATACACGGAAGGCTTCACTGATCTCGTCAAGCGGATAGTAGTGCGTCACCAATTTCGTGGCATCAACTTTGCCGGAATCTATCAACGCAATTGCAGCCTCAAAATCTGTCTCCATCCCGCTATAACCGTAGCAGTTGGAACCCGTAATGAACGCCTCCGACCAGACGATAGTAGAGAGATTCACCTCAAGCGGTTTGTAGTAACCTGCGACGAGTACGACCGCTCCCTGTTTCCGAACAATAGTTGTAGCGGTGTTGAAGTTCTCTGCACCGCCTACAGTTTCAATCACTGCGTCAAACCCGATACCGTTTGTTACATCCTTTGCGTATTCGCGGACATCGGTATCACCGATATTGACGACGTGATCCGCACCGAGTGACTTCGCTAACGTCGCCTGCTGTTCGTATTTGACGGTAATTAGGGTCTCCTTCATACCGGCTGCCACTGCATCCGCTAAACAGAGTTGACCGATGGTGCCACCGCCGATGATAGCGATCGTGTCTCTGGCGTTGGCACCCGAACGTGCGACAGCACGGTGTGAGACCGCAAGCGGTTCGACGAGTGCGCCCTGCTCGAACGTCATCCGTTTCGGTAATTTAAAGAGACCTGACTGGTGCGTTGACGTGAATTCAGCAAATCCGCCGTGCATTTTCGGGGAGATCCATGCTCTATTGACGCAAAGATTGTACTGACCCGTTTCACAATACTTGCAGGTACCACAATGCGAGAAACATTCCACGGCGACGTTATCCCCAATTTCAAAATCTGCTACGCCATCGCCGAGAGCTACGACGACACCACATGTTTCATGGCCGGCGGCATGCTCATGCGATTGCCCCCAATGCCCGAAATAGCTGTGCAGATCACTCCCACAAATGCCTGTCTGTTTGGTATCAATAAGCACAAAACCAGGCGGCGGTTCGTTGCGTTCCACTTCACGAATTGCGATTTGTTCAATACCTGTATAGATAGCGGCTTTCATCTTCATGGCAGTTTCTCCTTTGTTTCTGCACTTAGCAGTCGTTTACGGAGTGTTTGCTTATCGGATTTTCCAACACCCGTTTTAGGAATTTTATCAACAAAGACAAACCGGTCAGGAATCCAGAATTTAGGAAACTCAAGGGCGAGGTACTGCTTGAGGGGGTCCGAGATGTCTGCATCGGTGCGGTTAGAAACCGCACCTACCGGTGTAAGGGCGACGACAGCGACAGGGCGTTCACCCCACTGCTCGTTAGGTACACCGACAACCGCGGCTTCTTGCACATAAGGGTGTTTTAGGAGTGCGGTTTCGAGAGCAATGCTTGAAATAGACTCTCCGCCACTTCGGATGAGCGACTTCGCTCGGTCAACTATCTGGACGTAACCTTCCCTGTCAATCGTTGCTATATCGCCTGTGCGTAACCACCCGTCAGTTGTGAAGTGCTCGGGTGTCGGTTCAATTTTATAGTAGCGGTTCGCTGTCCACGGGCTCCGCACTTGGAGTTCTCCGATTGTTTCGCCGTCCCACGGAAGCACTTTGAAATCGTCGGCTGTTTCCGTTACAAGGCGGAGTTCAACCCCCGGTATAGGCCGCCCCTGTTTCGCCTTGATTCGCCATTTCTCGGTATCCGATAAATTCTGATGTCCAGCACGCAGTTTTGAGAGTGTACCGGTAGGCGACATCTCTGTCATCCCCCACGCGTGGCAGATTTCAACACCGAGTTCTTTCTCATAAGCCTCGATGAGAGAACGGGGCATCGCTTCTCCGCCAACAATTACTCGCCGCAATTTGGAGATGTCCGCTTTTCTTTTCCGCAATTCGGGATAAACCGCTGCCCAGACCGTCGGCACGCCTGCAGCAACAGTGACACCTGTATCGGCGATCAGGTCAGCGATAGAAGTCGGTTTGGCACCCGGTAGCACGATATCTGCGCCTGCAAACATACTTACGTAAGGCAGTCCCCACGCCATTGCATGAAACATCGGAACCATTGGCAAAACGACATCCGCCTCCGTCAATCCGAAGACATCGGCTTGATTCGCTGCAAGCGTATGGAGAAACATGGATCGGTGTGTGTAGAGAACACCGCGCGGTTCGCCGTCTGTTCCACTGGTATAGCAGAGTCCCAGCGCCGAGTTTTCGTCTCGGATATCCCATGTATATGTTGGCTTAGCATCGGAAAGCAGTTGCTCGTAGCAGATATCGGTATCCTCGGATTTAAGACCGAAGTAGACAGTAGATATAGAATCAATCTGATCCCGCAATGCCTGAAATTGTGCTATGTACGCACTATCAACAAAGACGAGTTTGTCTTCTGCCTCGTGTACAATTTGTGCTAACTGTGTCGGCGAAAGACGCACATTAAGTGGATGTAACACAGCACCGAGGCACGGAATAGCGTAGTAGAGTTCCAAATGCTGATAGGTGTTAGCGGCATAAGTCGCGATTCTGTCACCGCGCTGGATACCCAATTCGGTGAGAGCGTTAGCCAATCGTTTCACACGTCCATATAACGTCGCATAGTCATAACGATGCAGCGTCCCGTTAGGCAGCAGTGTCGTAACCTGCTTATCCGCGTGTATACGGTATGCGTGTTCCAAAATCTGTGCGAGTGTTAACGGATAATCCATCATCAAGCCATACATTTTTTCGATTCTGCCCTCTCATACGTATAAACGCCAAGAATTGCTCAGTTTCTGTCTATTTTAGCACAAAAACCGCGTTTTTTGTAAAAAAAGCGACACCAGATGCTTTTCACAACTTTAATTTGAATTTTCCAAAGAAAATAATGCATAATTAAGCATGTTAGAACATGCACTCAGTATCAGACGCATAAAAAACTACAATCAAGTCATCCGATTCCCCTAATAACATAATCCAAGTTGCTACAGATTATGCCATAAGAGTGGCAACTTGCATTAACAGAGGAGAAAAAACTTAAATGTCAATATCAGACGATAGAAGGTATTTCTGGTGCGTTATAGCAGTTCTATTAGGTGTCGCGTTATTAATACCGATGCCTGTTAGTGCTGAGGCACTGAAGGTCGTCGTTCAAGATCAAAACGGGAACGCTATCCCGGAAGCGAAATTACAAATCGGGAACCAAGAACAGACCACAGACGCATCCGGCTCTGCTATGTTCGACGACGTGTCAGGTGCGCAGTCGCTGAGAGTGTTAGCGATCGGTTTTTCGAGCAAGCGGATTAACATCGCTGCCGGACAAACAGAAGCGACAATAGTGCTTGCTCCTGTCCAAACGGTTGAGGCAGTTGTTGTCGTCGGTACACGTAGTATCGGTCGGCGCGCCTTACAAGCACCTGTCCCGATTGAAGTCGTTGACAGAGAGCAGCTCAGCATTACCGGTCAATCCGAAACGGGGCGTGTCCTCCAGATGTTAGTTCCCTCCTTCAACTTTTCGAGTTCTACGATTAGTGATGGTACGGATGCGCTGCGTCCTGCGACGTTGCGGGGTTTAGGTCCCGATCAAACGCTCGTGCTTGTCAACGGCAAACGTCGGCACAAAAGTGCGTTGTTGCACGTCAATACGTCGGTAGGTCGTGGCACGGCTGGCACGGATTTCAATGCGATTCCGTCGTCAGCGATTGAACGGATTGAGGTGCTACGCGACGGTGCCGCTGCACAATACGGCTCCGATGCTATTGCCGGTGTGATCAACATTGTCCTGAAAGACGATGTGGACACAGGTGATGCCGACATCTATTGGGGACAAACCTATGAAGGTGACGGTGATACGTGGAACGCTAACGCAAACTACGGCATGAGCGTCGGTGAATCTGGGTTCCTCAACCTCACCGCTGAATGGCGCGACAGATACCGCACAAACCGTGCTGGACTCACAGGCACACGACAATATGACTGGATGGAAGAAAACTCCGGAAGACCAGCTGATGATATTCTTGAAACCGAAAACGACGATGGCACTGTGACAGAAAAACCGGTCTGGTTTGATCCGCGCGAATATACGTTTGAACGGCAGAACTTCCGTATCGGAGATGCCGACTCGACGCAAAAAGTTGGGTTCTATAATTTTGGACTCCCGCTCGCTGTTGGCTTAGAACTCTACTCGTTCGGTGGACACTCCTCACGGAAAAATAACAGCGCAGGTTTCTATCGCAGAGCCAATCAGGCAGACCGGACCGTCACCGAAATTTACCCAGACGGATTCCTACCAGAAATTAACACTAACATCAGTGATACTTCTCTCGCTTTAGGGTTGGCATGGACACACGAGGCAACTGATCTGAACGTCGATGTCAGTGTCAACCACGGTTTGAACACATTCGACTTTCTTATTTCCAACTCTCTGAACGCCTCTTACGGGGCAAGCAGCCCGACTTCAGCAGATGCTGGCGGTTTTGAACTCTCGCAGACGGCGTTCAACTTAGATGTTACCTATCCGTTAGACTATCAATCCTCGCTTATTAATCTTGCTGGTGGTGTCGAATTCCGCAGAGAAGGCTACGGGATCCATGCCGGTGAACCGCTTTCATGGATTAACGCCGGACTCGGTGCAGACGGTGCCGCGGGGGGTATACAAGTTTTCCCAGGGTTCCGTCCAGACAACGAAGTGGATGAAAGCCGAACCAATATTGCGGGTTATGCAGACTTTGAATCCTACTTGAGTGGACAACCAGGTACTGGACTCCTCGTCGGCGCAGCGGTGCGCGGTGAGCAATACAGCGACTTCGGCGCAACTGTCACAGGAAAAGCGACAGCTCGCTACGACCTGACGAAACAGGTTGCTGTCCGTGCTGCGGGTAGCACCGGTTTCCGCGCGCCTTCGTTGCAGCAACTCTATTTCAATAACATTAGCACGCAATTCAAGGTAGACGCTGACGATATTGATGGCGATGGAAACACTGATGAACTGGTCGCACTTGAAGTCGGGACGTTCCGAAACGACAGCGATGCCGCGCGTGCACTCGGGATCCCTGAACTCAAAGAGGAAATCGCATTCAACGTCTCCGGGGGGTTCGTGTTGAAACCGCTTGAAAAGGCGTGGCTCAGTATCGATGGATTCCTCATTCAAATTGATGATCGCATTGTTTTGAGTGGTAGTTTCAGTGCCGATAAAGTTGCAGGCTTAGCCGCAGCAGGTGCGAGTAGTGCACAGGTATTTACGAATGTCGCACAAACACGCACACAAGGTGTTGATGTCGCAGCAGGCTACCTGCTTGCTTTCGACAATGAGTCGGTGCTTAATTTGCGGGCTGCATTTACGTGGGCAGATACAGAAGTCATCGGTGATGTAGAGGCACCAGAAATCCTCATCGGACTCGAAGACACCCTCTTCCCCTCACAGGAACGCTCTATGATTGAGGAGTGGCAGCCGAACACTCGGATTAATCTCAGCGCGGACTACATTATCGGCGATCTCACGATCGGCGGTGCCTTACGCTACTTCGGCAGCTACACCGTTCAAGAGGGAAGTGGTGACGATCCAGCACGTCAGACCTATGGCGGAAAATGGCTCACTGACATTCAGGGGAACTACCAGCTGAACGAAGGACTTTCGTTGACTATCGGTGCGAATAATCTACTTGATCAAACACCAGACCTGAATGAGATTGGTCAGTCCCGCGCCGGAACTTTAGAAGATAGCACGGGGCAGGTCATCGTTGACTCACCCGGTGTGTTCACCTATTCGAGAAGATCGGCACCCTTCGGTTTCAACGGCGGACTTTACTACGCGAAGTTGTCCTATCGTTTTTAGGACGCTTCCATAAAATCGAATGTGGATTCAGTATTAACGCGTAGGTTGGGTTGAACGGGATCTTACTTAAAACCTGCATATAAGAGATCTTCAAGTTCATCAAGAAACCTAAAATTACCAGAAATACAAGTGAAACCCAACACATTTTCACGCGGACAGCGTTTGGATTGTTGGGTTTCGCTATATCTATCTACTGGAACGGTTTCTCAAAAATCGGAATGCTCTGTATAAACTGAAGGCTCTTGTTTTTTATCGCTCAACCCAACCTACGTTTATCTAACGCTTCATTTTTCAAAACTCCATGCTTTCGTTTGGAGAGGCAAAAAAGGTATCCAAAATGTTAATTTCAGGAAACAGACGATATTTTTGGTACGCTGTAGCGATTTTATTCGGCATCACATCATTATTAGTGCCGGTGGCTGCCAATGCCGCAACACTTAAGGTCGTCGTTCAAGATCAGAATGGGAACGCTATCCCAGAGGCAAAAGTACAAATCGGAAGCCGAGAACAGACAACGGACGCGTCCGGGGCTGCAGTGTTCAGCGACGTAACAGGCGCGGACTCGCTAACCGTAATAGCCATCGGCTTTTCGAGCAAGCGAATTAATATCACTGCTGGACAGACAGAAATGGCGGTGGCACTCGCACCTGTCCAAACAGTTGATGCGGTTGTCGTGGTCGGCACACGTAGTATTGGTCGGCGCGCCTTACAAGCACCCGTCCCGATTGAAGTTGTTGACAGGGAACAGCTCAGACTGACAGGGCAATCCGAAACGGGTCGCTCCATCCAGATGTTGGTACCCGCCTTCAACTTCCCCAGTTCTACAATCAGCGACGGTACCGACGCGTTGAGACCCGCAACGTTGCGCGGTTTAGGCCCCGACCATGTCCTGGTATTGATTAACGGTAAACGCCGCCACAAGAGTGCCTTGCTTCACGTCAACAGTTCCGTCGGTCGCGGTACGGCTGGCACCGACTTCAATGCGATTCCCGCATCGGCAATTGAACGGATTGAGGTGTTACGCGACGGTGCCGCTGCACAATACGGCTCCGATGCCATTGCCGGTGTTATTAACATTGTCTTGAAAAACGATGCCGACACAGGTGATGCCGACATCTATTGGGGACAAACCTACGAAGGTGACGGCGATACATGGAACGCTAACGCGAACTACGGCATGAAAGTCGGTGAAGACGGGTTCCTCAACCTCTCTGTTGAATGGCGTGATAGATACCGCACAAATCGTGCAGGACTCACAGGCACGCGACAATACGATTGGGTAGAAGTGGATCCAGGCAGACCACCGGATACCACAATTGAGATAAAAGACGCGGACGGAAATGTGACAGGTGAAAAACCGGTCTGGTTCGATCCGCGGGAATACTATTTTAATCGGAAAAATTTCCGTGTCGGCGATTCTGACTCGACACAGAAGGTTGGGTTCTATAATTTCGGCTTACCCTTGACGGAAGGGGTCGCGTTATATTCATTCGGAAGTTATTCCACACGCCAAAACAACAGTTCCGGTTTCTACCGCAATTCCAAGGATGTGAGTCGCAACGTGAAGGCGATTTATCCAGACGGATTTCTACCGGAAATTAACACTGACATTGAGGATGTATCCGTCGCATTCGGCGTAACTTGGAAACACAACCCAACGGATTTAGATGTTGACATCGGTTTCAATCACGGTTTGAATACATTTGATTTCTTCATTTCTAATTCTCTGAACGCATCTTATGGGGCTGCGAGCCCAACGTCCGCTGATTCCGGTGGATTTCGGCTCGATCAAACCGCCTTTAATGTAGATGTCACCTATCCGCTTATGTACCAGTCCTCGCTGGTGAATTTAGCGGGTGGTATCGAGTTGCGTCGGGAAGGGTACGGGATCCGAGCCGGTGAACCCGTCTCTTGGTTCAACGCAGGTCTCGGCGCGGACGGCGCGGCTGCGGGTATCCAAGTTTTCCCCGGATTCCGACCCGATAACGAGGTGGACGAAAGTCGAACCAATATCGCAGGTTATGCAGACTTTGAATCCTATCTCAGTGGAAAACCGGGAACTGGGTTGCTTGTGGGTGCAGCCGTGCGAGGTGAACAGTATAGCGACTTCGGTGCTACGATCACAGGGAAAGCGACGACGCGCTACGACTTGACGGAACAGGTTGCGTTCCGCGCTGCCGGTAGCACCGGTTTTCGAGCGCCTTTACTCCAACAGCTCTATTTCAACAACATCAGCACACAATTCAAGGCGGACAATAACGACGCTGATGGCGACGGGAACACAACCGAACTCCTCCCCTTTGAAGTCGGAACATTTCAAAATGATAGCGATGCGGCGCGGGCACTCAACATTCCAGAACTTAAAGAGGAGACCTCAGTCAATGTTTCTGGTGGCATCGTCGTCAAACCGGTTCGGAACCTATGGCTGACGGTTGATGCGTTCCAGATTGATATTGACGATCGGATTGTCCTGAGTGGAAGTTTTAGCGCGGATGCTGTATCCGCATTGGTAGCGGCTGGTGCGAATCAGGCACAGGTCTTTACAAATGTCGCACAAACGCGCACCCGCGGTATTGATATAGCAACGGGGTACCTACACGCTTTCGACAATGAATCCATCCTGAATGTTAAGGTCGCGGCAACATGGGCGGATACGGAAGTTATCGGTGATGTAGAGGTGCCCGGTCCTATCCTGATCGGTTTTGAGGAAATCCTTTTTCCGGAACGAGAACGCTCCATTATTGAGGAGTGGCAACCGAACACTCGCATTAATATCAATACAGATTATATTATCGGTGATCTGACTCTCGGTGGTGCCTTGCGCTACTTCGGCAGCTACACCGTCCAAGCCGGAAGCGGAGAGAGTGCGCAGCGACAGACCCACAGTGGAAAATGGGTCGCCGATATTCAAGGGACATATCAGCTGAATAAATCCTTAGTGTTGACGCTGGGGGTTAACAATTTCCTTAACCAGCTGCCTGACTTGAACGAGGTCGGTCAAGCGCGTGGTGGTACGCTAATAGATAGTACGGGAACAATCATTGCGGATTCGCCAGGGGTTTTCACGTATGACCGGGCGGCTGCACCCTTCGGTTTCAACGGCGGTTTTTACTATGCGAAGTTAGCCTATCGTTTTTAGACACCTACTATCAACACACAAAGCACAACAAAATTAGGCGCGGTTTGAACCGCGCCTTTTTCTAAATTTCTATTGCATCTATTTGCAGAGTGTGCTAAATTGAGTTCAAGATTTTAATCCATACATAAGGAGCGTATTGAATGCATCGAAACCTCTTAATCTTTTGTGTAGTGGTGCTGTTTGTTGGTGCCATTATTGCACTGAGTATCCGCTCTGTCGAGAGCCAAAGCGATAGGGTGCAGCGTGGTAAATACCTCGTGGAGGCAGTCGCCGCGTGTGGATATTGCCATACGCCGCGCGCCGGTGCCGAGTATAACATGAACATGTATCTCGCCGGACACCCGGCAGGGCAGGCTTATCCACGCTACAATTTCAGCATGATGCAACAGGGCATCTTTACCCTCACATCACCACAAATGAGTGCGTTTTCCGGTCCCTTCGGAACGAGTTTCGCCTCGAACCTGACCCCCGATAAAGAGACAGGATTAGGCGAATGGACGGAAGAGATGTTTATCGGCGCAATGCGTACGGGACTGCATCAAGGTGTCGAAGGGAACCGAGCGATCTTACCACCGATGCCTGTGAAGCACTACGCACAGATGAACGACGAAGATTTGAAAGCGATTTGGGCGTACCTCAAGACGATTAAACCAGTCAAAAACGAGGTGAACCCTCCGTTGAATCAACGCGGTCGTCCATATTAAGGAAAAGTAAAAAACGCGTAGTCTGAAACGAAGTGGAAGACGGGTATTTTAAAAGGGCAGTCTTTCACATAACCTCTTTGAACAACCGCAAGGAAAATTTAAAAAATGGCAGCAAAAAAACAGGTCCGCATCTGTGTCGTCGGCATGGGTATCGGTAAACCCAACGGCGCAGCCCTCGCTGGAAATCCACGCGGCAATGTTGTCGCACTCTGTGATCTACTCGAAGATCGGATGAAAGAGTTCGCTAAAGACTTACCCGGCAAGGTCAAATTCTATACAGATTATAAAGAGATGTGCAAAGCCGATGATATCGACGCGGTATTCGTCGGTACACCGAACCAGTGGCACGTGCCGATAGCATTGGAAGCCGTGCGGAACGGTAAGCACGTTATGGTAACGAAACCGCTTGCTGATTCTGAAGACGCGGCAAAAACATTAGTCGCGGAAGCGGAGGCAGCCGGTGTCGTCAATATGATGTCGCTCTCAACGCGTTTTGGGAAAGAGTGCCAATACCTCGGCAACCTCGCACGCGACGACTATTTTGGCGAACTCTACTATGCACGGGCACGGAGCGTTCGTAGGAGTGGTATCCCGGCATGGAATCTCGGGTTCATCCAGAAAGGCGGCGGCGCATTTCGCGACATGGGGGTCCATGTGCTTGACTCAGCTTGGTGGATCCTCGGATTACCAAAACCGATTGCGGTCCTCGGTGCTGCTGGCGCGAAGTTCGGCCCCCGAGGACTCGGCTACTGGAAGGGGACGAAAGCACCGAAAGAGATCTACGAGAAATATGATTCCGATGACTATGCGGGCGGGTTTATTACCTTTGAAGGCGGGACCGGTTTGCAGGTCGAGAGTTTCTGGGCATCACACCAACCCGACGAATTTCAGATCGAACTCTTCGGCACAGAGGCAGGGGCAACGATGAGTCCTTTGCGACTGTACCGAACCAACAAAAAAGGTGAATTTGAAGACATAGACGGGAAGCCGCCAAAGAGTAAATACGGAAAAACGTGGGATGCCATAGCGGACCACTTCATTGGATGCATCTTAGATGGCGTAACCTGTCAGGCTCCGCTCCGACACGGACTGATTGTACAGCAGATGATGGAAGGGCTGCTCAAAAGTGCTGAAACAGGACGCGAAGTTGAGATTGACGCAGCTGTAGAGGACTAAAAAATGACTGTTGAAACGACAATGCTCCGCGACGACTTTGAAAAAGACGGTTTCGCTATTGCGCCGAACCTGTTTACGCGAGATGAAGTCCAACGGCTCAAGTCAGAATGCATCGATATTTTGGCAGCTGTTAAAGCGGAGACAGGTTCCGTCGCTGGACACGGCGTACATGTCGGTTTAGCGACGCGGAGTCCGGTCTTCCAAAAAGCGATCGGTGATGTGCGGATACTCGACATCTTGGAGGGTATCCTCGCACCGGACATCGAATTCCTGAGCGATAAGGTGGTCTTCAAAAGTGAGGCGATGACCTTCGCGAGTCCGTGGCACCAAGATTGGCACTATTGGCACGGTGCACACAAAGTCTCGATCTGGGTGGCACTCGACGATGCCACCGTTGACAACGGGTGCCTCAAACTCTTTCCGGGTTCACATAAATCCGCGATTCTCCACGACGGCGATGCCAGTGACGGACACGGGTTCGGGAACCGGCTGCGTCCGGGAGCGGTTGATGAGAACCTCGCCGTCACAGCGGAATTGGAAGCCGGTGGTGCCGTTTTTTTCCATGACTTGACGCTCCACTCCAGTCATCCGAACGTTTCTGGGGAGGAACGCTGGGTCTGGATTCCGACGTATCGCGATGCCAACGCTGAGGACAACGACTATCCGTGGGCTGTCGCTGCGAAAGTCTTACGCGGCGAAAAATCGCCTGAATCAGGAGTTACAGGATAAAAGGATCCGCACGATTAGAGACAGTGAGGCTCTAACATCAAAAACGTTAGCCCGTAATGAAATGGAGGGCGGCTTTACGGGAAAGAACATAAAAGTTTCTAACTCGCCTGACCGAACCGCAAGGAAAATTTAAAAAATGTTTAAGAACTTAAGTACCGGTGCCGTCGGCATCCGGGCAAATATGAGAGAAGGTTTAGAACTCGCAAAAAATGCGGGATTTGACGGATTGGACATGAATATCGGTGAAGCCGCGCAACTCGTAGAAGAACACTCTGCACAATACGTCAAAGACCTCTGGTCAGATGCGGGTATTGTCATGGGTGGCTGGGGTTTCGGTGTCAATTGGCGCGGCACTGATGCCGAATATTACGCCGGTTTGGCGCAGCTACCGGAACGTGCAGCACTCGCTGCGGAACTCGGTTGCTACCGCACGACAACTGTCGTCGGTCCCGCCTCTAACGATATGACGTATCAGGAAAATTGGGATTTTTCTGTCAAACGGTTGCGGGCTGTTGCTGAAATTCTTAAAGACCACGGGCATTCACTCGGACTTGAGTTTATTGGACCCGCAACGAGTCGTAAGAGTGCCAAACATCTTTTTGCCTACTCTATGGATGCGATGTTAGGACTCGCCGCCGCAATCGGTACCGGAAACGTTGGACTGCTCTTCGATACATGGCACTGGTACACCTGCCGTTCTACAGTTGACGACGTACGGAAACTCTCTGTATCGGATGTCGTCTATGTCCACATCAACGATGCACCCGCTGGTATTGACCCCGATGATCAGATTGATAACATCCGATGCCTGCCTGCTGAGACGGGTGTGATTCCGCTCACGGAACTGATGCAAATCCTGACGGAGATCGGTTACGAGGGACCGGTAACGCCGGAACCTTTCAGCAAAGCAGTGAACGAGATGGAACCCGCCGATGCTGCGAAAGCGACTGCGGAATCGCTTGATAAAGTATGGAAGAACGCAGGTTTATAATTCCTTTGTCTCCCCTGGGCGCGCTGCAAGCGTGCCCTAAGCAATACGTTACCGACAGCAAATTTTATCGGCTCTGAGCCGCTTCAAGAACGCCTTGCATTTCAAGACAGTTTGCGCTATCATTTAAAATATGACGACTAATTCTCAGGGAAAGGTACACCGAGTTTACATTGATGCAACGATTCCGAGTTATTTGGTTTCTAGACCAAGCCGTGTTGCTAAGACCGCAGAACGCCAAAGAATCACGCGCGAGTTTTGGCAAGATATTCGTTTTGAATTTATCTTGTCTAACTATGTTATTAACGAAATATCAATGGGGAACCGTGTTCAAGCTGCAGATAGGCAGCAAGTGGTTGAAGATATCAGTGTTGTGATTGTAGAAAATACTGACCGCGCCTTTGCACAACATTTAGTTGACCAAGGGGCACTCCCACAAGTTGCGTTTACTGATGCCGTCCATATAGCTGTTTCAGCAATACGGGCTATCCCCTACCTGGCAACGTGGAATTTCGCGCACCTTGCAAACCCACATACGCAACCGAAAATTCAACAAGTTTGTCATGATGCTGGTTTTTCAACACCGCGCATTGATACACCAGAGGCAATAATGGAGGATATCTCATGTATGACGAAATTTTGAAAGGATGCCTTGATGCCAAAGCACGTCTCGTCGCTCTTTTCGGAGATTTGGAAACCTATATGGAATTTATGACCAAAAAACAGGAAAAGGAACTGAAGCAAGGCAAAAAAAAATACGTAGACTTACCAATCGTTCGGATAAAGAAACCGGAAAAGCCTGATGCTTAGGTTCGCGCAGTTCCTGAAACCCCTTGAACGATTTCATAACTACCTGCAAAATGTTGATAAGAAAATCAGTACAGGAGTATAAATTAACGTGCAACTCATTGATAAAGAGAGCATCCTCGCGATGACACATCTCTGGGAAGGCGAGCGGTTTCCGGATGGACGACCGCGCGTTTCCGACGATATCATTCAGCGTATGAAGGCGATCAGTATCGAACAGGCGTGGGGTGTCCTTAACGGGAACGGCTATAAGTTCCAATTCGCTGGCGATTGGATGAATCTCCACCCCGACCGGATTCTCGTCGGCAGAGCGGTGACGTGCGCGTTTGTGCCAATCCGCCCGGATTTCAACGACGCTGTCTCTGCACAAGGCGAAAAAGACGGCTGCGTCGGCGGTCAAAACTCATGGGTGATTGATACGCTCGTCCAAGATGATGTTATCGTCGTGGATCTCTTCGGTAAAGTGAAAGACGGGACCTTTGCGGGTGATAACCTCGGCAATTCCATCTATGCAAAGACGGGCACGGGTATGGTCATTGACGGCGGTATCCGAGATTTGGACGGCATCTACGAATTGCCCGATTTCGCCACATTCGTACGCGGTGTGGACCCGACAGGTATTGCGAACGTCACGTTGACGGGTATCAACATCCCGATCCGTATTGCGGAGGCGACGGTTTTACCCGGCGATGTTGTTTTAGGCAGGCGTGGCGGCGTTATCTTCATTCCCCCGCATTTCGCACAACAGGTCGTCGAACGCGGTGAAGAGGTCGCCCTCCGAGACCGATTCGGACACCAACGGCTACGCGAAGGCGTGTACACACCCGGCGAAATAGACCGCAAATGGTCGGAGGAGATTGAGGCGGATTTTGCGAAATGGCGTGAGAATCAGGAATGAAAACTGCTATTCAGATTGCTAACGACACACATTTCTGCTAAAATTAAAGGAAAACCCGCAGATATGGAGAGACGCATGAAACCTGCTAACGACTTCACACGCAAACAGCACAAATATATGCCGACCTTCGCAAAAGCGACTGGGAAACCCACCGTTTACATCCCAGGCTACCCCTACGAAGACGAGGAACATATACCGACAACCGGATTCCACGGAGAACAGAACAGCATCTTGTACGAACAAATCTCCAGTTATTTCGCAATGCAACCACACATCTATGTCGGTATTGACAACTTCATCTACTACCGTGAAGACGATGTCACGAAAAGTGTCGCCCCCGATATTTATGTCGTTTTAGGTGCAGCGAAATTTCCACTCCGCAGGAGTTTTTACACTTGGGCAGAAGGGGCGACACCAACAGTCGTTTTCGAGTTCTTGTCGGATTCAACAGCCGATGAGGACCGAGATGAAAAGGTCCATATCTACCTGCAAGATATGGGGGTACAAGAGTACTTCATCCACCAACCTGAGATGGAGAAACCTGCAGAGTTCCGCGGATGGCGGCGGGAGCCTTCAGGCACCATTGTTGAGATACCCCCCGATTCGCGCGGTGCCTTATTCAGCGAGTCATTAAACCTATCGTTCCGGTGGACAGATCAACACCATAGCCATGTCCGGCTATTGCGTCCATACTTACCCGATGGTACCCCGATCACGACAGCTATAGAAGAGCGGAACCTTCACGCTGAAGCAAAAAAGCGTATAGAAGCAGAACGGGATCTTCGTGCGGAAGCGGAAGCCCGCGCTGCAGAAGAAGCGGATCGGCGGCAGGCATTAGAACGTGAATTAGAACAGCTCCGCCGACAACTCGAAAACCGATAGAAAAAAATATGCTGCTATTGTAAGCGATGTCGCATAACCTGTTCGGTTGTGCATCCGCGTATCGTCTAATGTCCCTTTGTGGGAAACCTCTATACGAGAGGGCCCCGGTGCCCCGAAAACCCCACAATCTAACAGGTTTGCGGCGTACTTGAAGAAACACCCCAGCAAAAACCCCAGATGCGATGTGCATCATGGTACACAGAATACCCCATCACACAACTTTTCCCAACCGATGTCTTGAGTGAAACCCCTTGTCGTTGGGATCATTTATGATTCTGTCGATTTCATCGCTCAACCTGGCGAAACACTCCAAGCAAAACACCTACGTCTATTTCCGTTTGTATGATCGAACTCATGTTATTTCGTTTTCTCGATAATTTGTATCAAAAATGTTTTAATTCTCGATAAATCAAAAATAAATTAAGTTTTAACTTGAAAAATCTTTTTTAATCCGTATAATCTTTATTTGTACTTACGCTCGTTCGCGACGATGTCATCAATCGTGGATCTCTTCGGTAAAGTGAAGGACGGCACCTTCGCTGGCGACAATCTCGGCAACTCTATTTATACGAAGCCTGGAGCTGGCAGGGTCATTGACGGTGGCTCCGAGATTTGGATGGCATCTCCGAGTTGCCTGATTTCACTACATTCGTCCGCGGTGTCGATCCGACAGGTATTGCGAACGTTACGTTGACCGATATTAACATTCCGATCCCTATCGCGGAGGCGATGGTTCTATCGGGGATGTGATTTTAGCCAGGCGCGGCGGGGTTATTTTTATCCCGCCGCATTTCGCGCAACCGGTTGTTGAACGCGGTGAAGAGGTCGCTCTCCGAGACCGGTTTGGACATCAACGGTTACGAGAAGGTGTTTATACACTGGGTGAATAGATCTGAAATGGTCGGAGAAGATTGAGGCAGATTTTGCAAAATGGCGTGAGAATCAGGAATGCGGTATATCTATAGTGAAACGAAAAAATAAAGAGACGCTTCCTCCCCCCGGTAGGTTCGGTTTCCTAACCGAACCGGTGTGGAGTGTCCTATTAATTCTAAATTTTACTATAAATCAGGATTTTGGGGTATCCTGCTAATAGGGAAGGGCTACCACCCTTCCCACTTAATTTCTTCTACTATAACACTTTCTCACACTTTTAATCAAAAAAAGGAGTTTTTAAGATGAAAAAATATCTCTATATCTTTTCAGTTTTGTTTTTACTGCTATGCGTTAATTTCGGATATGCAGACTTAGAAATTATAGTAAAGTCTTCGCCTGATTGGGGTGAAATATCGGCTAGTGATATAAAAAAGTTGTGTCAAAACATTATAGATCACTTTGAAGATCATCTAAGACCTGAAAATGAGATAAACGACAGTGTGAATGTGTATCGAACTTTTAGACCGAATAGTCATACCACGCTTGACTCGAACCCTGATGTGAAATATAAGATTGGAATCGTCCTAAAACAAGATATGGCAATTAGGGTGGACGACTTTTATTATTTTGTCTTCGATTTCGCTCACGAATTCTGCCATATCCTACATGTTTTTGACGTGACAACTATTAACAATCCGAATTTGTGGTTTCAAGAAGGCATTGCGACAATGGCGAGTATATGGGCATTGCGGAGTATGGCGGAAACATGGAAACGGGATTCACCCTTCGGCACTTTTACTAATCAGGATGGTGGCATTGCTTATTTTAGTCAAAACTTCAATCATTTCGCAGATGCTTATCTAAAGGTGTTCCCTGAATACCAATACAATGGCACTGGTGAGGAATGGCTTGAAACGTATGAAACGTCTTTGAGGCAAGAGTATGATAGAACTCGGTCTTTCACACAATATCATCTTGTGGGACAATTAACTTTCAAATTTCTACCGATCTTTGAGGAAAACCCAGAGGCATGGAACGCTGTAAGGCACATGCCCGCCACGAAAGGCAATATGTCTGAGTACATGCAGGATTGGTACGATGCCGTAGATGTGCAAGACAGACAATATGTGGAATCAATTGCAGAAGTAATGGGTATCACAGTCGCGCCGTTTGATATCGTAGACAGTATTTCCGAAAACGCTGAAAGCGTTAGTTTGACTTTCATGCACAGATCGGATACCTCACTGACACCGATAAACGATTCAAGCGAATGGTACGGATGGATCGCTGGTGTTTGGGAAAAAACTCCTGATGGTGTTGTAGGTAGGAAACCTAATCTTTATTACAATTTCCCTGAAATGAACGAATTGGATTATTGGGTGTATTCTCACGCGCCGAGTGTCATTGAGTATGATGTTTCAGGAAACAACTACAGCAGTTTTGCCAGTTATTTCAATATGACGCATCAAGAGTGTGTGCATCGCGAAACAGAAGTACAGTTTTTTGCCTACGCAGACAACAAAGAAATATACCGCTCCGATATTCTATACGCTGAAGATGACGGCATGTATATAGCGTTTGACATTCCAAAGAATTCTAAAAGACTAAAGATAAGGATCGACGATGTTACAAACGACTGGTGCGATCACTATGTTTTAGGAGAGCCACGACTCTATACTGAGCCTTTTTCTGATTCAAAAAAAAGCGATATAAACGCGGATGTAAACAATGACGGCTATGTAGATCTATATGACGTTATGATTGTCCGTAGTGCCATGCAAAATTCCACTTCCTATGACACAGATGTCAATAATGACGGTATCACGGACGAAGTAGACCTACTCATTGTAAAAGCGAAAGCCATGGAAGCCATTGCGGCAGCAGCCCCACATAAAAGGAAAATCAAATTAACGACTTGGGGGGCTGTAAAGAGGAGATAACTATAGATTAACTCACCAGACCTCGAACAAACCCAGGCTTTGCGGTTCTAAAAAACCTCTTGTTCGTAATAGGGCAATTCATTGCCCGTCGGTTAACTCACGGGACCCCGAACAAATCCAGGCTTTATCGTCATACAATGATTATAGATATGTTTGAATCTGAAACAGATTGACGCGACAGGTGGCAATCTGGCATAAGGAGCGTTATGAAGAAAACGCCTTCATGGGCGGATGACCGAGCCTTTGGTAGACACACAGGGTATTCGTCAGCACGGGCGCATTCGTCAGCACGTGCACAAAGAGCAGTGGATGTCAATTGGATACGAAACCCTGATGGCAACTGGTATTTACTGGATGAATTGCCTCGAGTTCTACCAAGTCTACGGTGCGATGGTATTTACATCTTGTGGTATTTTGATGAGTCTCACGTGCCTCAAACCGTCAGGGTCGGTATAAAAGGGGTCAACGATAATTTTGGGATGCTGGGTAAGGATCGTCAAGTTGAAAAGTACACTGTTCACCCTTTATACATCACGTGGGCAGAGGTTAAACCGCCTCCTGCAGCCCATTTAAGAAGGCAAAGCGTATTGTACCATGAGTCTGTGACAGCGAATAAACAGCCTTCTTTAGATTATTTAAGAGGGATATGGTCTTATCTCTGTGAGAAATTAGAACCACTAGCGGGGCCCCGCTGCCCGCAATCGGACTCTATTCCAGTGATTCTGCCATGGGCCTCTGATTGATTCTAAATTGCTTTTATAAGTTGAAGCGAAAAGTTTCCCAATTGTGAGATTGAAAGTAAAATAAAAAAGGTCAATTCATAGGAAAATAAGGAAAATTACTAAAAAGAACCTTCTCGCTTAAAGCAACAAAGAAGTATTTCCATCGAAACCTCGCTACAAAGTCCGATTCGCAGGACACAAAATATGACAACTGACACAAACAAGAGCAAGGTTCGTGTTTTTCTAAGTTTTGAATTTGGCAGAGATAATGAACTTCATCGCAACTTCTACGCGCAGGCGGAGCATCACTCACAGTACGAGATTATAGATTGTTCTCTCAAGGAACCGTATCATCCCGACTCGCGCTGGCTGGAAAAAGCGCGCAAACAGATTACTCTTTCGGACATCGTTATCGTGGTAGTGGGAGCAGACACACATAATGCCCCGGGGGTTGAAAAAGAGGTGAACGAAGCACATCAACTAAAAAAGCCGATGTTTCAGATTCGACCTAAGCGAAGGACAGCGGGTGAAATTCACGGTGCCGGTGAGGTGATCTCGTGGAAATGGAAGAAAATTAACGCGAAGATTGCCGAGAAATTGTTGGAATAAGGCGTTTGTTGCAACGCCAGTAGCACTCACTTGAACCGATCACTGTATTTTGACAAAAACGACCTATTCCAAAAGGTCATCAAGCGGATCTGGTAGGAATGGGATACAGCGCAAAATCAGTGGAACCTCAAACGTCTCGAATTCATCTATCTACTGTTAGAAGAGCTTACTTTTTTATTTCCCACTTTGGATAAACTTGTTATTTTTTCTCAGTTAAAGGCTTCCTTCAAGCGCCCGTTTGATTAACATTCTAATCATTCGCTGCTCAACGTCAATTAAAGCGCGCCCTATAGATGTTCGTTTCTGCACTTCGTCAATGGCGTGCTTCTTGTCCATTATTCCCTTCCCTAAGATACCTACGTCAAATTCGTGGCTTTGCCGAATACGTTCCGCTACCAATTCTGACTGTTTTTCAGGGGACAAGCGGTTAAATGGAACCTGTGTTGGTCCTTCTTCTACCACTTCTCGTAAAGAGAGCCATCGACCATCAGGGGTCATAGCCACTGGACGACTCCAGTGGTCTTCATAAGTCATTGGTGCGTTATTCGCCATGAGTGTCTCCTTAAAAACGGTTCAAGACTTTTTAGGAAGGCTCAGGACTTAGTATTAAGAAATGGTATAAGATAAACTTATGCCCTGTTACGCAATACTAAGGACTCAGAACCAAAATTATTTTCTCTTTAAAATGGTTAATGTTGTAAGTATTATACAATAAAACTAAATGAAAGTCAAAAAAATGAATGCCTTCGTCGATCCATTCACCTATTCAGGACGATTTAGTTTTCGGTTTTGATTCTGGTTTTCGTTTATAGATATTAACGTTTTTTTCACAAGATCGCGAGCGCAGCTCGCTCCTACAAAGGGAGACACATCCATATATACAAAGTGAATATGTAAAACTAAATACCCCTGTTCACCTATTGAAAAATTTGACTTTTTGCGGTGGGTATGGTATACTTTAACGTGGTAATTGTCTAAAGCACACAGGCAAAACAGAAATGAAAATCGCTAAAAATCTGACAGACCTCATCGGGAATACACCGACGATTCGCCTGAATGCGCTGCCCGGTAAGGACGATGCGACGATCTTCGCAAAATTGGAGGCTTACAACCCCGGCGGCAGTATCAAGGACCGAATCAGCTACGCAATGGTCGTCGATGCTGAAGAACGCGGTATCCTCAGAAAAGGGGACACCATCGTGGAACCTACCGCTGGTAATACAGGGTTGGGACTCTCTATCGTCGGCATCGCGAGAGGTTATCCTGTCACTTTAACAATGCCAGAAAATGTGAGTCGCGAAAAATATGAACTCCTCTCCGCTTTCGGTGCAAAAATTGTGCTGACCCCGGAGCACGGCGGTATGGCTAGTGCGATCTGGGAGGCGGAGACAATCGTCCGACAGAACCCGCGGCACTATATGCCGAACCAGTTTACAAACCCCGCAAACCCCGAAATCCATCGTCGTACGACAGCCATCGAAATCCTCAAGGCGATCGGCACCGACATCGATTTTTGCGTTATAGGGGTCGGTACAGGTGGGACTTTGACAGGTGTCGGCGAGGTGCTAAAAGCAGAATGCCCGAATGTGAAAGTCGTTGCTGTGGAGCCGCGTGTTTCAGCGGTGCTTTCCGGCGGTAAACCCGGTCCAACCCGAATCGATGGACTCGGTGCCGGGATGGTGCCTGAAGTGCTGAATGTAGATGTTATCGACGAGGTCATCACTGTCTCCGAAAAAGAGGCGTATGAGATGATGAAGACCATTTCGAGGACCGAAGGGTTGTTGGTCGGGATGTCGTCTGGCGCGAATGTCTACGCGGCGCTAAAGGTTGCGAAGGCACAAGGCCCCGATAAAACCGTTGTTACCATTCTCCCGGACACCGGAGAACGTTATTTCAGTTTGAGTCGTTATTTTGAAATCGAATCGGACATTATGGATACACTTCCGTAAGTTTCTTGTAACCAAGGGAATACCATTAAAAATTGAAGTACGCAGTCGATCAAACGCTCTGCCAAGAAATTTTGTTGACGGAGACACCCCAAGAAATTCTTTTCTCCCTCTTTAAGCGGTTCAAAGAACGCGCCGCGATTGTCACCAGTGGACAACTTTCGGGGATGGTGCTGATTCACTTAGCCGCTGAAAACGGGTTGCCGTTCCGGGTCTGTACGCTTGACACACTTCGCCTTTTCCCAGAAACTTACGACTTCCTTGCGCAGGTAGAATCGCGCTACGGCGTTGAAATCGAACAGGTTCAACCGGATCCGCAAGAAGTTCAAGAGATGGTCGCACAACACGGCGAATACCTGTTTTTCGACAGCAAAGCGAAGCAGGAATACTGTTGCAATATCCGGAAAGTGCGTCCGATGCAACGACTCCTCGAAACATTAGATGTCTGGATCACCGGTTTACGTCGGGATCAATCTGAGGCAAGGCAGCAGCTCCGAAAAGCAGAAATTATCTCATCCGCGACGCATCCGGTGTTGAAGACGAACCCGCTTATCCAGTGGACGACCAATGATGTCTGGGAATTTGTCCGTAAAAACGAGATTCCTGTGAACCCACTGCTTGAAACGGATGCCCAAGGTCACTATTATGAATCCATCGGATGCGTCATCTGCACAACACCGATAAAGCCCGGCGAACCGAAACGCGCCGGACGCTGGCGTTGGCAGAACGGAGCATCCGCATCAGAAAACACAGATACCGAAGAAAATAACAAAGAGTGTGGATTACATTATTCGATTTAATGGCTGTCAGCAATCAGCCGTCAGCCGTCAGCAGATTAGCGGTCAGCCGTCAGCAAAGAGAGGTTAGTTTAATCAGAAACCTCTTTGCTGATGGTTTCCGAAAGCCGACTGCCGATAGCCATTCTTGCTGACAGCCGAAAGCCGATAGCCGACGGCTACACAAAAAGGAGAAAAATTATATTATGGCTGTAATCGTTCGTATTCCGACCCCGCTGAGACGTTTAACGCAGAACTTGGCGGAAGTTGAAACAGAAGGCGCCAACATTGAAGGCATTATTGAGAACCTCGAAGCGACTTATCCGGGAATGAAAGAGCGTCTCTGTGATGAAGGCGGGAATATCCGTCGGTTCGTAAACATCTATCTTAACGATGAAGACATCCGTTTCCTCGATGGAAAAGATACCGCCGTCGCAGATGGTGCTGAAATCTCTATCATTCCAGCAATCGCTGGTGGAAGTTTGTCTTAATGGCTCTCGGCTCTCGGCTTTCAGCCCTCAGTAACAAGAGGTTTTGATTAAGAGAAAACCCTCTTTGCTGATTGCTGACGGCTGATTGCTGACGGCTAATTTTCATTCAATGCTAACGCTTCAACCAGCAACCCTCAACGAGATTTGTGAGCACGCAACATCGGAATTTCCCGATGAATGCTGTGGTGCGATCTTGAGTGATGGGGTTCAAGAATCTGTCTGGAAATGCCGGAACATACAGAACGAACTGCATCAGGAAGACCCAGACACGTATCCGCGTGATGCTCGCACGGCTTATGTGATACACCCCGACGATCTATTCAAAGTTACCAAAGCATCTGAGACCCAACAGATTAAGGCGTTTTATCATTCACACCCGAACCACGAAGCGTATTTCTCGGAAAAAGACAAAGCAGATGCGACGATGTGGGATGAACCGACTTATCCGGGTACGACCTATTTGGTTATCTCTGTCTACGGGACTGAGGTCCGCGCCGTGAAGGCTTTTGCGTGGGACGAAACATCAAAGGATTTTGTTGAGGTTGAAGGCCCCCTTGTGAACACCTAACACGGTAGCGCGGTTTTTTCGACTTCAAATTGCGCTATCAAAGCACACAATAGTTTTGTTTACTATAGGACTTACGCATGATGCTCTTTTGTACCACAAACTGTTAGTTTGTGCTATAAGAACGCTGTGTTTTCCGAAAAATTTCATCTAACAGAATCGACTACAGTCAAAATTACGTAGGTCCTGTACTATATTGAGGCAAGAACCATGCAACGCTGGCGAGTCTACCTTGCGCAATTTATGCCGGACATCCGCGTTGTCAAGGCACCCGCACTCAGACCCTACGTTGGACTTCTCACCTTCTCCGCTGCATCCCTGGCAATCGCTATAGGGATGACCCTCCAAAACTACATCGCTTTTGAATACCACTCAAGCTCCGGGGTCGTCGGTTGGATCAGCACTAACGCATACCCGAAACAACAAGAATACTTCTACTATCTGTTGGCACTCCTCGGTATCCCGATAACGATAGGGGTATATTGGTTGGGATGGCGGACCTACTCGCACTGGTGTGCTAAGCGAACGGGACAACCGATCGCACGTGTGCTTAAAGCGAATGCGTTGGCATCTATACCGCTATGGCTCTGTTGGCTACAGGTCTACGCTATCGGTCAGAACGTGCTGATAGGCTTAGTCTTGCCGCTCGTTTTGTCGGTGTTGGTGAAGTTAGGGCTCCTGTATAGGCGATACTTTCCGGCACTCTGGACTGCAAAGGAAGAAGTTGAAAATCTTGACAGTGAAGAACGTGAAGAAACCGTATCTGGTGGTTACAGGTCTCCGAAGTTCTGGCGTATTGGACTCGAATACATCATCCTTCCGGTTTTTATCTATCTCCTGACCTACGCTGGGAATATCCACGGCAATATAGACCTATTCCATGAGGGTGAACGACTCGCGCCGCTGAATGAAATGCTGCGCGGTGGGATCCCGTTCCGGGATGTCTATGTCCAACACGGACTCTTCCAAAATGCCTACTTGGCATGGATCGGGGGACAAATCTTTGAACCGACCCTGTTCGGTTTGCGTACAATGGAGCGTGTCCTAAATCCGCTCGGCTATGTCGCGCTCTATCTGCTCGGCTTACAGGTTTTTCGGGGCAGATTCCTGACCGCCTTCTTATGTGTGCTTATCGCCTCTGGAACAGAGTTCTCCGTATCCGCACGGCATAGCCTCGGCTTAATCAGTTTCGCCTGCGTTGCCAATTTCCTGATGCTTCCGAAAAGTCGGTCAAAGCGCAGCGTCCTCTCGTGGAAACTCCTCTTCGGTGGGATTTTCACGAGTTTAGCCTTCTGGTACAGCACCGAAATCGGGTTATATTCTTTAGGCGCAATCGGACTGTTTCTGGTCATATACGCCTTCGGACAAAAGGGTATTGCCGCAGAAAACGGACAGGTACAAGAAAACGGCGTGAAGAAACGGCTATTTCCGGTCATCAGCTATAGTTGCGGCGTGCTGTTAGGTTTCCTGCCGGTGGGGTTATATTTCCTATCTCACGGTGCCTTGGACGATGCAATCTGGAATTCCTATATCCAGTGTCGCTATCAACTGGCGACGTGGGGACTCGCTTTTCCGTCTCTGTCGGAAACCTTGATGCTATTGTCGTCGGACGGATGGTCTGCCTTTATCTTCAGCAAAGGATTTCGGTGGTATCTACCGATCTGTATCTTTCTGATTGTCGCGGGTTATCTGACCTACCGCGGCTTATCCAACACGCACTCCGCCAACACGATGAAACTTCTCCTCTTACTCCTCGGTGGCGTCGCCTTCTTCCGAACTGCTTTAGGACGTTCGGACGGCGGACATCTGAACTTCGGTGCGACTTTCTTATGGCTGCTCTGTCTACTGCCACTGGAGGGGGGTATCCTCAGCATGTTCCGTGCCATTTTATCGGCATTCAGAGGGAAAATCCCATGGCACAACGCACTGAAGGCAACATGGATACTAATTCCGACAGTCATATTCTGCTGGTACGTTGGAGAAGTACACAAGCCACTCTCAGGCTTCAATGGCAAATGGAATCGGTTGCGCCAGAACCCGTTCAAGCAAAGGGTTGTATCGGAGGAATTGGCGCGCGCAGGTGCGGTGGACATCCCAGACGATCAAGTTCAGCAGATTCAAAAGGTAGTCGCCTATATCCAAGAAAACACTGAACCGAACGAAAAAATCTTTGATTTCACGAGTCAGGGGGCGTACTATTTCTTCGCCGATCGACCGGGTGCTACGCGATTCCATCAGGTCTCGTATGCGTCGACACCTTCGATGCAGGAAGAGGTGATTGCGGCGCTTGAACGGGATAAAACACGCTTGGTGCTCTTTAAAACGGGGGGATGGTTCGATAATGTTGACGGTATCCGAGTTGAGGAGCGACACGCATTGATTGCAGCATACCTACAAGAAAACTACGAACCCGCGATTAACATCAACGGCACGGAGATTCTGATGCGCAAATAGTAACCAGTGGCCAGGAACCAGTGGCCAGTTAAGAGGCGTGTTTTTGATAGGGTGTTTCCCCGGATAACACAACATCTCTTTTCTGGTAACTGGTAACTGTGTACTGATAACTGATAACTACTCCTGCTGTTCAATGAAGATCCGGTAGATGTCCTCAAAGAGTCTGACATCGGTGAGTGTGTCTTCGGCTGAGGAGCGGAACGGTGCATCGTTGCGGACGTTCGCGACGAAGTATTCCGCCTCTCTGCGATATGCCCACGTCCAACTCGGTCTCGGAATCGGGCGCGTCATCTCCTGTTCGTCGCCAGCGCGATAGATTTCGACCTCTGCGGGTGTGTTCTTCAAGAGCAACGGCGGTGCCCATGTATGAACCCAACCGTTCTCAAAGTAGATTTGGCTATGCTCATCCCAACGGTAGTGTGAAACGTGTCCGGTTTCGAGTACCACACGGATGCCGTCCATATCAAAGATGACGACACCGGAATATCCGTTCGCATCTAAATCGACAGCTTTAACGGTAACTTTGTCACCGGCATCGAGGAACCAACGCATCAGATTAATATTGTGTGTATACTGCTGGAGGTATCCCACATAGGAGCCGCGGTATTGCTCAGGTATCCATTCTGGGGTTTTGACGGGTGCGCTCGGTCTCGGTTCGTCGGTCCCGTCCATGTGGGTGTCAAGATTGCAGACCCAATCGCCGCCAAACCCGTGGTTTCTGGCGTACGTCAAGCGACCGAGTTCACCGGTCTCTCGGAATTGTGCGACTTTCTCCTTGACGATCTCGTTTCCGGCATCGTAGCGTTTCATGTAGCCCACCATCAACTTCTTACCGGATTTCTGCGATGCTGACACGATTGCCTCCGCCTGCTCAGTGGAGACAGCCATCGGTTTCTCCATGAAAACATGCTTACCGGCTGAAAGCAGATCCTTGGCGATTTCACCTTGTAAGGCGAAGTCGGCGGAAACTGCAACGGCTTCAATATCATCATTCTGCGCGAGCTCCGCGTGATCGCGGTAAAGTTGGGGGATACCGAAACGGGTTTGGACTGTTTTACCGAGTTCTGAACGGACTTCTGCGAGTCCGATGAGTTCACAGTCCGAGACACTCATAAAATTCGGGATATGGACTTTCTGTGCCATGAACCCGCAGCCGATATAACCAAGTCGAACTTTCTCCATATTTTTAACTTTCCTTGCGGTTCGGTTAGGTGGGATGGGGCCAAAACGTTCCACCCCGTATATCCAGCGCGCCCGTTGGTTGCGCTTACCGATTCTGTCCGAAGACCGATTTTCTAATTTTCCTTGCGGTTCGGTTAGGTAAGTTGTGTCAAAAACGCTTTAGGACAGTTTCTCCGATTCTATCTGTTCAACAGCGGTTTTAGCACCTTCCCGCACGAGGGCGGAGGCATCATCTCGGACAAGCTGCTTCAGTTTACCGAGACTGAGACTCGCTTTGAGTTTGCCGAGCGCGACTGCAACGAAGTAGCGTACATCCGCGTCCTCATCATCCAACGCCTCCAGTAGTGCTGTTGTGTCCGTTAAAGTGGCGAGATGCCGGTCAGTATCTCCGATATTAATGAGTGCTTGTGCGGCGATCCGTCGTGAGTGGATGTCCCCGTGGCGGAGAGATGCAAGGATCTCATCATTACCAATAGGAATAACCGTAAGGTTGTCCCAATCACAATCCAAACAGAACCATGAATTTCCATCCAACCGTCGGAGATTCGCATTCCCGCACGACGGGCATTCTTCAAATTCCTGTTGTTGCGCCATTTTTCTTATCCTCGGTTACGACACACGGTGTGTGCCTACTCCTTTAAGTTTCAGTTTCGTCGAACGTAGGATTGGTTTCCATTTCCGGAAGTTCACGCCAGATTTCAGGACCCTCTGGCTTGAAGTTAATTGTTGCGATAAACTGCATACCGTGATAGAAATTAATTTTGAACTTGCCGCCCCCGAAATTTTGTTTGAGATATTCCATTGGTGCTTCAACCAATGGGCCCATTTCGTCCGCGTGATAGAAGGCAAGCGGTTTAAACCGCACCGTATTGCCTACAGGCTCCTGTACAAGCAGCTGCGCTGAAGTGGCAGGAAAGAGCAGCTGAAAGGCTTGCCAAAGGTCAGCAACGGTCGGATTCGGATTCCCGACCCGTTTCTTGAAATCGTTCTCCAGATATTCTGAAAAAGTGTTGAAAACCCAGTCCATAGCAGTTGTCAGTTATCAGTACGGTTTTTCTACGAAAAACCTTTCAGCCGTCAGAAGAATAGCTGTCGGCTATCGGCTATCAGCTATCGGAAACCATCAGCAATAAGAGGTTTTGATTATATGGCTATTGGCTTTCGGCTCTCGGCTTCAGCAAAGAGGTATCTGATTTGATAAATATTCTCTTTACTGATGGCTGAAAGGGCGTACTCGCCCGTGCTGATTGCTGACAGCCATTACAGTGGTGCCTTTAAGAAGTCCTTCCAGTCAAAATTCGGCAGAGGGAACTCCTCTGTGGCTTTACATTGTCAAAATGTAGCGGCTTTCTCGAAAAAATCGATATCAACACGTTCAATCCCAGCCTCTCGTGCATTTTCAGCGACGCGCTGGACGACCATCTCGCGAACAAACGGGATCGGTATCCGTTTAACCCGGTGTTCAACCTCCTCTGTACAAGGCATTGTGGTATTGTCGAGGTAGGGACCGTCTTGAAGTACGGCTTCATCGGGGTGGTCACATGTCTCCGGTACGAGTTGTTGCAACCGCATTGAGACGTAATTGGTCACCCACTGCTTAAATTCTTCCGCCTTCTCGGTGTCTACTTCACCCAGCTCAGGACGCTGATCCAATTTTTCATTGATGCTGACGAGTAGATTTTCGACACGCCTCAAGCGTTCTTCTACATTGGTAATCCGCTCGTGTGCGCTATTTTGTTCGCTCATTCTTTCTCCTTTTTTATTCTCCCCACGTTTTGATAAGGAAGACTTCTCGAAACGATCTTTGCCGTATATCCAGCCCGCACGTTGCCTCGACTTATACGTTGTGCTCAAAGACTGATAGCCGATTGCTGACGGCTGACAGCCATCTCTTAAATTGCCCAGTATTTCCAAAGGTCTTCTGGAATCTCGTATTTAATCTCTTCTCGCTTTTTGTGGGAGTAGCGTGCAAAGATACCGAAACGCGGAACCGCTTGGATATTCGCTGACCCTGTATGACACAGAAAGGCGTGCCAGAGGACAACATCGCCAGCGGCACCCGTAAACTCGCGCGGTCCCTCTGGCGATAAATCTGAAAGCACATGCCAACCCCAATCTTTGATGTCGTAGAAACTGCCATCAATCTGTTCTGGATAGTCAAGGAAGTACTTATGCGTCGAGTGGTGGCTCCCGGGCCAAAAAACGAAAGCACCGCCATTGGGTTCAACGTCGTAAAGATAGGTCGTCGCACCGAGCATAAAAGGACTCCAACCACCGGGACCGTAAGCGTCAATGTGTCCGCTACCCGGCATCGCCCATTTTTCTTCACGGTTGGGCCATTTGACGAGGGGTGAACCGCCACCACCGGCGAACTGTCCACCCCCAAGCTGCGCGGTGATCTCTTGCATCGCAGGGAGCTGCCCGAACAGCGGCGAGAAACTGAAATTCTGTACCACGTAGTCGTTGGGCCACGTCTCCGGTGTATTGAGATCGGAATTATAATGTTTCCAAATCTGCTCCCGCCATGTTTCTATTATCTCCGAATCAACAAAATTTTCAAGGATAAGATACCCATGTTCCTGAAAAAATGTTACCTGTTCTGTTGTTAACATAGGAGTTCCCCTTATCAATAACCATCTTAGGACTTACGTAGATGCTCTTTTGTACCACAAACTGTTAGTTTGTGCTGCAAAGACGCTGTGTTTTCAGAAAACTTTCTTTTTACAGAACAGTCTACAGTCAAAATTGCGTAAGTCCTACATCTGATAAACACACACTTCAATAATTATGTTCAGACATTAATTGCGTGCCGTGTACGCTTGTGCTTAACCGATTTAATGACACCCAATATTGTTGATACGCATCAGAAACCCGTTTTTTCACCAACGGTGAAAAACGGCACAGAGGGCAATTATTTAAAAAATCGTTTCGGTCTAAAGGACGGGATACCGGTTTCATCGAATCGTTTTTTGACGGCTTGCATGAGTTCGGGGGTAACCTCCCGATAGCCGTGTTCACGCGCGTATTTCTCTACACTTTTGACGACCATACCGCGTGCGAATGACGGCACACGTTTCAATCGTTTTTCTGCGGCTTCCGTCCATTGCAAATCGTAATCGGTTTCGGTTGCGAAAGCGATCTTTTTCTCAATCTGAACAGGAGATGCCCCGTTTCCGATAGCAGGCGCGGACCCCGGCTTATATTCACACGAAGCATCTTCAGCGAGGTAATTACCAGTCGTTGCATAAGCACGCGCCCGACAACCTCCACACACCTCTTTGAATTCACAGTCGCCACATTTCCCTTCAAGCAGGTTCCGATTCCGCAAGTCCTGAAAAGCCTTTGATTCATTCCAGAGTTTAACGAAACTTTCGTCCTTAAGGTTTCCGACGCTAACGGGTAGATACGGACACGGAGTCAGTTCACCCTCCGGTGTGATACGGCAATAATAGATACCACACGGACAAGTACCGCTCGGATAGCCTTGAAGGAAGGCAGAATCGGACTGTTGCCCGTAGATAACACGTTTATAGTGCGGTGCACATTTCGCCGCGATGAGCATCTTGCCGGTATAGGTTGCCTGTAACTCGAACATCGTCTCAAGCATCTTCTCATATTGTGCAGGCGTCAGGTCCATCACAGTCTTGCCTCTGCCGGTTCGTACAAGAAAATAGAGGTTCAGCACCTTGGCACCGAGTTGATAGGCGAACGCAACGATTTTCGGGATTTCGTCATAATTCCACTGCGTTACGGAGGTCTGGACGAGAAAGTCCATCTGTGCACGTTTGAGTGCCTCAACACCGTTCATCGTCGCTTTCCACGCACCTTCCATACCGCGAAACTTGTCGTGGTCTGTCGGTTGGATGGAATCAAGACTGACACCTGCCCCCGTGACACCGTGCTGTTGCATCTTCTCGACCACCGCGTCGTTGAGCAGGACACCGTTTGTGCCCATAACAACAAGAAACCCGGTATCGGAGGCATACTTCGATATCTCCAAGATATCCGGGCGTAATAGCGGCTCTCCGCCGGTAAGGATGAGGAGGATATGCGGGTTGATTTCGGCGATCTCATCAATGACACGAAAACATTGTGATTGACTGAGTTCTGTTTCTCTCGAAAGTTTATGCGTACCTTGAATATCGAAAAGATGGAGGTTCCCATCGATTAACTCGCTTGTGTCTACGAACCCTGCTGGGAGGTAGCAGTGCGTACATTTCAGATTACACAATCGGGTGATATTCCATGAGACTGCCTGAACTTTTGTATCTTGCATTTTTTTTAGAGTATTTTCGTCTTGTGTCTGTTTATACTTTGGACGGTCTATAGCCAAGCAGATGACGTGGTACCTGTCTCAAGTGCTTTAGCAGCTGTCAAATCGGCGTTGGCTTTTTCTTGTTCTTTAAGGTGTTGCCACGCTTCGCCACGGCTGCGATAGGCATCGGCATGCTCGGGATCGCGTTGAATAACTTCATTATAGTCAGTGATGGCTTTGATATACTCGGCATTTTTGGCGTAAGCCAAGCCCCGGCGGTAATAAACTTTAGGATACTCTGGCTTGAGTTCTATCGCCTTGTCATAGTCAGCGATAGCTTTCGCATGCTCGCCGATGTAACTATAAGCGTTACCGCGTCTGATGTAGTCCTCAACCATTTTCGGATTGAGTTTCAGGAGTGCCGTGTAGAACTTAATATTTTCCTCAGCTTCTTCTCGGTTCTCGATCCGGTCAAGCGGATAACCGCCATTTAGTTCTTGGCACTGCCGTAGAAAGTTCATTGACCCAGCAACTCCCAGTGTTTGGGTAAGGACTCGACTGCCAATTTCATAGATTTCGAGATCCGTCATTTTTTCTATCTCACTCTGACTCGCTGCGAACCGACGAGCTCGGGCGCGTTCTTCATCTTTTCTGGTGGCCTCACGTTCCTGGATACGCTTGACAATGGTATCGATATCTAGCGGATTTGCTAACAATTGGTGCCGATCAACAGAATAATTGCCTGTACCAGGTTGCCTTTGCCGGATAAACCATTGCGTTTTGGCAGCACCGAGCTTACCTATCAGGGTTTTCATCCCAAGTTCATAAATTTCACTGTCGGTCATTTCCAATATATTCATTTTTGTCTCTCCGTTGTAACCATACGTAAGGGTTTTCAACTTGGACGTAAAGGTTTGAACTATTGCGCTTCGCTCTTCTAAGAAGCCCATCATCTGTTGTTAAAAAAATATCTACATTGCCGCTTTCTGCACAGGCGATATGCAGCGCATCCACTTCTATAAAACCTAATGCCTCTAACTGCTTACCTCTTAAGATTTCTGATAGTCCGGCGGAAACAGTTTGATAGGCATTAGTTAACCAATCCATGATTTCGGTACGTTGTTGCGGATCTGGAGTTTGCTCTACTTCCTCCATCAAAACATTGCTAGATATCCAAGCCCAGTGCCCATCTTGAATCTGAGTGAGAATCTGTTCAATCGCTGCGGTCTCCTGATGGATCCGAGGTTGCGTCTGTAGATCAAAAAATCTGCTCAAACAACAAGTATCTAAATAAATTACCCAGGCTGGCAAATCAGTTTGCACGTGGGTCCGCCTACTCTGTTTTTTAATTCTGTGTGTTGTTTCACAAAGGGTGCTCTTAAAAACATCGTGAATAAAAATAGGGTTACAGTAACAGGGCAAGTGCGAAGACGATTAAACCTGAAACCAGCATTAACCCTCTCCAGATATTGATATAGGGACTCTGGTTGTGATGTGTTTCGCTGTCTGGTGGTGCAACCTCAAGGTGTCGCCGATAAAGTGAACTGTACAGTCCCCAAAAGAGGGTCATCAGTCCGAACGCCACAAGTTTTGCGACGAAGATTAACATATAGGTTTTGAAATTGAAATCGCTACTGTCCTGCTTCGCAAAAAACCCGTTATCCCATGCAACGATAAAGAACACCATCGCGCCTGTCGTCAGAAGGATATGAATCATCAATCGTATCCATGTCCGAAAACGGTTGTGAACCGCTAATAGATCGCGCGATGTCAGGTTCTGTTGCAGGATCGGCATTGCGACGAAGGTAGAAAAGAGGATACCTCCGAACCAGACGATCGTCGCGATCAGGTGGACGCTTCGGATGAAAAGTTCTACGCTCTCCCGCATTTTTCTAACAAGTCCCGCTTTTCCATAAATGATACCATATTTTTTCCCTAAAGTCAAATTTGTCTTTGCTTTGCGGACTACGAAAGCGGCACAGCCTAACAGGCTATGCTACAGGCACCAGTGCGAATCATGATTTCAGGTTAACAAAGATTAACGCAACCATCGCGAGCAGTGCCCCGATGAGGGAGGTCCGGTTCAATCGCTCACGGAGAAACACCATCCCGACGAACATCGTGAACAGCACACCACCGGAACTCGACATCGGAAAAGCGATCAACGCACTCACCTTATCGAGTGCAACGAGCAGTGCCCAACTCCCGCCGACATTACAAGCTCCGATTAGCACGCCGTAGAAGGATTCCCACCAGTTTGGCCATACTTTCTGACGGAGGCATACCCCCAAGTACACGACTGTGCACACACCAAAGAGCAGCGTCATATAGAACGACTTCTCGTCGATAGGACACATCTCGTTGAAGGCTTTCATAGTGAGCCGCGATATACCGGTAACGAGCAGAATCGTGATAACAACAGCGAAACCTAAGCCTTGACTGATTTCTGGTCTGTCAGGTGTCCACTTATCGGTCGGTTCCTTTTCGCGTTGACTGAGGAGCGGGATCGCCAGAAAAGTCAAGAGGAGTCCGATGCTCTGCCAGAGGTTTGGGATCTCTTGCCAAAACAGCATTGATACCAGAATCGGTATCACAATTGAGAGCCTAACGATCGCAACCGTGACGACAACCCCGCTCAGACGGATGCCGATGGTGAACAGTTCAAATCCGATGGCATACGTCACACCGTTTGCCACACCTAAAGCGAGTGTCAACTTGGAAAATGCGAAGTCCTGTTCAAGCGAAAGTGCCCAGACGCTGATGCAAAACGCTGTGAGGTAATTGACAAAACCGATCGGGTTCAGGCGTTGCTGGTTGGTTTTGGCGTGCTTCAGAAAAAGCCCGAACCCGGAGAGCAGGATGATATTGAGAATAAGGAAGAGCATTTTGAAATAGTTGTCAGTCACCAGTTGTCAGTTATCAGTTAAAGAGGGTTCTGATGTGTGCTAAGTCTTTCTCTACTGACAACTGATAACCGATAACTATTATTGGGAAATAGGTCCTCCGATAACAGAACACCGATAGCCGACAACCGATGGCTGATAACTATTATGCCATCGGGAGTGCTACTTTGGTCTTCTCTTTCGCCGATTGGTAAGTCGCCAGAACGATCTCTACGGCGTGTTTTCCGCCTCTCCCGTCAATCATCGGCGTTTTATCGTCTCGGATACAGTCAACGAAATGGGTCAACTCACCGACAACTCTGCTCGGTCCATCGCGGTTCGGAACGATCTCCTCCCAATCGCCACCAATTTTCTTGAAATAGGCGAGATCGGCTCCCATATCTAAACGGAGTGAACCTTTCGTGCCGTCAATGATCGTCTCGTTGGTGCCGCGTGCACCGAGGAAACGACCCCACCGCAAGATACCGACTGCACCTGAATCATAGCGGATAAGCGAGACGGTATAATCCTCCCAATCGTCGTGTCCAGAGAAACTGCCGACCTCCGCAGCGACGGTCAATGCAGTGCCGCCGAACCAGTTAATCAAGTCGGATTTGTGGATACCGTTTTCCAGAAGTCCGCCGACGGTGCCGTACCAACTGTCGGGACGTGTACGCGGTGCGTTGTAAGGTCCCGTGTAATCGGTCTCGATGTAGGTGATGTCGCCGATGTCGCCAGCATCCACCATCTGTCTACCGAGTTCATGGACAGGATAGAAACGCAGTACCTGCCCGACCATCAGATGCGTGCCAGCCTTATCCGATGCGGCGATCATCGCATCCGCGTCAGCGAGCGTCAGGGAGAGCGGTTTCTCACAGAAAGCGTGTATCCCTGCCGCCGCTGCATCGACGACGACCTGTGTATGTGCTACCGGTGGTGTTGCGACGACGACACCGTCCACGATAGCAAATAGTTCTTGATAATCTTGGAAGGCGCGAATTTGGTGTTTCTCCGCGACGGCTTGCGCCGCGTCGAGGCGTAGATCCGCCACGCCTACAAACTCACAATTCTCAACGTTCGGGAGTGCGTTGCAATGGGAACCCCCCATGCCACCGACTCCGACTACACCTATACGTACCATTTGATATACTCCATTTTTAATGGTTATAAGTTATAAGTACGGTTTTTCTGCGAAAAACCTTTCAGTTATAGGTTAAAGCGACACACTATGGCAGGGACAACAAAAGTACCTATCACAAAAGATTAACTTATAACTTATAACTTACTGACATTTATCAAAAGTTGTGTTATCTCAATGTTTATCAAGGTTCTTTAGGTATAAGTTTGTGAAAATGCGTTATGAAGTCGGTGAGTATCTGTCTTTCTCCCGTGAGTTGAAGTTGTATTTGATGAAATGTGCGACGT
>JAJEEK010000101.1 GCA_022821065.1 Candidatus Poribacteria bacterium
ACGTCGCACATTTCATCAAATACAACTTCAACTCACGGGAGAAAGACAGATACTCACCGACTTCATAACGCATTTTCACAAACTTATACCTAAAGAACCTTGATAAACATTGAGATAACACAACTTTTGATAAATGTCAGAAAGGAAAGAAATCTCGAAAAAAAAGAAAATAATGACGTATAAAGAATATACTGCACAAATTGTCTATAGCGAAGAAGACGGTTGTTTCATTGGGGATCTTGTAGGTATCCGTGATATAGTCAGTTTTCACGGTGATTCTCTCAATGAGATACGGGAAGCTTTTGAAGAATCCGTTGACGATTATCTCCTAACCTGTCAAGAGTTCAACCGCTCGCCACAGAAACCTGTTTGTGGAAAAGATGCAGCGGCAGACTAATAGGAAACTCAAATGCTTCCGATAACAATAGACATCAAACGATTCAGTTGGGAAAAGGTCTTGGGGTGTATTCTCCTGCTCAATTTTGTATGGATGGCAAGTGCTGAGGAAGCAGCACTCAAAAATCCTGACGGTTCATGGAAGTGGACGAATCGGTTGATTCATGAAACGAGTCCGTATTTGCTCCTGCATGCACATAACCCTGTCGATTGGTATCCATGGGGTGATGAGGCGTTGGCACTCGCGAAGAAGGAGAATAAACTGATTTTCCTCTCTGTCGGTTACGCGACGTGCTATTGGTGTCATGTGATGGAGCGAGAAGTCTTCTCGAATCCTGAAATAGCGGAAATGATGAACGCGAACTTTATCAATATCAAGATTGATAGAGAAGAACGTCCTGACCTCGACGAAATCTATATGACCGCGACGCAGCTGCTCATCCAGCGTGCGGGGTGGCCCAACTCCGTCTTCCTTACACCTGACTTAAAACCGTTTTATGCAGGCACCTATTTTCCACCGATGGATATGCCGAACAGACCCGGATTTCCGACGATCCTTGATGCCGTACATGAAGCGTGGGTAGAACGAGAAGCGGAGGTCATCGAATCCGCAGAACAAATTTCAACTGCGATTGAGATGGCAACGAGTCGCGGGTTCACAGCACTTATGGGGAGAGCACTGGATCAATCCGTCACAACAGCAGCGTTGGATTATCTCCGAACGGCTTATGACGCTACGCACGGTGGATTTGGTGGTGCTCCGAAATTCCCGAGTCCTTCCAATCTTGAGTTCCTCCTCAGCGAATACGAGCGCACGACTGACGCATCCGTGTTGAAAATGGTGACACGGACGCTGGATATGATGGCTTACGGTGGGATATACGACCAGATAGGTGGCGGATTCCACCGATATTCTGTTGACGCGAAGTGGCTCGTTCCGCACTTCGAGAAGATGCTCTACGATAACGCACAACTGGCGAAAATTTACCTCAAAGCGTATCAGTTGACGGAAGAACCGCAGTACCGACGCGTCGCCGAAGAGATTTTTAACTACATTTTCCGAGAGATGACGGCACCTGAAGGTGGGTTTTATTCGGCACTTGACGCAGAGACGGATGCAGAAGAAGGGAAGTATTACGTCTGGACTGCCGATGAGATTCAAAAAGTCCTCGACAAAAAGGGAGCATCCCGTTTCAACACAGTTTATGGGGTGGATAAAGGCGCGAATTTTGAAGGTAAAAACGTTCTCTATGTGCCGGAAGGGCCAGCAGCGGAAGAATCTGTAAAAGAGTTAACCGCTGCACGTGAGAAGTTGTTAGCAGCACGTTCTGAACGCGAATACCCGTTGTTGGATACAAAAATCATCGTCAACTGGAACGGTTTGATGATAGACGCGCTCGCCTACGGCTATGACGTACTCGGTGATGAACGTTATCTCAACGCAGCGTCAAAGGCGGCTCGGTTTATATTCGATACGATGCAGAAACCCGATGGCGAACTGTTGCATACCTATACGGCTGGGGTGGTCAAGCAGGACGCGTATCTTGATGACTACGCATTTTTGGCACGTGGCTTGCTCGGATTGTATCAGGCAACAGGCGATGCAGAGTGGTTGGATTCAGCACGAACACTCACGGATCAAATGATCCAACGCTTCTGGGACGATAGAAACGGCGGGTTTTATTACACAAAGTCAGATACGAAACACCTTATTGTGCGTTCTAAGAAACCTTACGACTCTGCAATCCCTTCCGGTAATGCCGTTGCTGTCGAAAATCTGTTGGCACTTGGCGACAACTATCGGGAGTACGCTGAGAAGACGTTGCGCATTTTTGCGGAATCTATGGCGCAGAGTCCGTCATCCTTCATGCATGCGCACCTTGCGCTCAATAACTATCTGACATCGGAAGAAGACCAAGAATCTTTGGAGCCATCGACGGTAACAGCGACGGCTACGGTTAAAAACCGAGACGGTGAAGTTTACAACGTCGAGCTGCAGTTGAAAATCGCTGCCGGTTGGCATATTAACGCCAATCCGCCGGGGCAAGACAATCTGATTCCGACGACCGTTATAGTGGCTGCAGACACGCCGGTAGAGATTGTTGACATAGCGTATCCCAAGGGAAAAACGACGCGTTTTGAGTTTAGCAATGTCCCATTGAACGTCTACGAAGGGACGCTTACGATCCCGCTGCGGTTAAAACTGAAACCGGATGTGCCGCGCGAGAAAAACACCCTAATCACACTCAAACTCACCTACCAACCTTGTAATGATACCCAGTGTCTGTTACCAGAGACCTTGGACATTCGGTTAAGATTCCGCCAGTAGTTGACAACACACAGAGCGAGATTTTGCCCTTCGCAAGCGGACCCCAGAAGGTTTGACAAAACTCTTGCTATCAGTTATAATGAATTTACACAAGCTTAACAAAAGGAGACCCAAATGGCACAGATTCAGACTGTTAAATTTCAGAATCCCGACTATGGGGACATCTATACCGCCCAATTCCAAAAAAACGGCGATGGGTGGATCGGTTGGATACAGGAGTATCCCAAGGTGAAATGCGAAGAACACACGAAAGCGGCATTGCTGCGAGTCCTTGAAAACAAACTTTATGAAACTTTAGAAGCTGATTGGGAAGCATGGGATAGGCAGATCGAAGAAGACGTGAAAGCCGGAAAACTGGATCAGCTTGCTGAGGAAGTGCTTGAAGATTTGCGGGTAGGTAGGTGCACAGATTTATAAAACACGCCGGGATTTTTGGACGTATTATCAAAATCTTCCATCCGACATTCAACGACTCGCTGACGAGAAATTTGAGATGTTGAAGCAGGATCCCACACATCCATCCTTGAATTTTAAGAAGGTCGGTAGGTATTGGTCTGCACGAATCAGCCAGCAATATCGTGCTTTAGCACTTGAAGATGCAGGCGTTTTCGTCTGGGTATGGATCGGTAAACACGACGAATACATGAAACGTATCCAATAATTGATTAGGGTTTCCATCAGATTATTTAAGGTTAGCAACTGAATATGACATCATTTAAATCTGTTTTCATTTCGGTATTTCTTGGGGCGGCCCTGATTACCGTTGTGCTAATTCTGAATGCGAGACGCCCGGCAATGGACATAGAACAGCCGAGTGCTGATTTTGTCCGGGCAACGGGGAAGTGTGCAGAGTGCCATCGCCGGGAAACGGCTGCAGTTGTCCATCAATATGAACGGAGCGAGCATGCAAAGCACGGCGTGAGTTGCTTGGATTGCCACACAGCTGTGGAAAATCAAGAAACACAGGCACATCGGAGTTTCACAATCGCGAAGCAGCTCACGGCGAAAAATTGTAGCGAATGCCATACAACCGAGTATACGCAGTTCCTCCGAAGCCGACACGCCGCACCCGCCTGGGCAGCGGTATGGGGAGCGAAGGATTTTACAGCCGAACAGATCGCCTTCGCTGAAAAATATCACAAGGGGGCGGTGGAGCGTCCTCCGAACCCTTTAGCGATGACAGAGGGTGAAAGTGCTATTGACGTTGGGTGTTTGGGGTGCCACGATATAGGTAAGCCGAATCCGGACGGTTCTATTGGGACGTGCACAGCCTGCCATGCGCGGCATTCAAGTTCAGTTGCGCTGGCGCGGGAACCGGAAACCTGTGGACAGTGCCACATGGGACCCGATCATGCACAGATTGAAATCTACCATGAATCCAAGCACGGTGTGCTTTACAATGCGCAAAAATCGGAGATGAATCTCAAAGCACCGCCGAAATCACTCACGACAGCAGATATGACGGTGCCGACATGTGTGACGTGCCACTTGAGCGGCTTGGATGGCTTGAATGTGACGCACGATACGACTGAACGCCTCTCGTATTGGCTATTTGCGGCGGTTTCTGAGAAGCGTCCGACCTATCAACAAGGTCAAGACGCGATGAAAGAGACGTGCTTAAAATGCCACGCAAGCTCGCAAGTAGAGGTTTACTATCAGGAGGCTGAAGGTGTTGTCGCGGATACCAACCGTAAAATTTCGGAAGCAGTGACACTGATGAAATCGCTTCGTGAAGATGGATTACTGACGGAAACCCCTTTTGATGAACCCATTGAATTTCTTTACTTTGATCTGTGGCACTATTACGGTCGAACAGCAAAGCATGGCGCGTTCATGGGCGGTGCGGATTTTGTCCAGTGGCACGGAAATTATGAGATTTTGTTGAAGACGACGGAGTTAAAAAGAATTGCCCGAGAACTTAGAGAAAACGCTGCGAAACCGTAACGGATTGGCTGCCAGATTGCTCGACTTTTTTATCATTGCGAACCTTGCGTTTTTGGCACTTGATGTGTTTTTAGCGCACTCCGTCAATGCATTTGCACATCCCGCGGAATGGATTCCCTTCTACTTCTCGTTAGGTGCGTCCATACTGCTCGCTCTCACACTTTTTGGTAAAAAAGAGCGATGGAGAAAGTGGGGGCGGTTTGGCGTTGGGTGGGGTGCTGTCTGTATCGGCATCTCTGGCATGTTTTTTCATCTCGGTAGCGAATTCTTCTCTGATTTAACGCTCAAAAACCTTGTCTACACAGCACCGTTTGTAGCACCGCTGGCTTTTACAGGGGTAGGACTGCTCTTAATCATGAACGGTATGATCCGCGATACGGGTTTAGAATGGGCACAATGGGTCGTGTTTATGGCGGGCTTCGGATGGTGCGGTAATTTTATTCTCTCGGTTTTCGACCACGCGCAAAACGGGTTTTTCAATCCAACCGAATGGTTACCCGTGTTTACGAGTGCTATCGCTGTCGGATGTCTGGCAACGCTATTTTTTGTTCCTCACCAACCCGCTTTCTTTCGGTTCTGTGCCATTGTTTTGGGAGTCAACTTCATCGTTGGTATCGCGGGGTTCTTCTTCCATTTAGCGGTAGATCTGCAAGCCCCAGGTGTTACGCAGATAGATAAATTCCTCTATGGCGCGCCGCTGTTCGCACCACTTCTCTTTCCAAATCTATCGCTCCTCGCGCTCTTAGGTATCTGGAAGATGTCTACCATAAAGTCAATTTAGTTGGGTTTCACTCGGTCTGTAGTAGATGTAGTGTATATGGAACGCGGACGTTTCTCTATGATTTGACGGGTTTCGGTGGCATCCGTTCAACCCAACCTACGATCTAAGCACTTACGGGAAGTGTTTCAACCTCAATTTCGGACGACTATCATAGATTATAGTTCATTGACATGCGTCCGAATTTTCTGAAATGCGTCTAAAATCAGTTGCATATCGTCCGTATCACCTAAAAACATAGCGTGGCTGAAACTGCAAACCTCTTCGCGATAGACGCGCTCTGCCTCTGGACAGTTGAGCGTGCTGTAATCAATTACTTGGTCGCCGAGGTATTTGCGAGGTAAACCGAGTTGGTCAAACAACTCTGGATTTCCGAAGGGGCCTTCGTTATATATGGGTTCACCGTGTGCGCCGACCCCACACGAAATACCCTCTGCTCGGAGTGCCTCCAAAAATCGGTTACGTGAGATGCCTCCGAATTCTTCAGAAACAAATCGAAAATCCCAATAGTAGAAACACCAACGCGTGACACGCGCGTCGCGCGGGATGGGGTGGAGTCCGTCTATCGCTTCCATACCTTTAGAGAGATAAGCGATATTTCGTTCGCGCGTCTCGACCTGCTCCTCAAACCGTTCGAGTTGGCACAATAGGAGCGTCGCTTGGAAGTTGGTCATCCGCATATTCAACTGTGCGAAGCTGCCTGCCTTTCCTGCCAGTTCTTCGTCGTTTGTTATCACCATCCCGCCTTCACCACAGGTGAGCGTCTTCCCCATCTGAAAACTGAATGCCCCGAGGTGTCCTATGGAACCCATCCCTTTCCCACGCCACTGTGAACCGTGTGCGTGTGCGCAGTCTTCAATCACTTTGAGGTTGTGCTTTTCAGCGATCTCCATAATCGCGTCCATATCCGCGGGGTAGCCGCCGTTGTGTACGGGGATAATCGCCCGCGTTCGCGGCGTAATGGCTTCTTCAATCGCGTCGGGTGCGATGTTGTAGGTGAGCGGATCGATGTCAACAATTACCGGCACCGCGTTGACGCACACCACCGATGTTCCCGTTGCCACAAATGTGAGCGCAGGCACAATAACTTCATCACCCGCTGTGATACCCGCAGCCTTTAGCGCGCACTGCAAGGCTACGGTACCGTTTGCGAGTGGAATCCCGTACTTTGCGTCCTGAAACGCCGCGAATTTTTCACCGGCTTCATCGACTTTCTCGCGACGGTTCCATGCCCCGCTTCGTAGTGTCTCTAAAAATGCGTTCTCTTCGGTTTCATCAAAGATGGGCCAACTTTTACCTAAACCGCCTTTAACAACCGGGTAGCCACCATTTATTGCCAGTTTTGCCATGTCTCTGTTCTCCTTCTGTCTTAACATTTGGAGATTAGCGATCAATTTCTGTATTCAGTTTTAAGTTCGGAATCTATTCGTGAGGTCCGTGGGTTTCTCCAATATCCTCAGTTGGGTTTTCACTTCTATGTAAAAGTTTTCCCTGGTTTTCTTCAAGCCACACGTCAGTGAATTGTGGGAGTTTCGCAAGAGGGGTAGTGTCCATAATTTGATTGCCCCAGAGGTTTAAGGACTCTAATTTCGTTAATCCAGCAAGGGGTGTAATATCGTTGAGTTGATTCTCTTGAAGATTTAGAAGTTTCAACTGCATCAACTCAATAGATTTAGGGAGGTGACTGATTTGGTTACGAGCAAGGTATAGTTCTCTAAGTTGTGTCAATTCTGTAAGTGGTGTAATATCTGCTATTTCATTATCATCAAGCAATAGCATTCTAAGACTTTCTAACCTTGACAGTGGCGTGATGGAACGGATTTCATTGTTGTTAAGTCTTAACTCCGTCAGTTGTGTCAATCCAGTGAGCGGTGCAATATCTCTGATTTCGTTACTGCTAAGCCCTAAATGTGTCAGTTGTGTCAGCCCTGTGAGTGAAGCAATGTCCACAATCTGATTATTGTTGATGAATAGTCTTTTTAATCGTTTTAATTCAGCAATTGCCTTGATGTTGCTAATTTGATTGAGCGAGAGCCCTAAGAGGTCAACCTGCTTTAATGGGGTGAGGGGTGTGATGTCTCGGATCTGGTTACTATGAAATCGTAGCCACTCAAGTTGTTCTAATTCTGAAAGCGGTGTAATGTCGCTGATGCGATTGTCATAAAGGTCTAACCACTTCAATTTCGTTAACGCTGCAATTGGCGTAATATCTACAATCTGATTCTGGTAAAGATTTAAGTGTGTTAAACCTGTCGCTTTTTCGAGTCCTGTTAAGTTTCTGATACCTCTTGATGTAGCACGCAGAGATCCTAATTCTTTCAAATCCTTTTCCATAATAGGAGTGTTTGGAGCTAAGTTTAACGCCTCTTGAACAGCCACAGCTAAGTTCGGATCCGGTATCTCCACCGGTTCAGGTGGTGAACAACTAATGAAAACGCTGAAAATCACAAAAATCAAACATATATGTTTCATAATACCAACCCCTTTTTAATCCCTTGATTAGCGATGAGATTCCATAATTTGCAAATTAGGCATCTGTTTGCGGAGTTCACGGATTGCGTTCATATCTTGAATCGGGTTCTCCTGGATATCTAACTGGACGAGATTCTTAAGATTTCCAAGGGCGCTGATGTCGCTGATTTGATTATTGCTGAGTAAAAGCACCTTAAGTTCTGTCAATCCAACAAGTGGAGAAATATCGCTGATTTGATTATTGCTGAGAAATAAGGTTTCGAGTTTTGCCATTCCAGTAAGTGGTGAAACATCGCTGATTTGATTATGCCAGAGTGAAAGCCTCTTAAGTTCTGTCATTCCAGTAAGTGGTGAAATATCACTAATCTGATTCGCGTCAAGCCCCAAGCGGCTCAGCTGCTTTAGTCCACTGAGAGGTGTTATGTCACTGATCTGACCATTCATGAGTGATAGGGATCTCAGCTGCTTTAATTCGCTGCAAAATGTTATATCTTTGAATTTTATATCTTTAATTTGAGGATCACCGAAATATAAGGATTCCAAGTGCGTTAGTCTGGCAATTGGGGTAGCGTCCCGAATATCATTACCCATAATCAATAAAGTTTTAAGCTGCGTTAATTCAGCGATAGGGGTAATGTCCGTAATTTGATTTCTTATGAGTGACAAGCTCTTAAGTTGTGTCATTTCAGCCATCGGCGTAAGGTCTGTAATTTGGCAGTTACGGAGGGACAAGCTCGCGAGTTGCAATATTTCAGTGAAGGGTGTGATATCCACAATTTGGTCGCTATCAAGTACTAAACTCCTCAGCTGCGTTAATCTCTTGATTGGCGTAATGTCTCCGATTTGGTTGAGTCGAAGTTTTAGCTTTGTAAGTTTAGGCAATTCGGCGAGAACGCTAAAGATTTGCGTTGCGTCACTCATCTGAAGCTGTTGAAGTTCTAAGTCTGTGAGTTGTTTTAACGCTGTGAGCGGTGTAATATCATCTATTTCGTTGTCAAGTTTTAATCTGTTAGGTGGACTCAACGCCGTAATGTTAGAAAGTTTTAATGTGTTAAGTTTAGTCAATTTCGTAAGCGGTGTGATGTCGCTGATTTCATTACGACTGAGTTCTAAGTATATGAGTTGTGTTAGATTTGCCAGAGGGGTAATATCATCTATTTCGTTGTTGGTAAGTATTAATGTGCTCAGTTCAGTCAACTTCGTAAGCGGTGCGATGTCACGGATTCGATTGTGCCGAAGACTTAAGTTTTTGAGTTGTGTTAGGCGTGCAAGAGGCTTGATGTTCACCCCTGGGTTACCATCGAGGTATAACATCTGTAAATTTGTTGCTTTTTCCAAGCCTGTTAGGTCTTTTATGCCGCTATTCATGGCAAATAGGCGTTCTAACGCTCTCAAATCTGTTTCTAAAATAGGTGCGTTTGGGGCTAAACCGAGTTCTGCTCGCACGGCAGCAGCTAAGTTTTTATCAGGTATCACTTCCTGTTTTGTGAGTGAACAGTTGAGGAAAACAGTGAGTATTAAGAGAAGTAAATAAACACGCTTCATAATGCTAACGTCCTATTTGTTTGATGTTAGTTGGATTATAGCATCTTATCTCAAAAATGTCAACAGCGTCCGAAGGTTTGGCGAACAATAACGGGCAATAAATTGCCCTACTACAAACTTGTAGCAGATTTAATCGGAGTATGCTATAGTAATCTGCAGAAATCAGAAACGGTATGTCGTTTATGGAGCCGATAAATCAAACACTTACTGCAATAGATGGGATCAAGGTTGGGCATGCTACTGACACAACTGCCCGGACGGGGTGTACCGTTATCCTCTGTCCAGCAGGTGCGATGGCAGGTGTCGATGTGCGGGGTGCTGCGCCGGGGACCCGCGAGACAGAAGCACTCCGTCCCGGACGCTTAGTCCAGAAAGCGCACGCCGTGCTACTGACTGGCGGAAGTGCCTTCGGATTGGATGCTGCAGGCGGTGTCGTCCAATACCTTGAAGAACAGGATATCGGTTTTCCTGCGGGTCCCGTTCGTGTACCGATTGTTCCCGCGGCTGTCATTTTCGATCTGGCGGTCGGCGATGCGAAAGTCCGTCCTGACCGTGAGATGGGGTATCAGGCGTGTCTGAACGCCACAGATGAACCTGTGGCGATGGGTGCTGTTGGTGCAGGTACGGGTGCTACGGTCGGTAAGGCACCGGGCGTTATGCCTTCTCAAGGCGGTGTCGGGTCGGCGTGTAAATATCTTGATTCGGGTTTAATTGTCGCCGCGATTGTGGTTGTCAATGCGCTGGGGAACGTTGTGCATCCTGAGACGGGTGAGATTGTTGCGGGCGGGAAAGAAGACGGCAGTTTTGTGGACATCACGGAACGGCTTTTGGACGCAAATTTGGTTCAAGGAACAAATACGACGATCGGTGTTGTCGCTACAAATGCTACACTTACCGCTGCAGGGGTGAATCGGGTCGCAGAGATGGCACATGATGGGATGGCACGGGCGATTCGCCCTTCACATACGATGTTCGACGGCGATACGCTTTTCACCCTCGCGACAGGGGCACACACCGGAAGCAGCGTGAACGCTATTGGCATCTTGGCTGCGGAAGTTGTGTCGGAGGCGATTGTGAACGCGGTGAGGACGAGGTAACCTCGCCCCTACATCGGTTTCCCTTGCATCGCTTCGGGGATGTCAATACCGAATTCTTTCAGGACTGTCGGTGCGATGTCGTAGATACTTTTTTCTTCTGCCCGGGAGGTCGCTCCTACAGGGGGCTGGGACACAGATTTGAGGATATAAATGCCCATCTCGGCGTGGTTACAATCGTCGGGTCCGGTGTCGTTTTCGTAAGTGTAGATGCTATTATACCCGACGCTTCCGACAGAACGCCAATAGAGATTGCCGAAATAGACGATCAGATCGGGGGCGATATTTCGGCATTCTCGGTAGACCGCTTCAGGTTTGAACACCTGTGTGTTGATGTTATTGCCGTCTTCGTCTACGATAGCTTCGAGCTGCGCCTTTAATTCGTCACGGATCGGTTCATAATCCGCTGCTTTAACACTCCCGTCGGGTTCTCTGCCTTCAACATTTATAAAGATGCGTCCGTAATATCCGCCTTCACCCCACGCTCTTGTTTTCTTCCAATCGACCCTATCTGGTGCCCAGCGCGTAACCGCCTGCGGTTCGGTTTTAAGCGTCAAGTAGCCGTGTTTTTGGAGCCACTCATTGACGCAGATGCCGCCGTCCATCCGTTTCGCGCCGTGGTCTGACACAATGATAACTGTGGTGTCTTTATCAACGCTCGCTAACATTTTTCCGAGTTCTGTGTCGAGTAGGCGATAGTAGTTCCGCATCGTCTCCGAGAACGGCGAATTTGGTTCGTATTTCCGGTGCGTTTTATCCCAGAACCGCCAGAAGGCGTGATGGAGTCGATCAGAACCCATCTCAACCATCGTGAAGAAATCCCAATCTTTTGTTTCGAGCAGATAACGGGCAAGTTTGAAACGTTCGATGGTCATCTTGAGGAGTTGCTGTTCCAACTCGGTGCGCCGATCCGTCCGGAAGTTCGGAATATCAATCATGTAATCGCTTGCGACCTGCGTGATTTCGCGTGAGAGTCGTCTCGGAAACGTCCATTGCGAATTGCGGTCAGGCGTGAGGAAACTGGTGACCATCCACCCCGGAAACGGTTTGGCAGGATAGGTGAGCGGTACGCCGAGAACGACGGACTTTTTTTCTTCTTGTCCTAAGAGGTCCCAGAGCGTCGGTACTTTCACGGCGTGTGCGTTAGCGATAGTCAAGGCATCGTAGGAGTAGTCTTTACGGTTGCGAAAACCGTATATGCCGAGCTCGCCCGGATCGCGACCCGTCATCATGCACATCCAGGCGGGGACAGTGATAGGTGGGATCGTGCTTTCGAGTTTCCCGTATGTGCCTTGTGCCATCAAGCGTTGCGTGTTGGGCATATCGTCTTTGAACGCGTCGAAGACGAGTTCGGGCGCGGCACAATCCCAGCCGATAATGAGGACTCGCTTTTTCATGGTTTGTGATCGGTATTAACAGGCGGTTCGTCGTTCTCGAGGAACCGTTCTATTGTGTTTCTCGTTGCCGGACGTGTACGGAAGTCGGCAACCCACGGTTCACGGAAGTACGCCTGCTTTTCACGTGGTAAAGCGGACAGCACCGCAGGCGGAATCCGGAGCCGGTGCCAATGGGTCGCAAGATGCGCATACGCGTTTAGCACTGCCACACGTGGTGTCTCCCGTTGCCAGATCGGACCAGCGTGACACAGGTTTTCCGTGAAGAAAATCGCGCTGCCAGCCGGACATTCGTAAGACATCAAGAACGGACTCCGTTTCCCATCCTCTAACGACATGTGATCTGGGTGCATCGGGAAATTGGATTTGTGGCTGCCTGCGATGAAATGCGTCGCACCGTCGTTTTTGGAAATATCTGTCAGTTCAAAGACGACACGTACCATTCCAGCGTGGATCCGTCCGTTGTTGACGCGATACCCGAAGATCGGGTCTGCCTGTCTCGGTCCACCGCCGTGGAGCTCACCGTGCCTGCGTCCTTTTTCACGCCAGACAGAGAAGCAGCTCTCTAACCGTACCTCGGGTCCGATGATTTCGTGTAAAACCTCAAGGACTTTCGGGTGATCAATCAAGACGCTCGCTGGACCGCCCGGTACGGCGCGATGTTCCGGTGGCAAGGATTCTTTGTCGTGGTGTATCTTGTCAATCTGTTCAACGATTGCGTCTATTTCGTCGCTTTCAAGGATCGCCGGACGCACGAGGAATCCGCTTAAGTCAAATCGAAATTTTTCTTCGTCAGTCATGGGTTGGTATCTCCTCTGTTAGTTCGTGGAATAGCCATTAGTCGTCAGCGCATTAGCCAACAGCCATCAGCCAAATAGTTAACAGTCTCCAGTCTCCAGTAACCAGAAAAGAGACACTTGGATAACATAACCTCTCTTAACTGGAAACTTGTAACTGGCAACTGGAAACTGATACGTCGACAGCCAAAGCAAAATTATGCCCAGCGGGGTTTCCCTCCGCCGAACCGCTGCTCGCTGATGTTCCAGAGTTCAGATAGACCGAGTTGTCGAATGTGTTCAATGCCGGGTAGGAACGGATCGTTGACTCGGTTTAGCCATTCTTGGAGGTCTGCCTCTAATTCTGCGCGAAGTCCCTGTGAATCTGCATCGTTTATAAGATTGTTCAATTGATACGGATCGTTATCGTTGTCGTAAAGAAGCCAACCTTCACCGTCGTAGTGACGGGCATAAGTGTGGCGATGCGTTCGGACACCGCGCCACTCACGGATACCGAAGTGGAAACCTTCACTGCCGTGTAAGGGTACGCCAAGAAAGACAGATTGCGGCTCGTCAATTGTTTTGCCGAGCATCGCTCCTGAAAGGTCAATGCCTTCGACACCTTCCGGGATTGGTAGGTCGCATAAGGATAACATTGACGGCATAAAATCGACAAGACTTAGCAAAGTATCGCGCGTAACGCCTGCGGGTATCCGTCGAGGCCAGCGAATCATGAACGGGATACGGCTTGATTCTTCCCACGGACGTTCTTTTCGGACATGTCCGTGGCTGCCAAGCATATCGCCATGATCAGACGTATAGACGAGGATTGTATCGTCGGCGATACCGAGTTCATCGAGCGCAGTCATCAAGCGTCCGAGGTTCTCGTCTAAAGCCGTGATATGTGCGTAGTAGCCGGAAAGGTCTTTCCGGGTCGCCGGTGTGTCTACGGTGTTCGGACGCAACTGGATTTCTTCTGGTGGATACATCTCCTTGTAGCGTTCCGGTACATGTTCATAAGGGTTGTGTGGCGGTCCCCAACTCATATAGAGACAGAACGGTTCATCAACGTGCTCACGGCAGTATTCGATCGCCTGATCGGTTTGAAAGTCCGGTTCGTAACCTTCGATTTGCTTATGGTTTCCATCGGAATCGTGGTACGGTGCGTTGAAATAGTTATGATGACAGTTCCATCCGACCCAGTGGTCAAAGCCGAAACGCATCTCATGCGTGATGAACTTATCTCTCGGCATACCGCCGAGGTGCCATTTGCCGATGTAGCCGGTCTCGTAGCCGCCCGCTTTGAAGACCTCCGCAATCCCCGTTTCGGACAATGGAAGCGGCAGATCGTTGGATACAGCCTTATGGTTCAACGGGTATTTGCCTGTCATCAGGCATCCCCGTGCAGGCACACAGATCGGGACGTTAGTGAAGGTGTTCGGAAAAAACACGCCTTCTTGTGCGAGTTGATCCATAAACGGTGTTTGGACTTGCGGGTTACCCGCGCAACCGACATCGCATTGGCGGTGCTGGTCACCGAAGACAAAGATTAAATTGGGTTTGCGGTTGGTTTTCATCTTTTATATTTTTCCATTTTCGGTTATCAGGGATCGGTTAAAGAGGCACTTTTAACAATCTTCGCAAACTTGGAATATTCCAAAGAGAAGTGAATTGTTACCAGAAACCTCTTGTTACTGATAACTAACAACTGATAACCGTTAACCACTCCTCTGCATCCAAGTATAAATCTGGCGGAGTGCCCCCTCGCTTCGGGTCCACAACGTCCGCTTCAGCGGTGAAACGATTTTTGTGTAACTGGCGAAATCCATCCGAGTCGCACGGTACTGCTCTTTATGTGCGATTAACCCTGTGTTTTCCGGGGGCGATGCACCGAAATCGATCCACTCGTACCCTTCACGACACGCCGCTGTAATGATGTAGTGAAAGATGGCGTTGTTGGGACGGTATTTCAAGAACGCAGGAACAGATGCCTCACACCACAACGTCACTGTTCGATTGAAAAGCAGATAGAGGAGTCCTGCGATGATCGTTCCATTGTATGTTGCGATGGCGAGTTTCGCTATTCTCCGTTGTAAAAGCGTCTGCATGAGTGAGCGTGGTTTCGGTGTGCCTCCAAGTCTTTTGACCGTCATGCGGTAGATGTCGTAGAATACAGATAACGCTTCTTCGCTGTCAGTATCCGTAACTTCAACACCCGATTTTTCTGCTTTCCGCACTGCGCCTCGGACCCGTTTGTTGTAAGCGTGCCAGAGGGCATCAACGTCTCCGTCGGTTTTCAGGAGATGTGTGAAGTGGGCTGTCCGTTCGTAGCCAATTTCAGTGAAAAAATCGCCGTAGGTCGTCGTGTGTTCTGAGGTCAGTGTCCAGCGAATTTCGCACCACCCGTTCTCCGCTGCTGCGGTTTCGATAGATGTTATGAGTGCTTCGGGGTTTAACCTCATATCCTCCATTAGGTATATGCCGCCGAACAGGTTCCACGGCATGGAGTGCCACAAACGGATACCCGGTATCGGCTGAAACACGAAGGCAGGCAGCCCACCTATAACCGCGTCTTGTTGCTTGATGAGCCTATAGACCGGGGTAAGTTGTCTGAACGCACCTGCTAAAGCGTCCCGCCACGCAAGGCTTTGGAAACCGGATGTGTCCGGACAACGTTGAATGACGGCATCCCACTGTTCCTGATTCTGAGAGGTAAGAGGTTCTACTGTATACACAGGCAGATATGCGGTTATGCGACAAGTGCCGCAAAGAGAGCCTTGATGTAGCCGACGGAGTAGGCTAATCCGACATTGCCTTCCAACCTCGGAATGTGGTCGGCGTTAATACAGCCATCGAATCCGACTTTTTGGAGTTCCTTGACGACTTTAAAGACGTTCATATCGCCATCGTCAAGGAGTACCTCTTCAAACGCACCTGCTGTTGCGAGACTACCGCGCACATTGCGGAGATGAACCATAAAGATGCGTCCTTTGCGTCCATAGTTATTGATTTCGTCGAGGACGATGGTACTGCCACCGGCTTCAGCACGCGTGCCGCAGCAGTAGAGGTAACCGACGTTCTTGCTCGGAAATGCATCGATGACGCGATGGAAACCGAGGCTACCGAGTGGCGTATCTGGGTTCGGAACATCTGACGGATGGATAGCGAGTTTGATGTCGTGTTCATCGGCGATAGGGACAAGTGCACCATAGACCTCGGTGAAACGTTTCCACCATTCGTCGAGTGCCTCCATTGTCGGTGTGTCCGGCGGATTCTTGGTCGCAGCACGGCTTTCGCCACGCGAGGTATATCCACCTCTGTGAACGGACGAATAACGCGTCATAAGGTAATCAAACGTATCACCCCAGAACCGTTGACGCGCGATCGGGACACCCGCTTCTGCGAAAACACGGAGCGCATTGCAGGTGTTTTCGAGTTCTTTTTCACTGTCGGGTTGTCCCGTCATGAACTGTTCAGTGATGTTCGGGAGCGTTACACGGTTGATGTCGAGTCCCCAAGAACGGATGCGTTTCTTGATTTTCAGCAGTTCGTCTAAGTCGGGGTACCCCTGTTCACTAACACCGGGGAAAGCACCGCCGTTTCCAAAGTCGATGCAGTCTGCACCGAGTTGTGTGACCTGTTTAAGATAGCTATCTGATAGTCCGCCATCCCAGACTGAAATCTTCATATTTTTAATTTTCCTTGTGGTTCGCTCAAGGGAGGTTAAGCATTCACATCCCCTGCCGTAGATCTGAAGAAACATCGTTTTTGCTGGGGCGTTTCTTAAGCAAAACCCCTCCATTACATTACGGGCTACAATTTACTAAAGTTTGGACAATTCTCGTAGGATATGAGACCGTTGGTTTCCTGTGCCTCTTCGTAGCATAGGCTGTTAGCCTGTGTTCTTCGTAGGATATGAGACCACAGCCAGAATTGCGTAAGTTCTGAATTATAAAGGTAATGGAACGGGTTGTCCGCTCTCGACGGATTGATATGCGGCGAGAGCGATCTCAACAGCTGCGCGCCCATCTAACCCCGTAATCGGAGGGTCTGTATCGTTTCGGATAGCATCTACAAAGACGCGAATTTCCTCTTGCACGGGGGGTGGCACCTCAATGTCTGAAATCTTGATCTGCCGTCCATCGCCTTCAAAAGGTTTGATCTGGATCGTAGCGTTTCCGCCCCACGTCTGTGGGAAATAGATGGTACCGCCTTCACAATCGACGCGTCCGCCATACCCACCGACAGCAGAGATATGGCTGGAGTGGAGCAGACCAACAGCACCACTGGCAAACTGTAGCGAGGCAAGCACAACATCTGGATAATCGCTCTCTTTTTGGACGTACTGACCGCCAGCAGCATACACAGAGGCAACATCGCCGCAGGTCCAACGCATGAAGTCGATTTCGTGCGCGTTGATTTCCATGAGGCTCCCACCGGATTTTGCACGTTCCAGTCGCCACGGTTTATAACTTCCGCCGCTACGCCACGGGCCACCGATCCGATGCACCATCATGCAGGCAGGCGCGCCGACTTCACCGCTCTGCACAATCTCACGAACCTTAGAATGCGTCGCGTGGTATCGACAGACGAGACCAATCGTGAGTTTGACGCTGTTAGCTTCTGCCGCGGCGATCATCGCGTCGCATGCATCTAATGTTGGTGCCATCGGCTTTTCAGAAAAGATGTGTTTGCCAGCGTTGGCAGCATCAACAGCCATCGGTGAGTGCATAAACCCTGGCGACGCGATGAGCACCGCTTGAATCCGATCATCAGCGAGTAGTTCGTGGTAGTCCAATACGTAGGAAGTATTGAGGTCTGTCGCCAGTTTTTCCGCAAGGGCTTCCTGCAAATCGCTGACACAGATAATCTCGATCCCTTCCACTGCGTGTGCGCTGGTAGCAAGGCTTCTGCCCATGCCGCCACACCCAATAACACCAATTCCAATCGTTTCCATTTTTTAATTTATTGCTCCTGGTCCGCGCGCCACTTCGTTTCGCGCAGGTTACCGATTGTCCCATACGGATTATTTAAAATAAAAAACAGAACACGTAGTCCGAAACGAAGTGGAGGACGGATTTAAGAAGCGAACACCGATTGCCAATTCCATATTGTTTAACCGCAAGGTAAATTAAAATTCCGCAAGGTAAATTAAAATCATCTACGTCTTGCTTTGATGTGTCCCCATGCCGTACTTAAGTGGTTTGCTGACGGGCTAACATCAAGTCCTGTGGCATCCATGTTCTTCTGAACTTCTGCTGCGCTTAGGACTCGGTCATAAATCCGGAATTCGTCAATATATCCCTGAATCGTATCGCAATTACATCCATCGGATCGGTCACCGATACCGAGGAGGAGTCCACCTTTCGGGATTTTCCCGCCGTTCACAGCGTATCTTTTCTCCTGCTTGCCGTTCACATAATAGTGGACCGTTGAACCATCGTAAGTGCCGACGAGATGGAGCCACTCTTCGATTGGAATGTCTTCAAGGACATTGTCCTTCGCTGCCTGCGTTGACTGTCCACCCGCTCGTATGAAAAAGCCGTGTTGGTTGTCATCGTCGTCGTAGTAGAGACTTGCGACTGCCGTATTTGCTGGCATATCGTCAAGCGAGATAATCCGATTCCAACTGTCATCCAAGGCGTTAATATAGACCCAGCACTCCAGCGTAATTTCATCCCAGTCCCGATCAATTTTCGGAGGGTCTGAATCTTCAACGAGGAGCCGGTCAACGTCGCCATCCAAAAGAATACACTCGCCAACTTTACAATCAGAGGCAGGGGCGAGTTCTGGATCACCGTGAACCTCAGCAACCAGTCCTGACAAGACATCCGCTGCCTCTGTTTTAATCTTTACGGTGTCTTTGTTGAAAGACCAGTAGGCGACTAAACCGTCTTCAACTGCACCGACGATTGCATCAGCAGGTTGTGAACTCCACGCTTGCATGACAAGCACGAGAAGGATTATTGTGAGGAATTGAGAGGTTTTCACAAAACGTGTTTGCTCGGAATAGACACTGTTTTTTAGACGCATGATTGATTCCCTCCTTCTAACTGATGAAGTCATTAGTTTTTTCCGGCACAAAAAATCCGGACTGATGGCTGACAACTCTTCTAAAACATGTCGCGCATGGCGCGTTCACGTCTGTCGGCAACTTGACGTTCACGTTCCTCATCAGATACCTGATTGATTTGTTCGGCACTGATGGGACGGTACTCAGCGACTTCGCTCCGCCGCTTGAACACTCGGAAATAGTCGAATCGTGTTAGCGTCGGTGGGATATTCCCTGGGCAGAGGGCATGTAAACCGACATCCACGGCTTCGCCCATACCGACGTTCGTTTGTCCGCAACTCCGCCACCGGATACCGTCTTCACTGGCAAAAGAAGAGAATTGGTTCCCGCGGCGTTCTAACCTTAAGAAAAGTTCTCTGGCATTTCTAAGTCCCGCAGCGCGTCCGCGTAGGTTAAATACCCGTCCGACATGGCGTTCAAATCGGACATCACCTCTGAAGGCGTGTGGACCTGATGTTTTCTCAAGTCTGAGAAAACGATTTGCATTTTTCCAGATCAATAAACCGCCGTGTTCTCTGAGTTGTGGTGTAACGCGGATACGCGTCTCAATGGCGAAATCACCCGGAACTCTCATGAGGAGCCGCGGCGCGCTCATATCGCCACCACCGCCGTTTCCGTGCCAGAGGTCCTGTCCAGGTTCCGTTCGCATTTCTAAGTATCCTTGTCGTTCCGCCCACGCACCACCACCTTGCGGGTCTTCCCATCGCCATTCCGGTCGCATCCGGTTACCGATAAATTCGTCTTCAAACACGAGCTCTGTGAATTCACCGGAGGACGCCCATCCCTCAATTTTGATAGCGGAGATAGAGTCCCCAAAGTTTTGGGGGAGCAGATGCAGGTTCGGTAATTCTTTCTTATATTCACTCGGTTCCATACGGATCGGTATACTGGCACCCTCAAACTCAGGGTGTTCGTAAAAAACGACCTCCGCACCATCTCGGGGGAAATCCGGTCCCTTAAAAATACGGATCGATGAAATCCGATCTTCAAACCAAGTGCCACCTTGTGGATCGCGTAGGTTAATAATATCACGCAAGATCGTGATTTTTCTGCCACGGAATTCGACGTGTTCATAGCAGTCAACAATCAACGGGATCGTGCCCCATTCAGGGCCAGGAACGTCTAACGATGAACCGAAGTTGATTGATGAGATTCTGTCAGCGAAGTTGTAAGCGGTGTCATGGAGGTTCGGGTAAAATCCAGGACCGAGTGCCAATCTCTTACCTTGATAGTCGCGATGCTGGTGAAGGATGACCTTATAATTCGGGTTCGACGAGAAACTTGGCCCTTTGTAGACCCGAAGTGAAGAAATATTGTCTTGAAATCCGATGTGCCCTGTAAAAGGAACCGGTTCTACGACATATCCCATTCTACCCCGGTAATTTGTATGTTGGAACACCTCAACAATGAGGCGCGGTATGACAACTGGCATTTTTTTCTCCTTTTTTGAATGGCTATCGGCGATTAGCCGTCAGCGGTCAGCGAATTAGCCTTCAGCCATCAGCAGTCAGCAAAGAAGCAGTCGGCAAAGAAACCGACAGCCGACTGCCGATAGCCGATAGCCATTCTTCTGATAGCCGATAGCCGATAGCCATTTGAAAGTGATTCGGACGTATCTTTATATTTTCGATTGAGTGTTGGCACTTAGTGATGCCATGTATCTATTTGTCTTTATCTGCTATTGATGGTTGCTTCATAGATTTGTGCGTACCCCGTCCGGTCGGATGTGAATACGATATGTTTCTCGTCAGGACTGAAAGATGGGTGCGGGTGCGTATGCTGCGGCGCGTAAACCTGAATGGGCCCGTCGGCATAAGGAAACGGAGCGTTCCAATGTTCTCCAATAGATGACGCAGCCGCGTAGCACAACGTTTTCGGTTCGCCGATCCCGTCGCGTGGATCGAAAATTTGAATACCGATATCTGGAAAGTTGGTATCCGCGACCATACATGTACCAGTGGGGTTGCTAATCGCGTGCCAAGCGTTGAAAGTTGCCACCTGTCGTTGTGTGCCTGTATCAACATTAATACATCTGATGCCTCGGGGCCAGTCAACGAAAGCGAGTTCACGTGTCCCCGGAATCCATGTTTCGTGTGTAATCCACTCATTCTTTTCCACATTGCGGGCATAGAGTCGGCGATTCCCGCTACCATCGCGATGAATTATCCATAGCCGATCGGTGAGGGGGCCAGCATAGTAGAGCAGATTCGCGTCGTCTGGGCAGAATTGAAGGTGTCCGATACTGTCCCGCCGAAGAATGATGTCGCTCTCACCGGTGTGCGTATCTATGATAGCGAGTGCAGATTCCTCACCGACGTTGAATCTGACTGCCCACCATCTATCGTCGTGGCTGAGGGCGGTTGTCCCCATCGCGGTGGCGACCATACCTTCATCTCTCATCGCCGTTGCAACAAAGTTAATAAGCTCTCGCTCTTCAAGCGTCTCCAAATCGAGTCGCCACCCGCTTGTACCTGCAGTAAAGAAGATCGTCTCTCCATTATGCGACGGATGTACAGACCATTCTGCGATGTCGGTTCTGTCTGTCAATTGACAAAGTTCACCTGTCGCGCGTTCTTCTGCGAATATCTGTGGTATTCCGGTTCGGTTTGAAATAAAAATGAGGCGTTGCATCGCGTCGTCGTACGCCGGTATTATAAAGAACGGGTGGTGATGCGGTGCGGACGCAGTCGTGACCTGCCGAATACGCGTTCCTGTGCGCCGGTCATAAAAGGTTCGAGATTCGGATCCGTAAACGGTGCCTTTCGCCATTTACCATTTACCAGTAACCAGTTACCAGTTACGAAATAAAGAGACACTTGGATAACATAACCTCTCTTAACTCGAAACTGTTAACTGGGTACTGGTTACTCCTCCTCGTTTAAACTTTCTATTCCTCAAATGCGGCATCAAATGCGACAGCAGACGGTTCAAAATCGTAACCTTTGACTGCAGCACAAGACTCACGGGCACCGTGTTCTCGATCCATACCACTGTCTTCCCATTCAATCGAAAGCGGACCGTCATATTCCATATTATTGAGTGCACGGATGATCGCCTCAAAATTGATGCTGCCGCGACCGATAGAACGAAAATCCCAGTATCTTTGTGCATCACCGAAGTTCAGGTGTCCACCGAAAACACCGGATAGTCTCGGTGTGTCTGACCACCAAACATCCTTCATGTGAACGTGATAGATCCGATCGCTCAACCGTTCAAGGAAAGCGACATAATCAACACCTTGATAGCCGAGATGGCTTGGGTCGTAATTGAACCCAAACGTTTCTCTGCCGTTGACGGCTTCGATTGCGCGTTCGGCAGTGACAACATCGAACGCGATTTCGGTCGGGTGTACTTCGAGTCCAAACTTGACACCGACTTCATCGAATACATCAAAAATCGGGTTCCAGCGGTTCGCGAAGTCTTCAAAACCGGCATCAATCTGTCCGGGATCATTCGGTGGGAACGAGTAAAGAAGATGCCATATTGAGCTGCCAGTAAAACCGTTGACGACGTTGACGCCAAGTTTCGCAGCGGCGCGAGCGGTGTTTTTCATCTCTTCTGCAGCACGTTCTTGAACGCCTGCTGGATCGCCATCGCCCCAGATCGATTCTGAGAGAATCGCCTGATGTCGGTTGTCAATATTATCACACACCGCCTGCCCGACGAGATGATTGCTGATTGACCAGACTTTTAGACCGTACTTCGCAAGCAGGTCGTGTCTGCCTTGGCAGTAGCTGTCATCTGCGAGTGCTTTATCGACTTCAAAGTGGTCACCCCAGCAGGCGAGCTCTAAACCGTCGTAGCCCCATCCACTTGCCTTCTCTGCTAATTCTTCTAACGTTAAATCTGCCCATTGGCCTGTAAAGAGTGTTACAGGTCTTGCCATAATAGTCTCCTTTATGCAGGTGGCGTATAACTTGCGTCGATCCACGCACGCTGTTTGCCGCTCTCTACGGCTGCGTTGATGAAATGTACCCCGCGTGCACCATCTTGGACGGTCGGGAAATCCGTATCGAATTCGGACGGGGCTTCCCCCGCGATTTTTGCAGCGATTGTCCGAGCAGCGTTGACATAGATGTTCGCGAACGCCTCAATAAACGCTTCGGGGTGTCCGAAAGGTATCCGTGAGTTGTGCTGGACAACCTCTGCCAGATAGTCGTTTCCGCGTTTGTAAACCTGTTCAGGACCATCGGGAAACCGAACGTAGAGATAATTCGGATTTTCTTGGTGCCATTCCAATGAGGCATCTGTGCCGTAGACGCGGATCCGTAGGTTGTTCTCCTCACCCACTGAAATCTGTGAAGCGTAGAGGACACCGCGGACACCGTTTTCATAATGTACCAGCAGATTCCCATCATCTTCTAACAAGCGTCCCTCTACGAAGGTGGTCATGTCTGCGCAGATTTCTTCGATGTCCAGCCCGGTGATGTAGTGCGCTAAGTTTTCGGCGTGCGAGCCGATGTCCCCGATACAAGAAGAGGCACCCGCTTGTTTGGGATCGGTGCGCCAGACGGCTTGTTTGGCACCTTCGTCTTCCAGAAACGTCGCGAGCCAACCTTGCGGATATTCTACAACGATTTTGCGGAGTGTTCCGAGTTTTCCAGCTTTCACGAGTTCGCGCGCCTGCTTCACCATCGGGTAGCCGGTGTAATTGTGTGTGAGCGCAAAGACAACATCGTGCTGTTTGACAAGTTGGCACAACGCCTCAGCATCGGCAACTGTCGTCGTCATCGGTTTATCACAGACGACGTGGAATCCGGATTCAATGAAGGTTTTGGCGACATCGAAATGGATGTGATTCGGTGTCACGATCGACACGAAATCAATGCGTTCACCTTCAGGGAGTTCGCGCTCTTTCTCTGCCATCTCTTTGTAAGAACCGTAGACACGGTTGGCATCAAGGAAGAGTTCTGTCCCTTGTTGACGTGATTTTTCGGGTGATGATGAGAACGCACCGGCGACGAGTTCGATTTCGCCGTCGAGTGCTGCAGCTTTACGATGCACAGCACCGATAAACGCGTCCGGGCCGCCTCCCACCATACCGTAACGTATTTTCCTTCCCAGTGGCATCTTGCGTATTTTCTCCTTTGATATATAATATGGGCTTGCAAGTGCGCCCTATACGGATATGTTAATTCCATTATACATTATCTCATATCTGACGATTTTTTTCAAGGTTTTTGTCGCAACGGGTGTGCAAAGCAGAAAAAAAGATGCATGAAAAAGGAATGTATGGTACACTAATTCAATAGTGGCTGTCCACTGATATTATATTCGACAGTTAGTGTAATTGGAGGAAATGGAATTTGTCAGCCGAACTCCTTAATGGTAGCCGTCTTGCGCAGCGTGTCCGGAGCCAGATCCGGCGTAAAATCAAAAAGCTCACGTTTACACCCGGTCTCGCTGTTGTTCAAGTCGGCAATGACCCCGCATCAACACTCTACATTAAACATAAACAGCGCGATTGTGAGAAGGTCCATTTTCACTCCGAAGTTCATCACCTCCCCGCAAACATCAGCCAAGAAACCCTTATAGAGCATATTGAAACCTTGAATGCGCGACCGGATATCCACGGGATGTTAGTCCAAATGCCGCTGCCGGAGGGTATCGATAAAGCGTCCGTTATTGACAGGATCGCGCCGCATAAAGATGCGGATGGCCTAAATCCTGTTAATTTAGGGAACCTCCTTATTAACAGAGAGGGTGTGACACCGTGTACACCGACCGGCATAATTCGTCTTATCGAATTGAGCGGCGAAAAAATTGAAGGTAAGCATGCGGTCTGTGTCGGTAGAAGCCCACTTGTGGGTAAACCGGTCGGACTGATGCTTCTGAATCGGAACGCTACTGTTACGTATTGCCATTCGCGCACAGCAGACTTGAAAGCAGAGACGCGGAAAGCGGACATCCTTGTTGTCGCTATCGGTAGAACTGAGTTCATTACTGCAGATATGGTGAAACCGGGAGCGATCGTGATTGATGTCGGTATCAATCATGTGGATGGACGTGCGATCGGTGATGTACAATTTCAGGACGTAAAAGAGGTGGCTGGATTTATCACGCCGGTTCCAGGGGGTGTAGGACCTATGACGCGTGCGATGTTGTTAGCAAACACACTGAAATTAGCGATTGGAGGCTAAAATATGGCATTTCCAGGATTTGAGTTGAAAGACAAGGTGATGTTAATCACAGGTTCGGGCAAAGGCATCGGTAGAGGGATCGCCCTCGCAGCTGCACAGATGGGAGCGAAGGTTATTTTAAATAGCCGTACACCGTCTGATCTCGAAGAGGTCGCAAACGAAATTCGTGTAAACGGTGGTGAAGCGGAATCCGTTGTATTTGATGTCAGCAATATGTCGCAGATTACCAAAGGGGCACAAGAAGCGATTGATATCTGGGGACGGGTAGACGTTCTTGTAAACAACGCCGGAACCAACCGCCCGAAACCCGCACTTGAACTCACCGAAGAGGATTGGGATGCGATCTACGACCTGAACCTCAAAGGTCTATTCTTTTTAACACAGACGCTTGTTAAACCGATGCTCGAACGCGAAAGCGGTAAGATCATAAACATCTCGTCAACGATGGGATTGGTCGGCGGCCCGTTGCGTACTGCGTATTCTGGAAGCAAGGGTGGCGTTGTTTTACTAACCAAAGGACTCGCAGTTGAATGGGCACCGCACAACGTTACGGTGAATGCTGTCGCACCTGCGTTTACGCGAACCCCACTTGCGGATGTGCTTTTACAACGCAAGGAATTTTATGAGGATGTTGTCCGCCGTATTCCGATGGGACGTGTCGGTGAGGTGGACGAAGTCGTCGGCGCAGTGCTGTTTTTAGCATCAGATGCCGCGAACTGGGTGACAGGTCAAACGATCGCAGTTGATGGCGGCTGGGTTGCGTGGTAACGCACGCGATTTGGCTAACGCATATGAATACGACTCAAGTTTGCACCTAAGTATATAAACAGCGTCTTAAGGTAGGACGCTTTCTTTTACATGGATTTATAGCAAAACCGATAACTTTGTGTAAATCCCATCTTAAAAACTAAAAAATAAACAGATAGAGGAAACTCTAATCTGGAGGAATAAATATGAAAAACTTTTTTGTGCTGGCAAGCATCACTCTAATGGTTCTCAGCCTGTTGAGTTGTTCTTCTGATGAAGAGCAGACGGAAGTTGAGAATCCGGCAGTAATTGATGATGCATCAGCATTTAGCGGCGCGCCACTGTTAGGCGATGTTGTCCTCGAAAATATGTATGAGGATGAAGCGCGAAAACTGGTGGATAAAACACCCGTTCAACTCGTTACTGTGCTTGAAGGCACAAACAGAGTTGTTCTTGATGCACAATTCCGTGGGGTTCGAGATTTCGGATTCGGATTCCCACTCTACGAATTTGAATTGACAGATGAATTCGCTGAGTCGATAGGCGGTACTGCACAAGGGATGTCGGGCAGTCCAGTGGGGCCCCCAGGACGCATTATGGGTGCACTCGCTTACGGCGATGCGTTTTCCAGAGCACCAACTCGGTTCTGGGCAACATCCATTGATGCTATGGAAGCTGCGATCCATCACCAAACCTTTGGTGAAATGTTGGAAGCAGAACCTGTCGCAGCTGCACCGGGAGGCGGTATCCAAGCGGCATATACGCCAGTGAAAACACCGCTAACGATCTCTGGAATACAGCCACATAGACTTCAACAACTTTCATCACACCTCGAAGGCTCTCACTTTGATTTTGTTCAATTGTTTGCCGATATTAATGACGCGCCAGCAGCACCACCAACAGTGACAACCCGGCTCGCAGCGGGCGATATGATAGGTGTCGCTGTATCAACTGGCGATGTTGTCAACTCTATCGGTTTCGGAACAGTGACGCAGGTCTACGATGACGGGACATTTACAGCGTTCGGACATCCGATGGTTTCTGGCGGTCAATCGGCATTGCCGGTTTATAGAGCCGTCACCAACGGTATTGTTTCCAGTTTGGCGGTATCCTATAAATCTGTATCTGCCTATGGGAACCCAATCGGCACAATCACAAAAGACCTACTGCCAGGAATCGTCGGTGAACTGGGGACGGTGCCGTCAATGATTCCGGTGAAGGTTGCTTACCAAGCAGGCAATGGGCCCGTTGTAGAGAAAAACCACAAGGTCGCCTACGGTCAGGAATCGTTCATCCCGATCGTTGCAGCCGTTACAATGGATTCCATCCGTCAGGAGATAAGTTCTGCGACAGCGGACGCGACTGTCACGCTCCATTTCAAAGAGACCGAAACTGTGTACACCGAATCGTTTCGGAGTGCCTCTTCGGATCCGTTTTTTGATGTCCTGCTAAGTGTTGATCGGATCGTCCGCGCTTTCGCAGATACGCTCTCAAACAGTGCAGGGGAGGCAACATTGACAGACGTGTCAATTTCCATCCACGACAAACCGCAAATCATGTTAGCCGACCTTCATGAGGTTATTATTCCCGAGGAAGGGATTAATCCCGGTAAAGACCTGACGGTTTCCGTTGTGCTACTTCCGCACTGGAGCGCAGCCGATGAAGAACGGACGATTCAGAGAGACGTTACGCTTGAGGTCCCTGAGAATTTCCCTGTTGGTCCCGCACTTCTCACGGTTGCCTCAGCGAATCCGTTCGGTCCTCCGGATCCGTTCTTCCCACCGGGTTTCTTCGCGTTTGGACCCCCAGATGGAGCGCCAAAACCGCTGCCTGAGAACCTTGACGAACTCATCCAAAAGATGAAAGATGAGCAGATAGATCCAGGCGAAATCACACTAACGCTTGAGACATTGTTACCCCCGGAAGCGTTCTTCCCACCGGAGCCGGAGCTACCGCCAGAAATAGGCATACCACCTGAGGGTTTACCGTTCCCTGATGACGGTGAGATGCCAGAAGACGGTGAAATGCCAGAAGACGGTGAAATGCCTGATGATGGTGAAATGCCAGAAGACGGCGAGATACCAGAAGACGGTGAAATGCCTGATGACGGCGAGATGCCTCCTGACGGTGAAATGCCTCCTGACGGTGAGATACCACCAGAATTATTGGCTCTCGAAGAGTTACCACCGTTGCCACCACCACCAGCATTTTTCGGACCGCCACCGCCGATCGAACTCAAAATTAGTATTGACGGCTTTATTGTGGTCGGTCAAAAAACTGAATTCATTCTTTTTACGCCACCACTACCTGAAATACCCGCTGATGTTATGATACCAGAAGAAATAGCGGAACCGGTAGAACCCGCGGAACCCGTGGAAAATGAGCCACCCGTGGAAGGCGAATAATTCCTCCGAATGCAACAATCAGGACAGCTTCTTTATGTCTGTCCCACTTCAATGCGTTTGGGCAGGTTTCACGCCTGCCCAAATTTTAATCCGCACGAACCGTCCCTGCTCCCTACCCATCTTTACATACAATTGGTTCTCGCCGGACATAACAGCGCACAATATCAATAATCAGGGCTATATCATTACGGGCAGATTCCAGGGAAGTGTAGCAGGTTTCGCCTTCTGTGATGCACGCGTGGAAGTGGCGTAGTTCACGAACAAACGCGCTTTCCCATGCAATTGCGGGAGTTTTGCTATAGGTCGTGCCATCGGTATCTATCCCGTGGATCGTTACCTCTGACAGGATACCGCGTGAGAAACCGGTCGGGTAAGACACGATGACGCGTTTGTTGTCGCCGTAGATTTCTAAGGTCTCTTTAAAGTCCCACAGATCCGGTAGGTCTACCCATGTCGCGACACAACGCGCACCGTTCGGGTAACCGAATACGATACTCACGCCGCGCCCTTCAGACCAGACCTCCGCACTGACAACTTCACTTGGCGAACCGAGCATCACCCGTAAACTATAAATATCGTGGATCATGCTGCCAGCAAGTAGATAGAACACGCGTGTTGCTTTGCTTCGGATATCGGTTTCGAGTCCTGTTTGTGATAACATGGTGCCGATGGCTTCTGCCTCCGCTTTTTCACGCGCTGCACCAGCAGGTTTTAACGCATCCGGTGGTACGTCGTTAAACCGCTCAACATCAAATTGGCTCAAGTGTAGACTGTTATTCGGATGGAGATGGTTAATTTGGACGAACCGGTAACTTTCCATCGAGTCCACTTCGCGTTTGGCGAATTGGAAAGCGGGATCATGCACCTTCATGTAACCCGCTTGTGCGATTGTCCCAGCTTTCCGTTGTGCCGTTAGCATTGTATCCATTTCTTGAAGTGAGAAGCAGACCGGCTTCTCAATAAAGACATGTTTCCCGGCTTCAAATGCGGCAAGTGCGACTTCCGTTTTTGGATCGCCGTGACACAGTAGGACAGCATCTATATCTGTCTTTAACAATTCGTTGTAATCTGTTACAAATTCGGGAACATGGAAACGTTTTGCGACGGCTTGTGCAGCACCGCGGGAAAGATCACAGACAATGGGCACTTCAAATTCTCGATGCAGTGTGTTAAGGTTCGGGAGATGATGTACCTGTGCGATCGCACCGCACCCGATGACACCTATCCGTATACGGTTCATGAATTATATCCTCCAATAGATAACGCTTTCTGTATACGCTTATCGTATCATATACACGAAATAGATACAATGTGTTTAGAACTCTGAAATTTTGTTTTATTCTTCAGAAGATTTGATAAAAGTAAACGGATTAAAGCGATTTGCGTTATTAAGGTCAATTGCGTTATTATATAAGAGAAGCGCAAGACGAACAAAAACAAATACAGAGACAGAATTAAGTTTTGATAGAAAAGAGGAGTTCCAACGCAGTGTACTTTCTTATACGCAAAACCTTTATACTACTTTTACTACTTGTTATTTCGTTTCCGGTTCCGGTGCTTGCCGGACCTGGACGGACAGGCGCGCAGATATTGAATCTCGGAGGCGGGGCGCGGGCAAGAGCACTCGGCGACGCTTTTTATGCGATGTCGGGTGATGTGACAACGTCGCTCTGGAATCCGAGCGGTCTCGCGGACATGCCAGAGAGCAGACTCCGTTCCGGTCAAAAAGCGGCACAAGCCTCAATGTTCTACTCGGATTACAGTGCACCTTTCGGTGAAGCGGGTGAAGGCTTATATTATACCTTCCTTTCTGGGGCAATGCCACTCGGCGATTTCGGAACCGTCGGCGCAACACTCCAAATGCAAGGACAAGGCACCATTGCTGTTACAACAGATTCTCCAGACGTACTGCGCGAGGAAAGTCTCGGCACCAATTTTGCACTCACATTCTCCTACGCAGACCGAATCACGGAGTCTCTATCAGCAGGTATTAACGGGAAAATCATTCGGATGGTGCTCGGACGCGAGAACGGAAGCTCTTATGCCGTCGATTTGGGAGCGCAATATCTCCTCCCATTTGAACCTGTCCCGACGACCATCGGTGTCGCAATTCAGAATATCGGACCGGGGATCTCATTTATTGATGAAAACCAAGCGGACCCTTTACCGCGGCTCCTTCGTATCGGTACGTCTATAAGCCTTTACCGTGATAGATATAACCACCTTCGCTTCGTCAGTGGGGTTACTGCTTATGTGGATAAATTGAGAGAAAATGAAGACGAGTTGGCGGTTGACTTAGAACGGCTCAACGCTGAAAGGGAAGAAAAACTGACACGAGAGCAGCTGCTTTCGGATCGCGGGGTCGGTATCCGAGCGTTTGAATGGCGGCATCTCCAAAAGAATGTCGGTTTGGAATACTGGCTCGGTAATATCCTGGCACTTCGGGTCGGCTATAAGGTCGAACCCGGTATTAATCTACCGAATCTGATAGACCATTTTACCGGCGGTATCGGCGTGAAGATATACCTATTCAACCTCGATCTAAGTTACGGCCCGAGCTTCGGTCCCAACAATCAACGGCTCATTGAAGCGACCGGAATCATCTTCTTTTAGGAAGGACACCAAACGTGAGATTTAACACCAAAATTCTGATATTTGTGCTACTATTAAGTTTATCGTCTGGTATCTGCCTTGCGTCTGATGGTTTCCAAGCGGAGCCGTTCACGGCTTTCTATCTGGAGTCGGCTCTCGGTACCCGGACATTGGCAAATGAATCCTTAACGGCAAGTCAAGGACTACAACCTCGGAAATCTCCAAACGAGGCGTTCCTCTATTCGCTTGTGATTCCTGGTATGGGGCAGCTCTATACGGGTGCTAAGTACGGTTATCTTTACACCGCTGCGGAGATCGGTTTCCTCGCAACCTTTTTTATTCTAAGAAACTCCGCCGCAAACACACGCGACGACTACCGTGATATCGTCAGAGAACATGTCGTCTTTATCGGCGCAGGTTCCTTTGAAGATTGGGACCCTATAGAGGATTTTGAACACGCTACGCAGTATGAGACGTGGAATCACGTCTACGATTCTGAGACGACGCGCGAACGCACCGGTAAGTGGTACTGGGCAGATATTGACCCAGATCTAAAAAACGAGAAACATGGTGATATTGAGGATAAAGGTATCAGTTCAAAAAACCGGTTGGAAGCGTATGGTTTGCGGCAACAAGCTAACGATACCTTTGAACGCGCCAGATTTTTTCTCGGATTGGCGATTCTGAACCACGTTATTAGTGCCGTGGAGGCGCGTATCACGACGAAACGTATCAACGCACGCTTAGAAAATACAGCAGCGCTGGCACAAACCCGAATGTTTGATATAGATATTAAAACTGACATGTTGACAGGCACAACCTCCGGGGCTATTGTTCTACGGAAAAGGTTTTAGTTTCATCACAAGGAGCCACTATGCCATTAGAGATACCACAACTTCTGGACGCGCTTAATTCGGTTACCGCGATTCCGATCATCCCTTTCAAAGACGGTAAAGTTGACTATACTGGACACGCCAAAAACATCGACTATTTGATGCACAACAACTACCTTGATGAAGGTCGAAAGCGCGTTATCGCTATCGCTGGAACAAGCCTGATTCATCACATCCGTGAAACCGAGCAGCTTCGCATTATTGACAAAACCGCACAACAGATCGGTGATGACGGCATCTTTATCTCCGGTATCGTACCCAATCCCATTCACCAAGCCGGTCAACTCATCGAAGCACAGTCCGAACTCCAAAGACCGCCAGATGCATATCTACTTATGCCGCTGACTGGTGTCTCAAACCCTGAAGGTGTCTACCAACAGTACATGGCATTTGGCGAGAAATACGGCACAGCCTGCGGCGCACGCTTTCTCTACTATTTCCGTCAGAAACGTGATTTATCAGCGGTTATCCGTCTTTTGAACGACTCTCCACATTTCATCGGTGTGAAGATCGGGACGGGTGAAGAGGATGTTGAACCGCTTGTTGAAGGTGTCGGTGATAGTGGTATTGTGATGTGGGGGATCGGGGATAGATGTACGCGTCCGGCACAATTAGGCGCGATCGGACACACCTCCGGCATCGCAGTTGCTTTCGCACGTGCTTCGGATGAGATTAACAACGCACAACGTCGTGGCGATTACGAGACCTCTGCCCAAATTGAAGCCGACATCGCACCCCTTGAAGAAATCCGTTTCATGAATGAGCGGATTTATAACTATTCCGCAGTCGTTGAAGCGATGCTCCTAAGCGGTTTCGACGATATTGCCGCGGGCACCGGCGGTCCGTTCAACCCACGCGTGCCAGCAAACATCCAAACACAACTCCGCAGGATCACACAGGACTTGAAGCGATACCATTAAGATTAAGTGCTATATCCTGTTTGACAATCGGAGTCGAAAATCGCCAATTTGACAGAAGCGTTACCTCATGATACAATATTCAACCATAAGACCAAAACTCTATCTTGAAACAACAGTCATAAGTTACTTGGTTGCGCGCCCAAGTAATGAGGCATCATTACTTTATCGGCAACAAATTACACGCCAATTGTGGGAAGAGTGTGCCGACGATTATGAATTTGTTGTTTCAGATATAGTTATCAGCGAAATCCTGAAAGGTGATGCTGAGGCAGCACAGCGTCGGTTTGATGTAGTAGCCGACCTAACGATATTGGACATATCTCTGGATGCGGATAAGCTTACACAAGATTTGATAGATGCTGGAGCTGTGCCACACCAAGCACGCTCGGATGCCCAACATATAGCCTTTGCAGCAGTTAATAGTATTGATTACCTGATCTCTTGGAACTATAAGCATATTGTAAATGAAGTAAAGAGGCAGCTCATCAATGAGGTCTGTCACGCAGCAGGGTTTCAGCCACCAACTATTTGCACGCCAAGAGAAATTATTGAGGAGGCTCAAATGAGAGAGAAAGTTGATATGTATACGGATGCTGTGCTTGAGGAATGCTATCGGATGAAAGAGGAATTCAATGCTCAATTTAACTCCGTGAAGGAACTTTCCGACTATTTGAAAGCAGAAAATAAAAAACGCAAAGCACTTGGATGGAAATATGTTTCGGTGCCAAAATCACATGATAACTGTCACAAAAAGGATTGAGTGCCTCTGAAAGTTTGCACGTTTTACCATGTCTTACGATAGTTTAGCGTTACGCGTTATTACCAAAGAACTCCGAGAATCCATTTTAGGCAGCACGATTCGACATATTGAACAGGTGAACGCACACACCTTCTCGTTCAAGGTCGGTCATGCTGCCGAAACGCGTTGGCTGACGCTCTCCGCACATTCGGTGCATGCCCGCGTACATCTCACCGAAAAACCGCCACCGGGTCAAAAACAGTCTTATCTCGCAGATTTTCTCACCACACACCTCAGACGTGGCAAGATTACCGCGATTGAGCAGGTCGGTTGGGATCGGATCCTTAAAATCACCGTTCAACCCGTCTCCGATGAACCGATACAACCGTCTCCCAAAGTTATTATTGCTGAGTTGATGGGAAAACATAGCAACATTATCCTCATCGATGCATCAGACGATAGGATTCTGGAAAGTCTCAAACGCATTGATGAGACGGTGAACCGACACCGAGAAATTTTACCCGGTGAGAGGTATACTTTACCACCGCAACAAGGAAAAGTCGCACCATTGATTCCGGACAAGGAGACGTTTACTGAACTGTTTGATGGACAATCAGAAATCGGATGGCGAGAACTCTTTAGCAAAATAGACGGTTTTAGTCCAACACTGGCAAAAGAAGTCGTCGCACGGGCAGCCAAGACGGAGCTCTGGGACGCTTACCAGCAGGTGATCGCCTATTTCGATCCGGAAAACGCAACACCGCAATTGCTCATGGATGGCACCGAACCGATTGCAGCGTCCGCACTACCGCTACAGCAATATCCGAATGCCACTGCACAAGCCTTTGACACGATGAACGACGCTATCGCTGCGTACTACGATGCCATCACGTTGAAGGAGCGTCTCATCTCTGAACGGAATGTCCTGAAACAGGCATTGAAAAAACAGAAAAATCTAATCCGTCGGAAAGCAAAGGCACTGCAAAAGGATTTGGAACGCGCAGAAAAATCGGAAGACTACCGTATCCAAGGCGAATTGATCCTCGCGAACTTACATACGATGACCCGCGGACAGGAACAGGTCGAGTTGCAGAACTACTACAGCCCAGAACTCGAAAAGTTGACAATCACACTCAACCCTGAGCAGACTCCCTCCGAAAATGCGCAAACCTATTTCAAGAAATACACAAAGGCGAAACGTGGGTATGCGCGTATCCAGCAGCTTATTTCAGATTTAGATGCCGATCAGGAGACATTGCAGCTTTACGTATCCGAGTTGGAATCCGCGAAGACTTTAGAAGACCTACAACGCCTTCGGGGTGTATTTACTGAAAACGGCTATCTCAAAGCTCCGCAAAGCAAAAAGCAGAAACAGCCGGCAGGTGAAGGTCCCTTCCGCAGGTATACCTCTACCAACGGTTTCCAGATGTATGTCGGAAAAAACAGCCAATCGAACGATCTGCTCCTACGTCAGATTGCCAAGCCGAGCGATATGTGGCTCCACGCCAAACAGATCCACGGTTCGCATGTCATCATCCGTAATCCAGAGAACCGTCCGGATATTCCGATGCCCACGTTATTACAAGCCGCACAACTCGCCGCCTACTACAGCAAAGCGCACCACGCCAGCAATGTACCGGTTGATTATACATGGGCGCGGTATGTCGTGAAACGGAAAGGCAACGTCGCAGGCTACGTGCATTATACGCGTGAAAAGACGCTGTATGTTGAACCCGCTGTGCCATCGTCTACAGAATAAAAAAACACTTCCCGTTGGGATTATGCTATGATTGAATATAAGGGCTATATAGGAACTATTGATTTTGATCCAGAAATTGACCTTTTTCACGGAACGGTGATTAACACCAACGACGTAATCACGTTCTATGGTGCATCTGTATCAGAACTCCGCGAAGAGATGCAAAAATCCATTGAGGGGTACATTGAATTCTGCAAAGAGCAAGGTAAGACACCAGAAAAACCTTCTTCTTTAGGTTAGGAGTTCTGTAAAGATTCATCAAAACGTTTGAAGAGTGCCTCTCCATCTTTGGGAGAAACAATTGTGGGCTCCGAATTTTTTGAAAAAATAGACGTAAATTCCTCTCCTGCTAACAAATCATCAATTGCTTCACAGATCGCCTGTTCTGTAAGCTTTTGAACGATGATCATGTTAGATGCCCAGAAGTACGAACCGGCAGCACATTCGCCAGTTTTTGTATAGTGTTGCATCAAGGCATCAATGTTTTGGAGCGTAAAAAAGGTGGCAGAGAAATTGTCACCGTTCGGAAAAGTAACCTGAACATCAACATTATCGTTATCCGGATCCAGAGGGGCAATTCCGCTATAGATTGTTAGTCTGTAACCGTTATGTTGTAAAGTTATGTAAGATTTATCCATTTTTATTTATCTCCAAAATGTTTTAAGACCTCATCAATAACCTTCTGCTGGTTATCTTTGCCAGAAATTCCTAAGATTTCAAATTGACTGCCTCTAATTCTCCAATAGATTCGCCCACCACCGCGGGTTCGTGATTCGATGATTCTGTTACCAATCGGTTTGTTTCCTATTCCGGGATTCATATTCCCTCTTTTCAACTGGTCAGTGATTTTCTTAATCTCCCCATGTAGGGATATCAGTGTTTTCCTGCCTTCCCGTAAAAGTAGAGGGTTTTCCGTAATTCGATTGGTTAACATACTTCAAATAACTATTTTTGTATCTGGATTTTTATTGGTATTATACCTTATTAGCATTCTGGTGTCAAGTTCTGGATTCTGAACGGCATTCAGCACGCATAAAAAATTGACTTTACCGAGTGTGTATGCTATAATTATGGAAGCGATTTACAATCGCAACGCTTTTTAAGTCTGAATATAACAAACACTCAAATTGATAGAGGAGGAATTCGATGCCAGCAAAGCAAATCATCTTTGACGAAGAGGCACGGGTAGCGCTCAAGCGCGGTGCGGATACACTCGCCGATGCTGTGAAGGTTACCCTCGGACCACGCGGAAGAAACGTTGTCATCCAAAAGTCTTTCGGTGCCCCGCTGGTGACGTGCGACGGTGTTACAGTCGCAAAAGAAATTGAACTCCCGGACCCTTATGAAAATATGGGTGCCCAACTACTTGAATCCATCGCAACGAAAACAAACGATATAGCTGGAGACGGAACGACAACAGCGACGCTATTGGGGCAAGAAATTCTTCACGAAGGGTTGAAGAACGTTACGGCTGGTGCCGACCCGATGCAGTTGAAAATCGGTATAGACAAGGCAGTCGGTGCTGCCGTTGATGCGATCACCGCACAGAGCCGTGCTGTGAATACACACGAAGAAATCTTACAAGTCGCCTCCATCGCAGCGAACGACCCCGCAAATGATAGCGACATCGGTACAATCGTTGCTGAAGCGATTGATAAGGTCGGAAACGACGGTGCCATCACTATTGAGGAAGGTAGAACCTCAGAGACGCAGGTGGATATCGTTGAAGGGATGCAGTTCGATCGCGGGTTCCTATCACCGAACTTCGTAACGGACCTCCAAGCGCAGATCGTCGAATTTGAGAATCCATATATTCTCATTAATACCGAGAAGATTACAACAGTAGCAGACCTTGTGCCGATTATGGAAAAGGTGATGCAGCTTGGACGACCCCTGTTCATTATCGCTGAAGACATTGAGGGTGAAGCACTTTCGACTTTAGTCGTGAACAAACTCCGCGGAACACTTAATGTTGCTGCAGTCAAGGCACCGGGGTTCGGGGACCGCCGCAAAGAGATGTTAGAAGATATCGCTATCCTGACAGATGGTCAAGTTATCTCCGAAGATACGGGTATCCGTTTGGAAAACATTGTCGTCGGGATGTTAGGTACAGCGCGACGCGTCATCGTTGACAAAGATAATACCACGATCATCGGCGGAAACGGTGAGAAAGAGGCTATTGATGGTAGGGTTACGCAGATTCGCAGGCAGATAGAGGAGACGACCTCGGATTATGATCGTGAGAAGTTGGAAGAACGGCTTGCGAAACTCGCTGGTGGTGTTGCTGTTATCAACGTCGGTGCTGCGACAGAAGTCGAGATGAAAGAAAAGAAAGCCCGGTTTGAAGATGCGCTTGCTGCGACGCGCGCAGCGATTGAGGAAGGGATTGTTCCCGGCGGTGGCATCGCACTTTTACGTGCTGCAGCCACACTCAACGATTTAACGTTAGAAGGCGACCAAGAGACAGGACTCAATATTATTCGCCGGAGCTTACTCTCACCTGTCCGCGCCATCGCGGAGAACGCTGGTATGGAAGGTTCCGTGGTCGTTGCCAAAATCCAAGAGGCTGAAGGCAATTACGGTTTCAATGCCGCCACCGCTGAATACGGTGATATGTTAGAAGACGGTGTTGTTGACCCGACGAAGGTCGTCCGTTCCGCGCTTCAGAACGCTTCAAGCATCGCGGGGCTGCTCCTAACGACAGAAACGCTTATCACTGAGATTGAAGAACCACCGCAGCCCGCGGCGATGGATCCGCACGCCGGTCATTACCATTAAAACGGTATAGGCGCGCTTACAAAGCGCGCCTACTCATAAAACTCCTGAACAAAATTCTACGTTTACGAGCCATCTCTCCGTATCTGATACCGTGGTTCCATCCCGCTATCCCAATCACAATCGAGACAAAACATCACGTCTGCTCCCAAATACTGGATATGTTCGCCGCCGCACTCTGGACACACCGTGACCGGTTTCTCCTTCTCTCCGACGACACTATCTTGAAAAATGCTTAGATAGTATATCTTCAGTTCACCAGGATAACGGTGACCCATCGGACAACGGACCTGGCTGGCGTCATCGCTCTCAAAACGGTCAATTGTTTCTCGGAGGAATGTCAACCGACGATGGCAGACAGGGCACGGGTTAGGCATCAATTCCTTCAGAACAATGAGGTCCGTGTTTTCGTGTTGGATAGAAACCGTCAACGCGAGATGGTGTGCAAGTTGCAAATGTGATACGCCTTCACTACCGAGGATATCAGCAAGTTCTGAGACGATCTTCGCGTAACTTTGCGGGTTCAGCACGATTTCCGTTGGGATCATTGTGCCACCTTTTAAGCTTGAGAGGAGTCGATAGATACGTTCCAGAATGGGAGCCACCTCCTCTGTCTTGCCGAATAAAAAATGAGCTAAACTGTGCTCTCTTCGGGCGGGTCAGGTATCAACGCTGAACGTTCATTACTTGTTCGTGCAAGTGGCGATTTGGAAACACCTCTTTGGGATCGGTATTCATCCGCAGGCTTATTCCTGAACACAATTAAATCTTCACCGTCGCGCTCGATACTATCACCTTGCATCAGTGTAACCTCAAACTTCCGCATACTCGTCATAAAGTTAATCGTAACGCGGGCGGAGGCTTCTAATTCGACACGCCAACCGTTTGCTGTTTTTGAGTGTATGAACCGCTCGCTAATATCAATAGACTGCAGCTGCGAAGCGTTGATGATAATACCACTTGCCGCCTCAGTCTGACTTTGCGTTTCAGTTGTGTTTTCGTTATTATTTTGTTCCGCCATGTTTTGCCTACCTCTGTAGAAATGTGATTTACTCACATTCTAACATAGAAATTGACCGATTGTCAAACCTATTTTCTAAAATCTGTTTGACATCAACGCCGTCATTAGACTATAATATATCCTAAAACGGTTTAGGACAAGTATGCGATTCACCTATTTTTTTCCCGCTTGGGCAGTTGTACTCGGTATCGGCGTTGTGATCGGCATAACGCTGCTGGTCTACCTACGGATAGCACACACTATGCATCCAAGGTACCGATATTTGCTTATCGCAATGCGGATCTGTGCAGCGTCTATCTTGCTCTGTTGTCTCTTGGCACCCGTCGTCATTGAAAAAAAAGACATCACGCCACCCACGCACCTCTCTGTTTTAGTCGACACATCGCGGAGCATGCAACTAATTGACACACCAAACGATAAAACACAGATGTCTCGACTGGATCAGGTGAATTCCCTCCTTTCTAATGCTGAAGGACAATTTCTAAAAAGTCTACGCGATCGCTTTGAAGTCCATCTCTACCCTTTTGACACAGGTCTTCATCAAAATACAGTATTACCGGAAAATTTTGATAGCGAAAGCGTACCACAATTTGAACCGAGCGGGACACTTACCAACATTAGTACCTCTGTTCGAGAAGCTGCCTCAGCATGGAAAGGGCAACAGACTGCAGGGATTCTGTTGGTCACAGATGGCGGACACAACTCCGGGCAGTTTCCCTTGGACGATATTACCGCGCTGGAGGTCCCCATCTACACAGTCGGTGTCGGTTCTGTAGAACCACCGAAAGATATTCAGGTCCAACGTATTGACTATACGCCGATCGCATATACAGACCACGAAAGCGTCATCCGCGTGACGGTCACGCAGACAGGATACACCGGTAAAACAACACAATTGTCTCTCCGTGAACCCAAAAGCAATACCGTAGTAGATGCCGCAACCTTAACATTCGAGCCACCACAGAACGCAACACTTACAAGCACTACGACAACAAAACAGGAAATTGAATTAAAATTGACACCGCAGGTTGAAGGGAGTTTCCAATACACCGTTGAACTGCCAGTGCTTGATGGTGAACTGACAGACGCGAACAATCGGAAGACGTTTTCAGTGAAAGTGGTGAAAGCGAAGCTCAATGTTTTTTATCTTGAAGGCAGACCGAGATGGGAGTACGCGTTCCTAAAACGCGCACTGGCACGCGATCCTGATATTGAGGCGACTTGCGCAATCTTATTACGCAATAACGCTAAACGGTTTCCGCCGACGGATAGCCTGCTCAGTCGTTTAGATGGGTATTACCCGCAGACGACACCGACATCAGAAACCACACAGTTTCCCAAAACACTGACTGAACTTTCAAAATATGACGTTCTGATTTTAGGTGATTTAGGTGAGGAACATCTTACGACAGCACAACAACGCGCAATTGTCGATTTCGTTGAGGCACAAGGGAAATCTGTAATCTTTCTTCCATCTCGTAGAATGCTTGGAAGGAACGGTATCCGAAATATAGAATTAGCAGGGCTTTTACCGATAGATATTCCGGTAAATGGATGTCGCAGACACGATAAGGAATCCGGAGTCCAACTCACCCGGTCCGGTGAATTCCATCCGATGCTGCAACTGATGGACACGTCGGTTTTAGAGGCGAATAGTGCTGCGATTTGGCGGAACATGCCAGCGTTATCCCGGACCTTTAGCGGGTTCCGTCTTAGAGGGGGCGCGACGACGCTTATGGAAACCGGCGAAGGGCATCCAGTTCTGATGTTTCAGAGGATAGGTTTAGGCAAAAGTCTACTCATTGCAGCGGAAGGTCTCTGGAATTGGGATTTCGGCACGAACGCCTTTAAAGACATCCGTTATCACGATCTCTATTCGCGTTTTTGGGCACAGACATTGCGGTGGATGGCAACGAATACCGATGACGAGAAATTACATCTGACCACGGATGCAACGACATACTCGATAGGCGACACTGCGACAGTTACAGCGTCGCTATATTCCGAAGTCTACCGCACAACGCAGCAGGCAGATGCGACAGTTCAATTTGAGGTGATTCCACCTGAGGGGGCCCCGTTCCAACTCCAGATTAAAGGTGTGCATGAAAATGTAGATGAATCCCTGTCGCCATCGGATGCGATCGCTGGTGCTGACAACCTCTATACAACGCAATTTACACTTCTACACAACGGCACCTACCGCATTCGGGCAACAGCGAAGTCGGGCAGTCAGATATTAGGTGAAGATCAGGTTGATATCTTCGTGCATCCGCAACTCGCCGAATTAGAGGCACCGCAACTCGATGAGGACTTGTTGAAGCGGATCGCATCGGAAACCGGTGGCACCTATTTCAGCATTGCCGACGCGGAATCGGTGCCGAAAAATATCGCTGATGTCCAAAATTCTGTATTTGTCGATGCAGAACGCGATCTCTGGACACATCCGTTGATTCTACTTACAGTTGTCGGATTGTTAGGCACCGAATGGTTTTTACGCAAACGGATCGGTTTAACCTAAAAGGACAGGACGCTATGATACGATTAATAAAGTGGAAACCGTTTTTAATTTTCTGTCTCCTGTTCTGCGCAGCAGCAGCGGTGTTTGTCGGAAAAGGAGTGCTGGCATCTCTAACACCGATAACGATCGCCCAGGTCCACTATAGTGGCGGCGGAGATTGGTACGGAGACGCAACTGTTATCAAGAATTGGCTCCGACTCCTTCGGACGCGGACAGATATCGAAACCGCTGAGGATCGAGTCATCATAAAACTAACGGATCACACGCTTTACCAGTACCCGATGCTTTACCTCGTCGGACACGGAAATATCCGGTTCACTGAAAGCGAGGTCGAGGCACTACGAGACTACCTCATGAACGGTGGATTTCTGTTCGCCAACGATGACTATGGACTCGACGAGAGTTTTAGACGTGAAATCCGTAGAGTGTTCCCAGAACAAGAACTTCAACCGATACCGAGCACACATCTGATTTATCGCTGTTTTTACGAGTTGAAAGGTCTACCGAAAATTCACGAACATGATGGCGAACCGGCACAAGGGTTTGGTCTCTTTCACGATGGACGTATGGTCGTTTATTATGCTTATAGTGCTGACATCGGTGACGGACTTGAGGATACCGATGTACATCCAGAAGATACACCACAGGTACGCGAACTCGCTGCGAAAATGGCGGTTAATATCGCTGTATATGCGCTGACACACTAAGGGGACGGATGGAATGGACACACAAAATGTAAATCAGGCTTATGAAAACCTTATCGCTCGGTTGCACACGGTTCGGCGGCAGTGGTGGTGGCTCACGTTCTCTGAAGGCTTGCTGAAGTGTATCGGTGTTTTAGCACTCATCACAGTGGCGATGCTCGCTGTTTTTACCGTTAGTTTCCAAGTTTCACAGTCCGCTTTCTTGTTTTGGATGCGCATTGCTGTACTCCTTTTAGCCATCGGGATTGCCATTTATACGCTGATCCGAACGCTTATCTTACCGCTTTTGCGAAGACATTCTGATGCTGCAGTCGCGTTGCGGCTTGAATCTACACACACTGAGAGCGAATTGGCATCGGAAAACCGGATCCTTAGTGCCGTTCAACTCTGGAAGAACCTGACAGATAACCGATTCGGTTATGCCCCAGAATTTATTGAACACGTGATTCTTCAAACCGATCGGGACATGGAAAATGTTCAACATAGACGAGTCTTTCAAAACGAGATTCGGAAAATCAAACAGAACGCAGGCATCGCTGTCGCAGGGATCGGATTCCTGCTTATCGCTCATTTTTTCTTGCCGAACGCGTTCAGCGGTTTCGCGCATACCTTCCAGACCTTGCCAAAGACGCTACCGAATAGTCAAGGCAGTCTAAAAGATGCCATCCACATCACGGACATCGAACCCGGTAACACGCAGATTCAACGCGGCACCGATGTTAACGTCAGCGCACAGGTCAGTGGACACATCGGCGCGCCTGTTACGCTACGCTACCGTGTTGGAGATGGCGATGAGGGTGTATCAGCAGCCGAATGGCAGTTGTTGGCGATGCAACCGCTAAACGGTTCGGAGGTCCCGACGTATCGTGGGACGCTTGAAAATGTGAACCGTCCACTTGAATATTACATCGACGTTAAAGGTGTGACATCAGCGCAGTATCAGGTAACAATCAGCGATGAACCGGTTGTCACGGAATTCCAGTATCGCCTCAGTTTCCCGACTTACACGCAGCTGCAACCGCAGACACTGCCAATGAATACCGGTAACATTCAAACACTTTTTGGAACAGAAATTACCTTTACAGGACGGGCTAACAAACCGCTTACCGAGGCGCGCCTCGCGCTTGAAGAATCCGGCGATCTGCCGTTAGAGATTACGACGACACAGTCTATTCTTAATGCGCAAGCATCCAACGCGGCTCCAACATCTCACGCTATGCACGGTGCCTTTATCGCACAGCAGACTGAAAACTATCGTATCCGTATAACCGATGCTGAGGGCTTTGCGAATCGCGACCCGATTAATTATACGTTGACCGTTTTCAAAGATACACCGCCTGAAGTCAATATCGTTTCACCGGCGCGGGACACTGTTTTGGATAATGCTATGTTGATAGAATTAGAGGTAGAGGCTTCAGACGACTACGGTGTACAAGAACTCCAACTCGTATACCGCGTTGAAACTGAAGGGGCTGAGGAGATGAATATTCCATTAAAACGATGGGATGTAAATAACGCATCTGTCCGTAGAGCTGTCTCCGTAGCGTATGCATGGGATGTGGATCCGATCGGTATCTTTCCGGGTGAGACACTCGCTTATTACGTTCAAGCCTTGGACAACGACAATGTTTCCGGACCGAATATCGGTAAATCTCCGACCTATACGCTCCGTTTCCCGTCGCTTTCCGAATTATATGATTCAGTAGCGACAGAACAGGAGACGGAACAGCGTGGGCTTGAAGATCTCGTTGATGAGCAGGCGGACGCAACGGGGCTTATTGATACGCTCCTCGGTAAAGTTAGGAGACGTCAGGAACTCACTTTCACCGATGAAAACTTGATGCAACAGGTGCTTGAAAACCAGAAACAGATTGAGCAGACAGCAAAACAGTTAGTTGATGATATGAAGCAGACTGCCAAAGAGATGGAACAGAACCAACTCTTTGATGCAGAGACGATACAAAAGTATCAGGAACTGCAGAACCTGATGGAGCAAGCACTCTCTGAGGAACATAAAGAGATTTTACAAAAATTATCAGAGGCGTTATCAAGACAGCAGATGCAAGATCAGGAACAGGCAATGACGGATGCGAATCTCAGCCAAGAGCAGTTTTTACAGCAGCTCGAACGCGCGAAATCGCTCTATGAACAGATTCTTCTTCAACAGGAATTGGAGGCAGCAGCTAAGCAAGCGCAGGCACTCGCCGAACAGCAGAAAGCGTTGATGGATACGTTGGAAGCATCACTGGATTCCGCACCCACGAACGAACTCGCAAAAAAAGAAGATCGAATCGGCGACGAATTTGGGAAACTCAGCGAAAAATTGGATAAACTCGGCACTGAGATGCGAGAACTCGCAGAAAATAAGGAAAACGCACCGCCGCAGATAGGACGGATCGCAGATGAAATCAAGCGTCTGAATCAGTTTACGCAAGAATATAAGCTGCCTGAAACACTGGCGGCGACGAGTGAGAAGCTCCGAAGCGAACAGAATAGCGAAGCACTGAAATCAGGGCGTGAGGCGGAACAGACGCTGACAGAACTCGCACAAAGCTTGGATAATGCTTTGGCGTTCATGGAAGGTGCCAACGCTAACGAAACCTTGACAGTTATGCGTGAGGCTGTTGAAAGCGCACTTCATCTCTCTCATCTCCATGAGGAAGTGCTTTCCAAAACAAGTAATCTCCGCGTTGCCAGTCAGACGGACGCTTACGTTAAGAGTGAGGTTTTACGATTACAGAAACTTGCAGCGGATGAAATTAGCACAGCGGAAGGGGTCTCACAACTCTCCAGCAAACTTTGGGCATTAGGAAACCGGCAAATTGAAGTGCCGCCTGAGGTTGTGTGGCATCTGAACGCCTCAGACGATGCCCTCTCTCGTGCCGCACGCGCCTTAGAGGATAGGCAACCGACACTCGCAATGCCGATTCAGAGGGCGGCACTCGCTGACCTCAATCAGGCAATCTTCAGACTCCTCGATGCAATGGCACAGATGAATCAACAGATGGGAGCTAACGGTATGGAGAACCTGATGGACCAGCTCCAGCAGCTTGCCGAGAGTCAAGAACAACTGAACCAGATGGCGCAGAACCTCAGCCAACAGATGCGAGAACAGGGACAGACCCCAGGGATTGAACAGATGATGCGTCAACTCGCCGCACAGCAGCAACTTATTAGGGAAGCAACCGAACGTCTCGCTGAGCGCGCAGAACAGATGGCACAGATGCTCGGAAGCCTTGAAGGGGTCGCTGAGGATATGACCGAAGTTGAACGAGCACTCCAGCAAGGTGAACTCGATGAACAGGTGCTTAATAGACAGGAACAAATCTTAACACGGATGCTTGATAGTCTAAAATCGCTACAGAAACGCGATGTCGGTAAACAACGGAAAGGTGAGGTGGCGAAAACCCCTGAGACATCTGTCCAAGAGGTACCGCCGTTGCATCCTGAACTCCTTGAAATCGTTCGGAAATTGGAAACCACACCGAATGCGAAAGAACTTGAGGACATCCCATTCCAGTATCGCGAGCAGCTGAGACAGTATTTTAAGGCACTTTCGCAGAAAACCCAGTAGGCATGTCAGTTGAGGATTGCGCCTTTTAATTCCGATGTTATCAATCTTCCACCACAAAACCTAATCCATCTCACATTGTGTATTTGGAGATACTTTATGAACCGATTTTTTACCCACATTTCATTTGTAGTTTTCATTTTTGCCTGCCTTCCGGTTGCAGCAGATAACACGGACATTCATGAAAACGCAGGCACCCGTGCTATGACCTTCCTTAAAATCGGTGTCGGCGCGGAGGCTATCGGGATGGCGGAATCGCAAGTCGCGGCGACCGACGACCTGTATGCTTCTTACTGGAACCCCGCAGGTCTCGCGAGCCTCCAAAAACCGCAACTTGCACTTATGCACAACGAATGGTTCGCTGGCATCAATCACGAGTTCGTTGGGGTCGCACTGCCCGTCGGAAATATCGGCACTATCGGTCTGAGTTCCAGTTTCCTATCTTTCGGGGATTTACAAGGACGGGACAGTGAAGGAAACGAGACAACGATTTTCCGCCCTTACGATCTCGCTGTGATCCTTTCGTATGCCCGTAACTTTAGCAGTTCTATCGCCTTCGGGGCGAACGCTAAATTTTTACGAGAACAGATCGCCGACGAAACGGGCAACGGCATCGCCTTTGATTTTGGTGTGTTATATACTTTTTCGCAAATGCCACTATCACTCGGTTTTAACGCACAGCATCTCGGTCCACGCGTGACGTTTATTGAGGAGGCATTCGGTTTACCTGTCACCTTTAGGATGGGCGCAGCCTACAGACTCTGGAATGACGCGCTCCTCCTAACGAGCGACATCATCCGTCCGTCCGACAACGACATCGCTATCGCTGTCGGCGCAGGCTACACTATCGCCAATATCTTACAACTCCGTACCGGCTATAACTATCAGGTCGGCGGCAACGATTTAGGCACGATTTCTGGACTCACAAGCGGTTTCGGACTCACACTTCGGCAATTCCAGGTCGATTACGCACTCGTAACGTTCGGCGTTCTCGGATTAACACATCGTTTCTCCTTAGTTGCCAATTTTTAGCATCGGATGCCTCTTGTAGGAGCGAGTGTTTTTGCTGAAGAAATCCGCAGAAATACCCAAGCAAAAACCCCCAGCAAAAACGGTGTTTCTTGTGCTCGCGATTCATCTTGCGGCGATCCCTTGTAGGAGCGAGTTTTACTCGCGATTCTTATGAAGACGAAGCAGCCTTAATAAACGCCTCAAATAATTTACGTCTATGTTCGCGAAATTCAACGGTCTCCAGCATCCGTTCTGGATGGTATTGCACGCCGAGTACAAACTTCTTTGATGGATTCTCTATCGCTTCGATGACACCATCTTCTGTACTGTGTGCGGTTACAACAAATCCGTCGCCTTTATCTTTCACGGCTTGGTGATGTGAAGAATTGACTGCATCTATCTCTTTCCCTATAAATTCGTTCAACCGACTCTCTCCTATCTCAATTTCATGCCGAGAATCCTCATTGTCTATTTGTGTATGTATGAGAGCATCTTGTCGGTATTCTTCGTGAATATCTTGGTACAGGCTACCACCCATTGCGACACTCATCACCTGGATCCCGCGGCAGATACCGAAAACAGGAATATCGTCTTCTATCGCCTTTTGACAGAGCGGTATCTCCAATGCATCGCGGTTTTCGCTAACAAACTTAAGGGTCGGATGGTACGGTTCACCGAAATTATCGGGATGGATGTCGCCACCACCTGTCAACAAAAGCCCATCAATACCATCAAAAGCGTCTTTTGATATACCCGGATACAACGTGCGAGGTATACCACCGAACTCGCTAATTGCCTTGATATAATTGTTAGAAGAATCGTTGTTAATATTGGACAAAAATGTAATTCCAATAATAGGCTTCATCTATAACCGTCTCCTTTTATTTTTCTTAAATTATACCCTATTTTGATACCAAATAACAACTTTCCCTAACAAAAAACTGGTTCATAGTAGCACAATTCAGCGAACATCTCTTAACTGACAACTGAGTACTGACAACTAACAACTATTAACCAAAAGGTTTTCGCAGAAAACCGTACTGAGTACTGCGTACGAATAAATCACATTTGCATTACAACAAGATGCGTGGTATAATTAGCATATAACGATTATGCTAAAAAGTCAAACCACCGAAACAACGTTATCTATTACAGAAGATAGTGCTCCGATACTGACCTGTGATTATAGTGATGCCACAAATTCACCGTCCCTGCATCCGATCTATGCACCGGACGGACAGGTCGCAACGGTAGACGAGACCTTCGGACAGGCATATCCACCAGGAATATCTTTCTCACTCGGAACCGTCAGCGGTGCGCAGTACGCCCGAAGTGTATCTACTCGCAAACGACTGGCATCTTCAGACTCGTTTTCTATCGAGTCAACGTGGGAGGATGCTACCGGACTGTTCCTGATAGAGACGTATCGGGTAGAAGTTCAACCTCGACAGAACGAGGTGCAGGTTGTAGATATAAAAATCTCGCTACGCGCACCGAAGCGTTCGATCGAGCTTACAGGTGATGTCGGACTCGGCTACCACGCGGTTGAAATGGAACACCGAAAGGCTGTAGACGCAGACACACGCATGGGGGAATTAGAAGTGAACGGAAAGGTGTCAGCATGGGGAACGCTTTCCGGTCTCACCACTGCTGAAAATACCCCCGTTGGTGTCGCTATCTTCCCGCATCCGTCAAACGGTAAGACGACCTTCTTTGCTGAGGACGCATCGTTCGGATACCTCTTTGCACAGGCGGCACCTTTCGTCGTAAGCACTGTAATGATGCGTACCTTAAAATACCGTATACTCGTATATGCTGGCGATCTTTTCACTGTGGACGTATCGGAATACTACAAAGATTATGTAAATACAGCGAATTAGCCGTCAGCGATTAGCCATCAGCCATCAGCCGTCAGCCGTCAGCAAAGAGAGGTTCGTTTAATCAAAAACCTCTTATTGCTGATGGTTTCCGAAAGCCGAAAGTTTCCAATAGCCATTAAAAAACCATGAAAGACCAAACGCTTTTCCCTCTTTACAATAAACGCGGACTTCCAGAAACACCGCAACAGGTGTCGCAAAAACCCGGTGACGGAACACAACAGACGCACCCGCGCCGGGTCTACATTGAAACCTACGGCTGCCAAATGAACGTCAGTGATAGTGAACTGATGGCGGGTATCTTGACACAGAGCGGACACCAGACAGTGATGCACATTGACGACGCAGATGTCGTCCTCGTCAACACCTGTGCTATACGGGAAAACGCCGAAACGAAGGTTATCAATCGTCTCCAGCATCTCAACCATCGCAAACGTCGGCAACCCGAACTTATCATCGGAGTCTGCGGGTGCATGGCGCAGCACCTCCGTGACCGACTCTTGGAAGCAGCACCTTATGTCGATCTTGTTATGGGACCCGACGCGTACCGCAACCTACCGATCGCGCTCGACTCTCTCATACGCGACGAGGAAGCGCACATCTCCTTAACAGACCGAGATCCGTTCCTTGGTTTACGGTTGGACAAAACCGAGGATTACGCCGACATCGCACCCATCAGAAAAGACGGGATTCGCGCATGGCTCACGATCCAACGCGGTTGCGATAAAATGTGTACCTTCTGCATCGTTCCATTCGTCCGCGGTAGAGAACGGAGCCTGCCGCTAAAACTCCTCGTCGAAGATGTCGAAAAATTGGTGGATCAAGGCTTCAAAGAGGTCGTCCTGCTCGGTCAGACTGTCAACTCCTATCGCGACAACGGTTCTGATTTCGGAGACCTCCTCTTCGCTGTCGGCGAAGTGAACGGGTTAGAACGTGTCCGATTTACCTCACCACACCCGGCAGACGCAACCGACAGCATGATTAATGCGATGGCGAGCTGCCCAACCGTCTGTAAACACTTACACCTCCCTTTACAATCCGGTTCAACAACGGTGCTCGAGCGGATGCGGCGCACCTACACGGCAGAGGAATATCGCACCCTCGTCGCGAAACTCCGTGAACGTATCCCTAATATCGCACTCTCTACAGATATTATCGTCGGTTTCTGTGGTGAAACCGACGAAGAATTTGAGCAGACCTATCAGATGATGGCAAACATCCGATACGATTCAGCTTTCATGTTCAAGTACTCCGAACGCGAAGGGACACTCGCACACAAAGCACTACCTGACGATGTACCCGAAACAGTAAAAGGCGAACGCCTCAAACAGATCATCGAACTTCAGGAGCAGATTTCTGCCGACATCAACACCGCTGCAATCGGTGGCACAGTCGCCGTACTTGTTGAAGGTGAATCGCGACGCGAAACGGAAAAATATCACGGAAAAACAGACGGTTTCAAAACCGCTGTGTTCCCGAAAATGGACAGCAAGATTGGTGATGTTGTTAACGTCCGTGTTGACAGCACTACAGCGCACACTTTGATTGGACAGATTATCAATGGACATGCTTAGAATCAAAAATAAAACCGAAATTGAGAAGATGCGACGGAGTGGTCAAGCCGCAGCAACTGTACTAAAGCGCATCGGGGAGGCAATCGCACCAGGCATTTCAACTGCCGATTTAGAACGTATCTCACGCAACGCAATCGCCGAACACAACGCCACCTCTTCCTTCTTAGGCTACCAGTTACCAGAGCACGAACCGTATCCAGCGACAATATGCACCTCGATTAACGATGTCGTTATCCACGGAATCCCTGACAAAAGATACGTCCTAAAAGACGGCGACATCATCGGGATTGATACAGCTGTCAGTATTGACGGCTACCACGGCGATAACGCATACACGTTTCCTGTCGGTGACATCTCATCGGAAGCCGAACGCTTGCTTAAAGTGACACGAAGTTCTCTCTACGACGCAATCAACGAGGCGAAACCGGGAAACCGCATCGGGGACATCTCCTTTAAATTACAGGACGGCGCAGAGTCCAACGGCTTCTCCGTACTCCAGAGTTTTTCGGGACACGGCATCGGACGAAGCCTCCATGAGGCACCCGAAATCCCCTGCATCGGCGTACCCGGACGCGGATTACGGCTACGACCAGGGATGGTCCTCGCCATTGAAACGATGGTGAACGTCGGGCTACCGGACGTACAGATGTTACCAGACGGTTGGACAATTACAACGGTGGACGGTTCTCTCTCCGCGCTCTTTGAACATACAGTGGCGATCCTCTCTGACGGTCCCGAAATCTTGACTGGGAGTTCATTGTGGGAAACCTAACTACAAAAATTATCGGTGTTATCACCGCAGTCCTTATCTTTATTTCTCTCTATCTCGTCTTCGGATACGCGCGCGTTGAGGGGACAATGCTCGAAGTCCAAAAAATCTTCTATTATCACGTTTCTGCAGCACTCACCGTTTTTGTCGCCTTCGGTGTCAATTGTGTCTTTAGTATCAAATACCTCATCCAACGGAAACCGAACGACGACTTATTAGCGGTCGCAGCGGCGGAACTCGGTATCATCTTTTGTACAATCGCACTCCTATCGGGGCCTATCTGGGCCCGATACGCATGGAATACATGGTGGAATTGGGAGGCCCGTCTCACAAGCACACTCGTACTTTGGCTTATGTACATCGGTTACTTTATCCTCCGTTCCGCGTTAGAGTCCGATAAACGGAGGACCTATTCCGCAGTCCTCGCAATCATCGCCTATCTGGATGTTCCGATTGTCTATTATGCCGTCGATATCTGGCAAGGCGGTTTGCATCCCGACCGCGGTACAAAATGGAGTCTCGAAACAACGATGCGCTGGACATGGATGGTAGCACTCCTCGCACTCATTATACTTTTTGTATACCTGCTTATCGTCCGGTATAGAATGAAGAAGGCGCAGATGCGTTATGAAATCATACAGCAAAAATACCTTCGGGAGGCAGCTTGATGCGTATAATAGTTTGGGCAAGTTTTGTGGTAATTCTGGGGTTATATCTTTTCGCAACGCAGGTACCGGTCAGCATTACACCAGACAAAGTTGCGGAAGCGGTCTCGGATGCAGTCTCAGAATCTCAAGTTCCTGTTGATGAAGATATTGTGGAACAGGTTGTACTACGATCACTCGAAAAAATTGATGCCGGACAGAGAACACGTCTGACCTATCTTTTCGCCGCATACATCGTCGTTTGGTTGGTGTTTATGCTCTACGTGTTGCGTTTAGAACAGCAACAGCAGGTATTAGACCAACGCCTTGCACAACTCGAACCCCCCTAACCCCCCGCTTGCGGGGGGATACAGGGGGGGCTAACAATGAAGAAAACTGAGAAATGAAAATCTTCCACTTTGAAACACAACAGACGCTGGATCAACCCCTCTCAGAGGTTTTTGAATTCTTTTCTGACGCACATAACCTCGCTCTGATAACACCACCGTGGCTCCGTTTTGAAGTCCTAACCCCTGCGCCGATTCAGATGTCTCCCGGAACGCGCATCGATTATCGACTCAGAATTCACGGTATCCCACTCCGTTGGCAGAGCGAGATTACCGAATGGAATCCGCCACACGCTTTTGCTGATGAGCAACGCCGCGGCCCCTACCGACAATGGCGGCATATACATACCTTCGATGAAACCGAAAACGGTGTGGTTATAGGGGATGCAGTGGAGTATGCTGTCTGGGGCAACCGACTCGTTAACAAGTTTTTCGTGCGTCCTGACATAGAAAAAATCTTTGCCTACCGAGCGGAACAGTTGGATGGCATCTTCTATTAAAGAAAGAATAGGACGTTTCTGTAGAAACGGATCCTTCCGTAGTAGTACATCACGCGCTCTACATAGTCCAACGTTTCATCAAATCCCTCAAAATAACCGTGCGGAGGCATATCGATTCCCCACACTTCGCGATGCATATCGGCGTGCTGCCGCGTCAATTGGCGCAGCGCGCCACGCACAGGTTCCCAAAGAAGCGGATCATCGTTTTTGTGGTGCCGGACGAGTGCTTGCGCGTCGCGGACACGTCCGATACCACCGTTGTAACTCGCTAACACCAAACAATGCTGATGCGCATCTTCACTCTCTGAGAACGCACGGTATAGGGTATGTAGATACCGCGCAGCACCCGCAATATTTTGCTCCGCATCCAACGGATCTTCGACACCGAGTTCTTTCGCTGTTTTCGGCATTAGTTGGGTTAAACCTTGCGCACCTGCAGCACTTCGTGCCTTTTCGTCAAATCCGGACTCCTGCGCGATCAACGCACATACGAGCCGGGCATCTAAATTCTCCTTAACAGCGTACTTCTGAATCAACCGTCTATACTTGAAAATCTTTGGGGTCAGCGCGAGCAGGCGCAGATCCAAGTGGATATTGATGACACCACCCACTACGAGGACTAAGGCAAGTGTTAGAAAAATAAAGAAGAGGGCGCGCTTGCGGAGCATTCTATTCACTCTATTGGGATAAGTTACATAGGACTTACGCATCATGCTCTTTTGTACCACGATGCACTTCGCATCTGGGTGAGTACACCGCAAAACTGTTAGTTTGTGATACAGGAACGCCGTGTTTTCCAACCCCCCTAACCCCCTGCTTGCGGGGGGATACAGGGGGGCTAACAAAACAGTCTACAGTCAAAATTGCGTAAGTCCTATTACAGTAAGTAACCCATCTGAAACGTGAGTCGGTGCCCGCGGTTTGTCTTCCCGCTACGATGCTCACTGTTTTGGGTTTGGTATAATGTGTATGAGAGCAAGAGGTTCCATCTGTCCAACGGACGATACGAGAACCGGCCGCCGATCTCTGTGGTGCGTGCAACGATCCCTGTAGGAAACGGCAGTGCCTCGAAATCTTCACCATAAAACCGATCCGCGATTGTACCCTCACCGTGACGTGTCAGCACCGCATGTACCGTTGCTTCAGCAGAGACAGTAAACTGATAAGATGCCGATACCCGAATCGTATCCGCATCTGTACCGATAGGGTGTCCGATCGCATACCCGAAATGCGTAAACTGGTTATCCGGCACCAGATGCGTATATGCCCATCGGTTGACGCGCGCGTATTCGCTATGAACTTCGAGTTGTCCGTCAAATCGTTTAGGATACCACGTCAATCCCAAGAGCCACGCGACTGCATGCGGATCGTTGGAATCAGATTCGTATTGAATATCGTCAATAACCCATTCCCCATAGAGACGTAAACCATCAACCGGACGGATCGCTGCGTCAAGGGCAAACATAACGTTATCGTCAGCCTTCGCGTTGTATTGTAGCGCATAGTAAAAAGTGAACGGGTTCGCATACTTCCACTCCAATGTTTGTGCGTCGCCGCCGTAAAGCACCCACTCAGCGACACCGATTTCCACGCGATCGTTGTATTGATAATCGAGCCGGTGTCCGCTCATATAACGTTTCGCCAGATACCGTTTTTCGCCATCGTCATACCACGTTGAATTTAGTTGTGTCGTGAAAGCCGTCGCCTTGAATCTTTTCCCAAGCATCGCAGTTAGGCGGACTTGATCAAACGGCGGCGAATTATCCGAGATCCCAACCGTTTTGTGCCGACTCGCACCCCAGAAAATCCAATCTCTCCCGACAAGCAGGTTAAGATGTGAACTATTGAACTGCAAGTAACTTCTTTTAAAGTCACCAGTGTATCCACCGCGCCACTGCTCAAGCCGTTGCTCTGCTGTCTTTCCGTCAAGCGCACGACGCTCAAAGTTATGTGTTTCAAATTCCGAATAAAGCGTTAGACGGCGGGCAATCCGATCTTCAAGGCTCCCTGCTGTATAATGGAAGGCTGCCTCAAGTGCCGGTGCTACTCGCTGTTCTGTCGCTCGGAGTTGTGGAAGGAAACGCATCGTCTGTCTTGTGCTACCTGTGAGTTCTCTACTGAAAGCACGTTTCAGCTTTTCAAGGAGTTTCCGATCAATCTCAGATGGAACAACACTTCCTGTCTGTATTCTTGATTCAGCCTGTCGTATGATTGCTGCGACTTTTGCTCGTGAAAGTGGCCCGGTCTGCCGGTGAAACCCGCCAGTGATACCGCCAGTTTCTAACTTCGTGAGTGCATCGATAATCCATCCGTCGAAGTTCAGTGGGACATTCGGCGCGCTATAAGCAATGTTGAAAATGAACAAAGAGGCAATCAGCAATCGGAAACCAAGAGGCAGTCGGCGCATTAGCCATCGGCAGTCGGAAACCAAGAGGCAGTCGGAAACCAAGAAACCGAAAGCCGAAGGTTTCCGAAGGTTTCCGAAGGTTTCCGAAAGCCGAAAGCCATTCTTCCGACAGTCATTTGGCTGGAGTGGCGGATTCACTGCTGGGTTTCCTCCAACTTCTTGACACAGGCATCAATATGGCGGAACTGCCACGTCCAACGTGTGTTATAGAGGAACTGCCGTAGATCAAATCGGTTGTCGTCCGGAGAATAAGATTCGGCGTGGTAAGAAGGCGTTAGTGTCGTCATTTTATGCCGATTGATTGCGTAACATCTAAAGAAATGTTTTACCTTTTCGGCGACCTCGCGCGGCGGGATATGATCCCACTCTTGTACCAATCGCTCAAACATACGCACCGGACCGCACTGCTCCATTTTCCGAAGCTGCCCAAACCGGCTCAATTCCGCGTAGGTCATTCCCATATCGTCTTCATCCGTCTGGGTGTAGGTTTCGGTGATCGGTTCCAACTCCGCTGTCGGCGGTGCTTCGATAATCTCACCAAGTGCAGCGTAACCGAGATGCTGTTCCGCCCACTTCAGAAAACGTCGTAGATCAAGTTTACTGATACCACCGATCGGGTTGATGTCGCCGCTACTACAATCGTATTTTGTGAGATACCCCCGCAACGCCTCGTCAACATTGCCGGTGCCTAACACAAGCAGCGTACCTTCACGATTTCGTACCCACGGCATCATCTGCGCAAACAGATAACTCAGCACCATGCGGAGGCGCGCCTGTATATTTTGAAGTGCCTGATTCTCTTGATAACTACCGCCTTCAACTTTAAATTTCGGTTTTCTGTGCGTAATCCGAGTAAAAAGCGATTGCAAAGCGTTCACAAGTCCGTCCATATTGATGTCCAGATGGTAGGATCCGATCTGCTCAGCGAGTCGTTTCGCACGTTTCTGTGTCTCACGCGAACTATTCGCACTCCCCATATAGCAGGTGTACAATAGGCGATTCGCGAGGACACACGGGTCAGAGAAAATATCAGGTGTTTCGTTGTCCGAAAGCCAACGACCGACATCTTGAGTGACCGCAGTATCCTTTTCACGTATCGCCTTTGCGACCAATTGGCACATTGAACCGACAAGCGTCGCAACCGCACCACTGTCGGCACCACCAGAAAGCGGAATGAAATACCCCGCCGCACTCGATCTACGTAGATAATCCCAGAGCCAGCAGGCAGGACCGTAAGCGATCTCTTCCTCTGGTATGTGTATATGCGGCTCAATTGGAGAATGGCTATCAGCTATCGGCTTTCGGCTTTCGGAAAGAGGTTTTCGTTTAACAGGTTTCCCCTCTTGCCGACTGCCGACTGCCTCTTTGCTGATGGCTTCTCCCCATCCTTCTATTCCTATATCAAAATCGATGTCTATCTGCGGAAGCCGTTCCGTTTGGCTCGCCTGCACAGCACGACTCGCTTTCGCGCCCCGGTAGCTCCGAACAGCGTGAAGATCCACCGTCGCTGTTACCACCTCTACATCCTTGAGTGAAAATTGAGAACCTTGTGCCAAGATGTCGCCATTCTGTGCGATCAGGGCGCAGCCATCAAAATAGAGCCGACCACCGTCACATCCCTGTTGGTTCGCGTAGAGATAGACGCCACCATTTTTTCCACTCGCGTTCCGAATCAGCGCAATCCGAGTGTCCAATTTCCGTAACTCGTGATGAGAACCCGATCCGTTGCCAATAATTTCGACCCCGGCATTCCCGAACTGGATATGCGGACTCATCGGCACGAAGAGTTCCTCACACGTCTCCGCTGTTAGTAGTGTGTCCGCAGTCGCAACCGCCGCAATACCGATCGGAACTTTATGCTTGCCCGTCAATTCGCGAATTTCGTATGGGAGTGCGTACGGTTCAGTTGTCCAACCGTGTGTCCACGCCGTGAACCAACGATGCTCCCTATAGTTACCGTCGCTCGCAAGTATCATCTTCGGACGGATTAATAGAATTTCGCCATCTAACACGAAGACTCGGCAATTATAACGGATATTTTTGTGCATGACAGGCATACCGATGTCACACAAAATACCGTCCGTATGACCGCCTTTGAGGATACACGCCAGCGATTCCCAACTGTGCTGCAACGTATCCAGCTCCAGAAAGTGATCTTCACAAGAATAACCGCTAATTTCCAATTCAGGCCCCAAACGATACCGCGCACCGCGCGCCTTCGCAATTTCAATAGATTCAATAATCCGCGCAGTGTTACCCTCAAAATCAAGGCTCCACTGATTCAAATTGCACGTCGCAAGCACTGCTTTCATTTTTTTAAACTTTCCTTGCGGTTCGTCAGCGTTACCATCGCTAATAATCCGTTCTCTGTTCTCCGTCGCGCCTTCGTTGCGACTGCTCGTTATTGGTGTATCAGTAACCAGCAACCAGTTAAGAGATGTGCGGATAACACAATATCTCTTTTCTGGAAACTGTTAACTGGAAACTGTTAACTTCTTTATCAGAAACCATCGCGGAACGTAGTGGAGCGATGCACAGAAACTTAATAGTTAAAAATTACGTTTTCTGTGGTTTCTTGCGAGCCGCTGGAAACAGGATATTGTTCAGGATTAACCTATATCCCGGTGAATGTTTATGTAGATCGAGGTTCGTCGGGATTGTTCCCTCACCGACAAGGTGGCGGTAGTCTTCGGGGTCGTGTCCGCCGAGGAATGTAAAGGTCCCTTTCCCTAATTTGCCGTGAACATATTTCGCGTAGTTCGTACCCTCCACCTGCCCTAAAATCGTAATAGAACCCCGAATCTTGTCCATATTAAACGATGTTGTCTGACCGAGAAACCCCGGTACGACACTAACATGGTTTTGCGTGAGCATCGTCGGAATTGGGTCATGTTTTGCGGCGAACTCAAACAGTTTAAAATCTTCAACACCGCTCTGCGCGTCGCGATCTGGGTTCGGATTATCTATATCAGAAAACTCATATCGGTATGGACTCGTATAAAGGCTAAAGTTCTCGAATGCCAAAGTACGCTGAAAGTCGAGCCGCGCTTCGGCATCTGCTGCAATCGGTGTTCCATCGAGTTCAGGGGCGACGATGTCAACGGTTCCGCCGCGCGTCGCCAATGCGATATCCAGTGTCTCCGGCGCGGAGCACATCGCAAAGATAAACCCACCATTAATGATATAGTCGGCTATCATTTGTGCCGTTTGTCCTTTGTGTTGGGCAACCGTCCGAAATCCCGCTTCCGCAGCCGCATCCTCAAACATCAGCATCCGCTGTTGATACCAGACGTGTGTCGAAAACGAGGCGTGGAACTTACCGTGCTGACCGGTGAAGTCTTCGTGGTGCAGATGGAGCCAGTCATAACCTGCTGTCTCTAAGATGCCGCCCTGCACCTCTTTATCCCATATCTCATCATAAGGGATCTGCGCATAGTCAAGCGCGATTTTAACAGCGTCGTCCCACGGGTCCCGATACGGGGATGCCTCCGGCGGCGCGTAAACTGCAATCTTCGGCGCCTTCTCCAGTAAAATCTCGTCCATATTGCTACCTTCGAGGACAGACGCTTTGATTTCGGTATATTCCGCGTTACTCATCGGTTCAAAATGAACGCCCATCAACGCAGCACGGACACGAACGCCTTGAGAATCTGGCAAAACAAACGCACCGCCGCGATAGTTCAACCACCAGTAACACCGATACTCACGTGGAACTTGTAGTGCCCAGTACGTCAAACCGTACGCCTTTAAGTGATTGGTCTGTTTCCCGCGCTCCATAGGGATTAAAAGCCACTGTGCACTAACAGTGTTCGCAGCAAGGAACGCTGTCAGAAATATAGCAACCCGAACAACACAGGTCAATTGCGTGTAAAACTTTTTCATCAATTACCACCGTTAGCTTCTGTTAAGGCACTGTTACCTGAAACAATCGCAGGTTTATGTCCGAAAATGACCTGACCGTTATGCATCAACGGTGTTTCGGAGGTTTCAGGGTTTAGCGTGTCAATTTTCCAGATTTGTCCGTTGTTTTCATAGAGGATCCAGCGTCCGTCAGGTGGTATCCAAGCCGGATGTTTCCCACCTTTCTGCGTTAATTGGCGTTCTCGCGGGACGCCTACATCCGAGTACGTGACGATCCAAATCTGTGCGTGAGTATCCTTCGTACGTGTGAACGCTAATTGGTTCGGATTCGCAGGCGACCACGTCGGTTCCGCATCATCTGCTGATGATACAACAATCGGTTCTATACTTGTTGCCACCTGATCGAATGCATAGATGTTTCGTTTCACTGTTCCCGCATTTGATGGAATCGCTTCCGGGTTCTCTACTGTTCCAGCTGTAACATAAGCCAGCATCGAACCGTCGCTGTTCCACGCCGGGGTGAAACTCTGCAACGCCGTTGACGGAACAACGTATTCCGAACCGCTCGAAATGTGCTGCATGACAACCCGACTCCGATTGCCGAACTCCGGACGGATGTAGGCAATATATTCCGCATCCGGTGAAATTGACACATCACGTACCAAGGCACGTCCATCAAGTAAGACAGCACCATCCGGGGTCTCATGGCCCCGAATGATAACATTCCCGTCTATATCTTGATAAACAAGTGTGCCGTCGTTTGCGACGGTTGGCGTGTGTCCTGCACCAAATGGTATACTGCTGCCATCGGGTGCCATCCCCCAAATTATATTGTCATAACCGAAGTAGATAAACCCCGGCAACTTATGGCTTTCGGCTGTCGGAAACCTTCGGCTTTCGGAAACCTCTTGGTTTCCGATTGCTTCTTGGTTTCCGACAGCTGATTGCTTCTTCGGGACAAATTGTTCCCTATCTCCGAGTTCCCATCCCGCACCATTCGCTTTCCAGAGGAAACCAATTCCTTTACTCCAATATTTCCACGCTTCATTTACACGACCGTTGCGGGTGACGCTGAAGACATCTTCAGGTTCACCGTAGAGTCTTTTAATCTCCCAACGTCCGCCGTCATTGATCTCCGCCATGTTCCCATCTTCATCGATGTAACTGGCAAGGATTTCGATATTGATATGGGATGTCGTTTCTCCGGGAAAAACGCTGATTGCCGCAGGGGTACCGCGTGCCGGATAGCGCGTGCCGTAGATACCGACACCATCGGTTATCCCTGTTTTCCCGTCCTTGTTGGCATCCATAACCGCCATAACGTAGTAAATACCCGGTAGCACATTGACTTGATAATGCCCCGATTCGTCAACTGTGATCGGCATTGCAATCGGTTCGGTGAATTCTGGCGTATACGAAAGTGTTAAAATACCGCGTTGGATCTTATATCCGTCCCAAGCGATGCGTCCAGTGATACTTCCTTGATCTATATGCACCTCAATTCCCGGAGGCGTGGCGCGGAGGTGTCCGTTTGCATCGTAGCGGGCACTTAAGAGGAGTTCGATATTCAGGTTTTCGCCAGCATTCAAGGTGATTGGCGCGGGAGGTGTTGTCGTAATGTCCAACGTTCCGTACCCGCCTAAACCGTCACCCTCACTGTATTTACCATCCTTGTCAGCGTCTAAGTTAACGATGACATAATATTCACCAGGGGGTAATGCAATATTGAATGTGCCATCCGTGGCAGTTTCACCACTCGCAATCGGGTTGACTAAAGCCGCATCAGCATAAATCTCTACACGCGCCGGGGTGTTCCCGGGCAACGAAACTTTACCTGTTAATATGCTTGAATTGTCTCCGTCCATCCGCTCTGCCTTCTGATACGTGGCAGTGATTGTTATGTCGATGTTTTCGGTGAACTTGTTGGATGAGACGAGAACAGGTTCCGGGAATTCACCGCGTTTTCGCATGTTCTCGACACCATAAAACCCGAAACCGTCTCCAGTATCCAGTCTATTCGTGCCGTTGTTGTCAACAATTGCCATGAGATAGTATTTCCCCGGCGGCAAATTGAGCATCCACGCACCAGACTCCGATACCTTCGTAATGCCAGCGCGATATTTCCAAGATAAATCTGTATAGGCGAGGATTAAGGTTTTTTTATCTCCCGAGGTACGCAGTTTAGGATTTGCGCTGTCCTCCGTCAACACAACCGTGCCGGTGCAACCGGAGGTCACCGTACGCAAATCGGCTTGGAATTGTTGGAGCGTACTGGGCTGATATTCCGATTCCGGAACGATATTAAACGTTCCATCAATATTTGTTGCACGCGCTGTTATTGGAATCTCTATGTCCCGAACCGTCTCTCTGTCCCCTATTTCAATAATTTGATATTTTTGTGTTTGGTCGTTCCATGCTGTGATCCCGAAAACACCGAAACCGTCACCCACGTTGAAATTCCCAGATTTATCGACATCAATATAGGCGACGAGATAATATCGACCGGGTTCAACATTGAGTGTGAATCTACCGTCACCAAGTTGTGGTATCCCACTGATATACAATTCTCGTAGTGAGGCATCTCGGTAAGCAGAGATATTCGCGTGTGACAAATCGTGTCCGTCCCACAGAACCCATCCTGATATTGTCGCTGTCATCCGTCTTGTGTCCACATTCTCTTGCGCCAGAAGGCCTTGGTGGAATACATCACTTACAAGTCCAATACCGATGACGAAAAATAGCAGTGTCAACCATTTCATGTTGTGTTCCTTTGTCCCTATTTCTACGTATGAATAATAAAAAATTGTCCAAACTATAGTAATAGTAGCACATACACCAAACAATTTGCAAGTGGAGAATTACTACAAAATAGGAACAAGGTGCGAAAAACGGAACGTAACGGATGAGGAATAAAACATTTGACTTTCACGCCAAAGATATGATATAATATTTAAAATTTTTCACAAACCTGAATCAGATAAGTATCTCTAATCTGAGAATGTTACACTTTCTGAATTTTTTTGCACCACAGAAAATTAAATAAAACAGCCCATAAACCCTTACAGTTATTGGGTTTTATACCGATAACTTTTACAACTGAATGTTACACAAGTGTAACATTTTTAAATCGGAACTTTCATTATCTGAACACGTTTTTCAGGCGTGCATAGGAGGATTTTAATGGCAGATGTAGGAAGTGCTGCACCAGAGTTCACCTTAACAGGTGCAGTCAACGAAGAAGATGTTGAAGTTTCCTTGAACGACTACGCGGGTAAAAATTTGGTTGTGCTTTTCTATCCACTCGATTTCTCACCGGTCTGTTCTGAACAGGTACCGGATTTCAACGAACAATTAAGCGCAATCCAGGCAAAAGGTGCCGATGTCATCGCTATCAGTCGCGACTCAGCCTTCGCGCACAAAGCGTGGAGTAAAGACCTCGGCGGTGTCGATTTCCCACTCCTTGCCGATATGAATCTCGCTGTTTCTAAAGAATTCGGCATGGCACTCGAAGAAGTCGGTATTACCACACGCGGTGTATTTATCGTTGATAAATCAGGAAAAATCGCCTTTAAACACGTCGAAGAAGCACCGCCAGACAATACACTGAGTGCAGAACAGGTCTTGGCTGAATTAGATAAACTGCAATAGATACCCCGGATTGACCTGTTGCGTAGGTAAAGTCCGCGTGTCACATTAAATCGAAAAGCGGGCATCAGGCGAAACTTCCATCCGTAAATGTGTGTCAAGCCGATGCCCGCTTCTTGTTTTAAACATTGCATTGACAACGCTATATCGGTACGGTACAATAATATAAATGCGGGTGTAGCTCAGCGGTAGAGCGTCAGCTTCCCAAGCTGAGGGTCACGGGTTCAATTCCCGTCACCCGCTTGTCAATAGAATTAACAATCGTGTGAAACTGAGGAATAACATGGCACGAAACCAAAGGTTAACGAAAGAAGAAATCCAAGAAGATAAATTTATTGAAGCGGTGATGCATGTCTATGCATTTTTGAAGGATAATCTCCGAACGATTATCATCGTCGTCGGCGTAGTTCTCGTCGCTGTCGCAGGCTATGCAGCGTATCATCAGAATCAGGAGTCGCGGCGCACGAATGCCTCCCTCGCCCTCCGCCAAGCAACTGAGGCGTACCAAAACGCAGAAAATAGCCTCTTTGACCCTGAAAAATTAGCAGAAAGTGAAGAACTCCTTAAAACAGCGCAGTCCGAACTTACAGCAGTCTTTGAGAAGTATCCGAATACAGCTTTCGCTGATAAAGCACGCTATCAGTATGCAAGTACGCTCTATTATCAGGGAAACTATGCAGAAGCGCGCACACAATTTCAACACATTATTGAGAACCATCAACCCGAAAACCAGATAGAAAGTTTGTATGCTCAGAAAGCGATCGGGAACACTTACGAACAGGAAGGCGCTTATGACAAAGCGATAGAAGCCTATCAGGCGAAATCTTTCCCCGAAACGCCGCAACTCTCACCAGAAATCCGCAAATTTGTACTCACAGAAGCCAAATCTAATCAAGCATTGGTTTATGAGAAATCCGGTAATACCGATGCCGCACGCGACACATACAAAGAGATCATAGACGAATTCCGAAGCTCGCTTGAAGCAGGTCTCGAACGGAAAAGTCTTGAACTACTTGAAGAAGCGAAAGTCGTTATCACTGCTATTGGTGAATCTATAGATCTTTCAAACGCGGAAAAACTCGAAAACGAAAAGAAATACTTTGAAGCGTATGTCGCTTATACCGATGCGATTCGGACGTATAAAGTCAACAAAGACATTCACGGCGGACTCTCTTCGGAACTCCGTAAACAGGTCGGCAGCTTTGAAAAAGCTGCGATGACCGTCATAAACAACGTCCGAAATGCTCGGCGCGCTGATGCTGAGGGGAGAGAAAGTTCCGCACTCTACAGTTACAATGTGGTCGTTGAATTTGAAACTTTAGGACTCAGCCGCCGACTCTATGAGAACGCTCTGCTCCACTATAAAAGACTTGCGTCGGCACAATAATCTCAGAGTTTACGCAAATACCTTACCAACGGCATATCATACAAAGGCTCTCGCGGAAAAATTGCGTAAGCCCTAAACTTTTTAAGGAGCCGTTAATGATACATAAATCCAATATTAGACCACTTCATACCGCAAAAATCCGAACGACCATTTTTTTAACGCTGTTGATTTTAACCGCTTTTTCACTGACTTCAATCAGTGAAGCCGTACCGACTGGACACCTCGCTTATGCTGTCAACGGGTTCGACGATAATTTAGGGCGTTTTGACTGGAACCTCTACACCAGCGCTATTCGGGGAACAAATGAATTAAGGGCACTCCCGCTCAATCACAAAGGCATGTATCCTGCGTGGGGACCGGAGGGTGAAGTACTCTATTTCATACAGTGGCATGGCGGAAAAGCCGATGTCTATTCCATCAATCCAGAGAGTCCAAAAAACAAAACACGCGTCACACCCATTTCGGGGACATATCGATTTCTCGCAGCTTCTCCAAACGGTAAGACGCTTGCCTTCAACGGTTGGACTGTAGATCAACTGCCGCAAGACAATCAGATCTGGCTTTTGGACATCGAAAGCGGTGAGATGGAGGCAGTGACACAAATCCCGCATTTCGGATGGCCCTATTCGTTCTGGGGACTTACGTGGTCACCGAGCGGAAAGCAACTCGCATTTTCACTCTCCAGACCCGGATGGTTAGAGCACCTCTATATTTTAGATATTGAGACCTTAGAGATAGAAATCTTAACGGAACTCAATAAAGATTTCTATCCGGTATGGTCACCCGATGGGCGACGCATCCTATTCATGAGATGGAATAGAGAATTTGATACCTTCTGCACAATTGATATCGAAACACGCATCATTGATGCCCTCTTTGATGTTGATAAAGCAACCGGTTATTGGGCGGATTGGTCGCCTGAAGGCGACTATATGATCTATTCTCGCTGGGGCACCGTCTACCTATATGAATTCGAGAGCGACGAAACCGAGGAACTCGTCGAGATTGATGGAAGTGTATTCGTCATTTCATGGCTACGGGAGGGTGAAATCCTACCTGTTGAACCGCGGAAAAAATTAGTCACAACATGGGGTAATATTAAGGCTAATACAGATCAACCCTAGCACCGCTATATTCCCGTTTCAACTGCATTTCTAAGGAACGCTGTGCACATCTGAGGGGAACAAACCCGTGTTATCGAGTGTTGAAAAAGCGTTAGAATACGATAAAATCAAAGCACTTTTAAAAAAATATACCGCTTCTCAACTTGGGACTGCGCGGGTCGATAGCCTTACACCATCGTCTGACCTTGATCAGGTGCGTTATCTACAAGTGCTATGCAGTGAAGCCAAATTCTTTCATCAACTTTACGGGGGCATTCCGTTAGATGGATTAACGGACATCCGAGCATCGCTAAGTCGGGCTGATAAGTCCGGTTCAATCTTAGATACCGAGGAACTTCTTGATCTCCGAAAAGTCGCACAGATTCCGGGAACGATTCACCGTGTGTTTGAGAAACGCGATCGAGAAGAATTTCCGAACCTTTTTGTTATCGTAGACACACTGCCGGTGTTCCCTGAATTAGTTGAGGCGATCAACTACTGCATCAACCCAGATGGAGGCATACTGGACCGAGCGAGCCCAGAATTGCGTACCATCCGCCGTAAATTGTCGCGGCTCCGTGAAAATATACAACAAAAACTTGAAGCGACATTGCGGGCACCAGAACATCGGAAAGCGATTCAGGAACCGGTCATTACCTCTCGAAATAATCGGTATGTCATCCCGATCAAACAAGAGGCGCGGGCAGCTTTCAAAGGAATCGTTCAAGGGCAGTCCACAAGCGGCGCAACATTCTTTGTTGAACCATTGGGGGTCGTGCAAATGAACAACGACCTGCACGAAGCCACGGAAGCGGAACAGCGAGAAATTCGACGAATACTTCTTGAACTTACAGACACTGTCCGAGAATATCTATACGAACTCGGTGTAACCCTTGACATATTAGCAGACCTCGATTTCTTGAATGCAAAAGCACGTTTCAGCCTGCACTTAAATGCTGTTGAACCCAAATTAAACACACGTGGAATTGTTAAACTGATTCAGGCGCGGCATCCATTACTGGAATTTCATCTTCAAAACGCTGATAAAAACGAAACCGATTCCGAACAGAACGCTATGCTTCCAGAACGGGTCGTTCCAACGGACGTTCATATCGGCAAAACATTTAAAACATTGGTTATCACAGGTCCAAATACCGGAGGTAAAACTGTTGTCCTTAAAACAGTCGGGCTGTCAGTGCTAATGGCGCAATCCGGCCTACATATCCCAGCAGAACACGGCAGCGAAGTCGCGCTCTTTGACCATGTATTTGCTGACATCGGCGATGATCAGGGGATTGAACAGAGCCTGAGTACCTTCTCCTCTCATATTACCAAGATCGCACGGATGCTCGAAACTGCTAAAACTGCTGACTATTCGCTGGTACTCTTAGATGAGATTGGCGCCGGAACCGACCCGACCGAAGGAACCGCACTCGGTATGGCGATCCTTGATTGGCTCGGTCAGAAAAATGTCAATACAATCGTTACGACGCACTATGGGGCACTGAAAGCCTACGCACATACGCAGCAAACTATGGAAAACGCTTCAATGGAATTTGACGCAACAACGCTGCGACCCACATACCGGCTACAGATAGGGATACCGGGGAGTAGCAATGCTATAAACATCGCGTCACAGTTGGGGATTCCAAGCGAGATCGTTGGTGAAGCGCAGAACTTTATGGGCAAGAATATCGTCGCTGTCGAAGACCTGCTGGTGGAACTACAGGAGAAAAGAGATAAAATAGAGGCGGATGAACGCGATCTACAAAATAAATTACGGGATGCCGATGCCAGATACGAAAAATATACAGGACTCTTCGATAAATTGGAAACTGAGCGGGAGACACTGAAGCAACAGGCTGAGAATGAAGCTCGCCAAATTGTTCTTAACGCACAGCGCAAGGTTGAAAACGTGATTGCCGAGATACGCAGAGAACAAGCCTCTAAGGAGAGTATCAAAAGAGCCTTCTCGAAGATAGAAACTCAGAAAAAAATACCGAAACAGAAGCAACCGAAAAAACAGTCGAAGCAACCGAAAATTGAAGTGAGTGCAGGTGATAAGGTACGCGTCAAACAATGGAATAAATTCGTGGAGGTCATCTCCGTTAAACCGCGCGGGAAAAAACCGATCCAGATCCTGATGGGGACGATGCGAATGCACGTTGATTATCACGAAATTGACTCGGTTCACGCAAAAGAAAAGAACGCGAACCTCTCGCCTTCCGTACTGGATATTCAGTATAGTAAAGCCAACACTGTTTCCGGTGAACTCGACATACATGGCATGCGGGCAGTAGAGGCGGCAGACGAGGTCAGGAAGTACCTTGATAACGCTGTCCTTGCCGGGCTACCGTCGGTTCGTATCTCGCACGGAAAAGGAACTGGTGCCTTACGTAAAATCGTACGTGAAGCGCTGCAAGAATACCCTTATATCGCTAACTATCAATATGCACCGTTCAACGAAGGCGGTGAAGGCGTAACCATCGTCACCTTCAAAGAGTAAAACAGCCGTAAAGGAGTGGACCCATCGTGAACCGTGCTTCTACAAGGAACTACGTTCCACGTGAAACAATTGACGAAATCCTGAATCGGAGCGATATCGTTGAAGTGATCTCTGAATGTGGGGTCTCACTGCGCGCTGCCGGACGCGATTTCAAGGCACTCTGTCCGTTTCACACGGAGAAAACACCCTCATTCTCTGTCTCCGTCCAGAAACAGATTTTCTACTGTTTCGGATGCCAAACCGGTGGTAACGTTATCTCCTTCGTACAAAAGCATCAAGGTAAATCATTTATGGAAACGGTCGAGTGGTTAGCAGACCGATTGAATATTGAACTCCCGAATCAGGACCCCCGAGCGATTGCTGAGCGTAAACGTTATACAACTTTGGAAGACCTCAACCGTTTCGCTGTGGAGTATTATCACCATCAACTTCTCAATGACCCAACAGGTGTCCCGGCGAAACGCTACCTTCATAACCGTGGCGTCCAAGCATCAAGTGTTCGATCATTCCAACTCGGATTCGCGAAATCTGGACGACGGGAACTTGTGAAGACTGCGACAGACAAAGGTTTTACGATTCAACAACTCGTTGATGTCGGGCTGATTAAGGACGAGGACCATGGACCGCAAGATCGGTTTTGGAACCGAATACTTTTTCCGATTCAGAACGAGCGCGGTGTACCGGTCGGGTTCGGTGGACGTGCGCTCTCTGAAGAGCATCAACCGAAGTACCTAAATTCGCCAGCAACCGTTCTCTACGATAAAAGCAATATCCTTTACAACCTCGATAAAGCACGCCAATCCGTCTATAAAGAGCAGCGCCTACTCCTTGTGGAAGGTTACATGGATGTTATCATGCTTTGTCAGTCTGGAATCGAGAACGTTGTCGCATCCTCTGGGACATCTTTGAGCGAAAATCACGCACGCCTCATAAAACGGTTCGTCCCAGAAGTCGTTATCGTCTATGACGGAGATGCCTCCGGTTTTCAAGCCGCACAGCGAGGACTCCTTCGCCTACTCGCTGAAGGGCTACGTGTCCGAATCGCACTGCTACCGACAGGTGAAGACCCGGACTCATTTACACGACAACACGGGGTCGAAGCATTCACACAACTCATAGACAAGGCGATAAACCTCATCGAATTTCAGATTCAAGCCGCTATTCAAAGTCAGGACATTCACCGGATTGATGTGAAAACGCAAATCGTTGCTGAACTTACTGAAACGCTCATCAACGTCGAGAACCGAGTTGAATTGAGCGAATACGTCAAATATGCCGTACGGGAACTCCAAATAGATGAAAGTGTACTGTGGCAGGAATTACAAGACGCAGGTCTAAAAGAAGGAACACCAACACCGCGTCGTACAAAGCAAGGCAAGATCGCACCGCAGAAATTATCTGTCCGCACCCAAATTGAGCATCAACTTATTGAAGCATTACTTCAAAATCCGACGTTAATTCCGTATGTCAAATCTCGATTTGATTGCCAAGATTTTACGGAACCGCGCTACATAAGGATTGCACAACTGCTCTGGCAAGCGGATACAGATGATGCACCTATAGATATCCAAACGCTCATTACCGATAGTTCTGATGAGAGTTTAAGTGCCTTCGTGTCGGGTATCTTGCTACGGAAAACAGTACCACCCAATTTACAAGCAAGGGTAGATGGATGCCTCAAGAAATTACGCACTTTTCTTATGAGCGATCTTGAGCAACGCGTCCGGTCAAGCGCACGCGCCGAAGGCGCAGATGAAATAGAAACCCTTGAGCAGTTGGTCAAACTTTCAAACGAGAGGCGCGCCTTAAGCGATCGCGACCTTGAGGACGCACCCAATGAAAATATTAATGATCGAAGGAGCTGATGATGGATTTTAAAGAACATCCCACCCTTGATTACCTGGATACTGAGGTAAACGACGATTTTGAATATGATGCTGAAATCGCTGAAATCGCCGCAGCTAACGGCGGTTATACCGATGATTCTGTAAAAGTCTATATGCGCGAGATGGGAAAATTTCAACTGCTTGATAAAGCGCAAGAGGTTGAACTCGCAAAACGCATTGAGGCAGGACACCGCACCGTCCATGAGGCTACCTTCAGCACTGTCCTCGCGATTACCGAAATTCGGAAACTGTTGTACAAAATCGCTACTGCTAAAAAACGGGCTTCCGATATTATTGATATGCACGTTTCGAGTAATTCAACACAGAATAAGGAGAAGAAATTAAGAGATCAAGTCGTGAAAGTACTCGACGTTCTTGAAGCCGTTGAGATGGAGCGTCTCACTGTCTCCTCTGGAAATGGGAAAAAGCCGAAGCGTATCTCGAAGAAACGGAAGAATCTTATTAAAACGCTTGAAGCGTTGAAGATTGATCGCGAAGAGATTAGTAAAATCTCTGATCTTGTCAAGCAGGCGGAATATCAGATCAGCACGTGGGAAAACGAGATTCAGCAGCTCCAGCAGAAGTATAAGATTCCCGACAAATGGCTTAACGGCGGGAACAGTGCTGAACGGAAATTTAAAACGGACGCCATCAGAAACGCTTATGTCACTATCGTCCGCTTGCAGCGTAGTATCCGCCAACTTATGAACGAAATCGGTATCCCGCGAGAACAACTCAGGGCACTCACGCAGCAAATTGATAAAGGAGAATCCGAGGCACAAGACGCGAAAATGGCTATCGTTGAAGCGAATCTCCGCCTCGTCGTGAGCATCGCTAAGCGGCACAAACACCGCGCATCAGGGCTCGAATTCCTTGACCTCATTCAAGAAGGGAATATCGGGCTAATGCGAGCCGTTGATAAGTTCGATTACCAGCGCGGCTATAAGTTTAGCACTTATGCAACATGGTGGATACGGCAGGGTATCACACGCGCAATCGCTGACCAAGGACGTACCATTCGTATCCCTGTCCACATGCACGAACGCATTAACAAAATTCGGCGGGTACAACGTTCCTTGTTACAGGAATTAGGATGTGAACCCTCCGCTGATCAAATCGCTGAGGACCTCAAAATCTCGACAAGCAAAGTCATGGAGGCACTCGCAGTCGCCCCAGAAACCGCATCGCTCGATACGCCGATCGGTGAAGAAGACGACAATCCGCTCGGTGCTTTTGTGATGGACGTTGATTCGCAAACACCTGTCGAAGAAGCAGAATTGAATATCCTCAAGGAACAGATTCAAGATGTCCTCTCCGAGTTGAGCGACCGAGAAAGGAACGTTATCTCCCTCCGGTTCGGGATTAGCGACGGTTACCCGAGAACGCTTGAAGAAGTCGGTAATATCTTCAATGTAACGCGTGAACGAATCCGTCAAATCGAAGCGAAAGCACTCCGAAAATTACGGCACCCGCGACGGAGCCGTAAACTGCGAGATTTCGTCCGCTAACCTGAAACCAACAAGCCTCAGGCAACTTTCATCCCCAGGTCTGGTAGGTTCGGTTTGCAACCGAACCGGATTGACAAAGAAACCTTTATGCTAAAATGCGACAAGAAAATTGCTACGCTATAAGTAATATTCACTTAAAAATTTGATTTTAACACTCTCCCGTCAAATCCGCATGCTTTAGCTTGTGGGATGTAGACGGCTGTAATATTGCGTAAAAAAATAATCTTGACACTCTAATCAAAAAGTGGTATAATTACGATTAGCACTTGGTTAGGGTTTCCACCTCTCTCAATCTCTGAGAGAGTCCTAACCTACCCCGTGGAAAGGGTTGCGAGTGCTAAGTGCCATACCACTCTAAAAGTATATTGGATAGCGTTCATGTAAGACGTATTGCGGATTTATACCCCTCACGCCTTGTATCACTATCCACCTAAGTCTTTTTGCAGGCGGGGGTACCCAGGACAAGAATGCCTGATAAAACCGATCTGATTCGGAATAATCGCCTGCTGGTGGAGCGACAGTAAGACGGTGGACTCATAGAGAAAACCGCAGTTGCTATGAAGCCGAAGCCCCTACCTTTAGGTAGTGGGTGGTATCACATACAAAATATCGTATAATTCTTAAGATTCAAGTGATAATTAAGGGCCCATAGCTCAGTGGTCAGAGCCACCGGCTCATAACCGGTTGGTCCTAGGTTCGAGTCCTAGTGGGCCCATACATATCCTGACGCGGGGCGTTAGCTCAGGGGTACGAGCGCTACCTTCACACGGTAGAAGTCACTGGTTCAAATCCAGTACGCCCCATCGCTTGTCGAAACAAGGAGACGCAGATGGGAAACTGGGAATCCCCACATTTCGCACAAGCAGGCGTGAAAGCCATTGACTGCGACATCCATAACGAAGTCCCGACGTTGCAGGCACTCTACCCCTACATGTCTGACTTTTGGTGCGACTATTGCCAGAACTCCGGATTTAGAGGTGCTGATGCAAACGATTATCCACGCGGCGCACCGCTAACCGCACACCCTGACGCACCCTCTCCATGGGACATTGATCTTGAGCATGTTCGCCAGCGGCTACTCGATGGTTGGAATCTTGAATACGGTATTCTCAATTGTGCCTACCGAGTGCAAAGCGTTCATAACCCTGACCTCGCCGCAGCTATCGCACACGCAGTAAACGATTGGCAGATAGAGCACTGGCTCGATCCAGAACCTCGACTTCGCGCTTCGCTTGTGATCCCAAGCCAGATTCCAGAACTCGCTGCAACGGAAATCGAACGCGTCGGTGACCACCCAGGGTTCGTTCAGGTAATATTGCCTGTCCGCTCCCGCACCCCTTATGGCAACCGGCTCTACCATCCGATTTATGAGGCAGCAGTACGGCATAATCTCGCAATAGGTATCCAGTACGGGGGCGCACCCGGAACTCAGCCTTCACCAACAGGATGGCCCTCCACATTTTTAGAGGAATATGCTGGAATGACGCAGGTCTTCCAAGCACAAGTGATTAGCCTCGTTGCGGAAGGCGTTTTCAACCAGTTCCCAGAACTACGGGTCGTCCTCATTGAGAGCGGCTTCACATGGCTCCCCGCAATGATGTGGCGGATTGATAAAGAGTGGCGCGGACTCCGAAACAATACACCGTGGGTCAAACGTCCACCCTCGGCGTACATGCGAGAACATATCCGATTTACATTACAACCGATTGACGCACCACCGACATCGGAGCAACTCCTTCAAATGATCGGGCAGCTGGAGTCTGATGAAATGTTAATGTTTTCGACAGATTATCCACACTATCAGTTCAATACGCCAGACGAGGCACTGCCATCAGAGCTACCAGCTTCATTGACCCGTAAGATTTTGCACGAGAACGCAAGTACCTTCTATCAACTTCCCCAGGCCCGGTAGGTGCGGTTTCCAACCGCACCGGACTTTGTCAATAAATTATTGTGGCACTAACGGATACTTCATTTCCACAAGATATTAACCTACAACTTATAACCTATAACCCATAGAGATCAACGCCATGGAAAACACAACAACGAAACGTTTGAAATATCCAGTTATTGATTGCGATATCCACAACGCTGTGCCACCGGGCGGCTTGTCTCCCTACCTATCCCAGCGGTGGCAGGATCACCACAAAACTTTCGGTCTCCGCGGTCAAATCGGCGGATACTATCCGCGCGCACTCCTAAATGCCGCACGCCACGACGCATGGCCCCCTTCAGGACTCTCACCCGGTGCCGATTTGGGGTTCATGCAGGCGCAACTCCTCGACGCATGGGATATCGAATACGGTGTGTTGAATCCGCTAATTCCTGTCGGCGAGCAGCTGAATCTTGCGTACAGTGCCGCACTCGCAAGCGCAGTCAACGATTGGCAAGCCAACGATTGGGTGGAACCCGAACCGCGCCTACGCGCCTCTATCGTCCTGCCTTATGAGAACGGTGACCTCGCCGCTGCGGAAATCCATCGGTGTGGTCCGAATCCGGCATTTGTTCAGATCTTACTCCTCGCACGGACGAGGGAACCGCTTGGCAACCGAAAATATTGGAAAATCTACGAAGCAGCCGTTGAATACGATCTGCCCATCGGTATCCACTTCGGAGGCAATCAAGGTCCCATTACAGGTGCCGGGTGGCCCTCCTATTACATAGAAGACCACGGCGGGATGCCACAAGCCTTCCACACCCAAGTTATCAGTTATGTCTGCGAAGGCGTGTTTGACAGCTTCCCAACGCTCAAGGTTGTACTCATTGAAGGCGGCTTCGCATGGCTCCCACCACTGATATGGCGACTCGATGCCACGTGGGAAAAACTCCGGAGCGAAATCCCTGACCTCAAACGCAAACCGTCGGAATACATCCGCGACCACTTCTGGCTCAGCACACAACCCATGGAAGAACCACCAAAACGAGAGTATTTCGAGCAGATGCTTGAACAGATGGACATGAACGACAAACTCATGTTCGCTACCGACTATCCACACTGGGATTTCGATGCCCCCGACCGGGCACTCCCCAGCTATCTATCAGCGGAACTGCGCCAGAAAATCCTATCAGAAAACGCACGAAACCTCTACGCATTTGAAAAAGGAACTTAATCGTAGGTTGGGTTGAGCGTAGCGAAACCCAACGTGAATTACTTAGGACTTACGCATAACGCTCTTTTGTACCATAAACTGTTAGTTTGTGACGCAAAAACGCTGTGTTTTCCAACCCCCCTAACCCCCCGCTTGCGGGGGGATACAGGGGGGGCTAACAAAACAGTCTACAGTCAAAATTGCGTAAGTCCTATTACTGATAACTGACGGCTGACAACTATCTCTCTGACAACTGACAACTGAAAGATTTTTTCGCAGAAAAAATCGTACTGACAACTATACATGCCTAAATACGTTGTAGCAACCTCAGACGAAATACCCCCCGGCGAAAGTAAGATCATCGAAATCGGCGGACGTTCCATCGGTATCTTTAACATTGACGGCGAATTCTTCGCCATCCGTAACAGCTGCCCACACCAAGGCGGCCCCTTATGTAAAGGCATCGTCACCGGATTCTTAGAGTCACCAACGCCAGGCACCTATCACTACACCCGCAAAGGCGAGATCCTCCGATGCCCGTGGCACAACTGGGAATTCGATATCAAAACTGGGCAATCTTGGTGGAACCCGACACAACGACGCGTCAGGAAATACGAAGTCCACGTCGAAACCGGCGAGGATATTGAGGCATCCAGCTCTGAACGCGAAAAGGGACCCTACGTCGCCGACACTTTCCCCGTCACCGTCGAACAAAAATACGTCGTCATCGAAATCGACTAACTATAACCCAAGTTGCTACTAACAAATGTTGGTATTTTTGCTTGGATGTTTCTGCGGATTTCCACAGCATTTTTCAAGGATTTTTCCTCATCCCGTAGGGATGATATGTCTATAGAAGTGGTTTATCTAAGCGCCCGCACTCCGTAGGAGTGCTATGTCTATAAATGGATAAATGGGTGGCAACTTGCGTTAACTATATCAAATCCCGGTTCGTAGTAGGGCAATTCATTGCCCGTCTTGTTAAAGCGTGCCCACATATTTTACAATTCACTATAATCTTCCGCTTCCTCACCAATTACCTTCTCCTGATCCCCCGGAGAATAGAAATACGACCCCGGTTTCCAGTCCCCAATATCGCCAATCAAACGCCGTTGCCGCGGCGTGCAGCGTTCCATAAGTTCAGGCGATGCCTTCTCATAATCAAACGGACGAAAACACTGATGGCTATAGCAATAGATAAGCGTCTTCCGAGCCTGTTCCGAACGATTACCCACAACACCGTGCCACAACGCATGCGGAAAAACCGCAGCATCACCCGCTTTCACACATAACTGCACCGCTTCAGGGATATAAGGCCCATCCTTGACACCCGTCTCCGGAAAAGTGCGATTATGGCTCCCCGGCACAACGGTGAAATTGCCACTGTCGGACTCCTCAAGATCCGTCAAAAAGTAATGGATTTTCACCTGCAGCGGCGAACTCGACCGACTCACCCGAATCGTCCGCATCGCCTGTCCACCGTCCGTATGCAAATACCCTTGATCCTTCGGGTTCGGCGGACGAATAATCACCTCAGACATACTCAGCTGGATGAAATCTCCCATCAGTTCACGCACAATCGGAAACGTCACCGGATGATCCATCAGATCAACGAAGATGTCGTTATCCTCCATCACATTCCGTTTATCAAACACAGAATCGGCAGTAACATTCTCACCCTTCCGAAATTCCGCATCCATTTCATCGACTGTTGCCAACAGTGCCTTCACCTCTTCAGAAGAAAGCACCCCTCTCAGAACGAGATACCCATCCTTTTTCCATTGTTTACGCTGATCCGTTGTTAGAATTCCCATCTTACATAACCTCTATAAATGTAACTAGGACTTACGCATGATGCTCTTTTGTACCACAAACTTCATAGTTTGTGACACCAGAACGCTATGTTTACCGAGAAATCTCATCTAACAGAACAGGAAACCCCAGTCAAAATTGCGTAAGTCCTGAACTTATAACTTACCACCTCTTCACTTCGTAGGAGTGCTATGTCTATAAATAGGTCGCAACTTGCGTTATTGTATTACCCTAACACCCCTCTTTTGGAGTGCAGGAATATGTATGCGAACGGCAGCCTCGTCCAAAGGGTTCCCTTGTAAACTGAGGAAGTCACCGGTGCCCAAGCCGCTATTCGCCGCGAGGGGGGCGATGTCCGATATCTGATTCTCGACCAAAGGCAGTTTTGTCAGATTCACAGCATATTCTAAACCCGTGAGATCTACAATTTGACGGTCCTGAGCTATAAGTATTCTCAGGTTCTGCAACACCTCCGCAGTCAGTATGTCATCTGTCGTCAAACCGAGTTCCTCACGCACCGCAGCCGCTAAATTCGGATCCGGTATCAAGTCAACTGCTACAGGCGGTTTAACGACTTTCTGCGCCCTCTCACAACCGAATATACACACACAACACAATAAAATCACAAGCAAGCGTATTTCACAATTTTTCATTGGCGTTCCTTTTTGTTTTTACGACTGCTCTAATCACGGCATTATCGGTTCTTCGTCGTCGAGTTCTATGCGCTTGAAACCGCGCCTCCTACTCGGACAAGAAAAATGATAACAGATTCAACCCAAATTGCCAACCTAAAAATCAATGCCTCGTTCTCCAAAAACTTTGTACCATTTCTATAACCCAAGTTGCCTCTTTGTAGCATAGGCTGTTAGCCTGTGCCTCTTCGTGCTGAAAATCGTAGGAAACACGCCACGTTTTTCGCAAAAATGACCACTTTTCATTGAAAAACGGTGTTTGTGCGTCTAAAATCACATAGGTAGCAAGTTAGGTTTTCTATAGTAAAATCAAGAATTAAAAAGACATTTCAGGGATTGCGGAGCCCCTCGTCCGTTCTGGAGTGTTTCATTATCTGTTATCTTCTTTGTAGCATAGGAAACCGTTGGTTTCCTGTGCCCCGAATGTCTCATTAATTATGGGATCCACTATAAATAAACGCCTCTGATAAATAAAAAACTGGAAACCCGTAGTAGGGCAATTCTGCGGCGTACTCGCCCCGGGGAATGCCATAAGGCATTCATACCGTTGATTCATGCGAAGTGCATTATTGCCCATCTTACATGCGGATGTCCCATAGCGTTTCAAAACCTCTATAGTGCAGCGTTATTTTTTACACTTGGTATTACACACCCGAAAATTGAAAAAAAATTGACATTTTCCCAGATTTAACGTATACTTTATAATAACAACAACAAACGCGATCCACCAATTGCGTCCGGACACAGCAAAAATTGCCCAAGAACCCAGTCGTCACCTGACTTCTGAGCCGATTTTACAAAAAAATCGTGTTTGTATCAATGCACACGTGGGTTTGTGGAGTTTTTGGGGTAAATTTTGAAGTCAAAAAAAGCCCCGAGCAGCTCGCGTTTGTTTTTAGGCGTACGGAGCCACGGCCCCACTGGGCTTAAAATGGGGTCTCTTTGGCTACACTTTCCCGTTTGAAGGGAATTGAAACAGGAATGGTAGGCCTTTCGATAGTAGCATACCGATGGGTCGCTTTGGCTACACTTTCCCGTTTGAAGGGAATTGAAACTTTCTACTGGCTGAACTTCATGACCGACAACCGAAATCCGACTTTGGCTACACTTTCCCGTTTGAAGGGAATTGAAACTCTATTATCTTCCCATTGCTATCCCATCCGCCAACTCTTTGGCTACACTTTCCCGTTTGAAGGGAATTGAAACACGAGGCGATACTGTCAGCGATTTCTTGTAGACTGCGTTCTTCTCTTTGGCTACACTTTCCCGTTTGAAGGGAATTGAAACCAGCACAAATGAGCAGCTCAAAATGGTGGAGAAGAGAACTTTGGCTACACTTTCCCGTTTGAAGGGAATTGAAACTTTGACGGGACATCGCCTGGTTTATTTCAGACTGCTTACGATGTCTTTGGCTACACTTTCCCGTTTGAAGGGAATTGAAACCTAAACCACAACTCGTAACAACAAACATTAATACAGCTTTGGCTACACTTTCCCGTTTGAAGGGAATTGAAACTTGGGTTATCTGGAAGCAAGAAGTTGCGGGTAGGGATACTTCTTTGGCTACACTTTCCCGTTTGAAGGGAATTGAAACTTTGGGTACCTCCTTTTTGTTTTTTGAAGGACGGTCTTTGGCTACACTTTCCCGTTTGAAGGGAATTGAAACTTTAACCTGAAAATTCATTATCGTTTCTCCTGTTGACTTTGGCTACACTTTCCCGTTTGAAGGGAATTGAAACTAAAAAACCGGGTTGCACGCGTATGTTATGTGCATAGCCCGCTTTGGCTACACTTTCCCGTTTGAAGGGAATTGAAACAGGTCGTGACCGACCTCAAAACTTCTTCCGTTCCCCTTTGGCTACACTTTCCCGTTTGAAGGGAATTGAAACTTTTCATCGGCAGGGACATAGTCAGAGTCTACATTGTCTTTGGCTACACTTTCCCGTTTGAAGGGAATTGAAACAAGTCGTGGAAGTGGTAGAGGGCAGCAGCCGCACAATCCGCTTTGGCTACACTTTCCCGTTTGAAGGGAATTGAAACGCGAAAAGTGTGAAATATCGGATTTTCGTAATCATTTTCTTTGGCTACACTTTCCCGTTTGAAGGGAATTGAAACACTATCAAAACAAAGTTAAAATCAAGAGGGGGCACCACTTTGGCTACACTTTCCCGTTTGAAGGGAATTGAAACGATCACGTTGAACCAATATCTGATCTCCTACATTCACTTTGGCTACACTTTCCCGTTTGAAGGGAATTGAAACGCGTCCATGTCGTTCCTCAGAATGACGGGGTTCATCCTTTGGCTACACTTTCCCGTTTGAAGAGAATTGAAACAAAATTGATAGTGTTCTATCAATTTTGATGTGAGCAGTTGCGGTTCGTCTTTGGCTACACTTTCCCGTTTGAAGGGAATTGAAACGATCACGTTGAACCAATATCTGATCTCCTACATTCACTTTGGCTACACTTTCCCGTTTGAAGGGAATTGAAACGCGTCCATGTCGTT